>CAYWKU010000035.1:0-35275 GCA_964459325.1 uncultured bacterium | reverse complement strand
AAACCCCTTGTCTGGAAAAGACATTCTCGGGGAGCTACAGAAAAAAAGCCTTTTCTCCCCCTGAAGCCTGTTTTCAACGGCCTCTTTTGGATAAATAGACCTCCGCCTTTCCTGATGAGCATATTTCATAAAACCCCCGGAGGCGGTCAAGGTGCGCTACCCTTAACAGGGAATTTTGGACCCTTACCCCCGCCACGGCTTGACACTTGTCAAAACAAAGGATAAAATTGTTAGCCAGCTAACAATTTATCAGGCGATTACAGGAACGATATTTGACCCTTGCCCCTGTCGACAAAACCGGGTGCGCATGGCCCATGAAATAATCACCGATTATCCTCCGCCGGTTTGAAGATTGAGATGAAAATATGAGAGCTAAAAATACGATGGAAAAGGGGCTGGATTTCGCCAGGGGCGTTCGCGGAGTCGACATTAAGGTGCTCAGGAGAGCAATCGAGTCCATGGACCTTATTTCCGAATTGCACGAGATGGTAACTCAACACGTAGATACTTATAACATTTCCCGCTCAGGTTTTCTGGTTTTGATGGAGTTACTCTACGAACCGGAGCACCGCTCGACGCCCGCGGAACTTGCCAAAAACATCGAGATAAGCCGGGCCAGCATGAGCGCCACGCTGGATAAGTTGGAACAACTGGGGTTTGTAAAACGCTCCTCTCACCCGGGGGACAAACGGAAGGTGGTTATCAGAATGGCGCAATCGGGGAAGGCCTTCATCGAACAATCTTCGTCTTCCATGCTCGGTATTTTTTCAGAGGTTTTCAGTAAAATATCAAAAAGCGAGGGAGAAACCTTGATTGAAATCCTGAAGAAACTTCAAACCGAGTTTGAGAGGATTTTGAATGAATCATCCCCGGAGGCTACAAAAGGGAGTATCACGAACCTGAATAAATGAAATTAAGAGCTGCTTCCAAAGCGGAAGCATTCGTAATATCGGTCCATACAAGGGGAAAACGTTATGAGAAGAACGGTAATTGCACTGATAATCCTGGTGCTTGCAGTGGCCGTAGCCGCTTTCTATCGCATATCCACGCGCGGTCAGAGCGAGTACGTCAGGAAAGGCGTGGAAACCATACAGGAGCGCAAAGGCTACCCGGTGGCGCTCACAGAAGTGCACAAGGGCGAGTTCGAGGTGTGGCGCGATATACAGGGAAAGATACACGGCGGCAGGGAGGCGATAATCTCTACGCCGGACCTCGCTCCCATAAAAAAAATAAAATACCAAGTCGGAGACCGGGTGAAAGCAAATACTTCCATAATCGTTCTGGAGGAAAAAGACCCCAGAAACCGGACAAGGGTGCAACTACTCCGCGAAATCTACAACGAAGCCAAGGACGATTACGAAAGCTACAAAGAACTCTATGGAAGGGGCGCCGTCCCGAAGGATGCCCTGGAGAAAATCAAGCTCAAGTATGAGCACGCCAAATCCGACCTGGAGCAGGCCCTTACCGCTACCGAGCTGACAAGCCCCATTCCCGGGGTTATTACTCACATGTACGCAAAAGAAGGGCAGATAATGCCCGACGAAACCCTTGCGATAGTCTCCTCCATAAACCCCGTGCGCATCATCGCCAAAATAAGCGAGGAAGATGCACGGCAGATAAAAGAAAACCAGCCGGTCAAGGCGCTAGTCGAAAACAATACCATTTCCGGAAAAGTCGACCGCGTAACCATGGGAGCAAACCCCGATACCGGGCTTTTCGACCTGGAGATTCTGATGCCCAACCCCGACCACGAGCTGAAGGTGGGAACATACGTCACCGCCGCAGTAAGGATATATCACCCGGAAGATGCGATTTACGTCGAATCCGATGCGGTGTTTACCGATGAAGAGGGAGCAAGCTACGTCTACCAGGTAAAGGAAGAGAGGGCTTACAAGATACCCATCAAGCAAGTGGTGGTCGGTGACGAGTACATTGTTCTGGAGGAACTCGACCCCGAACTGCCGGTCGTTCTCCGGGGTAAGAGTTTGCTCGAAGACGGCGCCAGAGTCAGACCCCGGAAACCGGAAGGCGGCGATGAAGAAACGCCTCCTGAAGGGGAGAACGAGTAATGGGGCTGATAAGAACGTTCGTAAGCAGGCCCGCCACCACCGTGATGATGGTGGCGGTCTTCGTAGTGCTCGGAATAGTCTCCTACCAGCGGATGGTCGTCGACCTGTTGCCCGAACTTGATTTCCCCATAGTCCAGGTAATCTGCGTCTATCCCGGAGCAAGCCCCGTCGAAATCGAAAGCGAAATGATCAAGAAGATTGAGGACGAGGTCTCCAACATAAGCGACATCGATGAGATACGCTCCGAGATAAACGAGAGCTACGGGTACCTGATAGTACAATTCGAGCTGGGCGTCGACGTTGACCTCAAGGCGCTTGACGTTAAGGACAAGGTCGAGCTGATAAGGGAAGAGTTGCCGGACGACGCGGAAGACCCGGTAGTTGCGAAGTATGACCCCCTTAGCATGCCGGTTATTAAAATCGCCGCCGTTTCGGAGAGCATGAGCGAGCGGGACCTTTATGAGTTTGCCGACGAACGCCTGGAAAACGAATTCGGGCAGGTTGGCGGGGTCGCCAAGGTGGAAATACTCGGCGGAGCGGCCCGCCAGGTTAACGTGCTGGCCAGGCTGCCCAAACTTGCTCAATATGGCCTGACAATCACCGACCTGACCAAAGCTCTCGAACAGCAGAACCTGGATATCCCCGCCGGTAATATAAAAACCGAAACCAGGGAAATCGGACTTCGTTTTAAAGGCGAGGCAAGAAGTGTCGAAGAAATTCGCAACCTCGCCTTTCCGGCACAAGGGCACGGGATAATACGGATTTCCGACGTGGCCAGGGTCGAGGACGGCACCGAGGAGCGGGACTCGGTGGTGCGTTACCGGAGTGAAAATTGCGTGCTGCTGGATGTCTACAAGCGCTCGGACGCAAACACCATCGAGGTCGCCGACGGAATACTGGGGAAGCTGGACAGTATCAGTGATGAACTGCCGGCCGAAGTAAGTCTGAAAGTGGCTGATGACACCTCCGTGTATATCAGGGACTCGGTAAGAAATGCACTTTCAAATATCTTTTACGGCGTAGTGCTGTGCGGCCTTATCCTGTGGATTTTTCTACGCGACTTCAGGATAACGCTGGTGGCCGTCGTGGTGATACCTACCTCCATCGTATCGGCCTTTCTGTTGATGCGGGCTTTTGATTTCACCATCAACATAATGAGCCTTTCGGCCCTGGGCATTTCCATAGGAGTGCTGGTGGCCAACGCGATAGTGGTTCTGGAGAACATAGCCACACACATGGAGTACGGAAAGGGCGCTTCCGACGCCGCGACGGAAGGCGCCGCGGAAATAGCCGTGGCGGTTATGGCGGCCGCCGGCACCAACATCGTGGTGTTTACGCCTATCGCTTTCATGGGCGGAATAGTAGGCCAGTTCTTCTACCAGTTCGGCATGACGGTGGTGTTCGCAACCATTTTTTCCCTGTTGGCCAGTTTTTCTCTCACCCCGATGCTCTCCGGCGTGTTTTTCCGGGGGATGCAACCGGAGGGTCGCGAAAGGCTGAAAGTAACCAGGTGGTTGCATTATCCCTTGAATGCACTGAGAAATTTTCTGGACCGGGTGCGCCATTCTTACGTGAAATCCCTGTATCCGGTTTTGCGCCATCCGTGGATAACCCTCCTGGTAACGCTTGCGATTTTCATGCTGACCATGTTTTCGGTCAGATATATCGGTGGAGAATTTTTTCCCGAAAGCGATGAAGGGGAGTTGAACATAATCGCACAGCTTCCAAAGGGAGCCGGGTATAAGAGGGCTCTGAGCGTGACAAACCAAATCGAAGGCGTCATTACCTCGGAAATACCGGATGATATAATGAAAGACTATACCTCCCAGGCCGGCGGGGAGAACGTGGGATTCGACGAGGTCGAAGTGAAGGTGCGGCTGGTGGAGAAGGAAAAAAGGGAAATATCGGATGAGAGACTCATGTATCGACTCCAGGAACCGCTTGCAAGAATACCCGGCGCAGAAATATACACCCGCAGAGGAAGGAGAGGGCCCGGAGAATCGGACCTCGATATAGACGTTTACGGCCCGGATTATGACAAGCTGATAGAGCTGAGCGAAAAGATGCGCAAAAAGGCCATGGAGACCGGCAACTTCCGCGCCGTCTTCAATACGTACAGGCCGCCGAAGGATGAGGTACATTTTTATCCGAACGGCTACAAGCGCTCCGATTACATGGCGCCTAACGCGTTGCTGGGTACCACGCTGAGATATTCCGTGGAAGGCGAGGATGCTTCGGTGTTGAGAATCGGGGGTGAAGACTACGATATTAACGTCCGTCTGGCCGAGACCGACCGCGATTCCACCGAAGACCTCAAAACTTATCGAGTGCGGACATCGAAAGGATTGGCGCCGTTGTCACAACTCGGCGCCTTCGAGCGCACCAAGAGCGTCGCCACGCTTTACCGGAAAGACAAGCGCAGGGTCATTTACCTCCGCAGTTTCATAGCCAAAAAGAGCATGGGAGAGAACGTCAATATTCTCAGGGATAAGTTCTCGGAAATAGATTTCCCGCCGGGTTACGGTTACCGTTTCGCCGGAACCGCAGAGGAACAGAGGGAGAGCATGGCCAGCATACTCATGGCCTTCATACTGGCGGTCATACTGACTTACATGCTTCTGGCGGCGATTCTTAACTCCTTCATCCATCCCCTGACCATCCTGGTGACGGTGCCGCTGGGCCTGGTGGGGGTGTTCGGGACCCTGTTCTTCTCCGGGCTTACAATAAACATCATGTCCATGATGGCGGTGGTCATGCTGGTGGGAATCGTGGTCAACAACGGCATCCTGATAATCGATTACGCCCTGCAGAAGATTCGAACGTCCGACAAATCACTGGAGGAGTGCATACATGAAGGCTCCGACAGGCGGTTTCGGATGATACTGATGACCAACATCGCCATCCTGGCGGGCATTATGCCGCAGGTGCTGGGAGGCACGGGCTCCGAGTTCCTGATTCCAATTGCGGCGGCTACAATGGGAGGAGTGGCGGTTTCGACCGTGTTTACGTTCTTCTCCGTGCCGGCGCTGTTCCTGGTGGTGGAAAGGAACACCGAAAGGGCATCCCGGTTCGTGAAGGGATTGTTCGCCAGAAAATAAGGGACTCCTCACACATAAATGAGGAGTCCTCCCATATTCCGTATTATTCTGAAAAGCGGATTACTTGGGGTAGCCCTGCATCATTCCGCTCATGTCCCTGATTTGGTAACCCTGCGGAACCTCGAATTTTTCGGCGGGTACGGGTTTATCGAAAGAGGCTTTTAATACATCGTAGGTTACCTTATTTCTTTCCTGGTCGGTTCCGTAATATATCCATCTGCGCAAGATGTTATCTTTGTCCACGTAGCATACCGATTCGGAACCTGTCTTTTTGTTCTTAACTCTTATTACCCGGCACTTAACGCCCCTGATTTTCTCATGCCCTTCCTCTGTGATAACTACATCCTCGTTTTCCAGCCTGTTTTTTACATACTTGGTCCAGTCCGGCTGGAGTTGCTCGAAAGTAGCCCTTTGACTGAAGTATTGCTGAACCATGGGGCTGTCTTTGGGCACTTTCATCGCCATCTTCTGTTCGTGCATGACCATGTAGACCGACGTTTCCCCATAAATAACACTCAACCGCGTTTTGTGTTTCCCGCCTTTCTTCTCTTTGGTGACGAATGTTTCCTTTTCTCCGTCCCTGTAATACTCCATTTTCATGGGCTGCTCGCCCTCGGTTTGGACGGTAAATATGTACGAGATGGTTTCGTACTCCTTAACCTCTTGATTTTTCAGATAGTCCGATGGCTTTTTGCATTCTCCGGTTTCGGGTACGAATGCGGCAATTAAAAATACGGAAACTATGGCGAAAACAGTTTTCTTGAACATTTTTAACCTCCGTGGTGTTTGTGTTTAACGTGAAACAATCCTTCAAGTGCGTGTTTCCACGTATGTTTTTCCTAAAATAAGGGAAACATGCGGTAAGTGTCAAGCACCAAAATCCCCGGAATCTGAGTTCCACGGAAGGATTTTAAAAGGCGGCGATATACCGGTTCAGTCGTTCGTATAGTACTCTCCCGATTCTATTGATTCCGCCGGCTCGGATTTCATTTTAAAAATCTTCCTGAAATCTTCGACGATAAGGTAAAAGCTCGGCACCAGCAACAGAATTATCATGGTGGAGAAAATTTCTCCGAAGCCGAGTGAAATGGCCATCGGAACCAGCATCTGCGCCCGCGGAGCAGTTTCGAATATCATCGGCGTAAGGCCCAGAAAAGTGGTGAAGGTGGTCAATATGACCGGCCGGAAACGGCGGGCGCCCGCTTCGGATATGGCTTCAAAGAAATGAGTGCCCTCTCTTCTCCTGCGGTTGGCATAGTCCATCAGTATCAGACTGTCGTTGATGACCACGCCGGAAAGGGCCGCGATGCCCATAAAGCTGATGACGCTAAGGTGGAACCCCATAAGCATGTGCCCTATAACCGCCCCCAGAATTCCGAAGGGAATCGCCATCATTATAACCACAGGCTGGATATAGCTCCGGAAAATAACGCCCAGCAAAAGGTAAATGAACACCAGTGCGAGTATGGCATTGCGTCCTAGGCTGCCGAGGCTCTCGGATATGTCGCGCCTTTCGCCACCGAGTTCGTAGGTAAGCTCGGTATAGGTTTCCTGAAGCTGCACAAGTTCTTTATTCTGTAGTGAACGAAGGATTTTGCCCGATGCGACGGGCGTGGTTGTCTCCGCCGTAACTTCGAGTACTCTGCGTCCGTCAATACGATTGATTTGTTTATAGGAGGTGGTTTCCTCCACTTTAGCCAGTTCCGCCAGCGGAGCTTCCCCGCCGTTGTGAGTGGTTATCAACATTTCTTCAACGCTGAGCAATGTGCCGCGCTCGGACCCCGGCAACCTTACCATTACTTTTACTTCGTTCCTGTCTCGCTGCAGCCTCAACGCTTCCGCGCCGTAAAACCGGGACCGGATCTGCCTTCCGATTTCAGCCGGTGTAAAACCGAGTCCGTATGCTTTAGGCTTGAGCTTGAAATCGAACTGGGGTTTGCCTTCCGAGAAACCATCATCTATGTCTTTGGCTTGGGGGTACTTTTCCAGCGATGCGGCCAGTTTTGCCGCGGCGTCTTCAAGTATGTCGTTGTTTCTGTGGCTGAGTTGCACGCTTACCGGTCTGCCGCCCGACGGCCCGAGCTTCTTGGTTTCAAACGTTAACGTCTCCACTCCGGGAATCGGTCCGGTCTCTTCTCTCCACCATCGAGCGAACTGAGCGCCTGTAAATTCCCTTTCATCCTCTGAAACCAGATACACCTGTATTCTTGCCAGATTTCCTCCACGCTCGCCGCTTCCGAAGCGCCATCCCTTGCCCGTGCTTCCAATAGATGAAGCTATCGCCTGGTATACTTCTTCTCCGCCGTGCTTATCCAGGACCCTTTGAGCCGCTTCTATTATTTTCGATTGTACCCTCTTGGTATCTTCGGCCAATGCTCCCGCGGGCAGTTCCAGGTTGCAATCCACCCGGTTCGATTCGGTTTCGTGAGAAAAGCGGATTGCTATACGCCCACTGCTTACGTAACCGAGCACTATCACAAGAACCGATATTCCGATAGCCGCGGCAAGGTAACGGTTTTTCAATGCGACACGAAGAACCGGCTGATAGACATGCGCTATGAACCATTCCACGCCGTCTGCAAACCTGTTCTGAAGTCCGCTGATATAACCGATAATTCCCCCGGGCCTGGTAGTTTTTGAATGGGCCAGGTGCGCCGGCAATATGAAAAGGACTTCAATAAGCGAAACGGCGAAAACGGCCCCCGCCACAATCGGCAGCACCCTGAAAACTTTTCCCATAACACCTTCGACAAACAACAGCGGTGAGAAAGCTATGACGTTGGTAATCACTGCCAATACCACGGGCAGCGCCAGTTGGCGGGCGCCTTCGACGGAAGCGCGTATCGGGTTCATTCCGCCGCGCCTGAGCGTATATATGTTTTCGCCTATGACTATCGCATCGTCCACCACTATTCCGAGGGTGAGGATGAAGGCGAAAAGGGAAATCACGTTTATGCTTACATCGAATGAGGGCAACATCAGCAGCCCGCCGAGGAATGAAATGGGAATACCCAAAGTTACCCAGAACGCCAGCCGTGGCTGGAGAAACAGACCCAGGAGAATCAGAACCAGGAAAAAGCCGTAAAAAGCGTTTTTAAGCAAAAGATTAAGGCGTTCCTTGTAGTAGTCGGACCGGTCGTTGAAGACGGATACCGATATCCCTTCGGGAAGTTCATCTTTCAGATTGTCGATGTATTTGCGCACCTCGTCGGAGACTTCCATCGGCGTCTGGTCGCCCTCGCGAAAAACCTCCAGAGTGACTGCCGGATGGCCGTTGAAGTAAGCCGCTTCATCCGTCTCTTCAAAGCCGTCAACGACTTTTGCAATATCTTCGAGGACTACTGTGCTGCCGTCGCGGCTTTTCAGAACGGGAACGGCGGCCAGTTCGTGGCCGTAGTTTTTTCTCTCGTTCACCCTCAGCAGTATTTCGCCCGCCTCCGTTTCGAGGCTTCCGCCGGATATGTCCATGGAAGACGCCCTGATTTTCGCCGCCACATCCTCCAGCTTCAGGTTGTATTTTCGCAATGCCCGGCGGGAAATTTCCGCGCTTATCTCGGGCGAGGGAACTCCGGAAAGCTCCACCGAAGTGATTTTCTTTTTCTGAAGAAGGTCGTCCCTGACTTTTTCAGCCAGGTCACGGAGGGTATGCTGACTCTGGTCTCCGAATATGAAAATCTCCAAAACCGACCTTTTGGATTCAACAAGGCTTATGTTGGGCCGCTCGGCCTCTTCCGGCAGAGTACGCAGCCTGTCCACGGCGTTTTTTACGTCCGTCAGCGCCTTGTTTCCGTTGGTCCCGGTCAACAGCTCGACGGAGACGACGCCGGAACCCTCGGAGGCGGTGGAGGTTATTTCTTTGACGTCCTCTACGTCGCTTACGGCGTCTTCGACGGGGAGAATTATACCTTCCTCCACTTCCGTGGGAGTGGCGCCGGGATAGGCCACCGATACCGTAACCATCTCTATCTCGAAGGAAGGGAAAACTTCCTGTTGAATGTGGGTGGAGGTGATAAGGCCTCCCACCAGGAAAAAAATCATCAGCAGGTTGGCCGCCACCGGGTTTCGGGCCATCCAGGCAACGGGCCCTCTTTTAATTTCATCGCTCATTTCGCGCTTTCTTTTCTTTCACCGGCGGCGGCCAACTTCATGCCGGGGATAGGTGTGGTTATGGCGCTGGTAACTATCCGCTCTCCCGAAGCCAATCCTTTAACCAGAACCTCGTGCTCTCTTCGCCAGTAAACCTCCACGTCCTTGAATTGCAGCCTGTCTTCATCGTCCATTATCCAGACGCGATTGCCTTCCCGAAGCGCTTTTCGGGGAACGGTGTAAGCGTTTTGTATCTTTTTACCCCTGATTTCGACCTGGACCCGCGCGTTAATCATCAGCGGCGCCGGCTTATCTTCATCTTCGGATTCGAGGGACAACGGGTCTTTCACTTCGACCAGCATACGTGCCATCTGGCTGGAGGCGTCCATATCGCCGAGAAGACGGATGACCTTTCCCTCGGCCACTGCCAACTCCCTTCCGCCGGCTTCATGGACCACCGTGGCTTTGGAACCGCCCTCGCCTTCTTTATTCGGAAGTTCTATGAAAGCCAACTCGCTCGTAGGCAAACTCACTTCTATCCAATGGGCATGAGTGCCCGCGAGGCTCGCTATTTTCGATTGCTGGCCAATCACCTTTCCCACTTCCACGCTCTCGCTCAATACCACGGCGTCGAAGGGAGCCTTTATAGTTGTTCGCTCCAGGTCGGCCTTTGCCCGGTTGAATCCCGCCCACGCCGAATGAACCTGCGCTTTTGCCGACGCAAGCTGCGGCTTTCTGAGAGCCAGTTCGGCATCTTCGGCATCCGGCGTCTCGGATGGATTCATAAGCTCCCATTCCCGCTTTGCCACATCCTGCTTTCCCTTTTCCAACGCCAGATTCGAGCGGGCTTGCTCGACGTTCGACCACGCCTTTTGTTTGGCCGCAACATAATCGCTGTCGTCTATGCGAATAAGCACATCCCCTTCTTTCACAAGAGCCCCCGGTACCAGATCAGGGCTGACATACTCGATTCTGCCGTTCACCTGGGGGATAATGTCAACCTCCCGGGCGGGTTTAACCGTACCGATTGTTTCGAGCACCACCGCTTTTTCCCGCGGAAAACCCTTTTGTGCTTCCACGTGCGTCGGTTTTTCTTCCGGAGGTTTAATCTGCGGTCGGGGTTTCGACGCAACAAGAAACCGTGCTACCGCGATACCGACGGCCAGGACAATAAGCACAGGCAACACTCTTTTCAGGATGATGCTTCTCATGAGAAATCACCTTTACTCCGCTTCATTTTTCTCATCTTTTTTGTCATTGCGCTCCAGGTTCCATCTACCCGCCAGAGCGCGATACAGGTTGATTCGATACATGATGAGGTTCTTACGCGCTTCCAGTTCCCTGCGCTCCAGAGATTGCAGGGTTTGAAGGTTAACCAGTACCGAAAGGTAATCGAGAGCGCCGTTGAGATAGCTCCTGCGGGACAACTCCAGCGCCTGCCGGGATATTTCGACCTGCTCCTCGAGTCTTTCCACAAATTCTTTCTGTTTTCGCTCCCGTGCCAGAGCGTCTTCCACTTCCTTGAGCGCCTTGAGCATGGTTTTCTCCAACTCGTGAAGCTGCTCGGAAGCCGCGGCCCTGGCGCGTTTGACTTCCGCTTTTCTTCTGCCCGCATCGAATATCGGCGCGGCCAGGTTTGCCGTAAGATTCAAAATCCAGTTGTCGAAAAGAGAACGGATTTCCTCCTCGGTGTCTTGAGCGCTCACCGTAAAACTGATGGTGGGCAACCTTTCGGCGATGGCTTTCGACACCCGCCAGTTGGCCGCTTCCAGTTTTTTCCGCGCGGCCATAACGTCGGGCCTTCTTGCAAGTAGCTTTGCGGGTATTCCGGTTTCCGGTAATGGAGGCATTTCGGGAAGGTCGCTTATCCCCACGGGGATTTCCGATGACGGAGGGCGGCCGAGGAGAATGTTAAGCTGCTGCTCCAGCAGAAAAATCTGCATTTGCGTCAGCGCCAGCTCGCCGTCGGTGGACATAACCTCCCGCCTTTGCTGTAATACCTCGGAGGCTGAAGCGGCGCCTTTGCGGTAGCGCAGCTCCATCAACTCCAGGTAGTCCTCGTTAACACGTTTCTGTTCTTTCAGAATTTCGAGTTCGGCGCGTCTTTGAGCCAGGTTGTACCACGTGCTCGCGACCTCCCCCGAGATTGTAATCGCCGCCGTCATCAGATTTTCCCGCCCCGCTTCAACTTCGGCCCTAGCCGCCTTTCGACCGGAGCGGATGCGCCCCCACAGGTCAAGCTCGTAACCGGCGGTAAGCGACCCCGAATAGAAGATGTCTTCGCCGCCGGAAGCGCTTCCGGCTTCTCCTCCGGTAATCCGGGAGTCGGACGTTGAGGTTTCGGGCTCCGAACCCATCTGTTCGGAATCGGTGGCGCTGAAATTCAGGGAAAGGTTAGGCCACAGGGAAGCGGTGGAAGCTCTATAGCCGGCCCTTGCCTGGTCAAGCCTGTCCCATGCGGTTTTGATGTCCAAGTTGTCGGAAAGGGCGACATCCACGAGGCGGTTCAGCCGGTGGTCGTCGAAGGCTTTCCACCACTCATCCGGGACGGCGGCTTCGCCGGAGCCGGAAAAGCTTTCGGGCGCGCGGATTTGAGGTTGTTTTTTCTTCGCATTGCACCCGTTAGAAAATACAAGCGCCGCGAGTGCCAGTATAATTATGCCCACTGATATGCGCATGTTCTGTTGATACTTTTGTTTCAAGCGCTACGCCTTACGTTACATTTCGGGTCTTGACCCTTCCGGAAGTTCCGGGTAATGACCGACCGGAGTATATTGTTAAACTTTCCCAAATAAGTATACGCAGAACCACTGGAATTATTTTTGTCTTACGTCCTTTTTGTTTCGGTTTTCAGTCGTTTTCGGTTTCCGTTGAACTTTTCGAGCACCTTTTTTATAGCCCTCCAGTCCGCAGAAGGAAAAATCCGTTATGTGACGGGCTACTTCGTCTATGGCCTCCGGGGTCAGCTTAATTTTTATCTCATCGGGCATCGGGGAATGAGGCCCGTGGGTTCTCAAATAAAATACAACCTGTCCCACCATACTGAAAGCGCACATCTTGCGCGTCAGAGGACTACGCCCTTTCCCGAGGACTTCTTCTACGAGTTTCATAAGGGATTTGTGGTTTCTTCGGATGTTTTCTGCCGCCCGACTTCTTACCGCCTCATTGGATTCCATCATTTGCCTTACGATTAACTTGCCTTCCCACTCCTTGGGGGCGGTATCGAAGCGGTGCTTGAGCATGGCTCGGACGTAATCATAAAGCCGCTCACGGGGGGATGCATCGCTCTCGAGGATTTCATCCATGAGGGGAGCCTTCATTTTATCCAGGATGTGATTGATAACCGCGCCGTACAGTTTTTCCTTGTCGCCGAAGTGGTAGTTTACGGCCGCCACGTTGGCATCGGCCATGTGGCATATTTCCCGGATTGTGGTATCGCGGAATCCCTTTTCGGCGAATAGCTGCCCGGCAGCTTCAATCAGCCTGTTTCTCGTGGATAAGTCTTCGTTTTCCTGAGACATTCGCATTTTTCCCGTCAATTGAAAACAATTGTTTCATACAATAATATGAATCAAACGTTTCATGCCGTCAAGCCGGAGGGGGTAGTATTTTCAGAGGCCGTTGCAGAATTGCTCTTTGAAGGAACGCCCGGACGGGCAAAAGGCGCCTTAATAAAATCAGTTACTTACAAGTGCCGCCAGGAATGGCGCGTTTCCGGAAATCCGTGCAGGCACAGGTAAAGTGGACCTTCTCCTGCGGTTAAACAGTGAAACCTGATTCCGTTGGCCTGCACATACGCGCTTTCCGCTTCTTTTGTCATGCCTTACGCCCTGAAGCCCCGGTGTTCAGCCTTCGGCAACTTCATTTTCTTCGCTTTTCGTGTACAAGGCGCCAGTGGGGCAGTATTCGACGCATTTCAGGCAGCCGTCGCACGTCTCTTGTTCCGCAAGCGAGACATCGCCGAACGTGCCGATGACGGTCTTCAGGCCGCGATTGACAAAGTCCAACACCCTGCAGCCCACCAGTTGGTTGCAAACCCATACGCATTTTCCGCACAGTATGCAGCGATTGGGATTGAGCCCGAAGTCGGTGCGGCTGTCGTCCACCGGCCATTTCATCTCCAGGTTCTGATGAGCTTTTTGCCGGAGGGGGAGTTTCATTTTCTTCGCCACTTCCTGCAGCCCGCAGTTTCGATTGGCGGGGCAATTTTTGCACTCGAGTTGATGGACCGACATGAGCAGGGAAAAAGCCGACTTAACCAGCCTTTCCACTTCGGGGGTTTCGGTGGTTACTTCCATTCCCTCCTCGACGGTAACGGTACAACTTGTGACCGGCGCCTTATATCCCTTCACCTCGACGAAGCACAGGCGGCAAGACGCCCTTGAGGCTTCCATTTCCCTGGCCGAGCAGAGGTGAGGAATGTATACACCGGCGTCCAATGCGGCCCAAAGTATCTTATCGCCCTTTCTGGCTTTTACCGGCTTACCGTCGATGGTTATGTTTACTTCGGACATTTTATTCCTTTCCGGCGCCCTCCGCGGCTTCTTTCTTTTCCGGTCGAGGCTCGGACGGCGGAACTTCTCTCACGGGCGAAATTTTGGTAACCGCGTCGTATTCGGGCGGGCAGGAGCCCATGCAGGAGTCGCATTTTACGCACAGCTCCTGGTCTATCACTTTTATCCGCTTCGAGTTGGCGTAAATGGCTTCTACGGGACAACTGCCCACGCACGCATCACACGAGCGCACGCACTTGTCGGGGAGTATGTAGTACGCGGTGAGAGCCTTGCACACTTTGGCCGGACATTTCCACTCGTTGATGTGAGCTTCGTATTCGTCCCTGAAGTACTTGATGGTGGACAAAATCGGATTAGGCGCGGTTTTTCCGAGATTGCAGAGCGAGCCGGCTTTGATGTCTTCGGCCAGGTTAAGGATATAATCGATGTCTTCCGGCTTACCGTTGCCTTCGGTTATATCAGTGAGTTTATCCAGCATGTGCTTCGTGCCGATGCGGCAAAAGGTGCATTTTCCGCAGGATTCTTTCTGGGTGAACTCCAGGAAGTACTTGGCAGTGTCGACCATGCAGTTGTCTTCATCCAGCACCACCATCCCGCCGGAGCCCATGATGAACCCTTTTTCGGCCAGGACGTCGAAACCGATTTGCAGGTCGAGCAGCTCTTCCGGGATACATGCGCCGGACGGCCCGCCCAGTTGAACGGCTTTGAATTTCTTCTTGTTTGGTATGCCGCCGGCGATATCGAAAATTACCTCCCGCAAGGTCGTGCCCAGCGGCACTTCCACCAGCCCCGGGTTGGCTATTTTTCCCGCCAGCGCGAACAACGCGGTGCCTTTGCAGTTATCGGTGCCTATTTCCGCGAATTTTTCTGCGCCGTGGTTGTATATAAATGAAATGTTCGCCAGGCTTTTCACATTATGAACCATAGTCGGTTTACCGCGCAGTCCCGCAATGGCGGGATACGGAGGTCTGGGTCTCGGCATCCCTCGCCTGCCCTCTAAGGACGCTATTAAAGCGGTTTCTTCGCCGCACACGAAAGCTCCCGCCGCTTCGAACACCTTAATGTCGAAATCGAAACCGCTTCCCAGGATGTTTTCCCCCAAAAGACCGACTTCCCGGGCGTCGCGTATGGCCTTTCTGATAATCTGCACCGCGAGCGGGTACTCACTCCTCACATAAGCGAAACCCTGATTCGCGCCGGTTATTTGGGCGGCTATGAGCATGCCTTCAATTACAGCGTGGGGATCGCTTTCGATTATGGTGCGGTCCATGAACGCTCCGGGGTCTCCTTCGTCGCAGTTGCAAATCACGTATTTTTCGTCCTCCGATTGTTCGATTATGGTTTGAGCTTTTTTCCATGCCGGGAAGCCGGCTCCTCCCAAACCCCTGAGACCGGAGTTTTTCAGAATTTCAATAAACTCGTCACCGCCGTATCCGATGGCGTTAATAAATCCCTGGTAGGCTTCGTTCGCTATCGCGTGGTGTATATTTTCCGGGTCTATAAGTCCGCATTTTTTAAGTACTCTTCTTTTTTCAAGCCCGAACCTGGGCATTTCGCTCATTGTGGGAAACATGTCGTTTTCTTCGAGTGCGCCCAGAAAAACCTCGAAATACGGGTCGTCCTCGAGAAACAACCTCTTTGCCAGATTGGAGGCGATAATGGGGTTGAGGTTCCCGTACAGGCTTAGTGGATAACCCGGTTTTTTTAAAACCGCCATGGGCTCGGCGTAGCAGTGGCCCATGCATCCCACTTTAAAGAGGTGGGCTTCTATACCCTGCTTTTCCAGGGTTTCGGCAAAGCTGTTATATATATCGAGTGCCCCGGCCGACCTGCCGCAGGTGGCCGCTCCCACCATTATGTAAGATGAGTTCTCATCGGTAAGCGATTGCCATTTTTCGAGCGCTTCTTTTTTTATTGCCTCAAAAGATGAGCGTGCCTTTTCAACATCCATCAAGTTTTTCCTTGTCGTAACTTGTCCGGGAAAGGCTGTTACGGTTCATTCTTCGTTTTTGTTTTTTGCAGTATCGCTTTCCGGGGAAGATTCGGAATCCTTATCGGACGGTTGGGAGCGTTCTTTCCGGATATTATGTTTCAGCAATATGCCGTCCACGGTGTTGGGGGACATATAGCCGATTACCTCGTCATTCCTGATTGTTACCGGCGCCATGGAACAGCAGCCCACGCACGCCACTCTTTCCAGGCTGAACTCTCCGTCGTCGGTGCGCTCGCCTTCTTCAATCTCCAGCCTTCGTTTCCACTGGTCGAGCACCTTGTCGCCCCCCTTGATGTGGCAGGCGGTGCCCATGCATACCCGCAGATGATACTTGCCGGGAGGATGGAAACGGAAACGATTGTAGAACGTGGCAACCCCGTACACATTGGCGGGGGATAGCTCCAGATGCTTCGCTATCTCCGTCATCGCCACTTTCGGTATGTATCGGAAACGATTCTGTACGTCCTGAAGAAAAACAATAACGTTTTGAAAGTCTTCCTTTCTGGATTCCAGTATTTCCCGGACTTCGTCCAGTATCTCGGTTTCTTCTTCAACAACTTCCATTTTAGAGAGTTTCCTTTATATCGAGGAGTAAGGAGCGGAACTTCTGATATATTTTTATTATCTTACATTCCGGTTTTCCTTTCCGCAAGGAAGAGCGCTCCCGTCCACGCGCCACGTTTCGGGAGCATGCTTTTAATCCCGGCGACGCGGGCCTACAGAGAAGAAGCGTCCTTGAAGGTCGGCGAATAGCTCGCTCTGCGAGAACTGCCTTTTAACTGTATGTATAGCGAATAGAAGTCTCTTTGCGAAATCGGCTTGCCCTTTTGCATTCTTCTCCGATAGACGGGGCATTCTTTGTACCGTTCGCTTTCGCAGAATTTTTCCAGCTCCCCGGAGCTTACTACGACGGCCCCCTTAACCGCGGCGCATCGCTTTATTTCCTTTCCTTGCAGCCAGGGGCATTTCATTTTTCCTCACCCCTTTTCATGGCGTTAACCATTCATGTGTCGGTTTCAATCCCCGAATTACTATGCTCTCAAACCGCGCCCATAGTCTGGGTACCCTGTGCAAGTTTGAAGCAGTTAGCTATCGCCATTTCCGCGGCGTTAACGAGCTGGTAGCCGATAGGTGAAGCGGTCAATACGGGGTGAGTTCCGGTCTGGAAAGTCGCTATCTCATCGGCGGTCATGCCTTTACTGAGACAGGCGCTAATCGCATTTATAAGCTCGCCTCCGCTTTTAGCTCCGCTGACCTGACCTCCGAGAAGTACTCGACTGCCCTGCTCGAAGATAAGTTTGACTTTGAGTTTCTGTGCTCCGGGTATTTTACCGGGGTGGCAATTCATATCCTCCGCTTCCCCTATGACGTAGCGGTACATTTTCTCCTTGGCCATAGTTTCCGTAAGTCCGGCCGCTGCGAACGCGGTGTCCCCCAGTATGGTGGAAAAGACACCCACCACGCCGTTGTTGACCCGGCGGGGATGATAAAGGTTCGCTCCGGCAATCCTGGCTTCCATGGCTGCAATCGAGGCCAGTTTCAAGCCGGAAGGCTCGCCGTCGAAGAAAGAGACCTTTTCGGCGCAATCACCGCAGGCGAATATGTCATTGTCAGTGGTCTGCATGTAGCGATTGACCTTAATCCCCTTTGTAGGCCCGATTTCCAGGCCGGCTTTTTCAGCGACATCCTTGTTCGCGGCAGCCCCAATACCCAAAAGTGCGACGTCGGCTTTTATGCTTTTGCCGCTTTCAAGTTCGACGCTTTCGATTTTGTCGTTTCCTTTGAAGGATTTGACCTTTTCATCCAAAAGAAGCTCCACTTTTTCTTCTCTCAGAGTTTCTTCCGCCTTGCGACTGAACTCCTCGTCAAAAACAAGCTGAAGGCAATTGTTGAGCATTTCCACTATTTTGACATTGATGTCCGGTCTTCTTTTCTTGATTTCTTCAGCGAATTCCACCCCGATAAAACCGCACCCGATAATGACAAGATTTTCACAGCAGTCCACGGTTTCGAGAATTTTGTTCAAATAACTGACATCCTTGTGGACACAGTAAACGTTTTCTTTTTCCACACCGGGGAAGGGTGGAACAATGGGCGAGGAACCGGTAGCGAGAATGAGTTTTTCGTAGCCTATTTGGTCGCCGTTTGCCGTTTTTAGCAAGTGATTGTCCCGGTCGACCTCCTCCACAGTGTCCACATGCAGGGAGATATCGTTCTGTTCCAGAGGCGTATCGGGTATAAGGTCATTTTCGGGAGTGTGAACGGTTCCGAAAATGTACGGGATGCCGCATGGAATCAGAACATTCTCCTCTTTTCGAACCAGGGCTATTTTTCTGTTCTGGTAGTGACGTCTTGCCGTAATAGCGGCCGTCAGTCCGGCCGCGCTTCCTCCGACCACGACGATGTCGTAGTTTGCCATTTCCTCATTTCCTTTCTCCCCCCACTTTTCGTTTTAGATGAAGTTTTTGTTTTTCCCCGCTCCCCGCCGCTGGCGGTATCCTCCTCATATATATAAACCAGTAAAAAAAATAACTTCACCACAAACCACAAATTAAGGTCGGTTCAATCGTCCCTGTTCATGGCGAAGTGTTCATCGCCGCACTGCCAGCAACCTTGTTCCCCGAGGTTCTTGTTGGTGTCCACATCCTGGTCGCAAAGCCACCGTACTCCCTTCTGGTCTTTTACCACCTTCATCGGCCTTGCCGGTTTTTGGATTTCAATTTCCTCTGAGTAGTTTTCTTTAACGGTCATGGCTTGTCTCCTTTCCGGGCCCGAGGCCCGCTTTGTTAGTTGTGTTTACGTGGTTGCTTGTTAACAATTCATTTCATAATGAATTGCTCTATACACCTGTAGCATCCCCGTTCTTCCAGTTCGTCTTCCTCCTGGGTACCCTTCTCACACAACCAATAGGAACCGTTACTGTCCACGACCACATCCAGGGGATCAAACGCCAATACTTTTTCTCCCCTCCTCTCCGAAATTTTGTCCAAGATGTACCTCTGAAACACGTGGCCCGATTTTTGTGCTTCCACTTTCACTGTGAACACCCCCTTTCCTATGCTGTTATGCGTTTATGTTGGTTGCTAACCCATCGCTTTCACTTATTATACGCAGCATATCTCATGCCGAAAATGGCGGAATTGTCAAATATTTAAAAACATCTTTAATTTCAACAAGTTATGTGGCCAACCGGTAGTAGCTGAATGGTCTTTTCCCTAAAAGGGCTTTGCAGGGTTGCATTTTGCTACTCACTTTTGGGGTAATAGTGTAGCTATTTGCTACTCCCATCCCGGTTTCCTTTTACTTTAAACGGAAGAATAAGTTTAAATTCGGAGGGTTAAAGCCTCCTAAACTAAAACGGAATAAAATTTGCTAACCGAAGGAGTAGGGAGGGAAACGACAAACGGAATCTCGGGAGGTTTTCATGAAATACAGCTCGGTTACAGAAAGCGATTATCAGATTGATGACCGGGGTTTCCTTCTCAACCATGAACAGTGGGATGAAAACTTTGTCCGCCGGCAGGCGCCTAATGTTGGCATAAAGGGAAAACTCAGCAAAAAGCACTGGGAGGTCATTTACTACATAAGGCGCTCGTTCGAAAAAAATGGAAAGTGCCCGCTGGTTTACGAAACATGCAGGGAAAACGGGCTTTCCCTGGCCTCGCTTAGAAGCCTCTTTCCATCGGGATACTTAAGGGGAGCCTGCAAGCTCGGCGGACTCACATACAGGGAAGGATACGTGAAGTATTCGTGGTTAGAAGCGAACTCCTCTAAAAGAATAAATCTATACAAAAGCAAAATTTACGGTGTGGATGTGCGCGGGTTTCTGGTAGACTCTTCACAGTGGGACGAGGATTTCGCCTTGCACAAGGCTTACGAGATGAAGCTCCCGGGAGGCTTATCGGAAAAGCATTGGCAAGTGATTTATTCTCTGCGGGAGTACTATGATGAAAATGGGACGGTGCCCACGGTATACGAATGCTGCGAATCAAATCAACTTGATTATACCGATTGCGAAAAGCTATTCCCCGACGGTTACCATCGAGGAGCGGTAAAAATAGCAGGTTTAAGGGTGATGTAAAATATGTCACACAAAATAACTCCGGATATGGAAAATCCATTTCACACCAGACCCGAGGAGTATGACAGTTGGTACGACTCGGAAAAAGGCCGGACTATCTTCACTATGGAAACCCGCTGTCTCGAAACATTGATGAAAGAAAAGGGCCGGACGTGGCTGGAGGTGGGAGTGGGTACCGGTCGATTTGCAGAGGCGCTGGGAGTGCTGGAAGGGGTGGACCCTTCACCTGGTATGCTGGAGCTGGCCTCCCGGCGCGGTATTTTGACGCGAGTGGGCTTCGGCGAAGAGCTTCCTTACGCCGATGACACCTTTGACGGTGTTTTAATGGTTACCACTCTGTGCTTTCTTTCCGAGCCCGACAAAGTTCTCAAGGAATGCGGGCGGGTGGTCAAAAAAGGAGGACATCTGGTCCTGGGCGTGATACCCGCCGGCAGCCCGTGGGCCGAACATTACGCCCAAAAAGGGGCCCAAGGCGACCCCTTTTATTCGCGCGCCAGGTATTACACCTGCGAGAAAGCCGTTTACATGGCCGAAGCCGCAGGCTTTTACTACGAAAGGGCGGTAAGCTGCCTGTTCACTCCTCCCGGAAAACCTCCGGAAGATTCAGAGCAAGTTTCCCATCATCTTGCAAAAGGGGCGAGCTTTGCGGCTTTGAGGTTTATTTATATGCCGACATCGGGGTAAGCAAGAGACTTGCTTTTCCTCGATTCGATGTACTTCAATAAGGGGAGGTAATTTCCAGTTTTTTCATCTTACGGTAAAGAGTGGTTTTGTGTATACCCAGTTGCCTGGCCGCCCTTGCTCGGTTTCCCTCGTTTTCCCGGAGAGCTTTCTTGATAAGCCTGGCCTCCATCTCCCCCATGCTCGAAGCGGACTCCTCTTGCAGCGCCTCGCTTCCATGGTCACCATGAGAAGATTCCCGATTTAAGAGGTGATTGGGAAGATAATCCAGAAGAATCTCACCCACCGGGCAGAGCACACATGCATGTTCCAAGATGTTTTCCAGCTCGCGCACGTTTCCCGGATAATCGTGATTCATGAGAATCGACATCGCTTCCCTGGAAATGCCGGTTATATCTTTGCCGGAAGTTATGTTGTTGTTATGAATAAACCGGTCGGCCAACAGCGGTATATCCTCCTTACGCTCGCGCAGTGGTGGAATATCAATCTTTATAACATTTATCCGGTAGTAGAGATCTTCCCGGAATTTCCCTTCTTTGGCCAATTTTTCGATATCATGGTTGGTAGCCGCTATAAACCTTATATCGGCTTTGAACGATTTGGTGCTTCCGAGGGGCTCATAGATGCGGTCTTCGAGAACTCGCAATATTTTCGCCTGCATACGGGGAGAGATGTCACCGATTTCGTCCAGAAAAAGTGAACCTTTTTCCGCAAGCGCAAAGCGGCCCGGCTTGTCTTTTACCGCGTCCGTGAATGCGCCTTTTTCGTAGCCGAATAATTCCGATTCAAGCAAACTGTCGGGCAAGGCGGAGCAGTTGAGCGTTACCAGTGGATTCCCCCGCCGCAGACTCAGATTGTGAATCGCCTTTGCCATAAGTTCCTTGCCCGTACCGGATTCTCCGGTTATCAGGACCGTTGAATCGCTACGGGCAACGGATGGAAGCACGTCGAATATTTTCTTCATCTTGGGACTTTTTGACGTAATATCCTGAAACGAATATTCGTTTTTGAGCTTCCTTCTCAATTCTTCCACCACCGTAAGGTCCCTGAAGCTTTCAACCGCTCCCAGAATATTACCATTCTCATCGCGGATAAGGGATGAGGAAACACTCGCCGGAACCGTTTCTCCCTTTGTGTTCCGGATGGTTATCGCCAAATCCACCAACGGTTTTTCTGTTTCCATGGTGTATTTTAGCGCACACGCGGTATCGCAGATATTGGCTTTGAGCACTTCGTAACAATGCCGACCTATCGCCTCTTCCCTGGAAACCCCGGTTATTTCGGAAGCCGCCCGGTTGAAGCAGTTTATACGGAAATCCCGGTCAACGGTGAATACACCGTCCGCTATGCTGTTTATGACGATTTCAAATCTCTCGGGTGACAGATTGTCCAAGCATAGCTTCCCTTTATTGCGCAGGAACTTTTTCATAGGTATTATGTTAAAAAATTATAGGAATATTTCAATTCAAGTGAATCGGTCCTGTAAACTTTTAATACAGAGGAGGCCTGTATATGTCGGTAAAAATCATGCCCTGCCTGGACATGCAGAACGGAAGAGTGGTAAAAGGCGTGCATTTCGTGGACATCCGCGACGCGGGTGACCCGGTGGAATGCGCGAAGGCCTATTGCGCAGAAGGGGCGGACGAGTTGGCCCTGTTGGACATCACGGCCACCGTGGAACACCGGGACACCATGCTGGAGGTGGTGAGTAAGGTGGCCGGGGTCACCACTATTCCCTTTACGGTGGGCGGCGGAATAAAGGACGTTAAAACCGCCGCCGCCGTCCTGGAAGCCGGGGCGGACAAGGTATCCACCTCCAGCGCCGCCTTCCGGAACCCTCAGGTAATCGAGCAAATGGTCAAGGAATTCGGCCCGGAAAAAGTCACCGTGGCCATAGATGTGGACAGAAACGACAGCCTGCCTTCGGGCTACGAGGTATACATAGATGGCGGCAGGACACCCACCGACGCCGATGCTATCGAGTGGGTCAAAAAGGTGGCCGGCATGGGAGCGGGATGCATACTGCCCACCAGCAAAGCCACCGACGGCGCCCGAACCGGGTTCGATATACCGTTGATACAAAAGACGGTGGAATCAACCAGCGCGCCCGTAGTGGCATCGGGAGGCGCGGGGGAAGTGGAACATTTCGTCGAAGCCGCCCGGGCCGGCGCCCAAATACTGCTCGCCGCCTCCGTGTTTCACTTCGGCTTGATAAAAATCCCGGAGCTGAAAAAATATCTCGAGGAAAATGGCATGGAGGTGACGTGAAAATAATATCACACACCACAGATCTTCTGTTATAAAATTGCTCGATACAATTCACATAAAAAAAGGCCCTTCCCGATGATAGACCTTCGGGAAGGGCCGCGATTAAAAACCTGAGCCACGTTTAGTAGCGAGGGCCTCGTCCGCCACCGCCCCTGTTGTCCCGGCGGTCGGTGCGCGGTTTGGCCTTGTTCACCTTAACGGTACGGCCTTTCATCTCCGTCTCGTTAAGGGCGTCCATGGCGGCCTGAGCGGCCTCGTCGTCCGGCATCTCCACGAAGCCGAAGCCCTTGGATTTGCCGCTGTACTTGTCCTTGATGACGTTTGCCGAGTCAACCTCGCCGTAAGCCTCGAAGGCCTGGCGCAGATCGTCATCGGTTATGTCGTACGACATGTTTCCTACGTAGATATTCATCCTTTTCTCCTTGGGTTATTTCGAACAAAAGCGCCGGATATTCGCCAATTTTTATTCCGAGAGCCGTTCGATAGTGTTCTGCCCGAAAGGGCGGGTTCCTCGATCAAAAGGCGAGTTTGTCGAGCGGACTAAATATAGAGACTGCTCATAGCAGATGCCTTAATGATATACTTTTTTTTTGATACACGCAAGGGGCGGGCGCCAACTTTTTCAACATCCCCCCTCACGGTTAAAAATTAAACTCTTATTACTTGACACGGTATTCAGCCGGCCCTGCTACACGGCAAAACCAAGTAGGGGAAATCTAAGGGCAGCCTTCTTCTGTCGATGCAGGAAAATTGGCATACAGCTCGACTGGAGGCAAAAACCCGTATTGTCCCCAGATTTAGCAGGGAGCCGTATTTTTTATGCACAGCGCGAAGCCCCGGCTTCAGTCCATGTACTCGTGCCAGGCGGCCTTCGGATTGTAGGATTTATCGAGCCATCCTACCCGGCGGAACCAGTCTATGGTGTCGCGCATCCCTTCTCTTACGTCGGGGTAGCGGTAGCGGTACCCGGCCTCCTTGCTCTTTTTATTGGATATCCAGTAGCTGGAGGACATGTAAGTCGCCGAGCCGACCTCGAAAACCCTCACTCGCGGCACGCCCCACTTCTGCTCCAGCCAAAGCCACGCTTTGGCGGCGTAAATCATCAGGGGCCGCATCAGGGCCAGGTTGATGAAGGGAATTTCGTACATCCTTCGCCCCACCAGCAGGGCCAGGTATCTGATGAATTCGCTGTAGGAAATTACGCTGTCGTCCGTTATGTTGTAATCCTCACCCAGCGCGAAATCCTTATCGGCGATGTACATGGCAAAGCCGACCATGTCTTCCACGTGCAGCGATGTGGTTATGTAATTCCTGGAATCCTTCGGAATCGCGGGCAGAAGACCCTTGTTTATGGTAATCAGTATTCCGCCGTGGCCGTAATCGCTTCCCGGGCCGTAAAGCGGAGCGGGCCGGACCACGGTCAGCGGCAACCCCTTTTCCCGGTGATATTTCCACGCTATCTGCTCCTGTTTCCACTTGGTGACGGAGTAATCGTTGACGATGTGAGTGCCGTCCGGCCCGTCCTGCTCAAACGGGGTGTTCTTGGGCGAAGAAGTATAATCTTCCGCAAAGGGTATGTTGCATTTCTTGCCCTGTTTGGCAGTGTAAGGCTTTCCAAAAACCCCGCACGTGCTCCAATGAATGAACCGCTTCAGCCCCTCCCGCTCGATGGCAACATCGGCCAGGTTGTAAAAACCGTCGATGTTTATCTTCCTTAAAATGTCCATACCCGCCGAATAGTCGTACAGAGAAGCCGTATGGAATACGTGAGTTACCGGCTGCTTGAATAACTCCCGCAAACTTTCCTTATCCGTCAGGTCCGACGGAATAACCTGGCAATTCTCGTGGGAAAAATCGATGCCCAGGTTTTTGAATATCGTCCTGTTTTTCGGGTGCTCGAACGCCCCTTCCAAATCGGTGGCGATAACCTTCTGCCTGTCCTCCAACAATCTCTTCACCAGGCGCGACCCGGTGAAGCCGCACGCTCCGGTTACCAGATTCAATCGTTCCGCTTTCATTTTTCCTCCGTGATTATTTATTCATGACTTTAACGTCAAATATGCGAACTGAAGCCGTGCTTTTTCGCTTTTTCCTCTTCAGCCGGATAATTTTCACTGTAAAGGGTGTCGACCGGATGCAAGGGTTATTTAAGTGTACAATTTCATGGCGTGTTTTTCAACAATTCGGTATGAACCTGTCAATTCAGTTCACCAACACGTTTCCGAAGGCCACGGCGGGTTCGTCCGCGCCGATTTATTTTCCGGCCATGAAAGAAAAAAGGCCCCGCCCGGCAATCTCCGGGAGGGGCCTCGGATTGTTAACTCAACCCGTTTTAGTAGCGACGTCCGCGTCCGCCGCCTCCGCCTCGGTTGTCGGTGCGCGGCTTGGCCTTGTTCACCTTAACGGTGCGGCCCTTCATCTCCGTCTCGTTAAGAGCCTCCATGGCGGCATTGGCCGCCTGGTCATCGGGCATCTCCACGAAGCCGAAGCCCTTGGATTGACCGCTGTACTTGTCCTTGATGACGTTGGCCGAATCCACTTCTCCGTAAACCTCGAAGGCCTCACGCAGATTATCGTCCGTTATTTCGTACGACATGTTTCCTACATAAATATTCATTCTTCTCTCCTTGTGTTATTTCGAACAAAAGAGCCGGATATTCGCCAATTTTTCCGTAATCTGTTCGACAGTGTTTTGCCCCTGTGGGCCGGTTCCTCGAGCAATAGGCGAGTTTGTCGAGCGGACTAAATATAGAGACTGCTCATCGCAGATGTTTCTAATGATACTACTTTTTCAGAAATATGCAAGGGAGCGCACAAAATTTTTAAAAATATTCCAAAAGGCGGTCGGGATGTCATACCTACCGCAAAATGGCGGGTGGCCCATCCATCGTTAGATGGATGGGTGAACCTCGGACGAGCGGGGAAGTGAACAAGTTAATTATGTGCCGGTCTGAGGTTATTTTCCCCCTAAACCCACCCACTTTCAGTGGGTGGGCCACCCAGCGGGGTACTACGTCCTTCATCGCGGAATTCCTTACGTGCCCATTTCATGACCTTCACTCCCAGCCGGAGCATCATGCCGGGGCTTATCCGGTATAGTATGTACGCTATTTTCGCCGGAACGCCCACAACGATGGTGGCTTTGTTTCGCTCGACACCTTTCAAAATTACGCGGGCGCATTTACCGCAGGGCATGCCTTCGGGAACCCGCTCGAGTAATTTTTCCTGATTCATTTTAATCGTGGCGCTGTAGTACATGTGAGTTTTGATAAGTCCGGGGCATACCACGCTGACCTTAACGCCCAGAGCGGCGCCTTCCAGCCGCAGCGCATAAGAAAGCCCGACAACGCCGTGCTTGCTGGTGACGTACCAGGACAGGTGAGTGGCGGGCATCAATCCGGCCAACGAGGCGGTGTTTATTATGTGCCCGAAGCCCTGTCTTACCATGACCGCATAAGCGGCGACGGAGCCGTTGACCGGCCCGAATAAATTTACGTCAATGACCTTCTTCCAATCTTCGTAGACGGCGTCCCGGGCCTCTGCGAATACTGCCACTCCCGCGTTGTTGAACATGTAGTCCAGTCGGCCATAATCCGCCGCGGTGTCCTCGACCAGTTTCTTTACCGCTTCGTAATCGGTTACGTCCAGGTTGACCGCTTTGGCCTTACCGCCGGCCCCGGTTACGTTGTGAGCGACCTCGCGGGCCAACTCGCCCCGGATGTCGGCGATGATGACCTTAGCGCCCCGCCTCGCCAGCTCCTCAACCAGGGCGCGCCCGATTCCCGAGGCCCCGCCGGTTACGATGGCGATTTTATCATTGAAAGTCACCACGAATGCGCCTCTTTATTCGGGCCATTATAACACAAACTGGCAAACCCGGGTTAAAACCCTGGGTTTCCTTGGTATCATAGAAACCCCGGAATTGATTCCCGGAAAGATTCACATTCGCCCACAAGCCACCGGATAAACCTGTTCATCGAAATCGCCGTGGCGCCCTCAAAGCCCAGGGCAAAATCTAATCAAACCTTTGGGTAGCCCGGACATTACAAATCTGAATGGTAGGGGCGACACTCCTGTCGCCCTTGCCAGAAAAAAATTGGAGCTGCCTCGGAGCGAGCCTGACGGCTCCGTAGGGCCGACTCTGTTATTTTTTATCAATTTTTAAAATTTTTTGGCCATATTTTGGCCACAGAATTTGGCGCTATAAAAAATGACCGCCCCCTTGGACGGCCAACCAACCGTTTCTAT
Organism: uncultured bacterium; assembly: GCA_964459325.1. Classification (GTDB taxonomy): domain Bacteria; phylum RBG-13-61-14; class RBG-13-61-14; order CAYWKU01; family CAYWKU01; genus CAYWKU01. The sequence continues at coordinate 8,237 of CAYWKU010000035.1, read as the reverse complement.
TTGATTTTCTCCAATGGTCCCAACGGGAATCGAACCCGTGTCTTCGGCGTGAGAGGCCGATATCCTAGACCGCTAGACGATGGGACCACAACATATAACGCCCTACAACGGGGCGATTATCCTGAAGCCGGCGAAACCAACTCGGGGACCAGGATTCGAACCTGGATTACTGGGGCCAGAACCCAGCGTTCTGCCGTTGAACTATCCCCGATATACCTTTAATAACTATAATATCCCCCTCGATACATTGTCAATAGACCGCCACTGCCGCGTGTCGAGTCCAAGATTCCCTATTAAGGGTAGCGCATACGCTTTCGCGCCCATCTCCTCCATTTCGGGCTTTCTCGAAACCGATGACATGCTCACCACCGTGGCGGTCAGGTTGACCGACCCTAAACATCTGGACGAGGTGACCGCACAGATAGAATCCCGGCTCGACCCCAAAGTTTATGAAACGCTTACGTGGGAAGAGTTCATGCCCGAGATAAAGCAGTACATCGTTTTCGGCAACATTATCGGATTCATTGCCTCATATGTAAACACGAAAATCCCGTTGAACCTGGCCGACCAGTCGGAATGGCTGGCCTACTTCGGAATAGACCCTCACATGACGCCGAGCTTACCTGGTCCAACTTCGTCATCTGCTCCGGTATAATACTGGGCCTGGCGCTTCTGATGAGCCTGTGGCCGGCAATCAAGGCCGCCAGATACGAGCCGGTGGAAGCGTTGAGGTACACGTAAAGGTTCCGGGATGAAAACTTTCCTCAAAATAGCGTGGCGCAACCTGTGGCGGAACCCACGCCGGTCGGCCAACCTGTTCATATCGGGCGGAAGATACAGCGAGTTCGGTTCCTACCCCGACTCATATTACGCCTGGATGAAGGCTTACTTTTAATCCAATTCTTAACACTTCTCATGACATGTGCTAATATACTTCCATGTTTGAGGTGCCTACGGGAGGCCTGGTGGTTGCGGTTTGTACGGGCGAAGTCTACGGCGGAGCGAAAACCGTGGTTGAGGGCGGGGCCAAACTGAAGCGCGACCTCGGCATCCCCGGCGACGCCGATGCGCACAAACAAAGTCTGTTCCAAGTGAGGATACTGGCGGAAGAAAGCGTCCTGCTCACCTGCGACCAAATAACTCCCGGCGAACACGGCGAGCACATACTCACCCGTGGCGTGGACATATCACGCTTCGAGCACGGCACTTTATTTCGCATAGGCGATGCGGCGGTACAGCTTACCTGGCACGCGCGTTTATTGAAAAAATACAAACGGTGCGGTGGGGAAACACCGATGAGCGACATTTTTTCGGAGCACGGCGCGTTCCTTACTGTGCTGAAAACCGGCAGGACGCGGCCCGGGAACAAAATAAGTATGCTCATAAATACCGGAGACGACTGAATCGCAAAAGGGGTAAATCATGGACGTGCAAAGGTTCGCGGGGTGCTGGAAGCTGGTGTGGTACGAGTTTCGCAACACCGAGGGCAAAGTCTTCAAGGTTTACGGGGAAGACCCGGAGGGGACGGTCATTTTCGACAACAAGGGCAATTTTTCGGCGCAAATCATGAGGCGCGACCGGCCCGCGCTCGAATCCTTCAACCCCTCACCGGATGATATAAAGGCCGTTTACGCCGGCTACATGGCTTACTTCGGCACTTACGAAGTGCGCGAAGAAAAAAGCATGATAATCAACCACGTGAAGGGCGCGTTGAATCCGGCGTGGGTCGGCGGGCAGCAGGTGAGGTACTATTCATTCCAGGACGATGGTCGCATCAAGCTCCGTACCGCCCCCATACCGGCGGGGAACACCGAAATTGTAGGCGAGCTGGTGTGGGAGAGGGTAAGCTGACCCCACCTATCCCTCTCATCTCTATATCTTCGACGCCACTTCCCTTCCGGGGGTTGGTCTGTCCTCGCGGGTGATTTTCAGCGGCGGCGCCAGCCATATATCGCGGTTGTATTCGGTTACCGCCCGGTCGGATGAGAATTTCCCCATCCTCGCCACGTTTATTATGGCTTTCCGAGTCCACTCTTCCCGGTCGGCGTAAGCCTCGCCGACCTGCTCCTGGCACTGCACGTAAGCGTCGAAGTCGGCCATTATCATGTAGTTGTCCGAGTTTAGCAGCTCATCCATCAGGGGCCGGAAAAGCCCGGGCTGCTCGGGAGAAAAGAAGCCCTCATACACCAGGTCCACGGCCTTCTTCAAAAGGTTGCTCGCCTCGTAGTAATCGCGCGGATTGTATCGAGGGCGCAGGGCTTCCACCTCCTCGGCCTTGAGTCCGAAGATGAAGATGTTCTCCTCGCCCACCTCGTCCTTTATTTCGATGTTGGCGCCGTCCAGCGTTCCCACGGTGAGCGCGCCGTTGAGCGCGAATTTCATGTTGCCCGTGCCGGAAGCCTCGAAGCCCGCCGTGGAGATTTGCTCGGAAATATCGGAAGCCGGGAATATCTTCTCCGCCAGGGATACCCGGTAATTGGGCAGGAAAACCACCTTCAGCCGGGAGTTGGCGCCGGCGTCGCCGTTTACCATCTGTGCCACGTGGCAGATAAGCCTGACGGTCAGCTTGGCCATGTGGTAGCTGGGAGCGGCCTTGCCGCCGAAGAAGAAAGTACGCGGGTGCATGTGGTAGCCGGGGTCGCGCTTCAGGCGCAGCCAGCAGGATATGACGTGCAATACGTTCAAAATCTGCCGCTTGTACTGGTGGATGCGCTTCACCTGCACATCAAAAATCGAAGAAGGGTCCACGTGTACTCCGGTCAGCGCGTATGTTTCTTCCGCGAGTTTCTGCTTGTTCTGATACTTGATTTCCCTGAACCTTCTCCTGAAATCCTCGTCTTCGACATACTTCTCCAGTTCCACGAGCTTGTTCAGTTTCTTCGGCCAGTCTTTACCCACCTTTTCGTTTATCAGCTCCGACAGTCCGGGATTTGCTGCCAGCAGCCACCGGCGGGGGGTTATGCCGTTCGTCTTGTTGTTGAACTTTTGCGGAAACATTTCGACAAAGTCGGCGAATACGTTCTCCTTCACCAGCCTGGTATGCAGCCTGGCCACGCCGTTTACCGAGTGTGAGCCCAGCACCGCCAAATGCGCCATGTTCACCTGTTTTTTCGGGCGCTCTTCGACAATGGACATCCTCTCCAGCCGCTCGTTGTCGCCCAGGTACATCACGTTTACGTCTCGCAAGAAACGACGGTTGATTTCGTATATTATTTTGAGCTGCCGGGGCAGAACTCTCTCGAACAGGTCCACCGGCCACTTCTCCAGCGCCTCGGACAGCAGGGTGTGGTTGGTGTATGCGCAGGAGTTGACGGTAATGTCCCATGCGTCCTCCCAGCTGAGGCCGTGCTCGTCGAGGAGTATCCGCATAAGCTCCACCACCGCCAGCGACGGGTGGGTGTCGTTCATCTGTATGGCAATCTTGTCGGGGAAACAGCTGAAGTCCTTGTGATTCACCAGGTAACGGCGTACGATGTCCTGGACCGAGCAGGAGACGAAGAAATACTGCTGCTTCAGCCGCAGCTCCTGCCCGGCAAGTATTTCATCGTTGGGATAGAGCACTTTCGATATGTTCTCGGAAACGTTTTTCTCCTCCACCGCCTTCAGGTAATCGCCGTGCTGGAAGTATTTAAGGTCGAACTCCTTGGACGCCCGCGCCGACCACAGCCTGAGCGTATTCACCGTTTCGTTGCCGTATCCGGGTATGGGTATATCATAGGCCACTCCGATGACGTCCCGGGTATCCATGAGCTCGGTTTTGAGCTTTCCCTGAGGGGTCACGCTTTCCTTTACCCACCCGTAAAACTTTACGGTAAAGTTGTACTCCGGCCTTGGTATTTCCCAGGGGTTGCCGAACTTAAGCCAATGCTCCGGGCGCTCAACCTGCTGCAGATTTCTTATCTCCTGGTCGAAAATCCCGAACTCATAGCGGATGCCGTAGCCGTACGCGGGTATCTCCAGGGTGGCAAGCGAGTCCATGTAGCATGCCGCCAGCCTTCCGAGGCCGCCGTTGCCCAGGCCGGGGTCGGGTTCCTGTTCGGCCACCGCGTCCAGGTTCATGTTCAAATCTTCCATGGTCTTGTCGGTTTCTTTGTATATTCCCATGTTGATGAGGTTATTTGTCAGCAACCGGCCCGGAAGGTACTCCGCCGACAGGTAATAGACCCTTTTGACGTCGTAGTCGTAATACATCTGCTGGGTGCGTATCCATCTTTCGACCATCCTGTCCCTGGCGGCCAGCGCCAGCGAAAGGTAAACGTCGCGCATGGTGGCGGTGTACTTGTCCTTGGAGAGCGAGTATTCGAGGTGATTGGCGAAGGACAAGGAGATGCTTTTGGCGTCCATGCCCTTGGAAAAAGTTCCCCAGTTTTTGAATAGTTTGCTGTCTTTCATGATTTACCCCGTTTACTTTAAAGATGTGAGGAAGGCGCCCGGCGGGTGGGTGTTACTTTTTCTCCTCTTTACTTACCAGCGATTCCACCAGCATGGTAAGCTGAACTATTTCCTCCCGCAAGCTTTTTATCTCCTTGAGGATGCGCTCGCCGGTCGCGATTTCGTCACCCGAGTCGCCGCCGGCTTTTCCTGCGGTCCCGGAGCTTTCTTGCCCCGTTGCGGTCGCCGGCTTTTCCTCCGCGCCGGTTTCGGATGAAGCTTCGGTGGTCTGCTTTTCCCTCGCCGGTGGTACTGATGGCGGTTTTGTAGCTTCAGCATCGGAACCTTTATCGCCGGTCGGGGCCTGAGGGGCGGAAAAGGTTTCGGCGGGCGAGGGCTTGACTTCTTCCGGCGCTCCGGCAACCGCCGACTCGTCTACCGAAGGCAAATCCTGCTGCATGCTCTCATCAATCTGCTCGTGAGCGGGAGCGACGGGCATCTCCGACTCCTCGGGCACGGAAGGCATCGACTGCTCCGCCACATCCGGCATAACCTGCTCCCATGCAGCGGTATGCTCCACTTCCATCTCTTCTCCCCCGGATTCTTCACCGTCGATTGGAGGAAGGTCTGAGACCGACAAAAGCTCCTCCTCCGACCCGACCTCTTTGGAAGGCGCTTCGGGGAGCGGAGCGGCTTCTTGTGCGGCAGCTTGCCCCGAGGTTTCATGCTCCTCGGCGGGCTCGTTCAGGTCCACCACCTCCGCCTCGTCTCCGGTCTCGCTTTCGCCGCCGGCTTGCTCGGCCTCGCCCCGGTGCGCGCGGGCGAGCTGCTCCTCGGGACTGGAAGGAGCGTTCTGAGAAAGATACTTGCTCCAGTTTCTTACCGCCTCCTCAATTAAGCTGTCCCGGGCGACGGCGGGCTCTATTTTTACCCCCGCCTGGTTGGCCAGAGCGTCCGCGAGAGCCGAATCGGTAGGGTCGCTGAAAGCCACTATCAGGGTTTTGTTCGAGCCGGAGTGGGAATAACCCACGGGGAAGAAAATCTTTTCCTCGGCCAGTTTTTCCGGGAGTAGCTCCAGAAGCTCACGGGGTGTAGCGGCGGGGTCCAGTTCCACGTAGGGCAGCTCCAATTGGCCTGCGATGTTTCTTGCAATGGTCTCCTCGTCCACGAAACCCAAATCGACCAGGCTTTGCCCCAGCCGGCATTTCCACTTCCGGTGATGGCTCAAAGCCCTGACAAGCTCTATTTCGTCTATGACTCCCGCTTCCTGGAGAAGCGTGCCCAGTTTTTTCATGGTCTCATCCCCTCAAATCCTGAGTATATTATGGTAAGTCATCACTGCCACTAAGGCAACAGGTTTTTGTCATGATAACTCAATTCGATGTGATGGGGCTAATCTTCCCCCGCCGCCCTGCTCGTCGCCGAGTATCCCGGCGGGGATGCGAAAACTTCCCTCCACGTTTATCTTCGATTCCATGCGATTGAGAAACATCCACTGGCTGATGGCGGCGAGCATTGCGCTGGTCTCGCTATGTTGTACTCAAAGCGGCGCAAGGGTGGGGCTGGAGGCGCCACCGCTTTCGCTCCCGCGACTGGGGGGCGGAAACGTCAAGCTGGACGGGTTGAAGGGGAAGGTGGTGGTGGTGAACTTCTGGGCCACCTGGTGCGAGCCGTGCCGGGAGGAGATGCCTTCCTTCGAAAAGCTCTACCGCAAAATGGAAGGCAAACCTTTCGAGCTTCTGGCGGTGAGCGTGGACGACGACAAGGAGAAGGTTTCCAAGATGGTCAAGGAAATGAACCTGTCCTACCCGATACTGCTCGACCCCGGCGGAGGCGCCGCCAGAATGTGGGGCACTGCCATGTTTCCGGAAACCTACATCATAGGCCCCGACGGCCTGGTCAAGGATAAAATTCTCGGCGGCAGAGAATGGACGGGCGAGGAAATGACATCGAAGCTCGCCGAACTCATGCCCGCGCGAAAATAACTCGCACGCGCATCGCCTTACCCGGTTTCCGGGTATTCAGTTTACAACAGGGATAAACCGATATACGGCTTGTAGCCCTTTCGCCTGGCTTCCTTAAGCGTATGCAGGGTGGGTATCCAGAACGGGTCGGGGACGGGTATTCCAAGGCCGGGCATGGGTTTTGTAAAACCGTACTTCCTGCCCTGAAACAAGTAGCGCAGCAGGGGAAACTTGAACTGGTAGTCGTAGTCCAGCCGCCCCTTTCCCACCAGACTTACGAAGTTCGCAACCGTTTCCGGGTCTCTGGTAATGCCCTTGATGTTGGGGTGCTTTTTACTCCACTTTTCCACCGCCTCTTCCGAGCTGAAAAAGCTGTTGAAGTCGCACCATCCCACCGCGTCGTCCGGCATGTACCGTAGCGGAATGCCGACGTGGACGCGCAGGCTCTTGGGGGAATAGTCAAGCAACACGCCGTCTTTTCCCACCAGCTCCACCGGTTCCTTCGTGTAGCGGCAAACCGATTCGACCTTAACCTCCTTGCCGGGAAACATGGCGGAGACGCCGCACATCTCGACCGCGCACTCACCGTGCCATTTGTGCTCCCCGTCCACCGTGATTTTGTAATGGTTCTTGAAAGAAGCGAAGGGGCGGGCGTAAAAAATCTCCCCGACTTCCGGCACAGGCTCCTCCAGCTTCTCCTCCTGGAAATATTCAATGCCGGCGTGAGCCGGGTTCTGCACCGCCATCACGATGGCCGCTTCAAGGTCCTTCAGAATCCGGGATAATTCCTCCCCGGTGACAGAGTGCGTCTCCGATATTTCCGCTGTTTTGGGAACCGAGCCTTCGGCAAGAACCCTGTCCATTATCATCTTTCGTACCTGTTTCGCTTTTTCATATAACCGGGGCATTTATATCGTCTCCTTTCTTATCAGGACTACGCCACCGAAGGCGACGCCTCTATTTGAGCGATTTTATTGCAGAATTCATTTACCCGGATTTTGCCGTATTCACTTTCAAAGTGAAAAGATTCGAGAGGCCTTTTGAATTTTATTTTGCTTGCCAGCCTCATTAAAGGCAATACGTACAGCTCGTGATAACAGCTTGACAGGCCAAGAGTGGCCACTACCCTGCCGCCCGATTCCTCCACCCGGTCACTTATTGGCTTGAATAACATCTCAAGCTCGAACACCTCGAGGGGTGGGCCCCCGAAGGTTCCAAAAACCGCTACCTCCTTGCCGGCGAGGCCATTTACCTGCTTCAAATATCTTGCCACGGGGTAGCATATCTCGGCCCACTTGGGACCTCCAAGGCATATCAGGTCGAATTGGGATACATCGGGGTATGAAAGCGGCTGTATATCCTCCTCCACCTGCGGGTAGTGCCGCATCCACCAATTTTTAAAAGATAAGCTGACCAATGCCAGGGCGATGAGAGGATAGGTGTATATCTGCTGGGCAAGAATAATCCATTTGCTTCGCCGCTTCTTTACCTCAATTCTCTCCACCGTAACCGTATGTCCCCGGGATTCCAACCCCCCGATAACCAATTCGGCCAGCTTATCGGTATGCCCGGTTCTGGAATAGTAAACCACTAAAGTTTTCATTCCCGGAATCCCCCCTTTAATCTTTGACGTTTTCATACCCGAAGGTAATCTATTTAACGTTACTTCCTGAAATTACTTACACGGTAGATTTTCCCGTTCAGATTGTCAACACCTTTCAAAAAACACCTTAGCACGTAATTTATCATCATTCGTGCCACATATAACACTTTCCGTGCCACGCCCCGCATCTTCAGCAACGGCGCGGGTTTACGCCAAAAACCCTATATTTTTTTCGAATAGTAGGGGGGTATGTTTTTTTGCCATGGTAGGCGCGGCACTCCTGCCGCGCATTCCACGGT
>CAYWKU010000034.1:0-35494 GCA_964459325.1 uncultured bacterium | reverse complement strand
GACATTCTCGGGGAGCTACAGAAAAAAAGCCTTTTCTCCCCCTGAAGCCTGTTTTGCAACGGCCTCTAATAATCCGGCTTCCCTTTTGATGAAGATAGCCGCTAAGTTCCGAGCGGGATTTTTTTTGAGTTGTCGTCGCCCCGCTAGATATTTTCAAAAACCCCTCTTTCGCACTGTTTCTTCAACCTGCCCGTTAACCCTTTTGACTTCCAGGATGTCGACTTTAGGTTTGCGGTCGTAAGTCAACAGGCCGTTTTTTTCCTGCTCGGTGTCGTATTGCTGGGTGTAGCAGTAGCCCGCTATGTGAGGCGCTTCGGCTATGGCCAGGGTGTACTCGGTGAAGTTTTCTATGAGGCTTTTCTCCTGGGTCGGATAAAACCCGAACCCGCCGTATTCGCTGATGATAATCGGTTGCCCGCGATACTTTTCGCCGGGAGCCAGCAAAGGCTTGGTGAAAAACGGCCAGCCGTTTTTTCCGCCCAAGAACAACGATTTGCGCAAGCCGAACGAGCGGCCTTCGTCGCCGCCGAGGTTTTCCAGCACCTTCCCAAGCACTTTGATGTTCCGCGCGTAAGTATGCTGGTCAAGTATGTCGCTTCCCTCGTGTTCCCATCCGGAATTCGCCACCACCGGGCGAGTGGAGTCGATGCGGCGGGTATCTTCGAGCACTTCCCGGAAGAACTTTTTCCGCCGGGATGAAAGCCACACGTCCTGGACGCCCCACTGCTCGTTGAAAGGAACCCAGGCAATAACGCACGGGTGATTGATATCCCGGAGCATCGCATCGCGCCACTGCTCCCGGAAGCCGGCCTGGCAGCGCTTCTTCGGCAAAAGGTATGATGGCATCTCCGCCCACACCGGCGCCCCCAGGGCGTCGCACCAGTACAAAAAGGCGGGGTCTTCCACTTTCTGGTGCATTCTCAACCCGTTGAAACCCATCTCCAATACATCCTGTACGTCGCGCCTGTATCGCTCCGGGTCGCCCGGGCGATAAACTCCGTCGGGGAAATAGCCCTGGTTCAGAAGAAACCGGTGGTAAAACTTTTCGCCGTTGATAAACACCGCCCCGTCACATGCTTCGACTTCTCTCAGGCCGAAATAAGTGCGCACCTCGTCGCTTACTTGTCCCTCGGCATCAGTGAGCTTTACCTGAAGCGGGTACAGCTTGCCTTCCCCCGGCTGCCATAACCTGGGGTTTTCGATACGAAACGATATCCGGCCTTCCTCCCGGGAAACCTCGCTTTCGGTTTTTTCGATGACCTCCTCACCGTCCGGGCCGTAAATCAGGAAATCGAGCCTGCACCCTTCTACTGAACCCTCGAGCCCATATCGGATGTTAACTTCGCCGCTCGGCGCGGCATTTATAACCAGGCTTTCGATTCTTCCGACGCCGCCGGCTTCCATCCATACCGGCTGCCAGATGCCGGTGACGGTAGTGTAGAAAATGCTCCGGCTTTTGCGCATGAAGGTCTGCTTCCCGCGCACCTGGTAGATGGTTCGGGGGTCGCTCACCCGGAGGATAAGCTTATTGTCGCTATTCAGGAGGGACTCGGTGATGTCGAACCCGAAAGGCGTATAGCCGCCGGTATGCTCGCCGAGGTAGGTGTTATTCAGCCAAACCTTGGCCCGGTAGTCCACGGCCCCGAAGTTCAGCCGCACCCGCCTCTCCTTCCACGCTCCGGGCAAATCGAATCGGCGCAGGTACCAGCACACTTCAGGCGGCCTTTTAAGCCCGATTCCCGAAAGCTCGCTTTCGACCGGAAAGGGTACTTTTATGCGATAAGGAAACCCCTCCCGGGCGAACCAGCGGGAGCTTTCACCCATCTTCTTGCGGTCGAAAGAAAACTCCCAATCGCCATTCAGGCTAACCCAATCGGGGCGGGCGTAATCCGGCCGGGGATGGTCTTCGAGGATATAGGTGCGGAATTCGGACTTATCCATGCTGATTTTAAAACGAGCGAATGAATCCCCGGGCTTTATGCCCCGGGCGCTTGCGCCTGCTGAGCCTTAGATATGTTAAGCGTCGCCATTACCAGAAACGCCACGTAAACCGCTATGTATATGATAAACAGGTACGAATGCACGGACTTGTGCAAAACCGGCGATGCGATGAAAATAAGCGCATCCACAGTAACCGCCGGTATAAGGGCATAGAACCCCAGCTTCACCAGCCTGGAGTATTGCACCCGGCTTTTCATAAGGCCCAGGGCTATAAGGGTGACCAGCGTCCCGAGAAACACGTGAACCACCTTCACCAGGGCAAACCTCAATATGCCCTGCAAAAATATGGACATCAGCCACTTGGGCAGCATCTTCTTGCCCATCTCCCTGATGCCGTCGGAATCGAGGGTTATTTTACCGAAAGCGCTGTTGATTTCTTTCAAGGGAATGCGGGATGTATGCGGCGCGCCTCCCGGCGTGGGCATTTTTATGAGCACCTCGGAGGTCGTCAGGAGCATTCCGTGCATCCAGGTGGGGTCCATCTCCTTCGTTTCGCCCGTGGTGTCTATTATTACATGAAATTTGCTGCTGTTTATGGACAACTCACCGGTTACCTTGACAGTTTCCTCCGTTTCAGCAACGCCGTCTTCAATAACGACACGAGGGAATTTCCGGTCCCACTGGCCCGCCACCTGCTCGACGATGGCCGGCCATTTTTTGGACAATTGAGTTGCCGCGGCGCCGTATTGGATGATTCCCAGCAAAAGCAGCGCCACCAGCGCCGGCCACAGCATGACTTCAATCAGAGCCGGATAACGGCGGGGGTCGTAACTCCACAGTATGTACTTCCACCACCCCGAGCGGGTTTGTTCTTTCTTTTCAGGCTCTTCCATGTTTTACGTCCGCCTGTCGGTGAAACGGAAAATCCTTTCCGGATAGGCGCTTAGAGTAAGACAGTTCGACCGAACCGTCAACGGCCACAAGCGGTCGGGTTATACATAATACCGTTTCCATTACAAGGGTAGCTTGCTACATGGTATCTCCCTGCCCCGACGGGTCATGGTGTGGGAACAAGCGTGGAATTGGTTATCACCTTTAGGATAAAACATGATTTCAATTCAACCCTGTCCAATAAAAGAGGCCGTTGCAGAATTGATTATGCCGTAGCGCCCGGACGGGCAAAAGCCGCCTTAATAAAATCAGCTACTTACAAGTGCCGCCAAGGATGGCGTCGTTACGTTTCAGACTTTTTCAACACCCTGCTAAAAACCCACTTTCATGTCGCAGGGCCGTCAGACATTTTATAAGAACGTCGGGAAGGAATTAAAGATTAATGCTTATGGGGATATTTTGAGGTAAAGAGGGACAATCAATAAATAACGATATCGAGGCCCTTCTTTTTATTTACGACTTCACCCACCACCCGGGCTACCAGGGCGCCCCTTTTCTTTAGTTCACCGACTAACTTACGGGATTTCGCCGAAGGCACACTTATAAGGAGCCCCCCCGATGTCTGAGCGTCGAATATCAGGTTGAGCCGGGCGGGGTCCACGTCTTTTTTGACCCGGATGGTCGAGCGGTAGGCTTTGAGGTTGTTGCGGCTGCCCGCCGGCAGTATGTCCTTCCTGCACAGGGACAAAGCGCCTTTCAAGAAGGGCATTTTGGAGGAGTACAGGTTAAAAGTAACCTCCGACGCGGCCGCCATCTGGGCCGCGTGGCCTCCCAGTCCGAAGCCGGTAACGTCGGTGCAGGCGTTTGCCCCGACGGCCAGCATGGCCTCGCAGGCGCTTTTGTTAAGTGCCGTCATGGATTTCTCGGCGTCTTCGAGGCTGCCGGCGGTCGCGAGGCCTTTCTTTGCGGCGGTGTTGATTACGCCGGTGCCGAGGGCCTTGGTCAGCACCAGAGCGTCGCCCGGTTTTGCGCCGGAGTTGGCGACAATGGCGTCGGGGTCGGCCAGCCCCGTGACCGCCAGGCCGTACTTGACCTCCTCGTCCCTGATGGTATGGCCGCCCAGGAGCGTGCACCCGGCCTCTTCGCATGCTTCCAATCCGCCCCTTAATATCTCCGCCGCCACTTTTGTGGGAAGCCGGTCTTCCGGAAAGGCGAGGAAATTCAAAGCGGTAATCGGCCGCGCGCCCATGGCGTAGACGTCGCTGATGGCGTTGGCCGCGGCGATTTTACCGAAAGTGAAGGGGTCGTCTACGATGGGGGTGATGACGTCTATGGTCTGGACGAGCGCCATCTCGTCCAAACGACACACCCCCGCGTCGTCCAGCAGATTGAACCTCACCATGTCCTCGATGTCATCCGACGGATGGAGGTCGCAGATTATTTCACGCAGGCCGCCCGGGCCCACTTTTGCCGCTCACCCGCTGGCCTTGGCCCAGGCGGTGAGCTTCACTTTTTTCTTCTTATCCGCCATGATAAGAAGTTTACACGCGCAGCGTTAATTCGACAAGGTACGTCATGTAAGGTGGGGCTTTTTGAATGGGTTGGAAGCTTATTCTTTCCCGTAGTCATCGTAGGGCATCCGTGTGACGCGCTTACTTATGTTGCAAGTAATTTCGTAGGGTATGGTGTCGGCCTGTTTTGCGATATCCCAGGCGGTTATTTGTTCGCTGCCCTGTTTTCCCATTATAACCACTTCATCGCCGGGGAACACCTCGGGCTGCTCGGAGACATCCACCATGATGTAATCCATGGTCACGTTTCCCACTATATTCCTTTTCTTGCCGCCGATGATGACGGCGCCGCGATTGGACAGTTTTCTGGGCACGCCGTCGGCGTAACCCGCCGGTATTACTGCGATTTGTTCCGGCTTATGCGCCATGTGAGCCCTTCCGTAGCTGACGGGAGTGCCGGTATCGATTTTCCTGACGGCCAGCACCGTGGTTTTCACGCACATCACCGGTTTCAACGACTCGGGGCTCAAACCGCTCCTGGGCTGGAAATCCGGGAACGGCCAGATGCCGTAAAGCATCAGCCCGGGCCGCACCGCGTCCAGCCGGCATTCGGGATAAGCCAGTGCGCCGGCGCTGTTTCCGAGGTGGCGGATGATGCCCATCGCCAGATTTCTGCACGATTCCCGGAACTTGAGCACCTGCTCGTGAGTAAAAACTACATCGTCGGTGTCGGCGCCGTCGGCGCTGGAAAGGTGGCTCATCACGCCGGTAACTCGCACGTTATCCAGCCCCAGGGCGATGTCGAAAAGCCGGGGCATTTGGTCGGGCCGGCAGCCCAGCCGTGTCATGCCGGTGTCGATTTTCAGGTGCACTTCCACCGGCCTGCCGGCTACGCTGGGCAAGGCATTGGAAAAGTTCAATCCGTCCTCGTCCCAAACCACCGGTATGCAGTCAGGGGGTATATCCAACAGGTTGGATTCGCCCGTTATGCCGCCCAGAATAAGAAATCTTGCCGGGATACCGGACTCCTGCAGCTCGAGCGCTTCCTCGAGGGTTGCAACGGCCACCAGGTTGACGCCTTCCTCGGTAAGCGCCCACGAGACGCCCACGGCGCCGTGGCCATATGCATCGGCCTTGACCACGGGGATTATGGATACCTCATCGCCCACAAGCTGTGCCAGCGTTCTGCAATTGTGGCGCAGCGCGGCGAGGTCTATATGTGCCTGGGTAGGACGCATTGTCAAAACAAACGGAAACCCGCCAACCGGGGAAGCATATTAATAACATAATAGTAACACGCAAGTTGGCGGCTTCCAAGTGAAAAATAATACAAGGAGGCCGTTGCAGAATTATGATTTTTCGTTTGGGATGTGTTGACCTTCATCGCGCCGAAAAAGAACCCCGAATGGACAAGGGGCTTCAGCCCCTTGAATTTCAAGGGGTTAAAACCCCTTGTCTGGAAAAGACATTCTCGGGGAGCTACAGAAAAAAAGCCTTCTCTCCCCCTGAAGCCTGTTTTGCAACGGTCTCACAAGAATTACCGGATAGGAACCCGGCTCATTTCACGCCCTTAGCCGGTAGCCCGAGGTGGGTCTAAGACCTGAGCCCGCAACTTTCGAGGATGGGCCGGGCCTCGTGCGCCCGGTAGCTTGAACGAACCAGGGGGCCTGAAAATACCTTGTAAAACCCCATTTTTTCACCGATTTCCCTGTATCGGGCAAATTTTTCGGGGGTTATATAATCAGCAACCGGCCAATGATTTTTTGAAGGCGCCAGGTATTGGCCGAGGGTGAGTATCCTGCAACCGGCTTCCAGGAGACATTCCATGGCGCTTTCGACTTCCTCCGGTGTTTCTCCCATACCCGGCATCATCCCGGATTTGGTGACAAGCCCCGCTTGCGAAGCCACCCGAATGATATTCAATGACCGGTTCCAGTCCGCCCCGGGCCGAACTTCGGGGTAAAGGCGCGGTACGGTCTCCACGTTGTGGTTGAAAACGTCCGGCGCCGCCTCGATTACGGTTTTCAGGGCCGATTCCGAGCCCGAGAAATCGGGTACGAGTACCTCCGTTGCCGATTCCGGAATCTTCTTTTTAACGGCTCTTATAGTAAGCTCAAAATGCTTGGCGCCCCCGTCCGGTAAATCGTCGCGTGTAACGCTTGTTATGACTACGTGGGAAAGGCCGAGAAGGGCGGCCACCCGGGCCACCCTTTGGGGCTCGTCATTATCGGGAGCCTGTGAAAGGCCCTTTTTAACGGCACAAAATGAGCAGTTACGGGTACATACGTCCCCCAGAATCATGAAAGTGGCCGTGCCGTTATGAAAGCATTCGCCGATGTTGGGGCATCGGGCGGATTCACAAACGGTATGAAGGCCCGCACCTCGGAGCAGGGATTTCATTCGATGCCGTGATTGGCCGGATGCGGCCGCGGGGCGCAAATATGAAGGCTTTCGGACGCTCAAAACTGCGCTGAAATCCGTAGCGGCGGGTTTTAGACCTTGCCCCTACAATTATGGAGTTTCAGCCTCCTTGCTTGTACTCGTTCACTATCTTCTTCGCCCGTTTCTGTTCATACACGTTTTCGGGCATAGCCTTGGGCAAAGCGTTCGGGTCCTGCTCGAGCACCCACTTCAGCTTCTTTATGGCTTCCACGTCGTTGCCTTGCTCGATGTATATCTCGGCCAGGGTGACGTGATTCAGGAGGTAACGGGGCTCGGCCTCGATGGCCGTTTTTATCAACTCCTCGGCTTCTTCGATGGTAAAATCGTAATCGTCCCTCAGTGCGCCGAAGAAGCTGCGCAGGGTCGGGGACAGTTTTTTTATCAGGATGGCCATGTAGCGGTAGGCTCCGTGATAATAGTAGGTCTCGTCCATCTCCTTGACCTTGTCCATCAGCGGGCTGACTTTTCTGAAGTACCATTTCTGCTTGAGGGAGCCGAGTGTCTGTGCATATCTTCCGATATTGGATGCGGCCCAGTAGTTGCAGGAGACCCTGTCCTCGACCTCGCAAAGCTTAATCCCGAGGTCGTATCCCTTCTGATGATACTCCCTCTTTTTCTCCACGCTGTCCGTATTGATGCCCAGCCAGTAATACGAGCGTGGGGCCAATTCGGAAATTTCATCGTCTTCCGGGGTCATTTCGGAAAGTTTTTCAAATATTTGCGCGGCTTTTTGGGCCTGTTTCAAATCCAATCTGTTTTCCCAGGCCTTTTTCCCTTCAGCCTTCAGCGCCGCCGGGTCCTGCGCTTGTGCCGCAAGCGAAAAGGAAACCATCACCGCCAACACCAGTGCCCAAGAAAATACCCTCTTCATGGTTTTACCTCCTCTATATACAACCTTTCTCGAAATTAATGAAATCTTTACTTAATTTAGCACATTCGCAAGGGTTGTCTAACCCCGGACAATTACGTCGTTAGACTTCCTCTGAGTTCGGCCAGGGAAGCTATCCCGTGTCGTTCCATATAGTCCCCTATATTGCTTAGTATTGCGCCAGGGAGATTCGGTTCCGAGAACAGGGCCGAGCCAATCTGAACCGCGGCAGCGCCCACGATTATGAACTCCAGCGCATCAGCCGCGTTCATTATCCCTCCGATTCCGATAACCGGAATTTTGACCGCGTTCGCCACGTCTCGCACCATTTTCACCGCCACCGGATGTATGGCCGGGCCGGAAAGGCCTCCGGTGACGTTGGCGAGCCTGGGCTTGCGTGTTTCGACGTCCACCGCCATGGCGGGGACGGTGTTTATGAGGCTTACCGCGTCGGCGCCTCCGGTCTCTGCCGCGAGAGCGATTTCGGCGATGTCGGTTACCTGCGGCGTGAGCTTGATTATGAGAAACTTATCGGTTTTTTTTCTGATTGCGGAGGTAACTTCTTCCGCCATGGGTGGCTTGGAGCCGAAGTAAAGGCCCTTTTCGCTGCCCACGTTGGGACAGGATATGTTGGCCTCCAAACCCGACAATCCTTCGGCCTTGTCCAACCTTGCCGCGCACTCGGCGTACTCATCGAGCGTGGAGCCGAAGAAGTTGGCGATTACATTGAGTTTTCGGTCGATAAGCGGCGGCAGTTTTTCGTGGATAAAACTTTCCACGCCGACGTTTTCCAGTCCGATAGCGTTAATCATCCCCGACGGCGTTTCCCATATGCGCGGAGGGGGGTTGCCGGGAGCGGGCCGGAGGCTGACCCCTTTGGTTATTACGGCGCCGAAATTCTCGGGGGGGCAGACGTCTTCATACTCCCGTCCGTAGCCGTAAACCCCGGAGGCTGCGAGCAGCGGGTTGGAAAGTTTCAGCCTGCCCAACTCAACGTTTAAATCGATGTCCATGGAATTATCGAAACTTTATAACACACTTTGGAGAGGGGCAACAAGCGGGGCCGCCGGATAATCCATTTTACTTTAAAAGGTCCTCGATATCCCGTTTTTTGAACAGGATGACGTCGGGGTCGTCCATGTTCAGGACAAGTTCGAGGTCTTCGCCGTCGTCGTCGAGTATCAGCACGTTGACGTACCTTTCGGAGTCACCGTGAAAAAACTTTCTCCAGGTTTTCTCGTCCCTGACATCGTCATCGAAGTCGGGTGAACAAGCTTCGACGCTCACGACCCTGTAAATCCTGTCCCTGGTAATGGGCATGCCGTGGGGCGTATTGCCCACCACCTGCACTGCGAATATTTCGGAGGCGTGCACGGCCCTTCTGCGAAACGCTCCAATTTCGGCGGCTTCGGACTCGGCTTTAGAGAACCATTCGTCCGCTTCGTGGTAAAGCACGAGGTTGAAGCTGATGGCGGAGAGCGGGTCTTCGTCGTTATAGAGGTGGACGTGTTCTCCATGAGGAGCTTCCGCGAGCAGGTTGAGCAATTGGGAGAGGTATTCCAGGCCCGAGGAGTTGGCGGTCAGTACAAACCCGAGTCGTTCGTCGTATGCCACGTCCAGTATGGCGTCGTCGGGCATATCCACCATTTCCCGGATTATGTCGATTTCAACCGGGTCCTTCTCCAGCATCAGCGCGGCCATGCGAAGGAAGGAGTTACATCGCAGGTCGTCGGAAAGCCGGTTCTCGGCGAACTCGACGCATTCCTCGTACGCCCGGTTGCGGTCTTCTTCTTTTGAAAGAGTATACTTTTGCAATATTTCATTCAGTATTTTTTCCAGGTCTTCCATCTGCCGGCACCCATCAACACGGAAATTGGTCAGGCTCATGATAGCCAACCGGATTGTTCAGGCCAAATGCGAGGGTTCCGTTTGGCCGTTTTACGGTTTTTTATCCGGATTATAGTTTTCTATTTCTTCAAGCAACTGTTGCGCTCTTTCGGCAATCGGCCCCGAAGGCCGGGAATTCAGCGCTTTTTCCAGGTGCATTCTGGCTTCATCGGGATTTTTGAAAGCTCTGAAAACGATTCTGGCGGCCATGATTCGCGCGGGAGCGAAATCCGGGTTGTATTTAAACACTTTTTCGAGCTGTTGCAGCGCGGCGGTGGCCCTTCGGGGGTCGGTTATGTAAAGCGACGCCAGGGCAAAGTGGGCCCGGTAGTACCTGGGCTCCAGCTCCAGCGCTTTTCTGAACTGTCTTTCAGCTTCCGAATCGAGGCCTTGAGCGGCGTATATGTTTCCAAGCTCGGTTTGAACCGCCGGGTTTTTCGGCACAATTTTTACTGCCGGCTCCAGCAAGTTTTCGGCTTCGACGAGCTTGTTTTGAGCGGAGAAAATTTGCGCCAGCATTATCAGTGCCGCGGCTTTCAGGGATTTCCAATCGGCAGACGCGGCCTTTTTTAACTGCTCTTTCGCTTTTTCCCGCTTTCCGATGTTCATATAAATGAGTCCGAGTTCGTATTTAGCCAACGGAAGGGTCGGGTACTTATCGAGAATTTCAGTATACTTGTCGAGGGCCTTCAGGTGTTCGCCTTTACTCCGGGCTCTTCTGGCGCTTATAATCTCGTTCCTGAGCGTGCGGATTTCGTCTTTGCTCAGGCTTGTCATGGAGAAGTTATATTCCTTTTCGTTTTCAAGTATGCCGAGAAGCTTGAGTTTCCTCTCCACAGTTTCAGTCTCGATTTTCCGGGAAGGCGGGGATGGAGCGGAAATAAATCGCTGCAATTGTTCTTTGAGCATTTTCACTTTATCAGGGTTGGTATCTGCCAGGTTGTTTTCCTCACCCGGGTCTTCCCGGATGTCATACAGCTCGGTTTTGCCGTGTTCTATGAGATGATAATTGTTCGATACGAGCGAATATGCCGGATGCCAGTTGTACCGGTTCTTCAGAAACAAGTTCTCGGTATAAGCCGTTGTATTTTCGACTTTTTTCTTTTTTAGAATTTTTTCGGATAAGTCCCTTCCGTCAATCTTTTCCGGTATTTTCAGATTCGCAAACCCGAGAATGGTCGGCATCAGGTCCACAGCGCTGATAACGCCGGGCAGCTCCCTGCCGGAAGGAATCTTTCCGGGTAGATTCACAACGACGGGAACCCTGATGCTGGATATATAGTTATACGAGCTTACGCCGGATTCCTCGTGTTCCGCCAGTGTAAGGCCGTGAGAGGAAGTAATTATCACCAGCGTTCTTTTTCTTATATCCCAATCATCGAGCTTACCCATTATCAAACCGATGTTGGTGTCCACGTATGTCAAAGCTCCGCCATAACTTTTGGAAGAGAACATTTCCCGAAAGGGTGTGGGTATGTCTCTGGCAGGAAGTAAATCCGAGTACTGGGTCCACAAAAACCACGGCTTTGAAACATGTCGGGCTTCTTCCAGCCACCCGATGGCTTTATCGGTAACGTCCTTGGCATCGGCGTTTGGAACCCTTCTTCCCCAGGGAATCCCGACGGAGACGGGAGCCGCAATCATGTCATCCTGGTAGTAATTAAAACCTTGAGATAAGCCGGTTATCGATTCCGCTTGCGCATTACTAACCACCGCGCCCGTTCGGTATCCGCCGTTTTGTAAAAGCTCGGGGAAAATCGCGATTTCTTCGGGAAGAAAGTCCGCTACCGAACTACGCACCCCGTGCTTGGAGGGATAAAGGCCGGAAAATATGGAACTGTAGGAGGGAGTTCTGAAAGGGCTGGTTACAATCGTGTTCGGAAAGACTGTCCCATTTTTCCACAGTCCGTCCAAAACCGGCATCTCCGCGCCTTTTTTGATTCTCGGGCCCACCGTATCCGACCTCATGCCGTCTACGGTTATCAACAATACGTTCAAATCGCCGGTTTTCTTTTCGCAACCGGCGCATATAAAAAGGGCCAGACAAATAGCCACAAACGGCAAAAGAAAAAATTTTACAGCTCCCTTCGGGCCCTTTATCTTTAGCGGGTTCATCATTACCTCCACGCTGTGTTTATTTCAAGTACGGTAATTCACGTTCGGATTTTATCATCTCGATTTTCTCCCGGGCATCCTCGAGTTCCGGGTCAAATTCCAATGCCTTTTTGAAAAGCTTAAAGGCCTTTTCCGGGTCGGAGCCCGGCCCCATCGGCTGCAGATTCTCGGTTCCGAGCAGGATAGCGGCGGCCAGGTTATGATATCCGCTGGCGGATTCCGGTTTAACGTGCAGGACCTTTTTGAAAAACTTAATGGCTCCTTCCCTGTCCCCCATTTTGACCCACAATTTCCCCGCCTTCGTAAGGAGGGTGGTGTCATCGGGTGAGATTTCAACAGCGTTTTTATAAAGCGACTTGGACTTTTCAAAGTTGCCGCTTTCATATTCTATTTTTCCCAACAACGTTAATCCTTTCACGAACTCGGGGTCCTGGTCGAGCACGCTTATCAGGGTCTGTCGAGCCTCGCTTTTTCTTTCCAGATGGTATAACGAATTTGCTTTTAAGAATAAAAATCTGGGATTATGAGGGTATTTGCTCACCAGTTCACCCGCGAGCTCGAGCGCTCTGTCGTATTTTTCCCGGGCGAGCAACATTGTCACTTGCATGAATTTCCTGTGCACGCCCACGTTATCCCGGGGTGCGGGCCTTTCCTCCATGGGTTTTTCACTTGTTGTCTCCTTTTCGGTGGACAGCGCCACATACCCCAGGGCGGCCAGTTTTTTCCTGGTGCCCGGAGCCGTTTTTCCCTTTGCCTGTTTCTGGTACCTTTCAGAAGAAATCTTTTTTTCAAAAGCTTTCAGTCGAGTGGCCATTTTGCGCATTATATCGGGTTTTGAGGAAGCCAAGTCGTTTTTTTGATAAAAATCCTCGTCGATATTATATAACTCCGGACGGGACGAATGAATGTAAGTGTAACCGTGCTGGGAAATCGCCCTGATGTCGCTCCAGCCGTAGTTCAAAAACGGCATCCGGGCTTCCATGTATACCTGACGCTCCTCAACCGCTTCCTCTTTGAAATCCAGAAGGCTCTTGCCGTGCATCCAGCCGGGTACGGCGATAGCCAGAGCATCCAGTATTGTGGGCGCTATGTCCACGATACTGACAACTCTGTCTACTCTTTTCCCCGAAGGAAACCTCGGGGGACAATGCATAATCAACGGCACATGAATGGTAGGGTTGTAGACGAAGAAACCGTGAGTCATTTCACCGTGTTCACCCAGAGATTCCCCGTGGTCGCCCACCAGGATTACGATGAGCGGAAACCGGTCCGCGTGTTCCCTGACCCCTTTGAGCAAGCGCCCCACCTCGTGGTCAGTATACGCAATTTCGCCGTCGTAGGGACTGGCGACGTATTTTTCGGAAAAAGGCTCCGGCGGTTCGTACATAATGTGGGGGTCATAGTAGTGTGCCCACAAGAAAAACGGCTCCTCGCCTTTACCGGCCCGAAGCCACTTTAAAGCCTGCTCCGTAACTTCATCCCCCCTTCTTTCAGACGGAAGCAAAGAGTTATCTTCCTGAGGCTCCATTCCGGTGTCGTCATAACTATCGAAACCCTGGTCCAGTCCGAAAACCCTGTCCAGAATCACGGCGCCGACGACGCCCGCCGTATTGTAGCCGTTCTTTTTCAGAAGTTCGGGAAGGGTTACAATACCCTCGGGAACCGTGTAGTCCAGGTTGCTTCTAACTCCGTGAGCCGGCGGATAGAGTCCCGTAAGTATGCTGGTGTGGGAAGGAAGAGTAAGGGCCACCGTGGCCATGGCCCGCTCGTACAATATTCCTTCCTTGGCCAACCGGTCAATGAAGGGGGTTTCAATATAAGGGTAACCGTAAGCGCCCAGGTGGTCGGCTCTCAAGGTGTCGATGGAGATTAAAAGCACGTTCGCCCGGCCTTTTTCAACTTTCTTCTCGCAACCGCCGAAGAGTATCATGCAGACCGAGACCAAAACAATCCCGGCAGTAAGAAAATAATACCCAAGCGTGAGGCGAGCGGAGCCGTTTTGTCCCGGGGATGAGAGCGAAGTTTTCATTTTTGAAGATTCTCCGTTTTGATGAGACTCTTTAAATTTTCCTTTTCCCTGAGAGAGGGATTAAGCTCGAATCCCTTCTGCACAAGTCCCCTTCCCTTCTTTTTTGTACCCTCATCGGGATGTTGCATAAGTATTCTTCCCAGGTTTACGTAAGCCTCGGCGTAATCAGGGTCTTTTTCAATGGCTTTTCGATAATATTTTTCCGCCTCGGCCAGCCTGTGTTCATCACCCGCTATGGTTCCCAGCGCATTGTAGGGCGGAGCATAATCCGGGTCGCCTTCAACGGCCCGTTTGAATTTTTCTATGGCTGACTCCCTTCTGCCTTCCTTCCATTCGATATAACCCAGGTTGTAATTGCCCCCCGGATTATCCGGGTCCAGTTCCACGGCCTTTTGGAACTGCTCCTTCGCCGCTTTTGTATCCTCCATCATCATATAGATAGAAGCGCGCATGTTGTAGGTTTCGGGGTCATCGGGCAGGACTTCCATGACGTGTCGGCATATGTCGAGCGATTGGGAGTATTCTTCCTCCTCGGCCAATGCGCCGGCTATCCTGTTTGCGAGGTTCTTGAAAGGGCGTACATACATTTCATTTTCCGGATTCAACCGTACGGATTTCTTGTAATTTAAAAATGCCCGCATGCTTTTTCCCTGGAATTCCAGAAACCTTCCGAAATGATACGCGTCCCTGGCCTCCATTTTTATCCGCAACTCTTCTCTGAACGGCTGCGGCAGGTGGTTTTCACTTGTTTCCAGCAAAAACAGGGGATTCTCCTTGAAACGCACTACTTTCCTGTACAATTCCGGATAAAGAAGATTGGCCCTTCCCAAATACTTGGGAGCCTCGTACTCCAATTGTAGACGGTTGTCCGTGTGGTAATCACCCTCGCCGGCGGTCGCCCGGAAACGGTCGGGAGACATGAGACACTTTGCTATTAGTCCGGGAGGAGTGGAAGTATCTACCCTTCCCAAGTCCTCCGCTATCTCTTTTCTGTTCATTCTTTCGGTCAAACGCGCCAGATTTAATCTCACGCCCGAAAGCGAGGACACCATCATGAAATCCTGAGTGGGTGAGGTTTCCCACAGGGTGGCGTTGGGGAAAACGGATTGAAAGCTCCTCATTATCATCCTGAACTTTTCCGGCGGAACCTCGTAGCCCTGGAACCAGCCGCAAAAAACTCCGCCCGGCTTCAGCCTATCCCGCACCGTTTCATAGAAATCTTTCGTAAACAACGCCGATTCCCCCGCTATCCACGGATTGGAAGGCTCCGAAATTATAACGTCGTATTTTTCATCGGTGAGAGTCAGGTGAGACCTGCCGTCTCCCACAATCAACCTGGTTCGCTCATCCTCCAGGGGTTTATTGTTCCACTCGTTGAAGTACTTGCTGGCATCCACCACCGCCCGGGACAGCTCGATTATATCCAGTCTTTTTATCGAGTGAGTCAGCGTGGAACCCGCGGAGACTCCGCTGGCCAACCCGATAACGCAAACCTTTTCGGGATTCGGGTGAACCAGCATGGGAATCTGAGCGCTTAACACCTGCGTGAGCATATCCCCGAAGAAGGTGGAAGCATCGACCTTGGCGTTCACTTTAAGGCTGTAAAAGTCTTTCCGGATATTTACCACGGTAACGGTGGTGTCCACTCCTTCCCTGTGAAACAGGACATCCTGGCCCTTCCGTAGAATTTCTTTTCCCCGCGGCGTGGTTTTCGCCAGAAGGGCGGGGCCGGAACTCATTATCGCAGCGTCCCATCGGGGCATGAAAACGGTTATTGCCAACCCTACGGCCAACGGCGCCGCCGCCATCGCCCATCTACTAACCCTGCTTGAAGAAAGGGCTACAATAATAACAAACCCGCCGGCAACCCAGTTTATGACGTTCACCACCGAGATGGTGCTCTGCAATCCGATAAGCGGTATGAGTAAAAAACCCGCCGCTATGGAGCCGGTTATGGAGCCGAAAGTGTTC
The DNA here is from genome assembly GCA_964459325.1 of uncultured bacterium. GTDB lineage: Bacteria > RBG-13-61-14 > RBG-13-61-14 > CAYWKU01 > CAYWKU01 > CAYWKU01. The sequence continues at coordinate 19,839 of CAYWKU010000034.1, read as the reverse complement.
CATCCGAAAGCCAGCCCCACCGGCTCCCCGATTCCCTTCCGGCACATCCCGGCGGTTTTTACCACCAGCGGAAAAACCGCGCCCATCACAAAAGTGGGCACTATCAGCAATAGCGCCACCACCAAAAATTCGCCGGCCAGAAGGTTGCGCCAGTTGTCACCGAAATCCCGGATTACGGGCACTATCCAGAGCGGCAGGCGGCCGAGCCCCCACATTACGCCGATGGCCAGAAAACCTATCAATATTTCCAGAAAGCCGGCCGCTGCCGCCGGGTTTTCCAGCCTGTCGGCGATGCGGGCCCCCACTCCCGAACCAGCCGCCAGGCCGAATATGAACACCGTAACGATTATGGAAAACGAGTAAGCGCTGGGACCCAGGCTAAGCGTCAGCGCCCTTGTCCACGCTACCTGGTACGCCATTCCCGCAAAGCCGTTGGCGGCGTAGAGAAACAGCACAGAATACAGTAGCAATCTTCCCCAACCGGCCTCGCCTTCGGACGGCTCCGGCGAGGGGGCTTCAGACGGTTCTTCCTCTACCGTCCCGTATTCCATTTTACGGCCTTTCGCGAACCAATAGGCCAATACAATCACAAAAATCCCCAGGTTCACGGACGCGGCCGAATATATGCTCAAACGCTGCCCCAGGTTGGGTAGCAGGAGGAAACCGGCGGAAAAGCTGCCAACCATGGCCCCGAAGGTGTTAACGGAAAACAGCCTGCCCACTTCCCAGCCGAAAGTTTCCTTCTTGCGCGCGTAATACTTGGAAAGCACGGGCAGACTGGCGCCCATCAATACTGTCGGTACAACCAGAATGCCGAAGCTGAGAAGGAACCGCAGAATTCCGAAGAAAACCGGGGCCTCCAGATAATACTTGTTATACAGAGGCGAAAGAACAAAGGGAATGCTTTCCACCATCAGCGGTGTCAGAAGGCAATATATGCCGATGGCGCCTTCCAGGAGGCCGTACACGAAAAGAGGGTCGCCGCGCCGGTCTATTAACTTGCCGCCATAGCGGCTGCCAAGGGCCAGCCCGCCCATAAACGCCGCCAGCACGGTGCTTATGGAATAAGTGGTGCCGCCCATCGAGAGGGCAAACAACTTCGTCCAGGTAACCTCGTAGACAAGGCCGCAGGCGCCGGAAAGGAAAAAGAACAAAAGTAAAAAAAATCTCATTTCTTAATCCTCTTATCAGGACTCAGTATTGAAAATCGACCCGAAATCGGCCCGAACCTGAAAGTGTGAGTGTAATGCACGATTTTTCTAAGGCAAATATTAATGAAAAAACGCAGGTAAAATACAGAACACTCAAAAATTCGCTGCAAATTTTCATTTCCTCTTAAGCGGCTTTTTAAGCAACTTGCCGGCCGAGCCCATAAGCTCGCTCGCTTCGGCACAGGCTTTCTCCATTTCCTCCAGCTTTTCCGATAACTCCGAAACCCGTTTTTCAAGCTCGGCCTTCTCCGATTCCAGGCTTTCCTGGTCGATTTCATACTCGCTTATCTTATCCAACAGGTCCGAGATTCTTTCGGCTTGCTTATCGGAGTCTTCTTGAGCCCGTTTCAGTTTTTCCTCTAACTCTTTCACTTTTTCGCCCAGTTCGTGCTCTATTTCGTTCCTGTTGCCGGGGTTTTTGCTCTTTTTTATGTTCATCACCACGTTTTCAAGCTCCGGGCTGGGGGAGCCGTCGTTGAGCAGATTGTCCAGGGCCGATTCCATGTCGGAAGATTCGCCGAAACCGGTAAAATTTTCCACCACCCTCAAAAGCTCCGTGTCGGCGAAGGGCTTGTACAGAAAACCGTCGAAAACGTCCCGGAGAGACTCCACAAGGTCGGGCTGGGTATCGTCAATATCCTCGGGAATCATCATGATAAGCGGCGTTTCCCCGAGCTGGCTGTCATTGCGGAATATCCGGGCTATATTCAGTCCGTCGTTTGGGCCGGAATCCAGAAGAACAATGTGGGGACAAATAAGCGGCGCAATCCATTTTCCCTGGTGAGCGTCCCTGGCCCTCGCCACCTCGAAACCGCTGGAGCGCAGAAAACGCTCTATCATCACCGCCATGTCGTCTTCAGGCTCTATTATAAGCACCCGCCGCTCGCTCAATCGCTCCCCCGCTCGTCCTGTAACTGAAAGGAGATTAAACCAACCGATTCAGGCTCCGCAACACTTTTTATACTTCTTGCCGGAACCGCACGGGCACGGGTCGTTGCGTCCCACCCTGGGACCTTCACGTTTCATGGGTTTGGCCTTCTGAGGAGGTTCTTCGCCTCTTGCCATTACCATCTTCTGCTTGCGCCGCCTTCTTATCTCCCGGGGCGGCTCCTGCTCCACAAGCTGTATCTTCATCAACCTGCTCATCACGTCTTCCTGCAAGGTTGCCCACATGGTCTCGAACATCTGAAAAGCCTCGCGCTTGTAAACCACCAGCGGGTCCTGCTGGCCGTAACCGCGCAGGCCGATACCCTCCTTGAGGTGGTCCATATTGAGCAGGTGGTCCTTCCACAACTGGTCGAGGGTAAGGAGGAAAATGTCGGTCTCCACTCTCTTGAACATCTCGCGGTCAATCTCGCCCGCCTTGGCCTCGTATTTCTCGCGCGTCTTTTCCGCCACAAAATCGGCAAGTTGGCCCAAGTCTTTGAAGCCGTTTTTCATGTTCTCGGCGCCCAGCCGGAATCCGAACTGCACAAACAGGGCCTCTTCCACGTCCTCCAAGTTCCACTCCTCCGGCTTGGCCTTTTCGTCGATGTTGCGGAAGACTATATCCTCGGCCAGGTCCTGAATCATGCTGTCTATTTCGGAGCTTACCTCTCCGCTTTCCAGGACTTGCCTGCGCTTGCGGTAGATGATGCTTCGCTGCTGATTCATCACGTCGTCGTATTCCAAAAGGTGCTTGCGGATTTCAAAGTTCTGCGACTCGACCCGCGTCTGGGCCGTTTCCACGGCCTTGGAGACCCACTTGTGCTCGATGGGCTCGCCGTCTCCCATGCCGAGCCTGTCCATCCAGCCTGAAATGCGGTCGGAGCCGAATATCCGCAGAAGGTCGTCTTCGAGGGAAAGGTAAAACCGGCTGCTGCCGGGGTCGCCCTGCCTTCCGGAACGACCACGAAGCTGATTGTCGATACGGCGCGATTCGTGCCTTTCAGTGCCGAGTATATGTAACCCGCCGGCGCTCACCACGTCATCCCGCTCGTGGGCGCATGTAATGCGGGCTTCTTCCAGTATTTCCAGATACTTATCCTCGTCCTCGCGGGCCCGGGTTTTGGCTATCATCTCGGGGTTGCCGCCCAGTACGATGTCGGTGCCGCGCCCGGCCATGTTGGTGGAGAGGGTAACGGCGCCCTTCCGGCCCGCCTGGGACACTATCTCCGCCTCCCGCTCGTGGTGCTTGGCGTTGAGCACGTGGTGAGGTATGCCCTTGCGCTTTAGCATACGGCTCAAAAGCTCACTCTTTTCAATGCTGATTGTGCCCACCAGGACGGGCTGGCCCCGTTCATAACAGTCCTTTATTTCCTCTATGGCGGCGGAATACTTCTCCTTTTCGGTCTTGTATATAACATCGGGGTTATCCGCCCGGATCATGGGCATGTTAGTGGGAATGACGGCGACGTCGAGATTGTAAATCTCGGCAAACTCCCCCGCTTCGGTAAAAGCGGTGCCGGTCATGCCCGCCAGCTTGTCATACATGCGGAAATAGTTCTGGAAAGTGATGGAAGCCAGTGTCTGGTTCTCGTTCTCTATGTGGACATTTTCCTTGGCCTCGAGCGCCTGGTGCAGGCCGTCTGAAAACCGTCTGCCGGGCATCAACCTGCCGGTGAACTCGTCCACGATAATCACCTGGCCCTCTTTGACCACGTAATCCACGTCGCGGGTGAAAAGGGTGTGAGCTTTCAGGCCCTGCTGGACGTGGTGAAGGGTCTCCATCTGAGAAGCGTCGTACAGGTTGGGGATGCCAAGCGCCTGCTGCATCTTGAGCACTCCCTTGTCGGTCAGTGATACCGTTCGGGATTTTTCCTCGATGATGTAATCGTATTTTTCCTCCAGCTCCTTCTTTTTTTCCTTATCCTCGACGTTAACGTCCACCAGCTCGGCCTTGCTCGGGCCCTTCAGCTTGGGGATGACGGAGTTTATTTCGTAATATTTTTCGGTGCTTTCCTCGGTGGGGCCGCTTATGATGAGCGGCGTGCGGGCTTCGTCTATGAGGATGGAGTCCACCTCGTCCACGATAGCGTAATGCAAATCCCGTTGAACGTAATCGCTCAGCGAATATTTCATGTTGTCCCGCAGGTAGTCGAAGCCGAATTCGTTGTTGGTGCCGTAGGTTACATCGCAGTTGTAGCTCACTTTCCGCTGCGCGTCGTCCATGTCGTGAACGATGACCCCCACCGACAGCCCCAGCATCCGGTAAATCCGTCCCATCCACTCGGCATCGCGGCTGGCCAGGTAATCGTTGACGGTAATCACGTGAGCGCCCTTGCCGGTGAGGGCGTTCAGGTAGATGGGCATGGCGGCCACCAGCGTTTTTCCTTCGCCGGTTTTCATCTCCGCGATTTTGCCCTCGTGAAGCACAATGGCCCCGATTACCTGCACGTCGAACGGCCTCATCGCTACGGTGCGCCGGGCTGCCTCCCTTACCACCGCAAAGGCCTCGGGGAGGATGTCCTCGAGGCTTTCACCGGTTCCCAGGCGGTTTTTGAACTCCTCGGTCTTTTCGCGCAGCTCGATGTCGCTGAGCTTCTCCATCCGGGGCTCCAGCTCGTTCACGCGCACCACCGTCGAGGATATCCCTTTCAGATACCGGTCATTGGCGCTGCCTACCACCTTGCTTACTATTTTGTCCATTACAGTCATTTTATCAGTTTAATGATAACCAATAAGCCCGTTTTGTTCCACAACGGGAAGAGGTGTAACCCCTTATTCCCGGAGTGAAATTCCCGGTTTGGCCCCTTTTTCTATGGTAGGCCCGGCACTCTTGCCGGGCATCTTGGGGCGTTTCGCGAATGGTAGGCCCGGCACTCTTGCCGGGCAATATGCGCGACAGGAATGTCGCCTGCCATGGGGTATGGGCGAACAAGCTTTTCCCTTGGATTAATGTGCCATAATCGGACTCCTCGGCTTGTATTGAAAACCGCAAGTCGGTATCATAGTATCAGAATTCGGTTGGAGTTTTTTTATGTCGTCCGAAACACATCCCGATATGGCGGTGTTAATAGTGGCGGGGGGCAGCGGCACCCGCTTCTGGCCGCTTTCCACACCCGAGCGGCCCAAGCAGTTTCTGACCTTGTTCGGGGAGCGCTCCATGCTCCAGGAAACGTTCGACCGGGTGCACGGCCTGACCGGCCCCGAGCGGATAATGGTGCTTACCGGCGAGCGGTTTACCGACCTGGTGCGGGAGCAACTTCCCGAAATACCTCCGGAAAACGTCATCGGCGAACCCATACCCCGGGACACGGCGGCGGCCATGACACTGGGCGCCGCCCTATGCCGGAAGCGATTCGGCGACATTCCCATACTGGTACTACCCGCCGACCACGTGATTGAACCCGTATCCGCCTTCAGGAAAACCGTCACCTCCGCCGCCCGGGCCGCTCAGCAGGACGGGGCCATTTACACCCTGGGCATAAAACCCACCTGGCCCAGCTCATCCTACGGTTACCTCGAATCAGGTCCCCACATCCGGACGGACAATCAAATTGAGCATTACGAGTTGGCCCGGTTCAAGGAAAAGCCGGACGTGGTTACAGCGCAACGCTACCTGGAAGAGGGCCGCTACCTTTGGAACAGCGGAATATTCATCTGGTCGCCCGAGGTGATACTCGAAGAAGTGCGCCGCTTCCTGCCCGAACATCACTCCCGGATATCGGCCTTGGTCGAGTACGACATGAAGCCCGACTGGGAAGAAAAACTTGAGGAAGCCTTCGAGCCGCTGGAGAAAATCTCCATAGATTTCGGGGTGATGGAGAAATCGGGCCGGGTGAGGATGATTCGGGCCGACTTCGACTGGAACGACGTCGGGGGATGGCTGGCCATCGAATCGTTCCTGGAAGCCGACCAGAACGGCAACCGGGCCAGGGGCGATTTAAAATGCCACGAAGCGGGCGACAATATCGTATACTGCGACAGCGCCGAAGAAACGGTGGCGCTGGTGGGTGTGCGCGACCTGGTGGTGGTCAGGGCCGGGGCGTACACCCTGGTCACTCACAAGGACAGCACCGAAGAAGTCAAAAAGCTCGTGCGCAAGATGATTCACCACAAGCAGGATTGATAACCGGGAAAAATTGCTGAAAAGAGAGTCGATTCTTTGGCTAAAAGGAACCTTAAAATATATACGATAGGCCATTCCAATCACAATTTCGAGAAATTCGTCGAGCTGCTGAAAAAATACCAAATCGATGCGGTGGCCGACGTCAGGTCGAAGCCGTACTTGCGTTACGCTAAACATTTTGATTTCGGCTCAATCGAAAACCAATTAAAATCCCGGGAGATAGGTTATATCTTTTTTGGACATCTTCTTGGCGGTGAACCGGCGCAAAAAGAATTTTACGACGAGTACGGTTACGTTGACTACAGGCTTATATCTCAGTCTGCGAAATTCAAGGAAGGAATAAACAGGATTTTAATCGGCATCACGAATAAGCGTGTGGCGTTAATGTGCAGCGAGGAAGACCCTACCAATTGTCACCGGCGTCTTTTGCTTTCGCGTGTTTTTCAAAACGAAGGTGTAAAAATCTTCCACATCAGGGGAAGTGGAAACCTTCAAACCGAAGAAGAAATATGTGAGGAGGAAGCCAAAAAGGAAAGCGGGCAAATGAGTTTGTTTGATGCCGAAGGAGAAAAAGAATGGAAATCTACACAATCGGTTTTACGCAAAAGAGTGCGGCCGAATTCTTCGAAACCCTCAAAAGCCACGGAATAAAGCGGCTGATAGACGTCAGGCTGAAAAACAACTCGCAAATCGCTGGTTTTGCAAAAAATGACAGTTTGAAATATTTTCTGAAAGAAATTTGTGATGCCGATTATATACACATGCCATTTCTTTCTCCCCCAAAAGAGTTGCTCGACGCCTACAGGAAGCAAAATATTTCGTGGGAAAAGTATCAACGGAGATTTGTCGCCTTCCTCAAGGAAAGGAAAGTGGAGTCAGAAACAGATAAGAAGTTATTTGAAATCCCAACGGTATTGCTTTGTAGCGAGCGAAGCCCGGAACATTGTCACAGAAGGATAGTAGCTGAATACCTTATTGAACGGTGGCGAGAAGGTAAGGTGATTCACTTATAGGTAAATTAGAATGAAAATTATTATTAATCATCTTACAAGAATGGGGGAAGGATATTTTTGCGCCGCGGGTATTAATGAGAAGAACCAGCATGTCAGACCTGTAAAAAAAGGATTAATGGGGGGCGCGGAAAGAAGGCTAAGCATTAAGCTTTTGGAAGAGCATGGTGGCGTGTTTCAAATTGCCAATATTGTAGACATCGCTAGGAGTCGACCTCATTCCTCTCCGCCTCACACCGAAGATTATGTATGTAACCCCAAGAGGTTGAAACTGCTTGGACGACTCACCGAAAAAGAATTTTGGAATACCCTTAATACTTTGGCCGACACAAAATTAATAAATATTTTTGGAGAACAACTCGAACAAATTGGTTCATCCTCTTGTGGCACTAAGGAGAGTAGAGGTGAAGCGTCTTTAGGCTGTTTTATACCAGCCAAACCTATTCAATTATACTTAAAACCTGGTTATAATGGAAAACCAGAAAAAATAAGAATGAAATTGGAGGATAAAGACTTTAAGCTTGATTTGGGTGTTACAGAAATACGCCTGTATAAGAGCGATCATATCTCGCCTGACAAGACGAAAATAAAGGAAATTGCAAACCGAATACGAAAATCCCGGCAGTTAATTTTAAGCTTGGGCCTCACCAGGCCTTTCCAGCCGGTTCCCACACGCGCACCGGTTAACTGGCTTCAAGTGAACAATATCTATATGCGAGAAAACCCGTTATGGTGATAAATCAACATCGTAAAATAAATTTTAAAAACAGCGGCGGGTGGCCCATCCACCGCCAGGTGGATGGGTGAACGAAGTGAACAGGTTCAGTACGAAGCCGGGTTGAGATGATTTAAACTCGTAAACCATCCGGAGGGATGTGCCACCCTGCGAGAAAGATGTTATATTCCAAATTGGTCACACGAGAAGGGTAGAAGAAAATGGTCTACATACCGGGATTCCTGGTAAACAAGGTGTATGAGAGCGGCAGCCTGAAAAACACGAGCGAGGGCTTCGAGTTCTGCTTCGCCAACCGCATGACGCCGGTGCGTATCAGCGGCATGCGCAACCTCAGCCTCCAAGTGGACGGGATGGAGTACCCGGCGGAGCGCATCAAGCTGGTGCTGGGCGATGAGCCGTTCCACCTGGGCGAAGGGCGGCTGGATACGCCCGTTACCTTCGGGAAGGACAGCAAGTTGGCCATCCGGGTGGCGGGGGACAACCTCTCCCCGGGAAAGCACGTCATTAAAATAGGCTTCATCACCAACGAATACGGCGGCGCCACGCTGAAAGTCAGCGACACCATCGGAGACGTTGAGGAACCTTCCCTGTGGGGAAAAGTTAAAAGGCTTTTATCGGGCGGAGAAAAGAAGCCGCCGGAAGGCGCGGTAAAAGTCGAAGGGGAACTCGGCGGCGTGCCTCTCGACCCCGATTTTTCACGCCTCGAAGCCGCCCTCAGGCGGGAGGAGCCCGACCGGGCGCCGCTGTTCGAGGCGGAAATCGCCATACCCATCCAGGAATGGTTTCTGGGCAGGGAAATCGCCACCGCCGCCGACGAGGTCGAGTTTTACATAAGGGCCGGTTACGACTTCGTGCCCGTCCTGCCGCCCTTCTTTTCGCCCCGCCTGATGCGCTCGGCGTCCAACGAATCGGGTACTCTCGCCGAAGCCGACCGCGAGCGGGCGTGGCTAACCGAAAGCGAGGGCATAATAAAGACTATGGGTGACGTGGAAAAATTCCCGTGGGCTTCCGCCGATGAAGTCGACTTCTCCTCGTTTTACGAAGTTGCCGAGTTGCTGCCGCCGAAAATGAAAATAATGGGGATGCTTTCCCCCTGCGCGGTCTTCGGCAACGTCTCCCAGTCCATGGGTCTGGAAAACTTCTGCTACGCCCTCTACGACAACCCCGCCGTGGTGGAGGCGCTTTTCGAGATAATCGGTTCCACTTACGTGAAAATCGCGGAAAGGCTGGCGAAAGTTCCCCGGCTGGGGGCGGTTTTCATGTCCGACGACCTGGCTTACACCGAAGGCTTGTTCGTATCGGCCAACGTGTACCGGAAGCACGTGTTCCCGTGGTATAAAAAAATCGGCGAGATATTGGACGAGACCGGGCTGCCTTTCATATTTCATTCCGACGGCAAGCTTCTCGACGTTTTGGACGACCTGTCGGACTGCGGCATCAAGGCCATCCACCCCATCGAGCCGCAGGCGATGGACATCGTGGAAGTCAAGAAAAATTACGGCCATAAGTTCTGCATTTTCGGCAACATAGACCTCGATTACACCCTCACCTCGGGCACTCCCGAGGAAGTGGAAAAGCAGGTCAAAAAGAAAATAAAGGAACTTGCCCCCGGCGGAGGATGGGGCCTGGCGGCGTCAAACTCCGTGCCGGATTACGTGAAGCGTGAAAACTACCAAGCCATGGTGGCCTCCGGCAAAAAGTACGGCAAGTATCCCATACAAATTTGACGAAAAGCCCGGCGACGGGATTTCATTCCCCGATTATCTTGACCAGCGCCCTCTTCTTGCGGCCCCCGTCGAACTCGCCGTAGAAAATCTGTTCCCACGGCCCGAAGTCCGGCTTGCCGTCGGTTATTGCCACCACCACCTCGCGGCCCATCACCTGCCGCTTCATGTGAGCGTCGGCGTTGTCCTCGCCCACGTTGTGCCGGTACTGGTTCACCGGCTCGTGCGGCGCCAGCCTCTCCAGCCATTCGTCATAGTCCTGGTGCAGGCCCTTTTCGTCGTCGTTGATGAAAACGCCGGCGGTGATGTGCATGGCGTTTACCAGCACGAAGCCTTCTTTTACTCCACTCTCCCGGAGGCATTCTTCCACGTCGGGGGTGATGTTGATAAACGCCCGCCGGGTCTTTACGTTGAACCACAACTCTTTCCTGTAGCTTTTCATTGTTTATCCCTCCCGGGAATTCTTGCGAATTTCCTTCGGCATTACCGTAAGGTAGCGCCGCCGTCTCATATGAGCCGTCTGGCCCGGCGGCATGAAAAACCGGCGCGGACGCCGGCGTTACGGTGGTGCGCCTGTGTCGCAAACTTTTGGCGAAGCTAACGCCTTCCGAACATCTTTTCCAGCTCCTCGAAGGTGATGTTTACGCAGATGGGCCTTCCGTGGGGGCATGTGAGGGGATAATCCTCATCGTCCAGTTCCGCCAGCAGCGCCCTGATTTCCTCATCGGTAAGCCGCCGGTTGGCCCGGACGACTGCATGGCACGCCATCCGGGCAAAAACTTCATCCAGCCGCTCCTCCATCGGCCCCGAACCGCCACTCGCCAGCGAATCCAGGGTGTCCAGCACCAGCTCGCGGGTGTCCGACGAGCTCAACACCGCCGGCTGGGCGCTAACCCGGTAAGTCTTGGGACCGAACTTGTCGATATCGAAACCCAGCTTCACCAGATTCTCCAGCCGCCGCTCCATGTTTTCGGCCTCGCGGGGGCCCAACTCGATTGTTTCCGGGAACAGCAGTATCTGGCGCTTCACCCGGTCACTCGAATATTCCTTTTTCAGCTCCTCGAACGCCGTTCTCTCGTGAGCGGCGTGCTGGTCGATAAGCAGCAGCCCCTCCGGCGACTGGCAGACGATGTAGGTGGCCTTCAACTGTCCCAGCACCTTGAGCTCGGAAAAGTAACCCGCCGGGCGAGGGGCGGTGGCCGGTTTCATAAAACCCGCCGGAAGCCGGGATACATGATGTTGAGGCTCCGCCGGAAAGCGCCCGGCTTCACCCCCGCCGGAAGCGTATTCCCGGTTTCGCCCTACCGAGCTTGCCACGGCGCTTTCGATGCGTGTCATCCTTTCGTCATCGGAAATACTCTCGCGGGGTGGCGCTGAGGGCCTCCGGGAAAAAGCCCCGCTCACCGCCGCCCTCACCGCTTCGTGAACCGGCTCGGATACCTTGAACTTCACCTCCGCCTTGGTGGGATGGACGTTGACGTCAACATCATCCGTTGGAAGCTCCACGAACAACACCGCCACCGGGTATCTCCCCCTGGGCAGGAAGCTGCGGTATGATTCGGTGAGCGCGTGGTTTATCAGGCGGCTTTTTACCGGGCGCGAATTGACGTAGGTGTAAATCATGGAAGCGTTCGACCGCGACAGGTCGGGCAGGCCGACCATCCCGTGGACCGCCACGTCCGAAGCACCCTTCGCCTGTACCTCGACCATGGAAGCCAGGGCGCTGGAACCCATGGCGTCCGATATCCGCTCCTTAATATCCCCGGCGGGCTGGGCTTCCAGAACCTCCCTGTCATCGTGGGTAAGCCGGAAATGGACGCCCGGATGGGCCACCGCGATGCGGCTCAGCACGTCGGTGATGTTGGCTATTTCGGTCCTTTTGCTTTTCAGGAACTTCCGGCGGGCGGGGACGTTATAGAAGATGTCCCTCACCGTAACGGACGTTCCGGGCGCACATCCGGCGGGCTCCACGTTTTTGACCACGCCGCCCTCGACCTTAATCCTGACCCCTTCGTCAGCTTCGGCGGGTCGGGTGAGCATTTCGAATCGCGAAACCGCGGCGATGCTCGGAAGGGCTTCCCCCCGGAACCCCATGGTGCTGACTCCGAACAGGTCTGCTTCGGTGGATATTTTGCTGGTGGCGTGCCGCTCCAGAGACAACAGCGCCTCGTCGTAGTTCATCCCGCCGCCGTCGTCGGTAACCTGTATGGACTTGGAGCCGCCGCTTTGTACATCCACGCGGATGAGGTTTGCGCCCGCGTCCAGGGCGTTCTCCACCAGCTCCTTTACCACGCTCGCCGGCCGCTCGACCACTTCCCCGGCGGAAATTTTGTTCGCCACGCTTTCGGGAAGAATCTTTATGCGAACGGCTTCAGGCGCCAACTTCCGCCCCCTCGCTTTTCGTTGAATCGCCGGCCAGCTCTTCGATTATTGCGCTGTATTGCCCGAACGCCCGTTTAAAGTTGAACTTTTCGCTCAGCTTCCGCCTGCCCAGCTCGACGGCCAGGCGTGCCCTTTCGGGGTTATCGAGAAAGTACCTGATTGCCGTTGCGGCGGCTCCCGCGTTGCCGAACGGGACAAGTATGCCGTCTTCGCCGTGGGTTACCACGTCCTCCACCGCCGGGATGTCGGCGGCAACAACCGGCGCGCCGTAATGCCACGCTTCCAGGTATACCAGCCCGAAGCTTTCGGCCCGGCTGGTCATGCAGAATACGTCACCGGCGGCGAAAATGTCGGCTCTCGTTTTGTCGTCAACCACTCCCAGGTCGATTATGCGTGTTTTTTCCTTCGAGGTCAGCTTTTTCATCGAATCGCGAAAGTCCGGCCTGGCAGGCCCCGCCATAATCAGCGTAACATCGAGTTTCCGCCGCCATAGAATTCGCACCGCGTCGAGCAATTGATGAGCGCCCTTGTCGCGGGTTCGGGCGGATACGTTGAAAACGATGGAGCCGGTGATGTTGTGCTTTTGGCGGAAAGCTTTCCCGTCGCCTTCGGGAAGGGATGCGATGTCTATGCCCGGGGCTGTTTCTTTGACCCTGCGCTCGTCCAGACCGAGACGCACGAGAGTTTTCCGCTCGGAAGGCGTGGCGGCTACAACTGCGTCGGCCTTTTTCAATAGCTCCAACTGATACCTTTTGCTGTAGCCGTAACCGAGCCGGTTTCTTATGCCCGGGTGCATGAATGGAATGATGATAAACGGAACCGAGCGCGATTGCGCCAGCTTGTGCCCCGCCCACAGTATCGAGGTAAAAGGCAGCGCCGTGCCCATCACCACGTCGTAGTCGCCGGCACGCTTCTTAATTTCGGCGAAATCGGGCAGAAGCGGCCCCGGCATGGAGTAACGGTAACGTGCATCGGGCAGCGGCATCATTGACAGCAGGGTCATGAGTTTTCCGTGGGCGGGGAGATATTTCAGCGGCAACCGGTGTACTTCGACGCCGTTTATTTCTTCCACACCGGGGTCAATAGTTTTGGCGTCGGGTCTCCACAGCGCGTCCACTTCCACGGCGTTGGTGGTAATGACCCTGACGGAATCTCCCCGCGCCGCCAGCTCTTCCCCGAGACGTTTGATGAACCACTCGGAGCCGCCGACGGCGGGATGGTACCTTTGAACGAGGTGCAGAAACTTCATGACCATTATCAAATTTAGCGTATACTCGAGCCAAATGACAACGGGGATGAGGGTATAATGTGCACAAGCCACCTTTTGGCAATTATCAGATTTTGTCCTTATTTGGAATGTATGATATATTATGACAGTATAACAAACTATTTTAATTATTGAGGTTAATTATGGATGGCATTCATCCGAAATTGATGTTTTACGGCTTTGTAATTGATGAGCTCTTTGAATGGATGCTGTTGATAGTATTTATTTTCATTCTCCTTTCGATTTTATATAAATCTTCCGGGGCAAAAGAACTTGGTGTTGAGTATGAAGCTCGCGGCAAAAAGATAAGCTTACAAAAAATATTTACCGAGTATATATACTTCCTCAAATCGAATGATTTCCTTGTTAAGATCGCTTTAGTCTCGTTTGGGATGCTGTTTTTAGGATGGCTGATAACTATTCCCTATTTTTACCAATGGCCGGATTCCATAAATTATGCATTCCCTATTCTTGATAGGAACACTTCTATTTTCGGGTTTTTCCTATTTGAGGACGCCATATCTACAATACCTAAGCTGCTTTCTTTCGGGAGGCTACCGCATGACTATATCTGGTGGCTGCTGTTATCGTTCTGGCTCAAAAGGAAAGTATCAGAAGTTGGAAATGATAACGTCGGTTACAGCTCTAAGTATATTATTGCTCTTAATGTTATAATATCTATTGCCATCCTCAATTTTATATTCGAGTATGGTCAGTTAATATGGCTGGCATTAGGGCCGGGGTTAGAGAAAATCGCTTCGGAACCCGGTTTTTACTTTTACCTGTCCCGATTTATATCATTTTCAGGCGCGGCGGTGGCGTTTGTCTTTCTGCCGTTTTTCATAACCTTAATTCTCGTCCTGAAATTGAATGCGGAAAGACAAGTTGCTGATACTCTCAAAGACACAAAAAGAACATGGAAAGCCGTTTTCATAGTATTATTACCTTATTGGTTATGGCGATTATTATATGCCATACCTCATGTGATAAATTACTACTACCTCGACGATATTCTGCTGTCACCGGATGGCAGATTTTTCATAAACAAAAATATTTCTTTTTATCAGCCCGAAAGTGTACTTTTCTTGATGCTTTTTTACCTGATAGTTTTAACCGTTAACGAAAAGGGCAAGATCAGGCCGGCGTGGAGAAAATACTGGACATTATTTAAGGCACATCTCAGGTTAATCCTGGGGATTCCTTTAATCGCATGTGTTGCGTGGTTGCCGGTTCAAATATTTTTCGATGTCATAAATAGAGCGGGGGGTAAAATCATCCCAAGCGACCTGATGTTTGTGTGGGTAATACAAAATAATTTTATTTTTTGCTTACAGTATATTCTGTTCTTATTCTATGCAGGCTTTTGTTGGATGGTTTTCAATGAGGTGTACAGGAATCATCTATTCTTAGTCCAAGTCGACGATAGCGATAAAAGGGGCCGTAGCACCTAAATATCCTTATTATATGACAACTTTCGTTATTTGTTTTTAATCACCTATTTTTTCTCGATGTGAGGGAAGGGGTCAGCGGTCTCTTCCCTCCATTTTTCCAGCCTTTCCTTCAATTTCGACTTTACATCGGCGTATTCGGGGTCGTCGGCCAGGTTATTCCCCTCGTTAGGGTCTTTCGCGACGTGGAAAAGCTCCTCCGGCGGCCTGGGGACGCAACATTTCTGCCCCGGCAGCTCGGCCACCTTCTGCGCCCACTCGAAGTCCTTGTTCTGGTCGAGGCCGGTGGGTTTGGAGTTGAAGTTCCTGATGTACTTCCATTCGGGCGTGCGAACCGCCCTCATGGGGGTGTACTTCACGTGATAGGTCACTTCGGCGAACACCGCATCGTGCAACCCGTCGGTTTTGCCCCCAATTAGCGGCAGCAGGGATTTTCCCTGCACCGGCTCGGGTACCGAAACCCCGGCGGCGTCCAGCGCGGTCGGCATCAGGTCGGTGGTGGAGACGAGCGAGTCGATAACCTTGCCCCGGGGTAGCGCGTTCGGCCATCTTAAAATAAGCGGCGCGCCTATGCCGCGGTCATAGCAGGTGGTTTTGCAGCCGGGGTAAGGGGGGCCGTTGTCGGATACGAACATTACCAGCGTCCGGTCGGCTATGTTTTCCCTTTCGAGCCGGTCGAGTATTTCCCCGATAATGTAATCCATCCGCGCCGCCTGGCTGTAATATTTCGCCACGTCCTCCCTGATGGCGGGCAAGTCGGGCAGGGCCCAGTAGTTGGGCACGTGGATGGAATCGGGGTCGACGGGGAAATCCTTGTCCATCTCGAAACGGCCCTTGTTGTCGCGATGGGTCTGGAAGAAATTTAATTCGAGGAAAAACGGTTGGTCCTTGTAGCGGGATATATAGCGGCACGCCCGGTGAGGCTTCTTGACGAAGAAGTAGCTCAGGTGCCTGTTGTAGCCGTAGTGAGTTCTGCTTTTAAACGGCGCCGCGTGCCACTTTCCGCCGATGCCCGTCTGGTAGCCGGTCTCGCGCAACTGTCCGGCCATTGTGGGAATTTCCGGCTCCATCTGGAATCGGCGATGAAGGTGGGTAAGCCCGTGGACCCCGACTGAATGAGACGCCTGGCCGGTCATTATGGACGCCCGGGAAGGGCTGCACGATGGGGCGGTGACAAAGGCGTTGGTGAACCTCACCCCCTGTGAGGCCATTTCGTCCAGGTTTGGCGTTTGCACGCCTTCGTTGCCGTAGCATCCGAGGTCGCGCCACCCCAGGTCGTCGGCCACCAGGAGGATGACGTTGGGAGGCCTTTCGGAGGATAAGGCGCCCGAAAAAACGCCTCCGAAACCGACGGCGGCAGCGGCGGCGCCGGTGCTTTGTATGAACCTTCGCCGGTTAATGACCGATATGGATTTTTCCTTTTTGCCCATGGAAGACCTCCTTCGCCGAAGAACCGGGAACTTTAAAACTTATGTTTACTGAATTCGTACTCGAAACCGATTGTCATGTAACCGGTTCTTCTTTTCAAGTATCATGCGTGCGGATACAAAAGCGGTTTCAACGTGACGATAAACGGAGAGGCGACTGACGATTTACGTCAACAACCTCAATCCAATTCATAAATAAACAGACAAGTAAACTGATTTTTTCAACCTTTAAATGCATGCAAATAAGCCGGTATTACGCATAGTTGGGGCTTATCCATCGCGGCCATAAGAATGGGCACGGCATTTGCTTAAAAATGATTGTGAAGGGAGGAATAAACAAATGGGCACATTCATCTTCATTTCATTGGCAATCGGAGAAATCGCGTTATGGGTAACAATAGCCATTGTGTCCCACCTTCCGGGCGGAGCGCCGGCTCATCCTCAGGCGGCTATGATTGTAATTCTCCTGCTGTTTTTATCGCTTGCAGCGCATCTTTTGGCTTTCGGCGGAGCTTTATACGCTTTCGCTACGCAGGGAAGGGGAAGGAGCTTGTCTCGAATTGTCTAATTGATATTACCCATTAAAGAAAAGGAAATGTAAATGGAACAGAACGAATTGGAAGCGGAAATACTCAACTGCCTATCCCGGCGCGAAGACATTGAAGGTATTGAGTTTACTGAGATGTCCATGGTAATTAAAGTCAAAGGGGGCGGCGAGTATCATATCGTAATCAGCAGGGAGAAAGTGCCCAGGGGCGGATTCAAGCGGAAGTTCGAGAACAGTTGGCTTATTCACCCGCTCGACAGGGGAAGAAATTTCTAAAACGGACACCGTATATGCGGGAAGACTCCGTAAGGCCCCGGGCGGGAGGCATGGTATTAAAAGGGCGCGGTGTGGGACGGTTTTATGTCGAACCTGAAGAGGTCCATGTCCCTTCCCGGGGCGGCCTTGCAGTCGGCGGGCTGGGCGCCTTCCAGGAAAGCCGCCTGGACAGTCCTTTCGGTGTCCGGGCAGGGGAAGGTGCCGGTGATGGGGTCGAAGGTGTAAGTCACCACGCCCTCGGGTCTGGGGAAGGAAGGTATGTTGTGACCTTTGAGTACCGGATACATGTAATTTTGCCAGATAGGCGCCGCCACTTCCCCGCCGCTGGCGTCTCTTCCCAGTGTTAATTTTCCGCTGTCGTGGCCCATCCATATTCCGGTGACGCAGCAGGTGGAGTAGCCCACGAAAAGAGCGTCCTTGTAGTCGTTTGTGGTGCCGGTCTTTCCGGCCATCTGCAGGCCCCTTATATAGGCGTTGGTACCGGTGCCGTATGTGACCACGTTGCGCAAGAGGCTGGTCATTACGTATGAAACCTCCGGTGAAACCACTCTGCGGCCCCTCTTTTCCGCCACTTTCATGCGATGGTTCAATCCGTTACCTCCCCAGAAAGACTCCAACCCCTGCTCGCTCCACACCCTGAATTCTTCCAGCGGCTCGGGGGCAGGATTAGACCCTTCGATGTCCGGTACGCGGTTTTCCAGTATTCGTCCGTCGCGGTCATAAACGCGCCGGACGTATATCATAGGCGTAAGCCGCCCGCCGGTGGCGAAAGCTCCCAGAGCCCGTGCGAGCTCGGAAAGCTTGATACTGGCCGTGCCCAGTGCGAGGCTCAGGTCACGATTAAGCTTGGATTCAATCCCCAGTTCCCTTGCGAACCTGATGACCTTGTCCACGCCCACGTCTTTCATCAGCTTGACGCTGATTGTGTTCACGCTGTGCTGGAGGGCGCTGGCCAATGTCCGGGGGCCACTGAATCGTTCTCCGTAGTTTCTCGGTTTCCACGGGCCGTTGGGTCCCTGAAGGATGATGGGAGTGTCTATAATCACCGTGGCCGGGGTGTAGCCGGAAGATATGGCCGTGGCGTACAATATCGGCTTGAATGCCGACCCGGGTTGCCTTTTGGCCATTATGGCCCGGTTGAACTCGCTTTCGCCGAAATCCCGGCCTCCCACCATGGCGCGCACTTCGCCGGTGAATGGGTCAATGGTAAGCACGGCCCCCTGCACAAGCGGCTCCTGCTCCAGGGATACCACCAGGTCGCCGTCGGAGTCATAATCCATGACCTTAACCTGCACCACGTCGCCGGGGCGAAGTTTTGAAGTGGGCTTGGGGACGTTATCGAGCTGCTCATAGGGTTCGTAGTTGATCTCTTTCATCCATTCCCGCGTACTTTCGGGCATTCTTGCTTTGTACTCGCCGATTTTCAGCGATGCGTAAGTGTGATTTGCGCCGGGGACGGAAACGATAAGGGCTTTCACGTACTCTCCCTTGTCCGGCTTTTCGTCGTACCGTTCGGCCAGTTTTTGCGTGTAGCTGTTCCATTCATCTTTATTTAAGTGTTTTATCGGTCCCCGCCAACCCATAAGCTTGTCGTGTCTTCGTAGTCCTTCGCGCAATGCCTTGTATGCATGGCGTGTCCATTTTGCATCCACCGTGCTGAACACTTTTAGTCCTTCATGGTAAACGGTGTCCCGCCCGTATTGCTTTATAAGATACTGGCGCACTTCTTCCACGAAGTAAGGGGTTTTGTGGTGAGTGGGGTTCACGCGCCTTTCTAGGTGAAATGATTCGTTTTTGGCTTTTTCATATTCATCCGGGCTTATCATGCCCAGCTCGAGCATTTTTGAAAGGACCAGGTTTCGCCTTCCTCTCGATTCCTCCGGATGATTAAACGGGTCGTAGTTGGCGGGGGCCTTGGGTAGCGCGGCCAGCGTGGCGCATTCGGCGATTGTAAGCTCCTCGACTTTTTTCCCGAAATACTCATGAGCGGCGGCTCCGACGCCGTAAGCGCCGTGGCCCAGGTAAATCTGGTTCACGTAAAGGGTCAATATCTCCTGCTTGGTGAAGTTGCGCTCGATGCGCAACGCCAGTATGGCCTCCTTTATTTTCCGGGAAAGGGTTCTTTCGTGGGAAAGAAAGAAGGTGCGGGCAAGCTGCATGGTGATGGTGCTGGCGCCCTGCTTGACCTCCATCTCCCGAATATCGATGTAAAGGGCTCGAAGTATACCCTTGTAATCCACTCCCGGATGCTCGAAAAACCGCTCGTCCTCGATGGCCACAAAAGCCTGCTTGAGTAAAGGCGGCATTTCGTCCTCGCTGACCAATATCCTTCGCTCGTCGAAAAACTCGCTGATAAGCCTTCCTTTAACGTCGTATACTTTGGTGATGATCGGGGGCCGGTAGTCGTTCATGGTGGTAAGGGACGGCAAATCGGCGGCGTAAAGCCAGTATATTCCAAGTATGCCGCCTCCGGTGACTACGAAAATTCCCAGCAGGCCCAACAGGAAGGCCCTGAACACCCCCACCAGGGAGGTTTTTCGGCGCTTTTTCGAGGTTTTTACCTTTCTTTTCTTTGCGGTTGCCATAATTTTTTGGGATATAGACACCCGTACAGAGTAAAAGTTTGGGGTCCCCCGGTTTATGCGACAGAGCCCCTTTAATAGGCAAGGTTAGCGCGGCCTTCTTGGCATTTCAATAATATCGCAAGCAATATCCGGTGAATTGAATCGTAACTCGCTCGGAGCTATCATAAAATAAGCAT
>CAYWKU010000033.1:0-37901 GCA_964459325.1 uncultured bacterium | reverse complement strand
AACATGTCCCCGGAGGGAAAATCCGAATTTCCCCCACAAAGTGGGACACGACCCACCCCCTTCTGCTGCTACGGCAACGACGTTGACTGCGACCTTTGCGGAGCGTGGGTGGTATTCCACATCGCCGCCAGGATGAAGGAAGGGGGGAGATGACGGCCCATCACAAACATAACGCGCAGGGCGGCCCACCCCATCTCATCTGATTTCACGGGTAGCCCGTACGGGTGCCGAAGGCACGGGAACACTTTTTTTTGTTTTAATTCACTTTTGAAAATAACCGTTATGTATCTCCTTGGTCTGAGACACTTCGTAAAGCAATTTTAATACTCTCCAACACCTGACTTTCTCCGGGGTAGTCGGCTTTAGAATAAATGAATAGTGGGGTAATCTTTTTTCCTTTTTTTAAAAAAATCAAACGTAGTCCTTGTCTTTTACTAATATTTTGTTTCCTAATTGGAGCACGGACTTTTGCAAGCTGCCCCCCATAACCAGGTATTTCATGAGCGCTTGTGGGGTTCTCGCAAAACTCTTTGATTGCCTTTTCAATGTCTTTTTCGGCGCCCTTATACTTTTGTTCAATTTTTTTACGAGCATTTTGGAAAATCTGGGGAGGGGTACACAGATTGTATTTCATTGACATGCATTGCTATTCGGTATTTCACTGATAAAATGCCTTATTTCCCTATCTGTTGCTAT
Organism: uncultured bacterium; assembly: GCA_964459325.1. Lineage (GTDB taxonomy): Bacteria > RBG-13-61-14 > RBG-13-61-14 > CAYWKU01 > CAYWKU01 > CAYWKU01. The sequence goes on along the minus strand of CAYWKU010000033.1, from coordinate 37,205 downwards.
CATAATATTTTCGGCTATATCTTCCATTTCTAACAGAGAACCTTGGTGGATTTTTATAATTATTTCAGATATCCCAGATTCTTGCATTTTCTTGATAGAGGAACGGATTAATTCACAATGTTCCCGAATATCATTAATTAAAGACGGTAAATATTTTTCTAAGAAGGGGCACCCTTCACATTCCTCAGACCTACTCTGCCTAAAGCATTCATCAATAGTGTTTTCCAACTTATGAAAATCCCTCACCAGATTGTAGGTTTGGAATCTCAACTTGATGGTATAATAAAATAGTCTTAAGCTTAAAGTATGTGCCGAGATGGCAGTATTTAACAAGTTGGAGATGTTTATGCGATTTCGCTTAATCGAATTAGCAATTTCGGAAGCAATCTTTTCTCCCCTGCGCTCTAGACTCATCTCGTTGGCAGTCATTGACGTTATCTCCTTAATCCTTACTTACTGCTATTAGGATGGCATTCTCAATAAGAGCTGTCAACCCTTATTTAATTTACTCCTTTTCATCTTGTTCCAAACTGACCCCCTAGCTTTGGGTGAAACTTGAATAATACGAACAAGTCACGAACGCCGCTGAACAAAAAAAGAGCACTTTTCAGTGCTTCCTTTATCAACGCATATATTTATTATTATAACACATAAATCCCGGATTGTCAATAGTAAAATTGGTGATTAATTTTTGTGCAGATTGGGGCTTGATTTTCGCCTTTTGTTCGGTTATAATAAGGACCGCAAACGGAGGAAAACCATGCCCGCGCTTACGCCCCGACAGCGACAAATACTTGATTTCATTGAAGATTTCATCTCGGGGCACGGATATTCGCCCTCGGTGGAGGAAATCGCCCGGGGAGTGGGCCTTCGGTCCAAGGCCACCGTTCACGTGCACCTGGACAATTTGCGTGCCAAGGGAGTCATCCGCGCCTCGCGGGGCTTATCCCGCAGCGTGGAGCCAGTGCCTTCCGCCGAATCCTCCGGCTCCGCGGCCGTCGAGGCTCCCCTCATGGGCGCCATATCCGCCGGTGCGCCCATCGAGGCGGTGGAGGATAACGAGACGATTTCCCTGCCCGCCGAGCTTGCCGCGGGCGGGGACAACTATGTCCTGAGAGTGGACGGCAGCTCCATGATTGACGACCACATCGTGGACGGCGATTACATCGTTGTCCGTCGGGCGGAGACCGCCGAGAACGGCCGGACGGTGGTGGCGCTGCTCGACGACTCCGATGCGACGGTGAAGAGGTTCTATTCGGACGGCGAAACGGTAACGCTCCAGCCCCGCAACCCCGAAATGGCGCCGGTGCAGTATCCCGCCGAAAGGGTGACGATACAGGGTGTGGTTACCGGAATACTCCGTAAAATAAGTTAAGCAAAGATGTTGGACAAGGGGTTTTACCCCCTTGATACTGCAACACAACAATGTGAAGCCCATTGTCCATCTCTAGCGGGCGTTGAACCTGTCCCCTATCGTTTTGACGGGCTTTGCGGGCCGTCCGGCGGCGAAGCAGTGGTCGGGGATGTCGGAAGTTACCAGCGACCCCGCGCCGATGACCGTATGGCTGCCGATTTTCACCCCGCGCAACACTATCGCATCCGCGCCCAGCCACACGTAATCGCCTATCTCCACCGACTCGGAGCTTTCGGGGTTGTCGTCGTCGGTGTCGTGGAAGTCGCTGTCCATTATCCGGGCGCCGAAGGCGGCGGTGAAATGCTCGCCTATCGTAACCCTTTTCTTGGCGCTTATAAAAACTCCCGTAAGGAAGGAGTCGTTGCCTATTTCAATGTAAGCTCCCGGCTCCCCGCAGTTGAAAACGTTGGGCGCGTAGAACGTCCTTATCCAGCTCGTGGGCCCGAATCGTATTTGCGCGTCTTTTTCGATTCGGAAGTGTACCCCGAAACCACCCGGCTCGATGATGCAGCCGCTGTCGAATACCACCCTTCCCCGCCCGTGGAACCTTATGGCCGGTGGGTAGATGTCACACCCGTCGCCGAAGGTGAATCGGTTTCTCATCCACCACCTGAAGCACGCAAACCGTGCCCGGCGGTAATTCTGTACACAGGAAAGGTATAAGCGCTCGAAGTTCATGGCTTACAGGGTTTTAGCATACCCCAAGCCCCGGGAAGGCACAACGCGGGTATGCTCTTGCAGTAGGCCGGGGTTTCCCCCCAGCTGAAGTCGGGGGGTTCCCTTGCAGCAAAATTTCTCCTGTGGCTGACGCCACCCGGCTTTCCCCGTGGGAGCGACCTCCCGGTCGCGATTATTAATAAAAGAGGCCGTTGCAAAACAGGCTTCAGGGGGAGAAAAGGCTTTTTTTCTGTAGCTTCCCGAGAATGTCTTTTCCAGACAAGGGGTTTTAACCCCTTGAAATTCAAGGGGCTGAAGCCCCTTGTCCATTCGGGGTTCTTTTTCGGCACGATGAAGGTCAACACATCCCAAACGAAAAATCATAATTCTGCAACGGCCTCTAAAAATATCATGTCGAGACCGCAGGTCTCTCCCACGACCTGTTGACTACCCGATTGCGGGCGGCGTAACATCCTTATCAGGAAAGCGGAATTGGCTATACAATCACCCATAGTTCTTTGCATCAAACCATAAATATTTTTTAATATTGATTCTTCTTATCCAGTAAGAACCTGTCCATCACCAGGTAGTCCATGTTCGTCTGCATGAAGCATGAGTAAGCGTCGTGGGGCGAGCAGACAATAGGCTCCCCTCTGACGTTGAAGCTGGTGTTGATGATGACCGGGCAGCCGGTAAGTTTTTCGAACTCCGATATGAGGTCGTAATAAAGCTCGTTTTCGCGCCTTGCGATGGTCTGGATGCGGGCGCTGCCGTCCACGTGAGTGACGCTGGGTATTCGCCCGTTTTTCACCTGCGCCACCAGCAGCATGTAGGGGCTGGGCCGGTCGAGCTCGAACCATTCCGATACCTTATCCTCCGGCACAGTGGGCGCGAAAGGCCGGAAGCCTTCACGGAACTTTATCTTCAGGTTGACCCGGTCCTTGTTTTCCGGGTTGCGGGCGTCGGCGAGTATCGAGCGCGCTCCGAGCGCTCGCGGGCCGAACTCCATCCGTCCCTGGAACCACCCCACCACCTTCTGGTCGGCGATAAGCCCGGCGGTGGTTTTCAGAAGCTCGTCGCGCTCCATTTCCCGATGGGGTATTTCGTTATCGTCGAGATACGCGCGGATTTGCCCGGTCGACCATTCGGGGCCGAGGAAAGCGGTGTCCCAGGCGTTCTCGCGCGGGTTGCCCAGGATGGTGTGGTAGATGTAAGCCGCCGCGCCCACCGCGCCCCCGGCATCCCCGGCGGCGGGCATTATGAAAACGTCGTCGAAGGGCGTCTCCCGCAGCACCCTGCCGTTTGCCACGCAGTTGAGCGCCACTCCCCCGGCCATGCACAGCTTTTTGTGGCCGGTTTCGCGATGCACGGCGTTCGCCATCTTCAACACGGCCTCTTCCGTAACCTTCTGGAGGCTGGCGGCGATGTCGGAATGCCTCTGCTCCAGCTTGGATTCGGGTTGACGCGGGGGGTCTCCGAAAAGCTTGTCGAAGCGGCGGTTGGTCATGGTGAGGCCGTAGTGGTAAGCGAAGTATTTCATGTTCAAGTGTATGCCCCCGTCCTCGTCCACGTAAACGAGCTCCCGGAACCTGTCCATATAGGAAGGCTCGCCGTAAGGCGCCAGTCCCATGACCTTGTATTCGGCGCTGTTGACTTTGAACCCGAGGTAGTATGTCAGCGCGCTGTATAGCAACCCGAGCGAGTGCGGAAACCGGATGTCCCGTATCAGCCGGATGTCGTTTCCCCTGCCCTCGCCCAGTGTGGCGGTTGACCATTCGCCCACCCCGTCCACCGTCAATATGGCGGCCTCGTCGAAGGGGCTTACCAGGAAGGATGAAGCGGCGTGGGACAGGTGGTGCGAGAGGAATATTGGCCTGCCCCGGAAGCCGGTTTCGGCCCGGATGTTCGCGGGCGCCCACAGCTTGGTTTCCAGCCACTGCGGCATTGCTTCCATAAAGGCCCGGACGGAGCGGGGAAACGTCTGGAGGTAGGTGAGCATTATCCGCTCGAACTTTATGAACGGCTTGTCGTAAAATCCGACTTGGTCGAGGTCTTCTCCCCGTATTCCGCCCTCCCGGAGGCAATATTCAATCGCTCTGGAGGGAAAGGAAGGGTCGTGCTTTTCGCGGGAAAACCTTTCCTGTTGGGCGGCGGCGACGATTTTGCCGTCTCTCAGTAAAGCCGCTGCGGAATCGTGGTAGTAGCAGGATATGCCGAGTATGTCCATTATTAACGCGCCCCGGCCTTCAGAATTGCCGGTAAAACTCTTCCTTGTCGGTGGGAGCCGGAGGCATGGTGTGCCATATCCGCCGGGGGTCGAGCTTCACGCGAAGCCAATCCCTACTGAGCACCTTAGCTATAACGGCGGTGGCCGCAAAAACCGTCCAGTAGATAATAAACAGAAGGATATAGAGATTAACCTTGGCCAACGCCATGCCGAAGCGCTTCCAGCCCTCCCACAAACGCCGGGATAAGGCCGACTTCGCACGCTCGGCGCGATTACGGAAACGGGGCAACTCCCACGGGTCGAAATTCGATTGATTACTCACTGGTAACTTACCGGTTGTTTCTACTGGAAACTTTCCCCGGATTCCCGTACAGGGAGAGGGGCTTGCTTCACACCTTGACCGCTCCCGGAGGTTGCATGAAATTTGCTCGTCACCAAAAAAGTGAGAGTCGGTCTCAGGTTCATTTTCCCCGCCGTAAGCCGCCCTGCGGTCAAGGTGTGCTACCCTTAACGGGGAGTCCGGCGTTGAAATCGCCTGTTAATCAGTCTAGCATAGTGCCGGATGCAGGTAAAGTGTACCCAGTGCGGCGGCGGGGTTCCCATACAATCGGAACAGGCTGTGGCGCAATGCCCCTATTGCTCCTCCTCCCTTTACATATCCGTGCAGTCCGGCTTTTTGCACTATGTTCTGAAGCCTTTGATAAAGCAGAAGGATATACCCGACATCATGCGGACTTTCCTCGCCCGCAAGGAGCGCAAGGGGGAGTTCGAGATTACCCGCTCCAGCCGCGTTTTCTGGCCGTTCTGGCAGATACAGGCCGAGGGCGGTAAATTGCACGTGCACATAGGGGCCACCAACCCCATTACCGACGTCGAGCGCTCGGGCATACCTTCCGGGGACGCCAAACCCTACCAGCAGTCGTTGGCGCAGGACGAGTGGTTCGAGCCTCCGGCCACGCCCGTTGAGGACATCATCGAGCGGGAGGGCATCGAGCCGGAAAAGATATGGCTGGCGCATCTTCCCTTCCGGGTGGTTGATTACACCTACGACGGCGTAACTTACGAGGCGTGGGTGGACGCCGTTAGGGGTGAAGTGTATGCTGACGACCTGCCGCCCACGTTCGAGAAGCGAAAGGACCGCGCATATGCTTTTGCCGCGATTATTGCCTTCGCGGTGTTTTTCGTCATCGGCGTGCTGGCGCCTTCTGTCAAGCTGGCTCTTCTGTTCTATCTGGGCGCAGCTGCGCCTTTGTACTTCGGAGTCAAAATGATGCTCGGAGGGGTCATGTCGTGAGGAGCACCGTGAAGCATATCTCATGTCCCTCCTGCGGGGGCACACTGGCTTCCACCGAAGGCAGCAGGACGAGCAAATGCCCCTCCTGCGGCGGGAGAAACCTGGTTGAGATAGAAGGCCACGTCCCGAAGTACCGCTTCGAGCCGGAGGTCGACCTGAAGACCGCCAAGCTGACCGCACAACGCCGGTTGAGAGAAGGCAAGCTGGCCCCCGACATAACCAGGAAGGCCCGTTTTTACGACGCGGGACTTTATTACATTCCCATTTACCAGATGACCGCGCAGAGGGTGGGGAAGCTGGTTACGAGGGACGTGAAAAGGCAATACGATGTTTCCTACGAGGAGGAGAAGGCCAACGTGCTCCTGCGCGACATACACCACCAGGCCCCGGCGGTGAAGTTGGGGGAATGGGGAGTGGAAAATATCGACCTGAGCAAGTTGCGCCAAATAAAACCGGTAAAACCCTTCGACAGAAGCAAACTCGAAAAGGATGCCCACGTTTTCGACTCGACCATCTCGCCCGAGTCCGCCGGCATAGGCAAGGCTGTGCTTTCCGACATCGCCGGCGACGACAGCCGCCTTTTGCGCAAGAGTTTGAGCGTGGTGTATTGCCCCGTGTGGCTGGTGAAATACACCTATCGCAACCGGCTTTACAAGCTGGTCATAGACGGAGTTACCGGCAACATTCTGTTTGGCCGGGCGCCGGCACGGGACACCGAGCGTATACCCGTAATGCTGGCCGCCCTCGCCTTTCTTACCCTGCCGATTGCAAGGTATACGAAGCTCTTCATTACCGGAGACGTTCACGACATGGCCCAGGGTATTATTTTCCTTTCCATCCCTCTGGGCATAATAACCCTGTTGGGGTTATTTTTCCTGGCTTTCGCCTGGAACCAGTTCCGCTACAGCGGCGAACTGGTATGGCGCGGCGATGAGCCCTCTGTGGAGAGGGTAAACAAGCCGCCCGAAACGGCCCTCGAGAAACTGGCGCGGGAAATAGTCAGCACAATAGATTACACCTTCTCCGAGGTCAGCGTTGAAAGAAGCAACCGCTGGTACGGGCTATGGTAAGCATATCCGTAAAATCCTTAAGGTGTCCCGATTGCGGCAATCAGCTTGAAGGCCTGGATAAGGACCTGGTCTTTTTCTGCCGCTGGTGCAAGCTGGGTTACGAGAGCATCGGCGAGAAAGGGTGGAAAAAGCTGAGGGTGTCGGTTCATTCTCCGAACGGCTCGCAACCCGGCGGGTCGGTGCTGTGGCTGCCCATGTGGGCGATGAAAGTGACTCCGACGGTCAAGGCGCCTCCAAAGGAAAAGGAGCACGCCGAGAGGATATTGAAAGACCTGGAGTGGGTCTGGGTTACCGGGTTTCGCACGTGGAGGCCGAGCTACTTCGGCGACCCCGGAATGCTGTACACCGCCAAACCCGTAAAGCCCGTATTAAGCGCAACCACGGAAGAGACCATGCCCGCAGGATGTGCGGTCGGTACCGGGGAGGCGGTCGAGTATCCCGTTCCTTTTTTGCTTTCCATTGTCGACCGGCACGTAGACGTGGCGCCGATAGATATATCGTTAAAGATTACCGAAGGGCGCCTGGTTTCCGTCCCGTTCATGGACATGGGCGAGCAGATTGTGGATATGAACATCGAATGGAACTGGCCCGCCATATTCGTTGAAGATATCGAAACAATCCGGGAAGCGGGTAAATAGTCAGAACGGCGGTGGGTTACTCCTCTCCCGGTTCCGAGGCGGCTTCCATGTCTTCCGACTCTTCCTCCAAAGAGCCCTTGTATATGTTCCTGCGCATGACCTGGTGGAAGCTGGTAAACTCCTCGGATTCGTTCTGGTCCTTCGAGATTGCGCTGATGAATATGTTCGCTTTCGCATCGAGATTGTCCAGGTAATGCAGCACCATGGCCTCGGGCGTCTTCGGGACTATGGGGCTGCCGAATTCGAGTTCGCCGTGATGGCTGAGTAGTATGTGCTTGCACCTGCTCGCCAACTCTTCCGGAAAATCAGGGAGCCGGGCGATTTTTTCGTTCAGCATCTCCAGGCCCAGGTTGATATGTCCCACCAACATGCCTTCGCGGGTGTAGAATATTTCCGAGCCGGCCTTCAGCTCCCTCATCTTTCCTATATCGTGCAAAATGGACATGGTAACCAGCAGGTCCCTGTCCATCTCCGGATAAAGCCCCGCGCACTGGTCGGCCAGCGTTGTAACGTTGAGCGTATGCTCCATCAGGCCGCCGAGGTAGGCGTGATGAATGTTTCTGGCTCCGGGAGCTCTTACGAAGGTTGAGCGTAAGTCATCATCCTCCCAGAATTCCCTCAGCAGCGCCGCCAGGTTGGGTTCGGAGACGCTTTCTATCAACTCGATGAGCTTTTCGGTCATTTCCTCGACGTCTCTCGGCGTACGAGGGAGAAAATCCTCGAGCGGGAGCTCTTCGCTGGAAGCGGGAAGCCTGAGGTCGTCTATTTTGAGCTGCAACTGCTCCCTGTAAAGTTGGGAAAAAGCTTTGACCTTTATAATGTCCCCCCGGTTGAAGCTCGAATCCACCTTTTCCACACCGTCCCACATTTTGGCAATGACTACGCCGGTTTTGTCCTGCAATTCGAGGTCAAGATATGGCTTACCGGTGCGGGTGGTCAGCCTGTTCTTGGAGCGAACCAGGAAAAACTCCACCACCGGCTCCTCGGGCTTGATGTCACTTATGTAGACTTTTTTCAGGTTTTCCACTGAAGTGCCCCTTCCTTTCTCACGGCATGATTATACCGCCGCCTTCGCTTCCTTGTTGGGATGTTTCGGACGGGCCGGCGCCGCCACCGGAGCTTTGCGTCTGTTTTATCGCCTCTTCTGTTCCGGGGAACACTTTTCTAAACATTTCCACTACGAGATGAGGCGGCATATCGGCGCTTTCGAGCTCCCGGGCGGCCGCTATGGCCTGCCGTGTCGAATCCGTTTCGTTGTTCCACGCCAGCAAACGGGCGGCTTCCTTGAGCCTTCCTGCGAAGTTGCGCCCCGCTTCGCTTTCCAGGTAGGCCCGGGCGGAGTCGTGAAAAGCCTTTTCCACCTGCTCCCTTCTTTGAGATTCGGTTATGACGAGACTGCTGGTCAGCGCCGCGTCGAGTTTACTCCGGCACAGCTTCATGCTGTCGTCATCCGGCGCCCAGCTTTGCATGGTGTAACGCTCCAGCAGCCCGGCGGATTCCAGGGCATCCTTCGGGCCGACTTCGCCCTCTATCAGGCTATCCGGCTCGGGTGGTTGATAAGAATCGGCGGCTTCCGCGAGAAACGTTTTGATTTTTGCATAATCTTGCGAGGTGGAGACATTATTTCGAGAAGTCAGCTCGGCGGCCGATTCCAGGAGCCATGCCGCATGCTCGAGGGGCATCTCGAACAGCTTGATTCTTTCTTCCGAACGGATTCTTTTCAGGAGCGCCCGGGCATTCGAGCGGGCCGACTCCGCGCCCTGATATTCCTCGATGCCCTTCCCCTCGTCCATAATAGCCTGCCCGACGTGCACAAATCCCGATTCGAGCGGCAGGTATATGAAAATCGCCTGTTTCCCTTCGCCGTCGGGGATGGTTGCCAGGGCGAGAGGCTCCTCTTTCGGAGCCGGCCTCAAAACCGATTCGCCCTTTTCCTCCCAATCGGGAACTTCTGTTCCCCGGCTACGCAACCGGTGAGCCGCTCTCCGCAGGATTTTTTCGGAGTTCCGGTCTGCGGCCCCTTTTCCCGAGGCGGTCAGAGCGTTAACCGCCTCCTTTTCGACCATCAAATCGGCAAAAGCCTCCAGCTCCTTTTCGCTGAGCCCGGGAGCGATTCGGGCAGCCAACTGCCCGTTATCCTCATCGGCGGCCCGCCTCAGCTCTTTAAGAACCGGCCCGGGCGATTCTTCCGCCTTCATGGCTCCCTTTTCCTCCAGGATTTCCGAAGAGTTCAGCCTCACTTCGATGCTTTCAGCGGGGTCGAGCGCTATCCGGCCCAGGAGTTGAAGGGCCTCTTCCGATGCATCGCGCCGGAGCAGCTCGATAGCGTTTTTGCGTTTGGAGGTTGAAAGTTTCGGCCATAGTTCGGAAAGGGCGGCGGTGAAACCCGACTCCTTTAACCGGGCCTCAAGCTCCGCTGAGGGCTTTTTGAGGTAATTTTGAAGCTTTTTGCGTATTTCCTTGTTCTTTTTATCCCCTGAAGTCATCGTTACCAATCCGATGGGGTAAAGTTACCAGTCAGCCCCTCGAACGGCAAGTATATTCCAATAGCCGGGCACTTTCACACCCTGGTGTGCGATAACGGACGTGGCCCGTTTCCGTGTCCTTCGAGACGGCCCAAAGGCCTCCTCAGGAAAGCGGAAACAGGCAGGGACAATAATTCGGTTTCCGTTTTCAAAAAGTATGCTGACCGTAAATGTAAAGGAGGCCGCCCGGGTTCTCTTCGCTGAACCCGTAATCCACCCTCATCAGCAAATCCGGCACCATGTGAAACCTGGCTCCCAGGCCGTAGCTGTGGTGCACGTCGTCATAGGTGGAGTCGCGCCATTCGGCCCTGTCGTTAACGTTGTTCCATACCCTGCCGGTATCGTAGAACAGGGTGGCGTCCATGATTTTCCAGAAGTGCCATCGCAGCTCCAGCATGGCGAAGGTGACATCGTTATCCGCCCATTGCGCCCAGTAATGCCCCCGGGAACTCATGGCGTCCCCGAAGTAGCTCATGTTGAAAAACGGGACATCCTTTATGTTCCTGCCTGCAAACTTAATTTTTTCCGCATCAGTGTGTTGGGCGACTACGCGGAAAGCCAGCACCCTGTCGACATGTGAACCTACCAGAAGCCGGGGCCAGAGGCTGTTGGGTACATTTTCTTCCGGATTCAGCAATTTTCCGCCGTAATAAAACCTCAAGTCCATCCTGTATTGGGTGTACTCGTAATCGCTTCCCAGCCATTCGGGGACATGGCTTGCGGTGAATATGTCATAAGTCCCGTTTCTCGGGTATACCTTGTCGTCCCGTAAATCCAGCGCCAGCTCGATGGAGATGTTGTTTGTGTATCCGCCTTCCAGGCCGTAGACGTGAGGCCCGAACCTTTCCCCCTCTATATTCTTATCAGCGCCGTACTTCTCCTCTATGCTCGGTTCGTCTCCGGTGAAGAGTTCCCCGTGGCCGATGGCGTTGTGCATAAACCCGAGCTTCACACCTGCACGCAGCCAGCCGGTGACATTTTTTCTCAGCCGAATCCAGCTCAAAGCCCGCTCCTGGCGGTACACCGTCAGGTCGTCCGGAGTCTGGTCGTTGCCAATACCGAAGAAGTAGCGGTTGGGGTGGAGGATATACTCGGCATAGAACCTGGCCTCGTCAATCGGGCCCAGGTTTTCATAATCTTCCTTGAGCCTGTAAAACTGGTACAAGCGGTGGGAAACGAGAAAGAGAAAGTCGCTGGACAAGTCGGTTCCGAAGGTTTTCCTCTCCACCACCTGGAAACCCGACCCGTAGCCGAGGTTGGGGTCCACCAAAAGCTGCGGCAGGTAACCCCGGGTGCGGGTTTTGATGGGAGGCGGCAGGTAGCTTGGCCGGGGCGCTTTTTCCCTTTCATCCGGCGGAAGCTTGGGGGGCGCTTCTTCCCGGGTCTCGATTTTTTCGCCGTCGCTGATTTCCAATTTTACCGGCTCCCGCATAGTCGCCGGGGTCGGCTCCATCCGCTCCGCCTCCCGCGACGAAGGAAAGGCGAAGGTCAGCGTGAATGTGCGGCGGCTCGATTTAACCTTCTGTATGTTTTCGATGGTGAAGCCCGAATCGCCCCTGTGGCCCGGGTAATTCTCCGGCGGGTCTTCCTCTTCGGCGCCGTCTATGTAATACAAGTCCTGATTCAGGCCGGAGCCTTTCCTTTGGTCGAGCCGGAATATCACGGTACCCGCCTCGCCCGACAGGGCCAGCCACTTGGCGGGCGAGTAGTCCATGTTTTTTTCCGCTTCCGTCAACATGCCGTTTGCCACTTGCCCGGTTTGTGGAGGGTTGTTGGGGTTGAAAAAGTTCAAAGGCGGAGCGTCGGGCGAAAGGTCGACGCTGAAGCGGACGTCGGCTGCGTAATAGAAGCCGGTCTTCCACGTGCCCATGGGGACGTGGACGTTCATGGTAAAATATTCGGGGTAATATTTAATGTCCGTGATATTTTCATGAATGCCGAAAACAACCGTATTGACGCGTGTTTTAATCCTGCGGATGACCCGCACCGGGCCGTCTATGACGCCGATGAGCGTGTTTCTCCAGTCATCGTTCCTGACGTCGTATACGAAGAGTTGGGATATGATGCGGCTGTTTGCACGGAATTTCAGAGTATCCACGAAATCGGCGCCGTTGCCCCCGTTTTCCGGGGGTACGGCTAATTTATTGAAAAAGTATGGTTCCTTTTCGTCATAACCGACCCTGTAGCGCCCTTCGGAAATTACCTCCCCGCCGCTCTCGTTCCATTTAACATATTTTTCGGTTTGTAATGGAGGGGGATTCTGCTGATAAACCGCCACGTAAGCATGGACTTTCCCGTTCAGGTTTTTGGCCGTAACGCGGGAAATTGTATCGGGCTTGTATCCTCGCTCGAAAACCGGGGTTAAGGAAGGGGAAACCTCACCGAAGTCGGATGCGAGCATCACCAGCTCGTCGTTTCCGTCGAAGGCCGGGTTATCGTCCTTTTCCGGCGGGAAAACGTAGTCTGGCTCGTCCCCGAACAGCCCCTTTTCAGCCCTTTCATCCACCTGGAAGGGTATCTGTTCCCAGCTACCCCCTTTGAATGCGTAAACCCTTATGTTCGCGATTTCGGCTCCCGCCATGTCGGTCAGGCTGCCGCCTTCCAGCACCACCGGGTCGGTCCTTTTGGCCTGTTGCGCAGAGGTGTGAGCAGGCGCCGCTATCAATACGGCAAGCGCAATGACCGTACACACGCAGGGAAATTTTCTCAGTGACATTACCATCCCTCCCGGAAAAATTGATTAAATACAAAGGCCTTTTACCGGGCCTCAATTTATTGCATGCGAGCCTCGTCTTCTACCAACATCTCCCTGGGGTCGGGAATTTCTTCTCCGCTGCCCCGTTTTGGGCCGGCTTCCAGCGTTTCCAGGTAAGCGTGCACGCGCGTCTTAATGGTTTCGGATTGATAGAGCCTCGGGTCGCCGTGGTCTGTGTCCAAGAGCAGCGCCGGTACGCCTGTTTCTTCCTGCACCCGCTTGGCCGCATCCATCAGTCCCAGCGACAGGAACCTGCACGAGTGGTCGGAGTGGAGGAGAAACCCGTCCAGCTTGTAGGAGTGATAATACCGGAGAATATCCCGGGCCCGGTCTTCAATTTGAGTGTCGTAATAGCGCAGGTATTTCATCGCCATGTTTCTAATTGGCCTTTCCGGGTCCACTTCGAGGTCGGCCCATGCGATGGTATAGTTGTTGGCGTTGAGCACGGCTCGCTTTTCGGCGAGGATGTTGTAAAAGTCCTTCATGTTGTGCCACAGGGGTAGCCCGTCCCAATAGAGCCGGAACCTTTCTCCGGGGATGCTTCCGACCCCGTTTTTTACCCGGTCCTCGACTTCGGCCCACAGCCTTTCATAAAACTGCAACGCCTCCTCCTGCCCCCGCTGCCCCACTATGGGGGCCATGGCCAGGTACTGGTCGAACATGGTAATGGGACTGGGAACGTTTTTGCCGGATTCTATTATCTTTCTCCACAGCTCGCAGGAGCGCTTGCTGACTTTCAATATGTCCTTGTATTTCTTTTCGTCGAACTTTTCGCCGGTGTGTTTTTCGAGAAACTCAATCAATCCCCATAGCTGCTCCTCCACGTACTCGACGCTGTTTCTATCCATAGGAATGTTTATTCCTCTTCCCTGAGTCGGAACGTCTATTAAATAGTACGGGACGTTCCACTTGCGCGAAAGCGCCTCCCACCACTTGGCGATAGTCCAGCACTGGTTTGAGGAGAACACCAGCAAATCGGGTTGAGGCATTCCGCCTATGGGGCTGGCGCCGGTGATGAAACTTCCGATGTCGCACCGGGCATACGAGCAGATGTCGGGCGTATAGCCGAACCCTTCCGCCGCCTCGGCGGTCTCCACGGCCATGTGGCGGGCCTGGATGGCGGCGGCGTGATTCTCCGGGTATGCGGGGGTAAGCGAGTCGAACGACAGCAGAATTTCGAGCGGGCCCAGGGCGTTGATAAATATTAGCTTTTTGCCCTTCTTCTTCTCCTCGAGGATGTTCATGTAATAGGTGAACATTATAGTTTTGAGCTCTTTGAGCGTCTCGATTTTGTTGGGTTGCACGGGCTCAGCCATCTTTAATCATCTCCAGAAATGCTTCTATTCTGGTACGCAGCGCTCCCGACGCGGAAGGTTCGTAGTCGGTCTCGATGGTCAGTACCGGGATATTTTCGCCTTTGAGCCGCTCCCTCACTTCGGGAGTATCTATCTCGAAGGGCTCGCAGAACTTCTGGGCCATCATTATAACCCCCCTCGCTCCGGATTCGCTGTAGCGGCGAAGCAAAAAATCCGGCCTGTCCTCAGGCCCCTGAAGCAGTCCTACAAAGGGGATGTTGTTCAACTGTCGGTCAGCGAGGGCCTCAATCGGAGGCGAGTTTTCGTCCACATCCACCGAGTACAGGCGGGAGCCGGTGGCCAGGTCGTCGGCCACTATCCGAACGCCCATTCCGGACAAGACCTGCGGCAAATCTCCCGGCTCCATCACCTTTCCGGCCACCAGCACGGGAATGCCGTCCGATTGGACGCCGGATTGCTCCGGCACATCTTCCGCCAGCTCGATGAATTCTTCAACGGGAACGGTCATGAAGGCTTTGCAAACCTTGTAGAAAGCGTCCGGGTCGGACTCGCGCATGGGTTCCAGCCGCCGGAGTTGGCCTCGGGCGCTGTTATAAAGCCTGATGCTTTCGCTCAAGGCCTCTTCCGACATGGAAGCGCCGGTGTATTTCGAGACGCTTTCGGCCACGCGCTCGAGCTCTCCGATGGTGTAATTCCGAGTGCCGCGTCCGGTGAGGGATTTCGGAGGCCGGTAACATTCCACGAACGGCACGGGCCTGAGATGCCTCAAAGTAAAATCCATGGCCCGGGCGGTATCGCATATAAAGGGAGTGATGACACCCTCGAAAAAATCTCCCTGCCCGTCAAGCAAAATATCGAGAACGGAGCGGGAGTAAGAGCAGGCGAAGCTTTGCAGGTGTTTTCCCCCCGAGCCTTGCGGGCAGCGGCGCCCGAGAACGGTTACGGGGTAAAATCCGGCGGCATGCAAAATTTCCAGTGGTACGTCTGTAAGCACGCACGCCACCGCTCGCCGTCCTTCGGCCCGGGCCTTAGCTTCTTCCAGCGGATTTTCACCTGTTTTAACGAGGGTTTTCAGAGAACTATTGTTATCCGGCATAGTTTGCGAATTATACTCCCGTTACCTCGCTTTGTAAACCCACCTTGGTCACCCGACTGAAACGTAATATCTGTAAAAATGTTGAATTTAACGAAAAGTTAAGTAAACGAGGTAAGGTACTGTTGACACTTCATGGGACGTGAATTAACCTTAAACCTTGCGACGGGGTTGTGGCGAAGCCTGGTTATCGCGCCGGCCTGTCACGCCGGAGGTCGCGGGTTCAAATCCCGTCAACCCCGCTGGATGACCGGAAGGAAAAGCTTTCCGGTCTTTTTTATGCCTTTTTGAAATAGTTGTAAAATGGCTTATTCTAACTTATTGATTGAAATTGGTCTCTATTGAGGAGATTTTTATTGGCTTTTGAGATAACAGAAGAAGACCACCGCCCGTGGGGATATTACCAGGTCTTCGTGGACGAGGACGACCACAAGCTCAAGCGGATAGTCATATATCCCGGCAAGCGGTTGAGCCTTCAACGGCACCGGTTCCGCTCCGAACACTGGCACTTCGTAAGGGGTGAAGGCGTTGTCACCCGGGACGATGAGGAAATACATGTCGCTCCCGGGCAGAGCCTCGATATTCCCGCCGGAACCAGGCACCGAGTACACAACCCGGGGAGATGCGAGCTTATGTTCATTGAAATTCAGCTCGGCGAATACTTCGGGGAGGACGACATCGAGCGCTTTGAGGACGACTTCGGCAGGTGTTAAAGGATATTGCTGGCCAACTCAGCCAACGGTGAGCGTTCGCCTTTTACCAGGGTAATGTGTCCCGCTATATCCTGTCCTTTGAACTTTTCCACCGCAATAGTCAGGCCGCTTGTGCGCGAGTCCAGGAATGGGCTGTCTATCTGATATATGTCGCCGGTAAGCACGATTTTGGTGTTCTCCCCCACCCTGGTTATGATTGTTTTCACCTCGTGGTGAGTCAGGTTCTGAGCTTCGTCGATAATCAGGTATTGGCGGGGAAGGCTTCTACCCCGGATGTAGGTGAGCGCTTCCACTTCCAGAAGTCCCGTATCCATTAAATTCCTCACCCCTTCGCCTAAGGGTTTCTTGGTTTTTTTGCGACCTTTTTTGCTCGTCCCCGCCATTTCCAAATCCGCGTCGGCGGAGGCCATGATAAGCTCCAGGTTATCGTAAACCGGCTGCATCCATGGATTTATTTTCTCGCTCACCTCGCCGGGCAGGAATCCCAATTCCTTTCCAAGCGGCATTATCGGCCGGGCCACCACCAGCTTGGCATATTTGCGCTCGTCCATGGTTTTGTTAAGCCCTGCGGCGATGGCCAGTAAAGTCTTGCCGGTGCCGGCTTTCCCTGCCATCGTTACTATCTGCACCGAGTCGTCCGCCAGCAGGTCGAGGGCGAAATGCTGCTCGGCGTTGCGGGCGCTTATCCCCCAGAACTCCTTATCGGAAGCGATGAGCGCTTTAATTTTACCGCTCTCATGGTGGCGCCTTCCATAGGCGCGGTTGTTTTCATCCTGCACGTCCACCAACGTTACGCACTGGTTTGGCAGGAGTTCGTAATCCTGTGCATCAATCTTTCCTTTTCCGGAAGAGGTAAAACTGCTTATAACATCGGAGGGCGCTTTTACCTCGGTATGGCCGGAATATAGCTCTTCAACCGTTCTGACGGCGTCTTTTTCTTCGTAGTTAACCGCCGTCAACCCCACGGCGTCGGCCCTGATGCGAAGGTTTATATCCCGGGTGACAAATACCACGGGGAGTTCTTCATGTTTCTTCAAGAGAAGCGCAGTGGCCAGTATGAGGCTGTCGGCGGTTTTGCCGAGTGTCGGAAAAGGAAGCGGCGGCTCCTTGCCCAGGTCGGTTATCACCCTCAGCAGGCCGCCACCGGGCAGTTTTACGCCCTTGTACAGGTTCCCGCAGTCACGGTAACCGTCAATGGTGCGGGCGGCCTCCCTGGCGTTTCTGCCCACGGTGTTCAGGTCCCTTTTGAACTTGTCCAGCTCCTCGATTACCGTTATCGGAATGATTACATTGTTTTCATCGAACCTGTTAATAGCATAGGGGTCGTTGAGCAGCACGTTGGTATCAAAAACGAAATTCTTTTTCATGGCCTTCCACTCTCGAAATTGGTATATTGTTTGTACATAACGCTTTGTGGTATCCTTTGAAGTGCTTTAAAGGGTGAGTGAATTGTACCCCAAAAAGAGAACGGTGTAAACCCATGAAGTCGGCGATTTCCGGGCACTTTTTCCTTTATCACGACCTTCTTAACGACGGCGTGTTGCCGCTGATATCATCGTCCGGTTTCGGGCTGATAGAAATGTGGGCGATGCAACCTCACTTCCCGTATCGTGACGAAGGAAAGCTCGCTAAAGTCGCGGGGTTGCTGAAAGATAATTCCATCGATGTCTGTTCGGCTCACCTTCCTTTATACGAGAAGGTTCATCCGCCGAAAGCTCCTTATCAACTGTTATCCCCTTCCGACCCGGATGAGTCATGCCGCAAAAAGTGGCTGGAAGAAGCGGCGATAGCATCCCGGGCGGCGCTCGAGCTCGGAGCATGGGCGCTGACCCTCCACACCGACCTTGACCACGGCGACCCGGCGGAGAGAGAAAAATATTTCCACGATTCCATGAAAAAGCTGATGAAGGCCGTAAATCTCCCCGGCGGAAGTGTTTTTGCCGTGGAAAACGGCTCCACCGCGGAAGCCGGCGCCGAAAGCCTGATGCGGCTTATCGAAAGCTACCCCGCCAACAAGCTTGGGATTACGCTCGACGTGGGGCACGCCCACATGGAGGGAGACGCACAAGGAGCAGTGAAACTGGTTGGCCCCAGGCTGAAATCGATTCACGCCCACGATAACGACTCCCGGAGCGATGACCACCTGGTTCCGGGCAAAGGCAATATTCCGTGGGAGGAAGTTAAAAAGGCCTTGATGGAAGTAAACTTCGAGGGCCCTTTCGTGTACGAAATCAGGGACCCTGCGTTCGGTAATGATTTGGGACTGGCGGAAAAATCGAAAATGATGGAGGAGATAGCCCGGTTCAATGACACTTTCGCGAAATCCTGAAGACTTCCGGGATGTGCTGGTATCCGACCTGGTTCGCATAGCGGGCAAAGGCGTCGGTGCGATTAACGTTACTCCCCTGCCCCGGGACGCAAGTCTCAGGAGATATTACCGGGTTACTTCCCCGGAGTTGCCGTCCGGCCCGGTGGAAGAGAATTCACTGGTGGTGATGGTGCTGGCGGACCCCGACCCTGCAAATTTGTGCGAGGAAATAATCCCGCAGGGATTTAAAAGAGAGAAAAAATCCTCTTCATTCAAAGAGGAAGACCTGGATTTCGTGAACGTGTGCCGCCATTTTGAAAAGGTCAACCTTCCGATACCCCGCCTTTATTTATACAATATCGAGTGGGGAATACTTTACCTCGAAGATTTGGGCGATTGCCTTCTGGAAAAAGCTCAACTGGAGATGAGCGACGAAGAGAAGAAAAAAATGTACCACCGGGCCATCGAGCACATGCTGAAAATTCACGAAAAAGCGGGCCGGGTCGAAAACCCGCATTTCGTGGGCTTCAGCAGGGCTTTCGACCAGAACCTTTTGTACAGGGAGCTGATGCACTTTGTCGAATACGGCGTCGAAGCGCGTGAAGGGGTCAAGGTGGAATCGGATGACCTCGAAGTTATCCAAAATCACATGAAAATGATAAGCGATGAACTTGCCCGGCAGCCGAAGGTGTTGGTGCACCGCGATTACCAGAGCCGCAACCTTCTGATTAAAAACGGCGAGCTTTGCATAATCGACTTTCAGGATGCCCTTATGGGCACGCGACAATACGACCTGGTGAGCCTGTTGCGCGATTCATACGTGGTGCTGCCGGATGAGATAATAGACGACTGCATAAGCTTGTATTGCAATCAGTTGGAAAACTCGGCGGGTGAAAAAATCGACCGCGAGCATTTCATGCGGATTTTTCATTTGCAAGCGCTTCAGCGCAAGCTCAAAGATGCCGGCAGGTTCGATTACATAGATATCGTCAAGAAAAATTCCAACTTTCTCCGATACATACCGGATACGCTCAATTACGTGAAAGATGCCTTCCAAGCGCTTCCCGAGCACAGGCCGATGCAGGAGCGATTGGCGAAATACAAGCCGGAGCTTGCGCCATGAGTTCGGCCCCCCGTACCGCAATGGTACTTGCCGCGGGCTACGGCGAAAGGCTGAAGCCGCTCACATTGAACAAGCCCAAGCCACTTCTTACAGTGGACGGCGAACCCGTGATTTATAAAGTGCTCGGATTGCTGAAGCGGGAGGGCTTCGAGCGGGCTGTGATTAATCTTCATTACATGGGCGATATGATAAAGGATGCGGTGGGAGACGGCAGTAAATTCGGGATGGACATCATTTATTCCGAAGAACCCCGGCTTATGGGAACAGGGGGAGGCATCAAGGCGGCCCAAAGGTATCTGAACAGCGACACCTTCCTGGTTATAAACGCCGACGTGCTTACCGACGCCCCGTTATCCGATGTATGGCGATACCATAAAAACGCAGGGGGGGCCGCTACCCTGGTGACGATGGATTCGCCCGAAGCGGAAGGGTACGGGGCAATCATGATAGACGACGAAGGTCGGGTCGGGCAGATACTTGGAAAACCGAAGGTCTCCGCTCAGTTGAAGCCTAGATTGTTCACCGGAATTCAGGTTCTGGAGCCGGTGTTTTTGGATTTCGTTGAGCCGGGCAAAAAATCATCGAGCACCGAAGATGTCTATCCGGCAATGATTGAGGCGGGGCTGGAAATATTCAGCTACGAGCACAAAGGCGGGTTCATCGACATCGGCACACCCGAAGAGTACAAGAAGGCAGCTTCTCATAATACTTGCTGACCGTTTTTTATACCTTACAGAAATCTTTTATTGACATCGGCGGCAATTTGTGATAAATATGATATGAATAAAAGTAATTTGAGGCTATATGTGAATTGGTGTCAGTGTTGTCTGAAGGGGACCGAAACATTGGAAGACTTTGTCTCTAAAGGAATCAGGTGGAGTTCGAACAGGTTGAAATGGGTGCCGGAAGGTCAACCGGGAGTATTCGTTATATTCGATGAAGACAAAAGAGCCGCTCGCGTTAACTCTCATGCCAACCTTCAGGAAGCTCTAAGGGAGGAATGGTGGAAAAAGAATTACTGGGTCTTCAGCTGGTTCGTCTGTTCCAGCCTTGAGTCCGCTCAAGAATTTGCCGAGCAAATCAATCAGAAATACTACGACGAGCTCTGGGAGCTGGAATAACTCCCGATAAGCAATTTTTCCCTGACCATCTCCGTTATTGCCAGTTTTACCTCTTCAATTCCCGCGGAGGCGTCCACTATCGCCGCTTCAAAACCCGTAGCCTTTTGCACCAGGTTGAGATAATTTTGCCTCACTTTCTCAAGAGTCTGCTTTTTTTCAAAAATCTCGACTTTCCCGGCCCTTTCGCCGAGCCTTTCCATTGCCGTCCCGGCGTCCAGGTCCAGAAGCACTGTCAAGTCGGCATGAGGCGCCCGGCTGTTTATTGATTCAATCCATGCGGGGTCGCATTGCACCGATTGGTAAGCGAGGCTGCTGAATACGTACCTGTCGCTTACAACCCAAACGCCCTTCTCCAACTCCGGCTCCACCAGGTTTTTGTAATGGTCAATCCTGTCGGCGGCGAAAAGCAGGGCCAGCATTTGGGGGTGAGATTGAGAGGCTCCACCCAGTATATTCCGAATAAGCCCGCCCACTTCGCCGTCGGTAGGCTCGGCGGTAAGCGTCACATCGATTCCTTTCTCCTCCAGAAAACGGCCCAAAAGCCCGGACTGGGTCGTCGTTCCGGCCCCGTCAATGCCCTCGATGGCTATAAATTTTCCTCTTTTTTTCAATTTGCGCAGATTGCCCTCGCCTGAAATTGTTCACAAACGATTATCCGGAAGAAGAGGCATCGAGTGATTTGTAAGACGGCAGCCCTTCCATGGACTCGGCGGTGATTACAGAGCGAATTATCGCCCGGGAAGTTACTTCGGCCGCCATCACTCCCAGCCGGTTCAAGGGCACACTTTCCCCGAGTTTGCAGGTTGCCATAGTGAAAACAACGTCTCCGTCCACCGTTGTGTGGCACGGGCTTATTGTTCTCGCCATACCCACCTGGGCCATTTGAGATACCTTTTTGGCGTCGGATTTTGTCAGCTCGGCATTCGTCGCAACTATAACCAGGGTGGTGTTCGTCCCCCCGAATCCGGCTTCGGGCAACGGCCCGGCCAGGGCCTTTTCGGTGTCCAAAAAGCCACCTTCTTCGGTGCGACAACCGGCAATAATCCGCCCGTCCGGGCCTTTTACGTCTCCAAAGGCGTTAACGACGGCTATTGCGCCCATTTGAAGACCGTCCCCCGTTACAATTCCGTAACTGCCGACGCCGGTTTTCATCGCCCCTTGCTTTCCTCGGAGCTTTCCAATCGTCGCTCCTGCGCCGACGCCCACGCAACCTTCTTCAACCTCCGAATCTGTAGCGTTTTCGCACGCTTTCATACCCATATCGGCATCCGGTCGAACCTTGTAATCTCCGCAATTGAGGTCGAAAATGATGGCGCTGGGAACAATGGGCACCAGCGTCGGCCCCACGGGAAATCCCACTCCGTGCTCCTCCAGCCACTTCATTACTCCCCCGGCGGCGTCCAGCCCGAAAGCGCTGCCTCCGGCCAGGCATATGCCGTGTACCCTGCTCACCAGGTGGGTAGGGTCGAGCGGGTTAATTTCCCGTGCGCCCGTGGCGGTGCCGCGCATATCCGCCCCACCCACGGCCCCCTCCCTGCACAGGACCACGGTTACTCCCGTCAAGGCTTCGAGGTTGTGAGCGTGCCCGGCTTCTATACCGTCCACGAGGGTTATACTTCCTTCAGACAACGGCTTATTCCCAGGTTACGTCGAAATCCGCGGTAGGGGGGTCGGCTTCGGTGTCAACTTTGACATCCACTTTGACGTTTTTACCGCCTGCAAGCTCGGCGAGCCTCTCTATTGTACCGGCCAACTGGAAAGAAAACGGCTCCAGGACATCCCCCAGCTTTTTGTCCAGGTCAACATGAAACTTTAGATGTTTCTCCGAAATCTTTTCCACACTGTGTTTAATGAAATTGCTGAAAGTGGGAGACATATTCGCATAACGCTCGATAAACTCCGCCACTCCTCCACCTTTCTGGATAACCATGTCTAGAGTGCTTTTATATGTGCCCTTGGAAAAGAGGGTGTCGGCGTTGAACTTGCCGAATTGCTTAACCGTGTTGAGGTCTCCGCCCGCAATTTCATAAAATACCGCCTTCCCGCATCTGGTGACGCTTTCCACCGGATACCAGAGCGAAGGCAACACGCGCCGGTTTATGATTTCCCAGTCTTCATCGGTTAGATATTTGTCCCAGTCCTTATCCTTGTTGTCCCGTATCAGCCGGACATAATCCAGTAATACAGTTCCCTTGACTTTTAATTCCATCGCCGATTTCCCTCCACAATTCTCGTAGTTTATCCCCTTATTCCCTGATGATGTAGAACGGAGATGTCCACGCCCGCTCCTCGCAATATGTTTTCGGGTCGTCGAGGTCCGTGTAGCAGGCGTCTTCTATGGATGAAAGAGGCACGGGTTCCGAGCCGTCCTGGGGATTTATTTGCCTTTCGATACGGGCGGGGGCGGGGTCGTTTCTGTCGCAGCTTTCTCCCGATTCCAACAAGTAGGTGGGATTGCAATTGTAACCGGGCGTTGGTTCCTGGATAATTCGGAAATAATAAGCCACGCTGCGGCCTTCCGGCTCATCTACAAAATTCTCGTCCGTCCATGACCACTCGATGGCCTTTCCCGATATATTCTCAACGTGGTAAGGGTCCATGATGAGGCCGTCCGGGTTTTCCTCCCTTCTTTGCAGTTTTTCCATTTCCGCCTCTCGGGGAGTAAGGGGCTGAAGTATTTTGACTACCTCTATCCGGTCAATTGATATGCGCTCGTCCGTCACGCGATAGCATTGATTCATGCATACGCGCTCGAACTCGCTCCGGCTCATGTTGTTTTTTATCAGGGGTTCATCCTCGTATGGGCAGGTATCGTCCTCGGCGAAAGTTCCGTTCGCGCGGATGTGGAAGGTCGGGTTGGAGGCGGAAATTGCCTCACCCCCCATTTTTATTACTTTTCCTTCCTCTTTGTTCTTGATTTCGGCCCTTGCCCAGACCTCGATACGAGGGCCGGACGTTGAGTAAACGTGTTTGTCTTTAAGCGACTTCCAGAGGTCATCCCGGGTGCGATGGGGACTGACTATGGCCACCAGCCCGCCGGGGTTGCGGTAATTGGCCGCCCTTTCCCATCCGGCGGCGTCGGGCACAAAATTGAGAGTGTGAGAAGTGCCGATTTCCGCCGGTTGCTTGGTTTCCTTTACCGACCCGCCCCAGGCCTGGTGTGTATCGGTGGAGCCTACGAAACCGAAGCGATAGTGATGGGCGTTGCCATCGGCGTCGAAATATGCGGAAGCAAGCGCTTTCTGCACGCTTCCATCCATAGTATAGAAGCCGGCGGGCTGCCAGCACGTGCGGCACTGGCCGCAGGTCTCCCATTCGGCGGGTTCGATTTCCGAGGGATTATCGCGATATTCGGGCTTGAGGTTGTCCTTTTCCCATTTCCAGACCTTTTGTTTAAAGGGCTTGACCGTTCTTTTAGCGCGGGCAATCCGTTGTTTGCACCATTCGCTTTCGGGGTCGAGGCACCTTTCTTTCACTATTTCACCCGCCCGCCAGCAGCATGGCTCGTAATTTTCGTTCGGGGGCTGACATACCTTCTTGCAACCGGGCTTTGGTTTGCGGAAAGTCCACAATTCAACGCTGGGAGCGGCCATTTTACCCGAGAACTTGTATATCAACTTTCCCATAACACCGGAGGGCTTTACCGGAACGCTGCATTCAGCTTCGGAAACTTCCTTACCGTCGCGATAATAACGATAATCGGGCGGTATATCCTTGTACTCTTCCGAGTTGCCGTGTTTGGAGTATATTTCAATCAACCGCTGCAAATCGGGGTCGTGATTTTCAGAGTCAAGCTGGGGTTCCCATTCGCTGTACATTGGGGGAGCGGTTCTCCATGCGTTTCCATGAGGAATAACCACCGCATCGCATTCTTCCACGGATGAAAGGCAATATTTGCGCAACTTGGTAAACAAATCCGCAGGGCTCGGCGCGATGAACTCTTGCAGATTGTTCTTTCCGTAACGCATGCCCCTTACGATGTCCAGAGGTGGTATTCCGCCGAAGAAGTTGAAAATGCTGTCCTTTTCGAGCGCGTCCTCGGGCAGTCCGGGCGCTCCGGCATAGGCCCTTATGGGTGAAGGCGGAAGCTTTTCGGCGTCGTCCCACTTGAGTATGACGTTCTTATGCCCCCACGGGCCGGATTGAGTCCATTCCCAGCCGGTGAACGCCACAATGCGCGGGTCGCCTCTCGAATCGGGCATGGAGGCTCCGATTTTATTAAAGTTGTGTGCCGCATCTATGGCTTCGGGCCAGTACTCCTTTTTGGTAAGCATCTCGGCGTGGTCGGTGACCGAATAAAAGTCCAGGCGGGAGCAGTACAGGGCATATTGCCCCGCCTCGCGGGCAAACCGACCCTTCGACCAACCGCTGTACACCGCGTCTATGCTGTACTCCGTGTGAATGTGCAAATCGCCCCAGTACACGTTGCCGGCGGGTTCATCCCATACTCCCGCATAAGCGACCGAAGCCGCGACAAATAATATCAGCCACCCCGCTATAAAATTAAATCTTATCATGGGACTCTCCTCATATAATGAGGCTGAGGCCGTTGCAAAACAGGCTTCAGGGGGAGAAAAGGCTTTTTTCTGTAGCTCCCCGAGAATGTCTTTTCCAGACAAGGGGTTTTAACCCCTTGGAATTCAAGGGGCTGAAGCCCCTTGTCCATTCGGGGTTCTTTTTCGGCGCGATGAAGGTCAACACATCCCAAACGAAAAATCATAATTCTGCAACAGCCTCATAATATGCGATTTCGACCATTGTACCCTTTGGAAGCTCGATAATCAATCCTATTTCTAGGGCCGGTTAAAATGTTGCCGGGTAATTGCCAAGCGGCGGCTCTTTTTAATTATCGGCGTTGCTGGGCGGCTCGGGAATATCCTCGATGGGAAAGTTTTTGCCCAGAAACTCGAACTCGGCTTTATTCGTAATTCCCTTG
Source organism: uncultured bacterium (assembly GCA_964459325.1). Classification (GTDB taxonomy): domain Bacteria; phylum RBG-13-61-14; class RBG-13-61-14; order CAYWKU01; family CAYWKU01; genus CAYWKU01. The sequence goes on along the minus strand of CAYWKU010000033.1, from coordinate 12,015 downwards.
TGTAAGGACTGATTTACCAGTGAGGTAAGAAACTGCCCCACGTGCCCCCGTATTTCTGCGGTGAATTGAGGTAAAAGCTCCATCACCAGGTCTTTATATTCCTGAGGTAATTCCCCGCCGGCTTGCGGCTTCCGGATTACGGGATAGGGAATGAAGGCTATCAGGTTAACGAAAACCGCCATTGCCAGGTTCAACACTTCCTCCGGCATACGGTTTTCGATGTGGCTCATAAACGAGTTGACTACGTTTTCAACGGCCTGGTTAAACTCATTTTCATCCATTAAAAAGGCCCCTTTTAGAATATTTTTTTCGAGCGAAATCGATTATACGAAAATGCCGGCGCGTTCTTCCAGCGCATTATCAATCATTTGTTGTATTCTGCTTTTTGCGTCTTCCACAAGCTCCCTGATTTTGTTCGGGTCGTTCACTATTTCCGGCGGATAATCCTTGTAGTAGTGAAGCGGCTCACCATAGTACACCTTGTACTTGACCGGCAAAGGTATCATACCCAGCGGCCCGAAATGGGGGAACATGGGGGTAACCGGGAAAAAGGGAAATCCCAACGCCCGTGCCAGAGGCTTTATGTTCATAACCATCGGCGCCTGCTCCTCCGAGCCGATGACGCAAGTCGGTACTATGGGCGAGCTGGTTTGAAGAGCTATTTCCATGAATCCCACGTTGAACCTCTGCAGCCGGTAACGCTGGCTGAAATGTTTCCCGTTGCCGCGAGTGCCCTCGGGAAAGACCAGCGTAAGCTCATCCCTATTGAGAAGCTCCTCGAAGTCTCGCTTCATGCCGTTTATCTGGCCCATTTTCCTGAGCATCATCCCTATAAAGGGAAATTGCATGAAAAATCTGTCCACCACCGCCCGGACAAGCCTGGGCGGGTCGGTCTTCCTGATAATGTCCGCCGCTATCATGGCCCCGTCAATGGGTAAAATTCCCGAGTGATTGCAGACCAGCATGGCGCGGCTTTCGGAGGGGATATTTTCTATACCGAAGGACTCGACCCTGAAGTACTTTTCGTAAATGTACTTCATCACTATATAAGCCAGGAGAGTGCTTTCTTTCTCGAAGCCGAAAATATCGTACCCGTGGCCCTCGTCGAAAACCTTCAGGTCCTGAACCATGTCGTACTCTTTCTCGGAAAGCACATTGCGGCCGATTTCGTTGGCCAGTTTCCTCATCCTCGGGTTCATGCTCTTCCCCCGTAAGCTGTATATACCGAAACCTGCATCACCAAGCTAACTATATAACATTCCCCAGCACAATGAAAGCCGGGTTAAGAAGCGTAAGTGTCCCTCAGCACCCTTTTGAGTATTTTTCCCGCCGGGTTACGGGGAAGCTCATTGGTGAATATCACCTTCTTGGGCAACTTGAATTTGGCTATCCTTCCCCGGCAATACTCGATTATTTCCTCCTCGCCGGGTTCTTCACCCTGCTTGGGCACCACGATGGCCACCACCGACTCGCCCCATTTTTCATCGGGCATTCCGATGACTCCCACGTCCGCAACCTTCGGATGCCCGAAGATAACGCTTTCAATTTCCGCGGGATATATGTTCTCTCCCCCCGATATAATCATATCCTTCTTCCTGTCCGCGATGTAAATGAAGCCGTCTTCGTCCTTGTATGCCACATCACCGGTATAAAGCCATCCGTTCCGCAGCGTCTCCGCCGTTGCCTCGGGATTTTGCCAGTACCCCTTCATTATGTGGCCACCTCGCATGATAACTTCGCCCATCTCGTTGGGAGGCACGTCTTCCCCTTCTTCATCAACCACTCTGACGTCCGTGTGGAAGAAAGCCTTTCCGCAGGAACCGGCCCGTTTTACGGCTTCATCGGGGCCGATGACCGTCGCGGGGCCGGTGCATTCGGTAAGACCGTAAAGCTGGCGCACTACCACCTCGTGCTCCGCGTATTCGTGAATGAGCGGTACCGGCACAGGCGCGGCAAACACCAGTATTACCCGCAAGCTGGATAAATCGTACTCCCGCCAGTTGGGAACCATCCTCATAAACGACAGGATGGCCGGCACGGCGCCGAAACCGGTTATCTTTTCCCGCTGGATTGTCTCGAATATCACGTTGGGGTCGAAACCCTTCATCAAGTAGACCGGCTGGCCCCAGTGCACAAATGTCGGCATGGAAAACATCCCGGCGATGTGGAATAAAGGCAACACCACCAGCGTCCTTTCCACTTCCTGCTCCTGTTGTATGACCGTTCGGAAAGTAACCGACGCCCAGAAGAAATTGGCGTGAGTAAGCATTGTGCCCTTCGGCTTGCCGGTGGTTCCCGAGGTGTACATTATTATGATGGTATCGTCACCCTCCCCGCTCCAGCTGGGTTCATGCGACTTCGCTTTCTCTTGAAGCTCCTCCATCGAGTGAGCGAACTCGGGCGTATCCCCCGGGCCGGCGTAAATGTAATTTTCCACCGCAATATGCCCCCGGAGACCCGCGACCAACTCCGAGTACTCGGGGCCGAAAACAAGCGTCTTGGCTCCGGAATTTTCGAGAATGAACTGCATCTCGGGCGGCGCCAGCCTCCAGTTTATAGGCACCACCACCGCCCCTATCTTGGCGGCGCCGAAAAAGGTGTCGAAATACTCCACACAGTTCTGCGCCAGAATTGCCACCCGGTCCCCCTCTTCAACCCCCATGCTCATGAATGCGTGAGCCGTCCGGCAAGCCCTGTCGTTGAGCTCACCGAATGTAAGGCGGGTGTCTTCGTACACCAGCGCCAGCTTGTCGGGGTCCAGGTCCGCTCGTTTAGCCAGGAAAGCGCCCAGGTTTAACTTCATAACATTTCCCCCCTTGATAATTTTCGAAGCCCACCGGCTCCGGTGAATTCCATAATACTATGATAAATCGGCGGATTCAAGAGGTTCAATCAGGGATGAATAACTTTACCCAAAACACACTCTGAACTCGCCCCGGTAACCTTCGGCACGTTGCCCGGACGGCCCTTGATTGTGAGATATCCCAGGAGTGCGAACGCCATCGCTTCGCGAGCCTCCGCCGGGATACCCAGCTTGTCGCTACTGATTACCTTCGATGATTTCAGGTTTCTTGTGAAACCCTCGAACAGCGCGGGATTTTTTGCTCCCCCTCCGCACAAAATTACCTCATCGAACCGCTTTTTTCGGCAAAAGTGCCTTATTGCATCTTCCACTGACTTTGAGACGGCTTCGGTGAACGTCGCTAGGAGGTCAATTCGCGCCCCGCGACCTTTTATGCGGAGATTTTTTTCGAGTTGCCGGAGGTATTCCTCTCCGAATTGCTCCCGGCCCGCCGATTTGGGAGGCTGTTTCCGGAAAAAAGAGTGGCCCAGAATCGTCTTCAGCCAATCCTCTCGAACCCTTCCCCGCGCGGCGAGTTTTCCGTTTTTATCATAACCCTTTTTCCCACCCGTGATAATCCGGGTCATCCCATCCAACACCATGTTTCCGAAGCCCGTGTCGAAGCCCGATATTTCATCCACCGATTCGGCGCCCGTCGGCAGGATGCTGACGTTCGTGATGCCGCCGATATTTACCACAAGCCGCGATTTTCGGGGATGCCCAAAGAAGTGGAAATCGGCCATCGGCGTCAGCGGCGCCCCCTGCCCTCCCCTGGCCATATCCGCCACGCGAAAGTCCGAAACCACCCGCGTCCCCGTCCGCGCCGCGATAACCGCTCCTTCGGCAAGCTGCACAGTAGCCTTCCGTTCGGGAAAATGTCCCACCGTCTGCCCGTGGGAGGCCACGTAGTCCAACTCGTCGGATTTCGGTCCCGCTTTTTCGCATATCCGCAGAGCCGCTTTTGCAAAAAACTCGCCCAGCTTCACGTTAAGCCCGGCGAGTTCGGCAAAATCGGCGCTCGTGGAAGAACTCGCGGAAAAGACCTTCCTTTTAAGGGCGGGCGGATAGGGGTAAGTTTGAAAGGCATCGAGTCGGGTTTTGATTTTCCCCGACCGTTCCGAAATTTTCACCAGCGCCGCATCCACCCCGTCCGCGCTGGTGCCGGACATGAGGCCGACCGCTTTCACGCACCCTTCTTTCTTTCCCCGCCCCCGGCGGCGTATACCCCGTCGCTGAAGTAAAACCGAGCCGAATGGCCGCTTTCGGTAATTATCAAATCGCCTTCTTCAACGGCCGACTTCAGCCACCTGCCGGCTTCGTAATTGTCGACCCCGGCACTTGCCGCCGCCATGGGAATAAAACTGTCCATCGGGTCAATTTTTTCTGAAAGCGGCACTGAGCACTCCCGCCCGTCGAAAAAACCTCGCGTGAAAAGCTTCCAGAAAAAGTTTCGGCAACGCCTTCTTTCAAACTCTTCCAGGTGAGTTCCGGTAAGCTTGCCCTGCTTCCACGCTTCCAGCTCGAAGGTTTCGAACTTATCAAAAGCCTCGTCGTACTCGCGCCATATTTTTTCCAGCTCCGCCGCCGGCAACCCTTCCGTTTCGGTTACTGTATGATTGGCGTCATAGTATTTGTAGTCTTCGTGGAGGATACGCACACCCATCTCCCGTGCCCGTTCGTAAATTTCACTGCCCGGCAAAGGCGCCAGAAGGTGCATGCCGTAGAAAGCGCCGAGACTCCCGGCATACTCGAAGGTTCGAGCGACGGTATCCCGGGTTTCCCCCGGCAAACCCAATATAAAGGTAACCTGCACCTGGAAATCCATATCAAGAGCCATGCTGACCTTCTCTTTGAGCTTAACAAGATTAATCTTTTTTTTGGCTGCGTCTACTATTTCCTGTACGCCGCTTTCCGCGCCGTACAGTATTTTACTGCAACCGGCGGCCCGCATCTTCTCCAGAAGGCGCGGCTCGGCGGCGTCGGCCCTGATGAAAATGCTCAAATCTATATCCAGGCCCCTGCGGGTGATTTCATCGCTAACGGCCATCGCGTGAGACCGCTTCATGCCGAAATGGTCATCGCTGAAGGCTATGTGCCCGAATCCCATAGCCACTAACTCTTCAATTTCGTCCGCCACGCTTTTCGGGCTTTTCAGGCGCGGTTTTTTTCCTACCATTTTCGGCCCTACGCAGAAGGTGCACGAGAACGGGCAGCCCCGGCCGGTGCTCAACCCCCCATCCACTTTCATCGCCCTGTACCGGGAAAGCGGGAAAAGATGCCGCGCCGGATACGGCAGCGCTTCGAGGTCCGGCTCGAACTTTCTCCCGGCGCCCGCCCTCATGCTACCGTCCTCGCGCCACGCAAGTCCCGGAATTGATTGGGGTTTTCGTCCTTCCTTCAGTGTCTCCAGGAACTCCACGAACGTTCTTTCGCCTTCCCCGATAACTATGTAATCCACCCAGGGTTCATCCCGGCCGATTTGCCGCCACGTGAAACTTACATGCGGGCCCCCGGCAACCGTAATCACCGAAGGGTCGGCTTCCCTGGCCCATCTCAGAACCCCGCTCGCCTCGTGCCAGTTCATGGTGACGGAGGTAGTCCCAACCACCTCAGGCTCGAAACGCTCCAAGGCGGCATACACCGCTTGCTTATCCGGGCGGGCAACCAGCAAGTCCAGAACTTCCACCTCGTGTCCCGCTTCCATAGCAGCGCCGCCTATATACAGCAGCCCCATGGGTATGCGCGGCGGCTCGCTGGCGGGGTAAGGCGGATTTACGAGCAGTACCTTCAATCAACTCTCCTCTGAATTTTTTGAATCGAACTCGGCACGAATCTTTTTAACCAACTCCGGCTCCTCCAGGATGGAAATCGCCGTCATAGCCATGGCTTTTGCCATGATAATCGCAGCGTCTATGCCTTCATCCGAGCCGGCGGCTTCTTCAAATTCGGGGGTGTGATTGCTGACTTCGTAGTCGCACACGGCGAACTCGGGGTGGATGGTGGGAGCGATTTGTCCCACGTTGCCTATATCGCTGGAGCCCATCCCTTCATCCTCCGGCCCATCATAAACGTTAATACCCATGTTTTCCAGGTGAGACCGGAAAATGCCTCCCAAGGCCCGATTGGGATGAAACGGGGCATATGCCAGAGCCCTTTGAGCGTCGAAAGCCATCTCGCAACCGGTGGCGGTAGCGGCCCCCTTTGCGATGTTTTCGGCGCGGTTGAGCATATCGTCGAGCACGTCTTCCTCCAGCGCCCTCACCAGCACTCTGGCCTCCGTGTGGTCGGGAATTATATTGGCGGCGCTTCCTCCGTCGGTGATTACGCCGTGTACCCTAACGTGCCGGGGGAACTGCTGCCTCATGGCGTTGATTCCGTTGAAAAACTGAATCATCGCGTCCAGCGCGTTTATACCCCGCTCGGGCCATGCCGAGGCGTGAGCGCTTTTGCCGTAAAAGGAGACCGTAACCGCCACCACACCGAGGGCTTTCTTGATGACCATGTTGCGGTTGGAGGGGTGAGCCAGCATGGCGGCGTCCAGGCCGTCGAAAACGCCTTCGTTGGCCATCAACACCTTCCCCGCCCCACCCTCTTCGGCCGGGGCGCCTATGCACATAATTTCGCCGGGTATTTTATCGTAAGCTCCGGCGACACCGATGGCGGCCCCGGCGGCGGCTGTGGCGATGAGGTTGTGGCCGCAGGCGTGGCCCATGTCGGCGAGCGCATCGTATTCGGCCAGAAATGCTATCCGGGGGCCGGAGCCGGAGTTCGGGGCGCGTCCGGCGAACGATGTTTGTAGTCCGGCGATGTCACGTTCGATTTCAAAACCGTCTTCTTCGAGACTCTTTATCACGGCGGAACTGCTTTCATGCTCTTGGAAACAAAGCTCAGGGTGGGCATGAATAAAACGGGCCAGTTCCGCAAGTTTATTCGAGCAGTTGTCTATTACTTCAACAACTTTTTTAACTGTAGGGTTGTCCGAATCCACGAAGGGAAAGCTACCACAACCTCCAAAAGCGTCAAGCCGCCTTGACACGAGTCAATCTTACCTCTAACCTTAAACTCGAACCGGGAAGTAGCGCAGCCTGGTAGCGCGCCTGCTTCGGGAGCAGGAAGTCGGGGGTTCGAATCCCCCCTTCCCGACTGCATCACTTAAAGTAAAAATCGCATGTTGGTCGAAGGCCCATGCGATTTTTGTTTCAGGTTCCTTTTTTATGCTAACCTTCCACAATAAATAAAATAAGGGAGGAAGTTATGGATTATAAAATTATGACCGCTCCGTGCGGGCTGGACTGTTTCAACTGCCCCATGTACATCGCCATGGAGAATGAAAAACTCCGTAACATTATAAGCAAAAATATGAATATCCCTTACGATAAAGCCTGCTGCGAAGGATGCAGGCCGCAAAACGGCGTTATTAAAGTCTTTAACTGGACCGAGCCTTGCGCAGCCTACAAATGCATAACCGAAAAGGGTCTCGATTTCTGCTGCGACTGCGACGATTTCCCATGCGATAACCTTCACCCATACGCGGACAAGGCATCGGAGGTGCCGCATAACACCAAGGTATTCAATTTGTGCCTCATAAAAAAATTGGGACTTGAAAAATGGGCGCAGGAAAAGGCTAAAAGCGTGAAGGACACCTACTTCAAAGGGGAGTTCAAACTATAGAACAAATGGGAGCCTCTGAAGAAAAACACAAGGATTACCGGCACGTTATCAGCGAACAGGGCAAGATGAGCGCCCTGAAGAAGCTGGTGGACGAATGCGCCCGGGCGCTGGCGGAGGACGATTTAAATCGGGAACAGGCGCAAGAGCTGATAGAAAAAACCCGCAAGAAAGCGCTGGGGCTTTTCCCGGGCAAGGAAGACCAGTTCGAGCTTATCTACAGGCCGCGTTTCGAGAAAATATTGAAGGAAAGAGGCCTGGAATAACGGCCTATATTGAACAAATCATTTCCCGCTAACGGGGGCGAAATGTTTGATGTCCAGTATCTGTCCCTTGCGATTCCGTGAGAAAACGGGCTTCAGCCTCATTCCCTTTTCCAGCTTTTCCGGCTTGATTCCATCTATCAAGTGTAACATTGCGCTGTCGCATCCATCCAGCTCAATCAACCCGAGCACGTAGGGAGTCTTTCTCGGCCGGGTGGGCTCCTTATAATTAACCACCGTCCATGTTTGCAGTTTTCCTTCCGGGCCGACCTCCACCAGCTCTTCGATTTTGGTCATGCAGATGTTGCAATGCGACCTTGGCGGGAAGAAGGTCTTTTTGCATTTCGGGCAGTATGAGCCCATGATTTTCCTTTCGTCCCTCAATGCAACCAGAGCTTTGGACTGAAAACTCCCGGCGTAGTACTTGAAGGGTATCTCCAGTTTTCCCGGTATTGAAAAACCCCACTGCTTCTTTACTTCCAGCATCTCACATCCTCCATGATAAGCGGCCGGACCTTACAAGCCGGGCTGCCATTCGTCCAGCACCTGGAAATGAAGTATATCGGTAATCCGCCCGTTCCTGTTGTCGTTCCATATTATTCTGCACCTTCTGCCGTATCCGAGCCTCTTGGGGTCGGTTTCATCGACGTAGTGCCACAGCACGGCGTCCCCGCCGTCAAGTATCACCCGCCCCACGGTAAAGGGCACTTTTTTCATCTTCCCGGTAAGGGGGTCAATGAAGGGCACCATTATCACGTCGAAGGTAACGATGTATCCTTCGTGGCCGAGCTCCACCCACCTGGAAGCTTCCTCGCTGCAAGTGGCGCACACCTGGCGGGGAGGAAGCATGGTTCTGCCGCACTTGCCGCACCTGCTGGCAAAAATTTTCTTTTCCTTCAGTCCCCTTAGGAACCTCCCCATCAACGGGCCGGTATCGAACCGGCAGGGGATGCTCAGGGGAATCCTCGTCTCTATAAGGTCCTGTCCGGGCTTCTTTTCTTCATTCATGGTCTTTCCCCTTTCGGCTAACTGACTTTCGGTTCAGGCTAAAGCACCCACGGTTTATTGCGACTGAACAGCTCCAGCACCGTCCACAAAGTACCGCCGAAGCCGCTTGCCAGCGCCTTGTCTATTTTCCGGGGCGCCTGATGCCCTCCGGCGTCGCCGCGCACCTGCAACGCCGCCTCCGCCACCCTTATTAATGCCGTGGCGCCGATGGGATTGGTGCTTACAACCCCTCCGGAAGGATTGATGGGAAAGCTGCCGTCGATGTTTATGTCCCCGTTTTCCACCATGTCCAGGTTTTTTCCGGGCGGCAGGAAGAGAAATTCGGGCATCCACTCGAGCTGCCACCAACTGCTGGGGTCGTACATCTCGAAGACTCCGATTTCCTCGAGCGGGTTGACGATGCCGTTGCGGGAGTAAAGCTTTTTGGCGGCGGCTCTCATGGTGCTGCCCTCTTTCGCTCCCGCGAAAGTGAAGGTTTCTTCCCGGTGAACTGTTACCGTATCCTGCACCCATACGGGTTTCCTTGCTTTTTTGGCCACCTTTTCGGTAGCGAATATGACCGCGCAAGCGCCGTTGGACTCCGGGCACATGTGTAAAAGCCTCAGCGGCCACGACAGCAGCCGGGACTGGAGCACGTCATCCTCGGAAATATCCACCCGCAGGTGAGCCTTTTCGTTTTTCATGGCGTTTTTCGCCGACAGCACTCGCAGTTTGGCGGCGATAGTTTCAGCTCGGGGACCGAACTGGTTAACGATAGCGGCGCCCGAGCTTCCGGTGATTGCTCCGGTTTGAAGCGCCCTGCCCCATATCGGGTCGGCCATGGCCGTTATACCCGTGGTGGTGTGGCCTTCCTCCTGCTTCTCGAAGCCCACGGCCATAGTTATGTCGTAAAGGCCGCTGGCCGCGAGGTGGTCGGCCGCGCAGGCTATGGTGGAGCCGGTGGTGCCGCCGGTGGTTATGCGGAAGCCGGGCTTCATCCTTACCCCGTCGGCGAGCGAGTGCCACAGGTCGGGCTGATGGACGCCCTCGAAGAGCTCCATGTTGCCGTGCACCACGCAACCGATGTCCTTGAACCTTATATCGGCGTCGGCAATTGCTTCGCTGACAGCTTCGTAAATAAGCTCCGTCTGGTTGACGTCGGCGCGATGGCCGCTGTGTGCCGTCTGTCCTACACCGATAATGGCGACGTTTCTGTTTCTTTTCATTTTCAGCCGCCTCCCTCTAATCCGTACCGAATATCATTACTGATTGGAACATGCCCGCCGGCCCGCCGGTACCGTGAGCCAGCGCCCTTTTGGCGTCTTTCACCTGCCGTTTGCCCGCATTTCCGGTCAACTGTAGGTAACATTCGGCGGCTCGGGCGATTCCGCCCACCATCATGGGGTTGCCCGCCAGCGGCCCTCCGGAAGGATTGACGGGAATACGCCCCTTCGGTCCGGATTCGGAGCTTTTGAGTAGCTCGACGCCCTTCTTCCTTCCGCACAAGCTCAAGCCTTCGGACCACAACGGCTCCTGGTAACTGTAGTAAGCGCTGATTTCGGCCACGTCGAGTTGCTGCTTCGGTCTGTTTATACCCGCCGTTTCGTAAGCCTGCCCGGCGGCTTCCCTGAGAGCTTCGCTGTCGGCAAGGTTGCGCTCGCCCAGGTAAAATTCGTCGTAGCAGCAGCCGGCCCCCTTTATCCAGACGGGCTTGTCGGTAAGCTTTACTGCCTTGGATTCGGTGGCCAGTATCATGGCCACCGCGCCGTCGCTGACCGGGTAGATGTCCAGCTCCCCGAGCGGGTCGGAGACCATTTTCGCCTTGGTAACATCAGTTACGTTAAGGCCGCCGGTTTCCTGGGCGTAGGGGTTTTTTGCAGCGTTTTTCCGTGCCTTAACCACCGCTCTGGCCATATCGTTGCGGTCGGCGCCGGTGTAGTCCATGTAGGCCCTGGCCTGCAGGGCGGCGGCCTGGAGGTAATCGATGCCGAGAGTCCTGTTGTAGATAGGGTCGAATGCGGCGTTTGTGATAAGGTTGCGGCTCTTGCCCTGACTTTCTTTGGAGTGGGCCACCACAAGGGTTATGTCGTAGTGGCCGGAGAGTATCCCGGCGTAAGCGTAAAAGACCGCCTGGAGGCTGTCCATGGCGACCTTTTCCTCGCTGCGCATGTGAGCGCCGACGTAATCGGTTATGGCGCCGTCGCTGATGGTGCGGGCATCGAAGATGTCGTCGGAGCAGGAGACGGTGTTGTCCACACCCATGCCTTCGATGAACTCGAGGCCCGTCCGGCGCATGACCGGCTTGACCACTTCCCATACCAGGTCCTGCACCCGGGCCTTGTCCGCTTTCCTCTTGAATTTGGTCTGGGCCACCGAAACGATGGCCACCCGTTCCCTCATCTTGTAACCCCTCCTCTCTGCCACGGGGGCTTGGAAGAATTAGATAACAATCATTATCCGAAATGTACAAGGGCATAATGCCACAAACGGCAACGGAGCGCAACAGCCGTAGCGGCATGGAGCTAAAAAAAGATAATGTTTTTTAGCTTCAGGCCATTGACGGGGAATATTTGCTCCATCATTCCGCGTTTAGATTCTTCAGAATTTTTTTTGCCAGTGGTTCTTTGATTTCGGTATGGCGGGGGACAGCTTCTGTCGCTCCGTTTTTAGGATTAATCCAAAGTGAATGAGATGTTCCTTCTCTTTTCAAGTAGCATCCCGCAAGTCTCAGCCTGCGCTCCAGGTCACGCCGCTTCATCCTATCAATATCTTATCCCGGATAGCGTCGTCGGGCAGTCCCCGAAGAATGTCAGCCTTGCGGTCCTCCAGTATCAACTCGATAGCCTGTCGCAGATTATCCTTGGTTTCCTCTATCGTTTCGCCTTGTCCGTTGGCGCCGGGCACCTCCGGGCATATAGCCCAGTATCCACCTTCGGGGGCAGCTTCTATAATTGCCGTGAATTCCGCCTTCATTGTGTGGTCTCCTTTAGTTGCGCTCGGTTTTATCCCGCTTTCTGCGGAAAATTTCTCTTGGATATACAAATAATTATTGCTCCCCTATGTCAACTTGTCAAACCGAATAGTGGAGGCGAACCCACCTCGCAACCTGTTCATCCGGTATCAAGCATCTATCTTGGGAAATTCCACCCATCAATTCCCAAACGGAGTTTACCCCATCCTGCACTCATCGTTAATGCTTAACTCTCCCGCCGTGGCTTCGATAAAACCCCGCTCCTGTTGGATACAGTGTATGGA
>CAYWKU010000032.1:0-41600 GCA_964459325.1 uncultured bacterium | reverse complement strand
CTCGTTCGTTCGCGCAGTAGCGTAATACGAAACCCCGACCTTCAGGTCGGGGAATCTCCCCGGAATAAATTCCGGGGTTTCCTAAAGGGTGACGCCGCTCCCGAATTCTCGGCCCTGCGCAAGCTTACGCCGGGGAGGCAGGAACTTCGTCCCTGCACCCCGCACTGCGCTCACGCATAGCATGACGGCATCTTGAAATGCACGTTCGCTCGCGCAGTAGCATGGGTTGAAAAAGACAAGGGGCTTAAGCCCCTTGTCCTGTTGCTCGCAAAAGCGCATAGGTGGCCGGGACGTAATACCTGTACCTTGCGCGATGCATCGCGGATAAATCGCACCCGCCCGATGTCTGACGCTCCCGTTTAAAGTCATAGGAAATTTCCGTTGAGGAAAGCCTACATGCTGAGCCGGCTCAAGACATTGGCGCACCGCTCGCACACTTCCTCGTGCTCGCCGTGAGAGCCGACGTCTTCGCCCCAGTTCCAGCACCGGAGGCATTTTTTCCCGGAAGCGTGCTCGACCCTCACCAGCAATCCGTCGGCGTCTTCGGGCCGGATGAAGCCCTCACCTCCCCCGGCTGAAAAGTCCACCTGGCTGACAATGGCGATTTCCCTCACCAGCTCGGAGTAGTCGGTGGCCGCTTTTAAAAGCGGGCCTTCTCCGGCGAGGGTGACCTTAGCTTCCTGGTTGGAGCCGATGATTTTCTCCCGGCGGGCTTCTTCCAGAGCCTTCGAGATGGCGTAGCGCACTTGGAGCAGCTTCTCCCACCGCTCGAGCAGCTCCGCATCCGAGTCCGGGGGTTTTTCCCGTGGGAACGTTGTCATGTGCACGCTTTCGGGCATATCCCCGGTGCGGATGAGCTGCCATATCTCCTCGGCGGTGAAGGTTATAACCGGAGCCATGAGTTTTACCAGGCCCTGCAGAATTTCGCACATCACCGCCTGGACCGCCCGGCGGCCCCGGTCTTCCGGCGCCGAGACGTAAAGCCTGTCCTTGATGACGTCAAGATACACCGCGCTCAAATCCACGGTGCAGAAATCCAGCAACGAGTGGTAAACCCGGTGAAACTCGAACCGCTCGTAAGCGTCCGCCACGCGCTCGACCAAGCGCCTGTACCGGGCCATTATCCAGCGGTCAAGCTCGTGCATGGCGCTTTCATCGAGTTTGTGTTTTTCCGAGTCGAAGTCGTACAGGTTTCCCACCAAGAACCGCGCGGTGTTACGAATTTTACGGTAAGCTTCGCTGAGCCGCTTCATGGTTTCCTTTCCCATGCGCACGTCCTCGCGGTAATCGCTCGAAGCCACCCACAGTCGGATGATTTCGGCGCCGTGGCGGTCAATTAGCTCGTTCAACGGCACGTAGTTCCCGCTGCTTTTGGAGTAAGGCCGCCCGGTATCGTCCACCACGAACCCGCACGTCATGACGGCCCTGTATGGCGCTTTGTCGCGGGCGGCGACGCTGGTCAACAGGCTGGACTGGAACCATCCCCGGTGCTGGTCCTTGCCTTCCAGGTACAGGTCGACAGGGTAGGTCAGCTCGGGCCGTTTTTCGCAAACGGCGGCCCAGCTTACGCCGGAATCGAACCACACGTCGAGGATGTCCTCCTCCTTTTTCAGCTCGGAATTGCCGCAGTGGGGGCATTTCGTTCCTTCGGGCAGAAGCTCGTCGGCTCCCCTTTTGAAGTAGCCTTCGATGCCTTCTCCGGCCACGATTTTCGCCGCCTCCCGGATGACGTCCGCACGGAGCAGGGCTTCGCCGCACTCGCAATAGAAGGCGGGAATGGGCACTCCCCAGGCCCGCTGGCGGCTGATGCACCAGTCGGCCCGGTCACCCACCATGCCCGAAATCTGCCGTTGCCCCCAGTGAGGGATAAACTCCACCCCCTCGACGGCCTTCAGGGCCGATTGGCGCAGGCCGGTCTTGTCCATGGAAATGAACCACTGGCTGGTGGCGCGGAAAATCACCGGGTTTTTGCAGCGCCAGCAATGGGGGTAGGAGTGAGCCATCTCGCGGGTGTCCAGAAGCGCTCCCTTTTCCTTGAGAAAGTCGACGATGGCGGGGTCGGCCTCGAAGACATGCATCCCTGCAAACTCGGCCACGTCACGGGTAAATCGCCCCTCCTCGTCAACGGGGGCGTATACCGGCAGGCCGTATTCGAGACCCACTTCATAGTCCTCCTGGCCGTGACCCGGGGCGATATGCACCAGGCCGGTCCCGGCGTCGAGGGTTACGAAATCGCCGAGAATTATGCGCGATTTTCCGCCGTGGAGCGGATGGACGGCCTCGGCGCCCTCCAGCGATGAGGCTTTGAACTTACCCAGCACCGGCGCTCCGACCCTGTCGATGTCGTTAAGGAAGAGATTCAGCAACCCCTCCGCCACTATCAACGCCTCACCGTCCACGTCCACGACAACGTAGTCGTAATCGGGATGCATGGCGATGGCGTTGTTGGCCGGAAGCGTCCAGGGGGTGGTTGTCCAGATGACGGGGTAAAGGTCGCGGTCGCCGACAAAATCGAGCTCTTTTGGTGGCTTACCGTTCAGCTTGAACTTAACCATGATGGACGGGCTGGTATGCTCGTAATACTCGACCTCGGCCTCCGCCAGCGCCGTAAGGCAGCTCGAGCACCAGTGGATGGGCTTTTCGCCGCGGTAGACGCACCCGCTCTCCACCAACTCGGCGAAAATTTCCATGATAGTGGCCTCATACTTGTAACGCATCGTAAGATAAGGGTTTTTCCAGTCGCCGAACACTCCCAGCCTTTCAAACTCCTCCCGCTGCACGTCAATCCACTTTTCGGCGTAGGCGCGGCATTTCTTCTGAATTTCGTTTTTCTTCATGCTCCGGGCCGCATCGCCGAGCTCGGTGGTGACTTTGTGCTCGATGGGCAGTCCGTGGCAGTCCCAGCCGGGGATATAGTGAGCTTTATGGCCGGCCATAGCACGGGACTTGACTACCAGGTCCTTGATAATCTTGTTCATCGCGGTGCCCAGGTGGATGTTTCCGTTGGCGTATGGGGGACCATCGTGCAATATGTAGACCGGGTCGTCCTTGCGGGCTTCGATAATCTTATTGTAGACGTCCATATCGGCCCACATTTTGACCATCCTCGGCTCCAGCTCCGGCAGCTTGGCCTTCTGTGGCAAGGGTGAGGGTTTGAGGTTGAGGGTGTCCTTGTAGTTCATGGCCACGGGTCTCCTTTTACAACTCTGTAGTCGGGCAACTCGGCGGATGTCAAAAAACAAACAACCCGGCAATCAAATGGTAGGCGCGGCACTCTTGCCGCGCGTTCCACGGCGCCCCCGGCTATGCCCGACAGGAGTGTCGGGCCTACCATTTTTCGACATCGCCTTAACATCGACATTGCATCATACCGTTCTTTCGGCGGCCTCGGCGAACGCTCTGATTTTTTTCATCATATCGGCAAACCCGTCGAATGTCAGGCTTTGGCCGCCGTCGCTCCACGCTTCGTCCGGTTTCGGGTGAACTTCCACCATCAAGCCGTCCGCGCCGCTTGCCACGGCGGCGTATGCCATTGGCGTCACCAGGTGGCGGTATCCGGTGGCGTGAGACGGGTCGACGATAACCGGCAAGTGGGTCTCGTGGCGCAATACCGGCACCGCGCTCAGGTCGAGGGTGTTGCGGGTGGCGTTTTCGAAGGTGCGGATTCCCCTTTCGCACAGGATGACGTCGTTGTTGCCGTAGCTCAGGATATACTCGGCGCTCATCAGCCATTCCTTGATGGTGGTGCTCATTCCGCGCTTCAAGAGCACCGGCTTGCTGGCTTCCCCCACCAGCTTCAGCAGGCTGAAGTTCTGCACGTTACGGGCGCCTATCTGAATTACATCGGCAAATGTCTCCACCACGTCCAAGTCTTTCGGGTTCATCACCTCGGTAACTACCGGCAAGCCGGTTTCCCGGCGGGCGGTCGCCAGTAGCTTCAGCCCCTCCTTTTCCATGCCCTGGAAGCTGTAGGGGCTGGTGCGGGGCTTGAAAGCTCCACCGCGCAGGGCGTTAGCTCCGGCTTCGGCAACGGCCCTGGCGGTGGAGACGATCTGCTCCTCGCTCTCCACGCTGCACGGGCCGGCGATTATGAAGAGCCTTTCGCCGCCCACCTCGACGGTTTCGTTTATTTTGATGACGGATTTTTCCTTCTTGACCTCGGTGCCCGCCAGTTTGTAAGGCTTAAGGATGGGCACCACCTGCTCGACGCCGGGCATATTGGCGAGGGTTTCCATTACCCGCTCGCGTTCGCGCTCGTCGCCCACGGCGCCGATTACGGTTCGCTTTTCGCCGTATATCGGATGGGGTTGATAGCCGAGTTGAGTGATTTTGCTGATGACGGCGTCGATGAGTTCCTTTTCAGCATCGCCTTTCATTACCACAATCATTTTTCTACCTCCGGGTGTGGATTTTTCAAGCGCGAGGGGCGAGACGTTAAAAAGCCGCGTGAGCTTTTCCAACCCGCCGCGGCATTTATGGAAACATTTTGCGCCGTCGGCGGGGTTCGTCTCATCCGGGTCCGCCGGCGGCCTCACGCTTATTCAGCTCAAGGCAACCCCTCCGCCGGCGGACCTTCTAAAGTAGAAGACGCCGCCGCTTATAATGGCGATACCGGTTATTATTTTTGCACTTATCATAGCTTCACCGATTGTTTTACTATGAAACAAATAATCCTGCATGTCAACAGACCTGCGATGAGTGCAAATACTCAACCCGGGGAAGGTTTTCTTGTTGCTTTCGCAACCTCGATGTATAACGTCGAGGCCACCCACCAATGAGCCACGCCATGGAATAATAAAACTTCAGCGGGACTTGATGGAAAACTCGGTCTGGCCGAGCGTAAACAACTGACCCACGGTCACCTGGAGGGTCATGGGGGAATTATTTTCGGATGCATCGTCGCTGTGCAGGTAAAACGTGCCGTCCTGCCGGACAAGGCTGGCATGGAAGGAGCGCAGCAAGGGGTCGTCCCGCAGGGCAACGTCGTTCGTTTCGGCGCTGCCTATGCTTAACTGGTCCTTGGTGATTTCGAAAACGCGCCCGTCTTCCGGGCCGTTCATCACCATAAGGTAATAACCGGCGCCGGGGGACATTACACTTTCTCCAGGCTTACGTGGCCGAAGGTAAATCCTTCGGGACCGCCGCTGACCCGAATGACCTCGTCTTTCATGAACCCGCCCTGCAGTATCGCCTCGGCCAGCGGGGCGCTGAGCATGCGGTTAATGGCGCGCTCCATTTCGCGGGCCCCGTACTCCCGGGAATATCCGACCCTGATAAGCTCGCGGTAAGCGCTTTCGTCCAGCTCGATTTTCAGGTTCCGGTTTTCGAGCCGCTCGTTTATGTAGGAAATGAACTTGTCTATGATTTTGCGGATTTCGATTTCCGTCAGGTGCTTGAAAACCACTATCTCGTCAATTCGATTCAACAGCTCCGGACGGAACTTGTCTTTCACTGTCTGCTTGAGCCGGTCTATAATTTTCTTTCGCCGCTCACTGTCGGAACCCACAGGGGTAAAGCCCACCTCCCCCTTCTCGCCGAATACATCGGCTCCCAGGTTGCTGGTCATTATCACAATGGTGTTGCAGAAATTCACCGTGCGGCCGTGACTGTCGGTGAGCATGCCTTCGTCGAATATCTGCAAAAACACGTCGTATATGGACTGGTGAGCTTTTTCGATTTCATCGAACAGTATAACCGAGTACGGATTAGTCCTGACCTTTCCGGTAAGCTGGCCTTCGCTGTCGTAGCCTATGTAACCGGGGGGCGCACCCAAGAGCCTGCTTACAGTATGCGATTCCTGGTACTCGCTCATGTCGAACCGCAGCAGCCTCTGCTCGTCCTCAAACAGAAACTCCGCCAGCGCCTTTGCCAGCTCCGTTTTGCCCACACCGCTCGGCCCCATAAACAGGAATACCCCGTTGGGACGGCAGGGATTATCGAGACCCACCTTTGCATTCCGCACCACCCGGGCGACCGTTTCGATGGCCTCCTCCTGCCCGATAACGCGCTGGTGAATGCTTTCCTCGAGCCTCAGCAGCTTCCGGCCCTCTTCCTCGGTAATCTTGCTGCTTGGGATTCCGGTCCAATCGCTGATAACCTGTGCTATGTCATCGGAGTGTATGGTTTTTATGGGTCGGGGCTGGCGCACCATTTCCTTGTAGTCCTGGGGTTTGAGCACCAGGGTGTGCAGTTGTTTCTGTGCGGCGGCCTGGTCGATTAGGTCTATGGCCTTGTCCGGCAGCCTGCGGTCCCATATGTAGCGCACGGACAAGTCCACTGCGGCCCGCATGGCTTCGTGGCTTATTTCGACCCTGTGGTGAGTTTCGTAGCTTTCCCGTACGCCCTCGAGAATTTCCATAGTCTCGTTCTTGGTAGGCTCTTCGAGAATTATGGTCTGGAACCGCCGCTCCAGGGCGGGGTCCTTTTCGATAATACGGCGGTAGTCGTCGATGGTGGTGGCGCCTATCACCCTGATTTCGCCCCGGGTAAGGGCGGGTTTGAGGATGTTGGCGGCGTCGAGCGTCCCCTCTTCGGTCTTTCCGGTGCCCGCGATGGTGTGGAACTCATCCACGAACAGCACCGCGTTGGGGTTTTTCTTGGTTTCCTCGACCATTTCCTGTATTTTCTGCTCGAACTCGCCACGGTACTTGGTGCCGCTCAGGAGAGTTCCGAAGTTTATCTCGACAATCCTCTTCTCCTTGAGGTCCGGAGGGGAATGAGGGCTGATGATAATCTGTGCAAGCCCCTCGACGATAGCTGTTTTCCCGACGCCGGCTTCTCCAAGAATTATGGGATTGTTCTTGGTCTTCCGGGCCAGTATCTGGGCCACTTTCCGGATTTCGTCCTTCCGGCCGATAACCGGTGTAAGTTGGCCCATGCGCGCCAGAGCGGTCAGGTCCCTTCCGACCTTGTTGAGAAACGGGGTGTTTTTGCTCAGCACGTCCGCCTTGTTGTCTATCGCCTTTTTGCGAAGATGCAGTATAAGCTCCATGCGCATGGACTCGATGTCCGCACCCAGCTCCCGCAACTTGCGAACGGGTATGCCTTCGCCTTCGTGAATTATGGCAAGGAAAAGGTGCAACGGTTCCACGTAGCTGAAGTGGTATTTCCGGGCGATTTCCTGGGACAGGCTGGAGACTTTCCGCTGCCGGGGAGTTACCGATATTCCCCTCGGCTGCGGGTTATGGCCGGTCTTCAAGGTGGACTTTACTTTCTGGACAAGCTCCTCGGGGGTCAGGGAGAATTCCTTGAGCACCGCTTCTATATCCGCGTCCCTCGATTGCATCAAGGCAATAAAGACGTGCTCGGTACCCAGGTAGTAGTGGCATAGAGAGCGGGAAATATCCGCCGCCTGGTTCAGCAGCTTTTCACTCTCTTCGTTTAACGGAAGCGTCATTTCAACCTCCTGGAAATGCGCCCTCCTAAGAATACATTATACGCCGTCCGACAGACGGTGTCAACGAACCAAAAGGGTTTAAGTACAACCCGTCTATAACCTGCATCAGTCCTGCACCTCGATGTCCTCCATGAAAAGTTCCATTCCCTGCAGAATCTCCGGGTCCTGTTCCTTGCACGAAGGGCATTGAAAATTGAATCCTTCCAATTGATATTCCTCGCCGCACGATTTGCACCTTGCGCGGGCCGGGACGATTTCCATTTCCAGCTCGGCCTCCGCGGCGATTGTATCCCTGGCCAGGTACTGGAAGTAATGATTCATCAAGTCCGGCACTATGGCCCTCAGTTCGCCGTGCTTGACGCGAATGCGGGTAATCTTCCCGGCGCCCGCCTGGGTGGCCGTGTTCACCGCCAGCGACAGGATACTCTCGCAGATACTCAGCTCGTGCAAAGCTATTTCCGCCGGGCTCGTATCCAGTCGAACCAGGCATCCATTCCCTCCCCAGTTTTGCAGCTTACCGGCAGAACTTCCAATCCGGGGCTTACCTGCCCGGCGTTGTCGGTGGCCGCTTGCAGGTCGAAATCCACGTAAGGCAAGAGGTCGGTTTTGTTTATCAGAAGCAGGCTGGATTCGTGAAACATCAGGGGATACTTGAGCGGTTTGTCGTCTCCTTCGGTAACGGACAGCACCATGACCTTGTGGTCTTCGCCGACCACGAATTCCGCCGGGCACACCAGGTTGCCCACGTTTTCTATGATAAGGACATCCAGGCCCTTCATGGGGAAATCCTTGACCGCCCCGTGGACCATGTTGGCGTCAAGGTGGCATTCGCTCTGGGTGTTGATTTGAACGATGGGAATATCGAAGCGTTGCAATCTTGCCGAATCGCGGGAGGTGGCGATGTCGCCTTCCACCACGCCGAACTTCAGCTCCCCGGCAATGGCCTCGAACGTCTTTTCCAGCAGGGCCGTCTTTCCGGAACCGGGGCTGCTCATGAGGTTGAGCACCAGCGCCCCGGCTTCATCGAACAGCTTGCGGTTCTGCTGCGCGATGGCGTCGTTAGCGGCGAGAATATCGGTGAGTACCTTTAACTCCGCCATAAGAAATATCTTAGTAGAATCTTTTCCGGGCGGCAACGGGGGTTACTGCTACAAAAATTCCGCTCGCCCGACAGGCCATAAGGGATGTGGGGCTTTACGTGCAATCACGGCTTACTTGTCGGTGGCGGGCTCTTCCTCGTCCCTGTGCCTTTTCGGCCTTACCTGCACCAGAAGGTCTCCGGTGGCCACCTGCTGTCCGGTTTTAACGGCCACCTGTTTAACGGCGCCTTCGATGGGCGAGGTTATTCGATTGAGCATTTTCATCGCTTCCAGCACCACCAGCACTTCGCCTTCTTTGACCCGGTCTCCCTCATTGACCGACACCTCGGCCACCACGCCGCCTGCGAAAGCGCGCATTTCGCCCATTTCCGCGAGCGCGGAAATTTCCTCCCGGGTCATTTCCTTCCCGGCGGGCTCGGCGGATTCGCCCTCCGGCCTGTAGGAAAACGGCTGGGGATGGTGGTCCACCATCAGGTAGGTGAGCATTTCGCCGGTTTCGGTCATGTGAGTGGGCCCGAACGCTATGTGATGATGTTTGCCGGAGTAATCCCGGAAGTTCACGGATTCTCCCGGCTCGAATCCCCCTTCCTTGAACCATACCTCCGGCGGCAACACGTACGCTTTTCCGTACTCCTCTTCGAACTTGAAGAAATTTACCGCATCGCGGGGATGTTGCAGATACAGAACCACATCCTCCGCCTCGACTTCACTGCCCAGCTCGTCTTCCAGCTTCTTCTTCTCGGCTTCGATGTCGATGGGAGTACACTCTTCCGCGCCCTTTTCGTCGGCCAGGTATTTTTTCCAGTCGGCGCCGAAAACGGCCCGGTAGATTTCATCGTCGGGCTTGTAAAACGGAAACGGCCCGTACCTTTCCAACAGAAGCCTTTTCAGGTCCTCGCTGGCGTTTTCGTACCTTACGCCTGAAAGGACGTGGCTGACCGCAGTCGTCCAGAGTACCTGGGAGCCGGGGGTGACGCTCCAGAAATTTCCGAGCTCTCTGTGAACATTGGGCAATTCTTTTGTCAGTATCTCCGACATCTTGTCCAGAAACCCGCCCTTGACGGCCTGCTCGAAGCTGGATCCCATAGCGCCGCCGGGCAGCTTGTGAATATGAACCGTCGGGTCGAAGCCCTTGAACTGCGACTCGAAGGAGTAGTAGGCCGGGCGAACCTTTTTGAGCTGATTGCTTGTTTCTATGATTGCATCGATGTTTACGTTCTCCGCGGTATACCCCTCTTCTTCGAGGGTCTTATACACGGTAAACGCCGGTGGCGGCCCGAAGAAGCCGGTCATGGCATGGTCGGCAGCATCGACTATTTTAGTGCCGGCTTTTACGGCCGCGACTATCCTGGCGGTGTCGTTGCCGTCGGTGTTGTGGCCGTGGTAGTGAATAACCAGCTCAGGAAAGGCGTTCAGCAACGATTCCACCAGGCTGTATATGCGACGGGGAGTGCCGAGACCGGAGTGATTCTTTATGGCGAGTATGATGTCCGGGCCGGTAACGTCGATAATTTCCCGCGCCTTCTTCACGTAAAACTCGTCGGTATGCTCGGGGCCGGTGGAGAAGCAGATGGCCGGCTCGAGGTACTTCCCCGCCCTTTTGACTTCCTCGAAAACGGGAATCATGTTGGGCACGTGATTGAGAAAGTCGAACACCCTCCACACTTCCACGTACCGTGCAAAGGATGAAACCGTGAGTCGAACCACGTTTTCGGGGTAAGGCCGGTATCCGAACAGGTTCACGCCTCGCACCAGGGTCTGGAACATGGTGTCGGGCATCCGCGCTCTCAGAAGCCTCAACCGCTCGAAGGGGTTTATCTGCCGCCGCAGCATGTCCACGTGGACGCTGGCGCCGCCGGATATTTCGAGGGAAAAGTACCCCGCCGCGTCGCGGTCTTCGGCCACCAACAGGTCGGTGTGGGGCAGTATCCGGTTCTTGAAATCAGACTGCGAAAGGTCGCGGGCGGTATTCGTTATGAAATATCCCTCCGCGTCCCGCAGCCGTTGCAGTCCTTCTTCCGGGCTTGTCCGTGGTGTAATTCTTTCCGCCATCTTCCTGGTTGCCCCTTCGCTCAAACCGCAAACGGGTTATGCTTGCGATGATGTATTTCCGCCAGCAGTCTTGCCAGCTTGTTTTCTTCTCTCTCCAGGCTCTTGTACTCGAACAGCTCCGGATGCCGGTCGAGATAACCGGTATCGAACTTCGCTTCCAGAAACTCCTTCTCCTCGACGAGCTTTCTGTAAAAGGGGATGCTGGTTTTCGGCCCCATTATTACGAAACTGTCCAGGGCACGTTTCAGGCGGGAGGTGGCCTCGGCCCAGTTGTAGCCGTAAACGGTAAGCTTTACCAGCAGCGAGTCGTAATCGGCGGGGATGGTGTAGCCCTGGTACACGAACCCGTCCAGCCTGATTCCCGGGCCGCCGGGCGACTGGTACACGCTTACCGTCTTTCCGCACTCCGGCATGAAGTCCTGCTGCGGGTCTTCGGCGTTTATCCGCATCTCTATGGCGCATCCCCGGCAGAAAACCTCTTCCTGCTTCAGATGCAACTTCATGCCCTGAGCGATTCGCAATTGGCGGCGAACTATGTCGATTCCGGTGATAAACTCGGTGACCGTGTGTTCCACCTGCAGGCGCGTGTTTATTTCGAGGAAGTAGAAGTTGCCGGCCTCATCCACCAGGAACTCGACAGTGCCCGCGTTGCGGTATCCGGCGTGCTTCGCCAGTTTCAGCGCGGCGCCGCATATTTTCTCCTCCAGTCCCTCGTCAATCATGCCGGGCGCCACTTCCACCAGCTTCTGGTGCCTTCTCTGGATGGAGCAATTGCGCGTGCCCAGGTGAATGTAGTTGCCGTAATCGTCGGCGAGTATCTGCACTTCCACGTGGCGCGGGTTTTCAACCCCCTTTTCCAGGTAAAGGCGGCCATCGCCGAAAGCGCTTTGCGCTTCCTTTTCCGCAACGGGCGCTTCGTCGAGCAACTCCTTTTCGCTGCGGATTACCCTGATTCCCCGGCCACCGCCGCCTGCGACGGCTTTCAGCATGACCGGGAACCCGTGCTCCCTGCTGAATTCGAGCGCCTGCTCGATGCCTTCGGCGCCGGGGGAGAGGATTTTGCTTCCCGGAATGAGCGGCGCCCCCGCGTCGCGGGCCAGGTTTCGGGCTATCGTTTTATCGCCGAGGTCGGAAATTACTTGCGGTGAGGGGCCTACGAACACCAGCCCCTCCTGTTCGCACGCCTTGGACAGCTCCGGGTTTTCGGCCAGAAAGCCGTATCCCGGGTGCACGGCTTCGGCGCCGCTTATTTTGGCCGCCCAGATAATTTTGTCTATCTCGAGGTAATTCTGCCGTGGCCCCGGGCCTATCCACACCGCCTCATCGGCAACCCGTATGTGACGCGATTCGCGGTCAGGGGTCTCGTAGACGGCCACCGCGCGCATTCCTTCCTCCTGGACGGCGCGGCAGATGCGAACGGCTATCTCGCCCCGGTTGGCCACCAGCACCTTGGAGAATTTTCCGGTCGCTTTTACCACTCTCGTCCTCCGTCCCTACGCTTTTCGAGCACAAACTTCCCCTTTCCTTTTCGCAAAAAGGAAAAAGCAATTTCGTAAAGGGCCGCTAAAATCCGCGGTTCAGGGAGACCCGCTTCCGGATTCGAGAAGAGCGAAGTTCACGAAGTAAAAAACAAACCCTAACTCGCTCACGGAAAAAGTATTCTAATCTAACAAAGCCATAATGTCAACCTGAACCGGCTGTCCGGTTGCCGTTGCTTTATAAACTCTTTCCGTCGGTGTACAATTACCCCAAGATTCACGGATGAGGAGACCGATGCGTTTCACACCCTGACCGCTCCCGGGGGTTACATGAAAATACGTTCTTCTCCCGGAAGGTGATAGCCGCTCTCGGATTTTTTGTCCGCCATAAGCGGCCTTGCGGTCAAGGTGCGCTGCCCTTAACAGGGAATCCCGGAATTACCGGCTGTTGCGGAAAAGGGAATGTCGAGATAGTCTTTATGTTAACCATGAGGCTCCGACAATTTAATATTGTCCGGGCCGAAAAGACGCGGTTTTTATTATGTGAGATTATGATGTATCCAGGAGGAACAAAAAGATGGCAAAGTCCAAGGGGAAATCGCCGGAGTCTTTCTCCCCCCGCCAGAGAAAGACGCTGCTGACGTTTGCCGAAGCCCTGCTCCCCAACAATGTAGGCACGCCCCTGCCGGCGACGGAAGACAATTTAATTCTTCCGGTAGAAGACTATCTGCGAAAAATGGGGCCCACCTCGCTGCGCGGATTCGGATTCTTGTTGAACGTTATAGAATACGGCGCCTTGATCTTTCTTCCCCGGTTCAAGACCTTTTCCAACCTGAGCGAAGAGCAGAGAATCCGATACCTGGAGGGATGGGAAAAGAGCCGGTTATCCTTCCGAAGATTCTCCCTAGTGGCTGTAAAGATGCTGGTTACCATGGTGTTTTTGAACGACAACGAAATAAGAACGGCTCTCGGTTACGATACGGCCTGTATCGTGGAGACCTGAACATGATACAAAAAATTGAAAACCTGCCCGATAAAGTGAACCTGGAAGCCGACGTGTGCGTCATAGGCTCCGGCGCCGGGGGAGCGGTGGCGGCAGCGGTGCTGGCCGAAGCGGGCCGTAGCGTGGTGGTGCTGGAAGAAGGCGGATACTTCTCCAAAAAGAACTTCCAGGACCGCGACATAATGTGGGCTTTCAGGGAGATGTACAGAAACGCCGGCTCCACCGGAACGGTGGGCATGCCGCCCATACTTCTGCCCATCGGAAAGACGGTGGGAGGCTCCACCACGGTCAATTCCGGGACAATGTTCCGCACGCCCGACAGGGTGTTGAAAGAGTGGGAATGGACCTACGGCGTGCAGGACGCCGGGCCGGAGCACATGAGCAGATACCTGGACATCGTGGAAGAGACCACCGAGACCATGCCCGTCAGGGAAGAGATACTGGGTGAAAACCAGAAGATGATACGGGAGGGGGCGGAGATACTGGGCCTGTCTCACGGCCCGTTAAGGCGCAACGCCAACAGGCTTTGTTCCGGATGCGGGGTATGCTGCTTCGGTTGCCCTTCCGACGGCAAAAGGCCGATGCACCTGAACTTTATACCCAGGGCCGTCAAGGCCGGCGCAGAGATATATCCCCGTTGCAGGGCGGAGAAGCTGATTGTCAATAACCGCCGGGTGTCGGGAGTTCGGGGGACATTTACGCAGCCCAACCACAAAGGCGTCAGGCCCGAAATGGAAGTGCGGGCAAAGGTGACGCTGTTGTGCGGCGGGGCGGTATTTTCGCCTGTATTCCTCTTGAAACAGAAGCTGGCCAATTCATCTAAACAGGTCGGAAAGAACCTCACCATCCATCCCGCGTCCCGGGTGGGAGCCATGTTTGACGAGCCGATTTACGGCTGGAAAGGCGTTCCGCAGGGTTATTACATAGACGAGTACTGCAACGAGGGAATAATGGCGGAAGGCGCTCACGGCCCCCCGTCGCTTATGGGAGGAGCGGTGCCCGGAGTCGGTAAAATATTCAAGGAACATATAAACAACATCGCCTACTTCGCGGATTTCGGAGTCATGGTTTCCGACACCGGCACCGGAAGTATCAAGGTCGGAAGCCGGGGCGACCCGATAATGCTTTATCAGATGAACAAGGAAGACACCCGCCGGATGAAAAAGGGCCTGGGAATGGTGGCAAGTGTCTTCCTAGCCGCCGGGGCGAAGCGCACTCTGCCTGCTGTCTGGAAGTACCCGGAGATTTCGACCACCGCCGACGTCCTCAAATTCAGGGAAACCACAATCAAGCCGAAGGATATACAGGTGGGAGCATTCCATCCGTTGGGCACTTGCCGAATGGGGGAAGACCCTAAAAAGACGGTGGTTAACAGCTACCTCAAGTGCCACGACCTGGACAATTTGTACGTGGTCGACGGAAGCCCGTTTCCCACCAGCCTGGGAGTCAATCCGCAGGAAACTATCATGGCTTTCGCCTACCGAACGGCGGAATATATAGCCAATACCGTCTTCCACCCCTGATAGAAGGTTCAACAAAATGCCAATCAGAAAAAGCCGTGAAATCGAAGCACGCGAGGCCACCGATAGCGGCGCCGCGGGAGTCACCGTCAGGGTGCTTCTGGGAGAGCCGGAAGGCGCCCCGAACTTTATACTGAGGCGCTTTCACATAGAAGCCGGCGGGAATACTCCACGCCACTCCCACCAATGGGAGCACGAAGTCTACGTGCTGGCCGGCTCGGGAACCGTTCTGGACAAAGGGAAGGAACACCTCCTCGAGCCGGGAGATGCCGTCCTGATTCGACCCGGCGAGGAGCATCAATTCAACGCCGCGAAGGACGAAGAACTCGAATTTCTCTGCATAATTCCCCGGGGTTAACTCACTTTTCCCTGGTCATCTCCATTATTTTGCTGGGTTCATAACCTACCAGCTCGATGTATCCCCTCCCGTCGGCGGGGGTTCCGATAACCCTGCAACCGCCCTCCCAGTAGGCTATATCCAGAAACCGGAACTCCTGGTCGGCCACGGTGGGCGCCATGACAAGGTCAACGTCCCACTTCGGCACTATTATCCTCCATCCGGAAGGATACAAAGCGTCGGTGTGCGGGCTGGTCCATTTGCCGAGTACCTCGATACTCGCCTCGTCCATCGAAACGCATTCTTCCGAGGCGTCCGGGTTTATCCGACACGCCTTGCTGACACCGGCGAGGGAGCCTCCGGGAAGGCGTATGGCATATAACATGTATTCTACGTTGTTATCGAGCTGTATGCTGAACCAGTCCCAACCGTCCACCGGCTTCGAGCCCATGTAGCCGTACTCGTGGTCGAACCATGCCGTTCCGTCCACTTTGAACTCCCGGTCGTGGTAGACAAGAGTGCCGCCGGCCGACAGGCGGGTATAGGAAAAGTAATAATTTGCCATCCCCTGCCCTTTCGGCACTATGCCTCCATCGCCGTGAAGAACGGCGGGCTTGGACGGCACAAGCTCGAGCTCGATGGCGGCGTTTTTTATTGAAGCGGAGATGCGTTGCTTCTCGTCGTCTCCCGAAGCTTTCCAGTCTTCGAGGCGCAGTTCATATCGTTCCGTGCTTGCAAACGCATCCTTATCGCGAAGCGATGAAATCCCCTTGTGGAGATATTCGCCGGTCTGTTCGTTTACCACGGCGAAGTGGGCCATGTAACCGGTGCGAGCGAACCATCTGAGCGGTATGCCTTTGAACTTGTCCCTGTCCGTCCGTCTCCTGAAGAAGGCAAGCTCGAACCCGTAAGTGGTACCGTCCTGCGCCTCGAGGTGACCGGTATAGTACCACCACTCGGTTTGCGCCCATTCATGAGCGGCCAAATCGCGCGGAATTTTGACCTCCCGGTCAGGGTAATAGTTATCAACGGGCGCAAGCGGCGGCTTCGCGCACGCGGCCAAAGCGGCGGCTATTACCACGCATCCGAGCCATTTCGCGATAACGCAGTAAGGAAATTTTTCTGAACTCATAACTGTTTATTCCCCGAAAGCCTTTTTCATTGCCTGATGAAGGTCGTCTATAACGTCGTCGGGGTCTTCTATTCCCAGCGCCAGCCGCGCCAGGTCGTCGGTTATGCCCAGCGATTCCCTTTCGGCTTTGGGCACGTTGTAATAGCTAACGCTGGCGGGATGAGTGATTAAGGATTCGACGCCCCCGAGGCTGGGGGCTATCCTGCATATTTCGAGTGCATCGAGAAACCTGCCGACCCCCTGCATATCCGATTTGAGCTTGAAGCTTACCACTCCCCCGAAGCCTTTCATTTGTTCCTTCGCGATTTTGTGGTGCTGATGAGTGGCGAGCCCGGGATAATAGACTTCGTAAGTGTATGGGGAGCTTTCCAGCCATTCCGCCACCTTCTGCCCGCTACGGTTTTGATGGTCCAGCCGCAACGCGAAGGTCTTCAATCCCCTCAAGAGCAGGTAGCAACAATGAGGGTCGATTATGCCGCCCTTGGCTTTCTGGAAATCTCGTACTTTTCCAACGTGCTCCGGGCAACCCAGCAGCACACCGGCCATGATATCGTTATGACCGCCCAGGTACTTGGTTGCGCTGTGAATCACCAGGTCAACGCCCCACTCCAGCGGTCGCTGATTGAAGGGAGTGGCGAAAGTCGAGTCTATCATGGTGAGCACGCCGGTTCTGTCCTTAATCTCCTTCAGCTTCTTCAAATCCATTATATTGAGGTAAGGATTGGTGGGGGATTCACTGAAAATAAGCACCGTGTTGGATTTGACGGCCCTCTCCATGGCGTCGTAATCGCCCATCCCCACTATCGAGTACTCGATACCGAACCGGGGAAACTCCTTTGTCACGAACATCAGCGTCTGCTTGTAAGCGTCATCGGTGATGACCATGTGGTCTCCCCGGGAGAGGAATGCCATCAGGGTGGTTATTATGGTGCTCATGCCGGAGTCGAACAGCAGGCAGTCCTCGGCGGCCTCGAGCGCGGCCAGCTTAATCTCGGCGGCCTTTTGAGTAGGATTACCGTAGCGGCCGTATTCGTAGCGGTATCTTTCCTTGCTGGTGTAGCTTCGCACGTCTTCCATGTTCTTGAAGACAAAGCTGGAGGTCTGAACGATGGGAACGGTTATGGAATCGGCGTATTTGTACCTCTCTTCACCCGCATGCACGGAGCGGGTAAATATGGAATGCTTGTAGTATTCGTCCATTTTTCATTTCTCCTCGTACCGGCAGGATACAAAGAAGCGGGGAGAAAGTAAAACTCACCCACCTTCCGAAAAAAATATTATCTTACCTCACGTGAACTCAACTAAAGCCCGGCCTCGCGACCTTTCCGGGTGGGAGCGACCTCCCGGTCGCGACTTCGAGACCCCAGGTCTCTTCCACTCGAGACAAACCATTCTTTCAAGCAACTTCGTTGGTCTACTCTTCCTCGATATTCTGGGCGAGATAGTTCAATATGACTTCGTCCAGGCTCTTGTCGCTTATCAGGTCGGAGCCGAAGATATCCTCGTCCTTGAGGTCTTCTCCTTCCCTGAGCTCGATAACTTTTGTTTCGCCGGAACCGGCCCGGGGCTGCTGAGGCTGAGGCGGCTGAGCGGGAGCCGGCTGCTGTTGAGGGGTAGCCTGCGTTCCCGGCGCGGCTTCCGGGGCGGGCCGCGCTTGCTCGGGGGGTGGTTGAGCTGCCGCGGGCCTGGGGCCGAACAACTGTTCGTCGTAGGAGCCGTTTTTGAGCTCGCGCAGCATGGTCTTATGCTGCTCCTGCATCATTTCCTTCACGACGGTCTGGAGTTTGTCGCTTTTGAGGACGTCTTCGTAAGACGTTTTTTTCCGGGCGAGGATGTTTCCGCCTTCGTACAACAGCGTTATTATGTGCGGGTTGGTAACCCCGCTGTCTTCGGTCTGAATGTGAAACAGTCTGTCTTTATATTTTACGTTGTGGTTATATCCGGGTAACATATTCGCCTGCCTTCAAAAATCCCTTTTCAATTGCTAATTTATCATTTTTGATATGGGCTGTCAAAGCCCCGCATCGCCTTTTAAAATGAGAGGGACGGCCATCGAAGCGGTGCAAAAACGGCTTATTGGAAAACTTCCTTTTTACAGTGAAAAACGAGCTAAACCCTCACGCTCCACTCGGTGCCGCCGGGGGTATCTTTAATCTCGATTCCCTGCCTCTCCAACTCCTCCCGGATTTTGTCCGCCCGGTCAAAGTCTTTTTCTGTCCGGGCCTTCGTCCTTTCGGCGATTTTTTCTTGTATGTATTTTTCATCGATACCATGCTGAGCGATTCTTTTGCGCTTCACACTCTCCAGGTATTCAACGGGATTTTCATCCAACATCCCCAGTACCCATCCCATGGAGCGCAGCTTTTCGGCGGCCTTTGCGGCCAGTTTTGCGTGCAGTTCGCTCGACGGCTTCGCCCCGTCAAGGAACCTGTTCAGGTCCTTTCTAATTTCCATAAGCACCGCCACCGCGCCGGCGGTGTTGAAATCGGCTTCCATGGCGGCCTCGAACTTCCCGGAGTACGCTTCCAGTTGCGACTCCAGGTGCTCACCGGCTTCCGTAAGCGGTGACTGCTTCTTACCATCGGAGGCCGCCAGCTTATCCGCGTCGGCCAGTGCCTTGTAATAGCGGTCAATGTGCTCCTGGGCCTCGTTTACTTCTTCTTCGGTAAAATCGGCGGGCGAGCTGTAATGCTTGGAAAGCAGGAAATGCCGCAATGCCTCCGGATGCCATTTTTCGGCAAGCTTCTGTATAGGAATGAAATTGCCCAATGATTTCGATATCTTCTCGCCGTGAGTGGTGACGTGGCCGTTGTGCATCCAGTATTTTGCGAAGGGTTTCGCCCCGGATGCGGCTTCGGCCTGGGCTATTTCGTTTTCGTGGTGGGGAAAAACCAGGTCTATCCCGCCACCGTGTATATCGAAAGGCGCCCCCAGGTACTTGGCGCTCATCACCGAGCATTCGATATGCCATCCCGGCCTGCCCTTACCCCATGGCGAATCCCAGCCCGGCTCGTCGGGCCTGGATTTCTTCCACAGCGCGAAATCCAGCTCATTGCGCTTCTGCTCGTTTATATCTACCCTGGCCCCGGCGAGCATGGAGTCGGTATCCCTCTTGGACAGCTTCCCGTAATCGGGAAAGCTGCCCACGTCAAAAAAGACGTCGCCCTCGACTTCGTAAGCGAACCCCTTATCAACCAGGGTCTGCACGGTTTGAATGATTTCCTCGATGTTTTCGGTAACACGTGGTTTTATATCGGGAGCCAACACCTTCAGGGACTTCATGTCTTCGTCATACTCTTTAATATAATATTCCGCCACTTCCTCGAAGTTGCGGCCTTCGTCATTGGCCCTTTTTATGACCTTATCATCCACGTCGGTATAATTCCGGACATACGTAACCTCGAATCCCTTGTACTTCAGATACCTGTACACTACATCGAACACCACCGCGGCCCGCGCGTGACCTATATGGCAGGAATCGTAAACCGTCGGGCCGCACACGTACATCTTCACCTTGCCCGGCGTTACCGGTTGGAACTCTTCCTTGGCCGAGCTCAAAGTGTTGTAAATTACAATAGACACGATTTTCGACGCCTCGCTAAGTAGAGATTCGGCTCAGTATTTTATCCGAAAGACGCCCTTTTGTCACGAGCCGTGCCTGTCACGGGCCATGAAAAGGAAAATCTCCGCTACCATGTGCGAAAATTTCGACGGCGGATTTTCGCCCGGGCCGGTTACTGCTCCTGCGGCTCGAGGCCCCTTTCCACAAAATGCCTTCCCTTGGAAGTCAGCGAATATCTCAACTGTCGGCCCTGGCTGCTCTTATTGAGGAACCCTGAGCGGGAGGCGTGGTTGAGCACCTGGCTTATGTTTCCCGCCGGGTCAGTTCCTATCTCACGGTAACACTTCCGGATTTCATTGCTTGAAAAGTCCCTGTGATTGTTGCGATTTTGAAGGTAATAGGCAAACACCAAGGTTTTTTCGTGGTGAGTTCGCGGATTGATGCGCTCGTATATTTCCCTCAAATCGGAAGGGTCTATATCGAGAGCAGGCTCCTTTCCGGAGTCCTCCATTCTTTCATTATAGGACTTTGCGGGCGATGCCGAGGTCAGGGGAGAAACCTTTATATCATCCAGCTCCGGTTCGTGCGCCGAATGCGATTTTTTACCGTCACGGTTCGAGGAATCTCTTGCAACATGCTGATTTTTAGGCACTTCCGGTGCCGGCTTCACGAAGGTCGAGCCGTTGTTGCGGCGCTTTTTGTTCCGGGAGCGCTTGGTTTTCTTTTCCTTTTTCGAGCCGGAGCTTTTGTTGACGTGTTGTGATTCGGGAGCAGTGCGGCCCGTCTCTTCCAATCTTTCGACGGCTTGCTGCTCCTTCGGCGGATTTTCATTGGCGGCGTCCAGAAGTTGGTGAAATCTCGGAAGAAAACGGCCCTCGTAGCGATTCATCGTCTTTTCAACGAAATTTTTGTCCCCCTCGACATCCAACTCGAAATTTCCCAGTTTGACGTGGAACTTGTAACCTTCTTTATCCATAAATAATTTTCCCTTTAAGTTGTTTCCAACTCATGTTAACACCGGCTCCAAGGCGGTGCAATCCTGTGGAAAATTGCACTATATCCGTTCCGGGATTCACGGATATGGAACACGGCTTATTTCACACCCTGACCGCTCCCGGGGTTCATAAAAACCCGGAGCCCGTGGGAGCGACCTCCCGGTCGCGACAGATTATCGAGACCAAAGGTCTCTCCCACGGGAAATTATCAAGACCAAAGGTCTCTCCCACAGGAAATTATCGAGAGCAAAGGTCTTTCCCACGGGAAAGTGTGAGTTACCATTCCGGAACCTCACAGACCAATCCGCGGTAAGGGTATGCAACCCGTAGAAGGAAAACCGGGTTTATCCGGTGTTTACCCGGTCGGGCGACTTGAAGTAATTCCCGCCTTGTTCTAGCTTAGAGATGCCGTGCGTTGTTTTGTTACAGGAATCAACGGTTTCGTAGGCTCCTATCTTAGCCGTTTGTTGCTTGAAGAGGGCCACCGGGTATGGGGTACGACGCAAAAGGGCACCTCGCGCGAATGCCTGGGCGATATGTGCCGGGAATTAAAACTGGTGGAAGCCGAAATTACCGACCCCCGGTCAGTAGGCGACGCCATAAAAAGGGCCGGGCCGGAGCGCATATTTCACCTGGCGGCGCAAAGCCACGTTCCCACCAGTTGGCAGAACCCCACCCTGACCTTCCGCATTAACGTGGAGGGCACGCTTAACTTGATTCAGGCGGCTTCCCGTATGAAAAACAAGCCCCGGATGTTGTTTGTAAGCTCGGGAGACGTGTACGGCGCCGCCCACGAGCGCGAAGGGCGCATACTGGAATCCACACCCCTGGAACCCCTGAACCCCTATGCCGCCAGCAAGGTTTCCGGTGAGATGCTGTGCCGGTGTTATAACTCGGCGGGCGAGCTGCCGACTGTGATAGTTCGGCCTTTCAACCATATCGGCCCCGGCCAGAGCCCGGTATTCGTGGCCGGCGATTTTGCCAGGCAAATCGCCAGGATAGAAGCGAGACTGGCTGCCCCGACCATAAAAGTGGGCTCTCTTGATGCACGAAAGGACTTTACCGACGTGCGGGACACGGTACGGGCTTATCTGCTCGCGCTGGAAAAATGCCCACCGGGACAAAGCTTCAATATTAGCGCAGGCAAATCCCGCTCCATAGGCGAAATACTCGATGCGCTTATTGAAATTTCAGGCATGCAAGTGAAAATAAAGCAGGAAAAGAAAAGGCTGAGGGCCACCGGCTCCGGGGCTTCCGGGGCCGATTCCTCCGCTTTTAGAAAGCTTACGGGCTGGAAGCCGAAAATACCGTTGGAGAAAACGCTGGAGGATATTTTACAATATTGGCGGGAAACAACCGCGCGGGAGGGTAAATCCCACCGGCGTAAATGACCCCAACAAACGGCCTTTACCGATTTAACCGGGAGAAAGAAAATGCCGGAAAAAAAAGTCACGATGACCATCAGGTTACACCCGGTGGAAAAAATGAGAATAAAGCGCTGGGCCAAAGAAGCGGGCCAGACCCTCTCCGATTACGTCATGGAAGCGGTCAGGGAAAGGCTGGCGCGCGAGGAGGCGCCTTTGGACGAAAAGAGCGACCTCGACCTCGTCCAGTCCGCTCTTCGCAAGGAAGAGCCGCTGAAAGTGGAGAAAAAGTCGGAAGAAGAACTCGAAAAGAAGAGCCTTTCCGACCTCATTAAGGATTACGTGAACGAAGACGACACCGCTTTTTAACAGAAAGGGCCGATGACCGAGGAAAAGGCACAATTGTGCGCCGTGTGCGCATGGAGAGCAGATTGCAAGAAAAAGTTCTATATCTCCAAGAAACCCGGTATGCACTGCGTAGACTTCACGAGGGATATAACTCTCAAATCACCCGACAAAAAACAAAAAAACTCCTCCCCGGATAAAAAGGACGGCAAATATGAGCGATGAACTTCGGAGGGAGATGGAAGCCACCGCAGAGCTGCTCAAGAGGTTTGCCGCCGAAAAAGCGGGCGAAGTCGAGCAAGTGGCGGAAGTTATCGGCAAAGCCCTGGAAAAAGGCGGGACACTTTTCTTCGCGGGAAACGGCGGGAGCGCCTCACAGGCCCAGCACGCAGCGGCGGAAATTGTCGGACGGTTCGAGGTCGAGAGACCCGGCTACCGGGCGCTGGCGCTGACCACGGACACATCGGTCCTCACCAGCGTGGCTAACGACTACGGCTACGACGAAGTCTTCCGCAGGCAACTGGAGGCCCTTGCCGAACCCGGGGACGTACTGGTGGCGCTCAGCACCAGCGGCAATTCACCCAACATTATCAAAGCCCTGGAGCTGGCCAGGAAAATGAAACTTCTTACAGTGGCCCTGACCGGCGCCGGCGGGGGTAAAATTGCCCAAATGCCGGATTATCTCATCGAGGTTCCCGATGATTCCACGTGGAGGGTACAGGAGATACATCTTTCCATATTGCACATGATTTGTGCACAAATAGAGCGCAAGCTGGCGGGAAAAGGTTGAAAATGTCCTCGGGGTCTCAACAGCCGAAGCGCTACTCGCTGAAAGGCCGCAAGAGCAAGGTAAAAATCGGCGACCTGGCCAAAATTCACAAACGCGGCGGCAGCATGGCGGACTTCCTGAACTCTCTGCCGAAGCAGCTGGCGGCGGTTGAGCTGAAAGACGCCGCCGGGGCAATCGTAAAGGCTCACAAGAAGGGAAAACCGGTCATCGCGGGCTTCGGGGGCCACGTGATAAAAGTCGGCCTGGGGCCGATTCTGGTTGACTTGGTAGAAAAGGGTATTATAACCGCCTTGGCTACTAACGGCTCGGGGGTGATTCACGACTTCGAGCTGGCCTACGCGGGGAAAACCAGCGAGGACGTGGACTCAACCCTCGGCGAAGGCTCATTCGGATTCGCCTCGGAGACCGGCGGAATCCTGAACGAATGCGTCCGAAACGTGGCGGCTCAGGAGGATTCGACCATAGGCGAAGCCATTGGAGAATGGTTACACCGGAACAAGGCCAAAAATCTCTCAAAAAGCGTTTGCGCCGCCGCTTACGAAAACGAAGTGCCGCTTACGGTGCACATTGCGCTCGGCACCGATATCGTTCATATGCACCCGGAGGCCGACGGAGCCGAGTGGGGCAAAGCCACGATGAGGGATTTCACTGATTTCTGCCAAACGGTGGCCGGAATGGAAGGCGGGGTGTATATTAATATGGGCAGCGCGGTGATATTGCCGGAGGTATTTTTGAAAGCCGTTAGCCGGGCCCGTAACCGGGGGAGGAAGCTGAGAAAAATAACCACCGTGGACATTGATTTCATTCGCCAATATCGCTCTCAAACCAACGTGGTGCGCAGGCCCACTTTGGAAGGAGGACGTGGCATCGGCATCACCGGGCACCACGAACTGGTAACGCCGCTTCTGGCGGCTGCAATAATAGAAGAGCTTGGTTGAGGTCCAAAGAGATGGCCGAAGATAAAAAAAAGAGAATAATGGTGGCGGACGACACCAAGTTTTTCTGCTCCGTTATCGAGGACCTTCTCACCGAGCACGGTTATGAAGTGCTTCTGGCCCACGACGGACTGGAAACATTAAAGAAAGTCGAGGAACAGCTTCCGGAACTCGACCTGCTCCTGCTTGACTTGCTGATGCCCAAAATGACCGGATTCGACGCGCTGAAGGAAATACGCAAGCTGCCGGGCGGAGACGAGCTTCCGGTTCTGGCGATAACGGGAGTGTTCAAACAAAGCAGTGAGATAGAGGCCCTCAAACACTTGGGGGCAGTGGGTTACATATCCAAAAACAGTCCCCACGAGGAGGTGCTGCGCAGGGTGCGCTACGCGCTGGGGGAAGAGAAGCTGAAAGAATAACAGGAGCTTTAAACTCCCTGAAAAGGAGGAGCCCGGATGGGTGATACGGAATTCCTGGAAAAAACAATACTTTTTAAAAACCTTTCAGAACAGGAGCTGGCTAAAGTTGACCGGGTTGCCGGCGCCCTAAAGCTCGGGGCCGAACAAGTGGTATTTGAAGAAGGCGCCCCCGGGGACAGTTTATACATAATAAGAAGTGGAAGCGTAAGGGTAACGAAGGTGGAAAACGGGGACGAGAAAGTGCTGGCGATTCTGCGCCAGGGCGACCACTTCGGCGAAATAGCGCTGGTGGACAATCAACCCCGCTCCGCAACCATTGTTGCCAACGAAGATGCGGAGTTAATCCGGCTCAAGGAATCGGACTTCCGGAAATTACTGGAGGAAGACAGCGCCCTGGCCCTCAAGTTCTACAAAACCTTCGCTGAAGTACTGGCGTCGCGGCTGAGAAACACCAACGAAAGCCTCACCTTCTGCCGGACGCTGGCGGAAGGAATGGGGGGATAAGAAATGGCCGAGAAGCTTTTCTTCAGCCAGGACATACTGGATGCCTGGTGCGACGAAGAAAAGGTCTCCGTCGACGGCGAGGAGCTCACTATTAACCGGAATCCTCCGGTTAAATTTAAGCTCATCCCGGCTTACCGGGTAATAAAAGTTGCCGGCGACGACGAAGACGTGAAAAAGTGGGTTAACAAGGTGAAAACCCGCGATGAGCTCAAAGCCGCCGGCGCCGATGTTTACATGAACTCCATTATTGTCGACGAGGTGGCCTACGACGCCGAGTACGGCTATCTGGCCGAAACCATGAGTGAGACCATCACGGAAGAAAAGACCGACGAGACCCTGCTTACCGAATTTTTCCTGAAAAATCTCTGAAAAATCTATATTTTGGAGTATTGAGAAGAAAAGGCCCACCCTTTCTGAACCGAAAGGATGGGCCGATTACATTTATTTAATCCCCGCTCAGGGCGCGGAACACGTTTTTGCGCCCGGTGGATTGTAACCGTCAGCCCCCACGTCCACGTAGATGGCGTTGGTGACGAACCGGGGCACTCCGCCTCCTTCGGTGGAATCGAACTGAGGCATGCCTTTCGGAAGGTTAAACTTGCCGAAACCCAGAACCGTTATGTGGGCGTCACCGGTCAGTGAAAGCGGTATTATCTGGTCGTGCTTGACGATGGCCCCGACGGGTATCTGTGTGTTTATCTCGTCAACCTTGTCGCAGTTTACGAAAATTTTGAAATGGGTGACGTCTATCTGGGGAATGGACTCAATATGGACCCACAGGTTTATATTGCCGTCGGCGTCCTGCACCTCATCGCCCATGGTTCCCAGCGACTCGCCCTGCGCATCCACCACCGCCACCCGGGCGAAAGCGCCACAGCTGACAAGAGCCCGTCCGTCCTTAACCGCTTGCACAAACTCCGGCTCGCTGAACTCGGAGGGTTCGTCCGTCGAGGATTCGTAGAATATGCGGGGCCATGCGGGGGTGCCGTAGTTATGGACGTCGCTGACTCCAACCGCGGTGACCCTGTGGCCGAGGTTCAAAAAGCTCTGCCAGTCTTCGAATTGACCGGTTTTGGGGTCGGTTCCATCCTTGAACACGGGGTCACAACCGTTCATTATCTCGAAAGCGTCGAAGTCCCAACTCCACATGTCGGTTCCGGCCGGCAAACCGATGCTTTGCGGGCTTACATTGATATCGCCGGTCTGGTAATCATATTCCAGGAAGTACGTAGCGCCGGTACTCCTGGGATGGTTTATCTGCACCACTTCAGCCCCCCTGTCCCTTTCGGCCTGGAATATTTCCGCCAGTCCCATACTGTAACCGGGGTGCTCCTGAGATTCCCACCATTTTACGAGTCCGCCCCGGGCATTCACGTCAAACTGCAAATCGAGGCCTCCATACATGTTGGTATGTCCCGGCAGGGGGGCAGTCACCTCCTGCCCGATTATACTTGCGCCCCATTGATTCAGACCCATGGAGTCAATTAGAGGCTGCCAGCTCCAGACATATTCGTGCTCGGTGGTCACTGCCACCTCCAGGCCCTCCGCCAGCATGGTTGCCACCCTGTTCGAGGCGAGTATGTAATTGTCGGGGCTGGGGCCGGAGTGCATGTGCGTATCCGCCGACATGTAACCGGTCGTGTCCACAGCTCTCAACAGGTTGACCTGAAGGGGTGTTATCAAACCGGGATACAAGTCCACGGTACCCTGGTAGGCAGCGTACTCGACACCTCGTGTTATAGTTACCGAATATTCTCCCCTCGGCAGTTCCTCCTGACCGCGCCCGCTGGTGGTATATATTCTCTTTACAATATCGCCTCCCTGCCACAGCAATATCTTTGCAGGGATGTTTATGCCCCTGTAATCACGAACGTCGTACAGCAGTATCCCCGGCTTACTGAATCCCACCTCCAGGCGCGAAGTTTTCGACGGCAGGAAGTAGACAGGGTCAGGGTCAGGCCATCCGTCCAGGCTGCAAACCAACCTGTAGAGAACTCCCATATCGGGAATGGCGCCGCTGAATTCACCTTTCTTGTCCGTAATGAACCCCGTAAGGAATACCCATTCGTCTTCTTTGTTTTGCACTTGTACTTCCACATCCACGCCGGCCAGCGGCTCGCCGCTTATCGTGTCGAATGTTCGCCCCTCCAGGCTTACCTGCTCGTAAGGCACAGCGGAGCCGGGTAGGACATTAAGCGTGGGGACATAATCGTACATCTCCTCGATACCGCTGCTGTAATCACCTTTTCCTACGCCGAAGTAATAAGTGAGGGTTTCCGTGCTCCCGGCCGAAATCTGTAATGGAGTATCGAGCAACAGGCTGGGGTCCATTGCCACGCTCACGCCACTTAAGCTGACCACTCCTAAGTCTGAATCTTTCATACTGAACGTCCACGCGCCGTCCCCGCCGCTGGCGGCCATCCAGGGAACTCCGACCGGCACCAGTCCAAATACTGCTTTTAAAGTATCGTCTTTAGAGGCGTACGGATATTTCAGCGTGGTAGTGTCGCCGAAAAGGAACATCACTCCGGATAATATCTCCTGTAGCTGGCCCGTGGTATTGTGAATGTTCACATCTACCTGCAATACCTGCGAATCGGGAGGAAGGATATAATCCACGTAAATATCCAGTCCGATAGGCGAGCTCAGAGGCTTGGTGCCCCCCATTTCTTTTAACATAGCTATCAGTTCCAGTTCCACCAGCCACATGTAGTGGTCCGCGCCCTCAACCCTTACTATAGCCGCCTGGCCGTCGGAACCGTCGTTGATAATCCGAACGTCATCACCCCTGAAGGTTCTTATCGTTGAGTTAACAAGGGGGG
Organism: uncultured bacterium; assembly: GCA_964459325.1. GTDB lineage: Bacteria > RBG-13-61-14 > RBG-13-61-14 > CAYWKU01 > CAYWKU01 > CAYWKU01. The sequence continues at coordinate 13,846 of CAYWKU010000032.1, read as the reverse complement.
AAACCTTTTTCCCAACGATAAAACTCATCTCCTCAAAGCGTTCAGGGGTCACCTGTTTGCAGTCGTCTATTGCCACCCCATCGACGGGTATACCCCCGTAATAGTGATAGGTATTGTCGGCATTGTCGGGACTGGTGATTACGAAAGCGGACTTGCTGTTCATCAACAGATAATCCCCTTGGTCGGCCAGAGCGTCGGGGCCTTGGACTCCCATATCCGGATTGGTTATCTGTTTGGCTGTAGACATCCCTTCCGTGGGACAACCTTCGACGAAAAGGTTGCCGGTAGGCTCCTCGGCCTCGTAGGGCAACTGGTCGGTATCCACGTCGCTACACGCGAAAACACCCGAAGCCAGCATTACCATTATTGCGACAATTAACTTTTTCATGGACTCCCCCTTGATTGAATTGGGTTCAGGTTAACTAATAGATAACAAACATTTTTACTTTAGCACTTTATTTATTATTGTCAACACAAAATCCGGGATGCTATTATGCAGCCTTCAGGGGTCGGGAGTAAGGATGGAAAATGCCGGAGCGGACTGAAATCGAAAACCCTTTCCACCGGATAATGAACGCTAGCTCCATCGCGTTTTTCGGAGCGTCCAACAGCCCCACCACCATGGGAACCACCCAGATACTCCATCTCATCAAGGGCGGCTATCAGGGCAGGATATGGCCCGTTCACCCCAAAGAGGAAAAAGTTCTGGGAATTCCGGCCCACCGCAACGTATCGGAGCTGCCCGAAACTCCCGAACTGGCGGTTCTAGTCCTCCCGACCAATATAGTACCGGACATACTCGATGAGTGCGGACAAAAGGGGATAAAACGCGCCGTTATAATAAGCGGCGGGTTCAAGGAGATGGGGCAAGAAGGCGCCGAGCTCCAGGAAAGAGTGAACGCCGTGGCCGAAAAGCACGGCATCCGCTTCGTAGGACCGAACTGCATCGGAGTAATCAATGCCCACAACAGTATGAACTTCACTTTCTTCCCCTACACACTCGGGCCGGGGCCGTTGAGCCTCTTGAGCCAGTCCGGCACTTATGTAACACAAGTGTTGCATTATCTTCGGGAAAGGGGTCTGCGCTACTCCCGTGCCGTAAGCATGGGGAACGAGGCGAACCTCGACCTGGTAGACGGCCTGGAGTACCTCGGGGAAGACCCGGACACCGGGGCCATAGCCCTTTACATCGAGGCCATAAGGCGGGGGAGGGAATTCGTGGAGACCGCCGGACAAGTTTCTCTTAAAAAACCCATCGTGGCTTATTACGTGGGTGGCACCGAAACCGGAGCGAGGAGCGGCTCCAGCCATACCGGCGCAATGGGCGGCGACGACGTCGTACACGACGGAATGTTCCGCCAATGCGGCATACTCAGGGCGCCTACGGTGGAAGAGATGTACGACTGGGGATGGGCCCTGGCCTGCACTTCGCCGCCCGGCGGCAAGAGAGTGGCCATAATCAGCCACTCCGGCGGCCCTATTACCTCCATGGCCGATTCCTGCGCAAGGCACGGGCTCCAAGTGCCGATTCTGTCGAAAAAAACCCGCGAAAAAATCGCCCCCCTGGTGCCGAAAACCGGCTCGACGGCTAATCCGGTGGATTTGACCTTCAGCATGAACCCGGCGGTCATGGTCTCGGAAATACCTAAAATTGTTTACGAATCGGGAGAAGTGGACGCGGTGCTCATCCACGGCATCATGGGCTCCTCCTTCTTGAGGGAAATGGAAGCCCTGGCCCCGGAGATGATTCAACATCCTCAGGACCCGGAAAAATTGAGAAACATCATCGATTACGTGCATTCCGGGCTGGCGGAGCTCGCACGCTCGGGCTGCCCGGTTATAACCAGCACTTTCAGCGGCAGGGACGATTATGCCGTGGACTATGTCATGAGAAACGATGTGCCCTTGTATCCTTCCCCGGAGAGAGCGGTGGCGGCGATGGCGGCCGTTATGCGATACCATCGATGGCGCGCAGGGCGCGAAAACTGAGACAGGAGACCTGAAATGTTCAAAAAGGAACTGTGCGATTTTTGCGGAGATTGCCTGACCGAATGCCAGTGGATGAACGTCGAGCGCGAGCAGGCTTCCGAGTGGATAGAGGAAATGATGGAAGGCCGCCACACTCCGGCGGTGGACAATTGCATCACCTGCTACGCGTGCAACGAAATATGCCCCCAGGGCGCAAACCCCTTCGACCTTATAGCCGAATTGCAGGAAAAATACCGCGCTCTTTCCTCCGAGGAAACGGTAAAAAGCAACGAAGACAAATACACTTTCACCGGCGAGTTGAGAGATGCGCCGAATGCCGAGCGGGTGATGAGCACTTGCGTGTTCGCAAAAACTGACCCCAACCTCGTCCAGGGGCAGTTATACGACCTTCCGCGCGTGGGAGGCAAACCATACTTCTGCTGGATACTGTTCAGCCACATTGGAGCCGAAAGCGTGCAGAGAAAGCACGCGGAGGAATTTGTGGACAGGTTGAGCGCCACGGGGGCCAGGGAGATAATCTGCTTTCACGACGACTGCTACGCCATGCTGGCCCGAGTTGCCCCCGAATACGGCATCGAAGTGCCCTTCAGGCCGGTTCACTTGACCGAGTACCTGGTGGAATGCCTGAAAAATCAAAGGGATACAATTAGGCCGGTAAACATGAAAATCGCCTACCAGCGCCCCTGCGCGTCCAGGCACACTCCGGAAAAGGAGGTTTTCGTGGACGAACTTTTCGAGGTCGCCGGGGCCGAAAGGGTGTGGCGCGACTATGACCGGGAAAAAGCGCTCTGCTGCGCCGGAGTCAAGATGTTGCAGGGCAAGGGCGATATCCGCAGTGCACAGGAAGAGAACGTCCGGGATGCGCTCGAAGCCGGGGCGGAAGCGATGGTCTGCTTGTGCCCCATGTGCATGCATTCGCTATCGGGGGTGGCGGCGGATTTGAACATGCCGCTGGTGTTCATCGGGGACATAGCCAGGATGGCGTTGGGCGAAATAGAGCCGCCCCGTTAGGGCATTCTACGCTTTTCAGAAAAATCGTGTAACCATGTGCTATCATTCATTATACTTGACCGGATATGTGCCGGTGAAGTATATTCATAAGGGTCGAAATGAGTGATTCCAAGGATAAAGAATCGCCCTCCAAAGGCCGCATCCTGGTGGTCGAAGATGACCGCTTTTACCAGGAAGTATGCCGGGATGTTCTCCAGGAAGACGGCTACGAAGTGGAAGTGAGCTTTACCGGGGAAGATGCCCTGAGTAAAGTCAAACAATCGAAGTTCGACATCCTCCTGGTGGACCTGGTGCTCCCGGGAATGGACGGCATAAACGTGCTGTCGGTCAGCAAGCAGGTAAATCCTTCCACCGACGTTATCCTGATGACGGGCTACGCCACGGTTGAAAGCGCCGTGAAGACTCTAAAAAGGGGGGCAAGCGACTACCTTACCAAGCCGATAAACCCTGAGGAGTTGAAACTCAGCGTTAAGCGGTGCCGCGAGTTCAGGAGTCTTTTCGAGGAAAATAACGAGCTCCGCAACATGATAAAGCTGTACCAGACTTCCCAGCTCCTTTCCAACACCCTGGAGCTGGAGCAGCTTTACCCCCTGGCCGTAGACACCATAATGCAGGAGATAAAGGGCGATGCCGGCATCGGGCTTTTCAGGCCGGGCGAGGGCAAAAAAATGGACCTTATGGCATACCGGGGACTGGAAGATGAAGCGGCGAATAAAACTGCGGAAAAAATAAGGGAAAAATTTACCGACCCGATGCCCCGGGAAATGCAAATGATGGAAAACGTGCCCCCGGCCTCCGAAAGCTCGAATCCCACCGGTAAAAACGCGCTTATCTTACCACTGGAATGTCGCCCGGCTCGCGGGCAGCCCATTTCCTGCGACGGCCTAGTGGTCGCCTGGAGGAGCACACCCTTTGCCGAGCATAACCTGTACAACGTCCGTTATCTGGCAGAGCAAATCAGCCTGTCGTTGGAAAACGCCATAAACTACCGGGACGCTCAGGAGATGGTCTTCGTTGACGACCTCACCGGGCTTTACAACATGCGGTACCTGGATGTAAGCCTGGATAACGAAATAAAGCGGGCCAAACGTTTCAAGAAAGGGCTGGGCCTGCTTTTCGTGGACCTGGACCACTTCAAAAACGTCAATGACGACTACGGCCACCTGCTCGGAAGCAAACTGCTGAAGGAAGTCGCCGACAGCCTCCTGAAAAGCATTAGGGAAATAGACACCGCCATCCGCTACGGGGGTGACGAGTTCATCCTCATACTACCGGACACCAGCAGGGAAGGCGCCATAAAGGTCGCCGAGAGGCTCCGGGAAAACATGGAAGAAGATATATTCCTGACGGATGAAAGGCTGGAGCTCAAAGTTACCTGCTGCATCGGTGTCGCCGCCTATCCCGAAGACGCCGTGAACCCGGTGGATTTGATACATCTGGCGGACAAGGCCATGTACAAGGGCAAAGAAACCACCCGCAACCGCGTTTGCTCGGTCAAAGACCTCTGAACATCCAATTTATTGAAAAGCTGAAATGCCGTTTTAATCGGGGCTTTTCTCACCGGGCTTGTAGCTGATAAGCTCGTGCGTCTCCGTGGGCGCTCCGATGGGCTTGACCTGCCCCAGAGGGCCGGTGTACTTCACCATCACATGAGGCGACTCGGCCCTTATCCAGAACGTGTAATCGGGCACAACCGGCTCCAGCAGGCGGTTGGCGAACGAGCCGAACTCCTCGCTGAAATCGGGTTTCATCTCCAGCCTGTATGCTTTCACAACTCCCCCGTCCGGCAGCTTTACTTCTTCGGGCTTTTTCACCGTCGTAACCATCTTCAAAACGTTTACAGGGTCAAGCCACAAGTGAAAGCATCTGCGCTTGCCGGGTTTCAATTCAAACGACCTGAAGGCTATTTCCAGGATAAACGGATGAAGCATCACCTCCGGATATTTAAACACCGAATGGGCCAGGTCGAAAAATCGCCGTTCTATTACCTTGCCGTCGGGGCCTTTGGTAATCCTCTCTATACTTTTGAGCTTAAGATGTCTGCCGGGGAGAAAATGGAAAGTGTGGGTCGTAACGCAGCCGTTTTTCAAGTACTCCACCCGGGTGGTCACCAGGCGCCTTTCGGCCCCCTCCCCCTCCCATTGCACCCCGCTTACCGCTTTTCGCGGGGCGAATTGGAGCACCCGGTTTTGTTCTTCGGAAATCTTCCCGTCGTAGGATATGTTTACTTTTAGCACCCGCTTTTCGCCATCGTTCAATTCCGGCACATCTACAGGCTTGGGAGCTGGCGCGCTTGCAGCCATAATACCGATAAGAAAAACGGATAATATCCCCCGCATCGTCTTTCCCTCCTTATTCACCGGCTCGCCCGATTTTTGAATTTTAACATAAAAACCTGTCCCGGCACAATAAAAAATCCCCCGGCGAAAACCGGAGGATTCAAGGGTTGTATTTCCTACACGCTAACAGGGTGTTGAAAAATGCTATTTTTCGTAACGCTGGCACCCTTCTCAGGCCGCATGGCTTGCCGGCAAGAATGGCGGCGTTACGTTTCTGACTTTTTCAACACCCTGCTAAAGGTTCCTCTCCTTCAGCCAGCCTTCCATGTCGGCCAGCACTTCGTCCTTGTTTATTTCGTTGGTCAGCTCGTGATACGCCCCGTCGTATATTTTCAGGGTCTTGTCCGGCGATGCGCACGCTTCGTAAAATTTCTTGCTGCCGTTCGGATTGGTAAGCCTGTCCTGCGAGCCGTGCATGATAAGCAGGGGCAACTTGAAGTTTCCGGCGTTCTCGTGCACATACTCCATGGTTTTTACCGTCTCGGTGAACCATCTGGCGGAGACCATACTATGCACCAGCTTGTCACGCACATAAGCCTCCCCGACTCCCGGATTTCTGGACAGCAGGTCGGGGTCTATTTCGTTGGGCATGCTCAGCTTCGGCGCCAGTTTCGACATCATGTTTCCCATCGCCATCTTCCACGCGGGCACGGGCACGGCTATTTCCAAGAGAGGCCCCGTCACTACAACCGCCCGGAACTCGTCTTGATGTTCGAGCGCGTACTTGAGGGCTATCAGGCCGCCCATGGAATGGCCCACGATGATATCTCCGCCGGTTAACCCGCATTTTGCCGGGCGGGACGCCGTTATCATGCTTCTCAAGTAATCCAGGTCGGACAGGTAATCGTCGAAGCTCTCGACGTGGCCCCGCTTTCCTTCACTTAGCCCGTGGCCCCGCAAATCGGGCGCGTAAATTTCGTAACCCTTCGGCACGAAATGCCGGAAAAAATTGCCGTGCCGTCCGGCGTGCTCCCCCAGGCCGTGAACCAGCAACGCGGTAAAACAGGTTTGCCTCCTGGGAGACAGCCTCCTGTATTGAATCCTGGTATGGTCGTACGAGGTGTACCGGTCCTGTACTCCTATCCATTCCTCCGTCATGTTCTCCTCCATGGAACGATATATTTTTTCATCGGGTGTTTCCGCTAAAGATGGAAGGTAAGTCCGTTTATATCGGTTTACAAGCGGCTAAAACTTGCTTTGCAGGTATCTTTTTATAAATTCCCGCTGGGAAGGAGTTATGATGGTATGCACCCTGGCCTCATAAATCCGGCTGATGGCGTCTTCCGGGCTAAGGTTTTCCTTAAGCCCCAGCCATCCCGCCAGCACCGTGCCGGTTCTGCCTCGCCCTTCCAGACAATGTACGGCGACGCCCAAACCTTTATATATGGAAGCGTCGATAAAGTCCACGGCACGTTCCATGGCTGAGAAGGTGGGCGGCTCACAGTCATCTATGGGTTCGTAATGATACTCGAATCCGGCCTCCAGGTATTTATCGCCGTACAGGTTGTCTTCGGTCAGGGTCAATATGGCGCCCACGCCTTTCCAGGCCAGCACCTTCAGTGTCTCTTCCACTTCCATTGACCAGGGCTCGGCCATGCCGGCCACCCTGTAAGGCGGTATGTATTGAAAACGCAGCCGGTGAAGGATTTTTTCAATCCGTTCCGGAGATACCTGGCGTATCAACATGCTTCTCCTCCGGTTCACGACCGGTAAGCTGGACGTATATACCTTTGAGCAAATCATGGTGGTATTCCTCGTCCGCAATCAATTGCTCGAATATTTTCCGCGTCTTGCGGTCGTTGGAGTTTTGTTTCCCTTCCCGGTAAAGATTCCGTGCCTTTATTTCTTCGCCCATCGCAAACACTAACACATCCAGCTCATCCTCCATAGTATCCAGCTTGATATCAAAGTTTTCAAATTCCTCTTCCGTTGGCATATCGGGCTGGAGGTCGAACCGTTTGGTGAGCACCGCGAGGTGTCCTTTTTCCATGGCGGTCAGTTGCTTGAAAAGGGTCTTGTTTCTCGGGCGACCGGTGGCCATTTCCGCCTTCGAGTATAATATTATGGCGGCCTTTTCACCCTGTATGGCCATCTTTCCGATTTCCTCGGGTGTCAGCCGCTTATGCTGATTATCCGCCATGTTTCACTAAACATTAGACTCCGGCTTGAGAGTTGTCAATCGCACTGATAATCTTTTTTCGGCCCGTAATTGAAGAAACAAAGTCGGATGGGATTGAAACGAGGGTTATCTGTAAATAACCAATCTTCTTCCGGCAAAAAGCACTTTTTTCCGATTAAGGTCGTTCCAGTCGCAAATCTCCGATACGCTCACGCCGTACTTATTGGAAATGGAGCTCAACGTCTCGCCCCTTCTCACCACGTGCACCTGCCTTTTGCCGACGTCACCGATACTCGCTGTGGTGTACGATTTGTTTTCCTTTATCTCTTTCCACTTTGCCAGAAAATCTTCGGTAGTCCCGGGCGGCAGGTTAAGCCGGCACTTGCCTTTCGGAAGGTAATCCGCCACCAGAGACGGATTGAGCTCACGAATCCGTTTGAACGTAACACCCGACGCATCGGCGATGGAACCGAGATACATGTTTCTGACCGGCACATTTAAAGTTATAGCCTCCGATTCATACGGCGGGTACAGCCGGTCCTCAGCCAGGTCCAGCCCGTAACGGCCCGGATTGGACATAATGATTTTAATCGCGGCTATCCGGAATATGTACCGCTCGGTTTCCCGGGGAAGGTTCAGGTCGAAAAAGTTGTCCACCTTCTGAGCCTCCAGCTCGGAAGCCACCCTGCTGGGGCCGCCGTTGTAGGCCACCATCGCCAAAAGCCAGTCATCGAACCTTTCGTGAAGATGTTCGAGGTAGTTAAGTGCAACCCGGGTGGAGCGCTTGAAATCTCGCCTTTCATCAAAGTAGCCGTCCACGCGCAGGTTCCAGTTCGTGGCCGTTCTGCGCATGAACTGCCACATACCCTCGGCGCCGGCGGGGCTGGTTATTTCGAGCTTCAAATCGCTCTCCGCCACGGCGATGTATTTCAGGTCGTCCGGCAGGTCGCGCTCTTCGAGCTCGGCTTCGATATAAGGGAAATATTTCCCGGCCCTTTTCACCCACAGAACGGGAGCGGCGCGGTAGCCAAGGCTCAAATAAAACTCCCGCTCCAGCATCTCCCTTATTGCCGGGTTCTTCACCGGAATCTCATGGCCGCAAAGCTCCACTTCGTCCGGCAGCTCGTACTCCGCCATGGACGGCACCCGGTGGAGCTTTCGCTCGAGTATCCGCAGCTTAACTATTACTTCCCTTAAGGCTATGCTTCCAAAGGTGGTTTGGTTGAGGGCAACGAGCAGAATAACGGTAGCCATTGCCGTAACGCCGGCCGACCACCAGAATGCGGCGAACCTGGACTTATTCGACTTACCGCGGATAGGCTCCGCAAAATCCCTCCGAGAGCGCATTAAGGTAAAGGATAACAAAACATCTCACTTTCGGAAAGTACCTTTTCATCAAAAACAAAAATCAACCCTATAGATACAAAAAGGCCCTCTTCGTTGTGAAAAGGGCCTGAACCGCAAAGGAGGAGGGACTATATTAAGCCGCTTGTTTGAACTCGTACTCCCCGTCGGAGCCGGCTTCCACCAGCACCCTGTCGCCGTCCTTTACCTTACCCTCCAGTATTTCTCTCGCCAGTCTGTCCTGTATGCGCCGCTGGATGACTCTCCTTAACGGTCGGGCGCCGTAAACCGGGTCGAAACCTTCCCGGGCCAATTGTTTCTTGGCGTCGGGGGTGAGCTGGAGCGATATTTTGTGCTCCTCCAGCAACTGTTGCACCCGGTCCAACTGAATGTCCACAATCCGCTCGATATCCTCCAGAGCGAGCGACCTGAAGAATATGACATCATCCAGCCGGTTGAGGAACTCGGGGCGGAAATTCCGCCGCAACTCCTCCATTACCCTGGTCTCCAACTGCTCACCGTCGGACGCTTCGTAAAGGAACTGGCTCCCGATGTTGCTGGTCATGATGACAACCGTATTCCGGAAGTCCACGGTACGGCCCTGGCCGTCGGTCATCCTTCCGTCGTCCAGAAGTTGCAGGAGCACGTTGAAAACCTCCGGGTGGGCTTTCTCTATCTCGTCGAACAACACCACGCTGTACGGTCTTCGTCTCACTATTTCAGTAAGCTGGCCGCCTTCCTCGTATCCCACGTATCCCGGCGGGGCTCCTATCATGCGGCTGACCGTGTGCCGCTCCTGGTACTCGCTCATGTCGATACGCACCATGTTGCGCTCGTCGTCGAACAGGAATTCGGCCAGCGCCCGGGCCGTCTCCGTCTTCCCGACTCCGGTGGGACCGAGGAAGATGAAGCTGCCGATGGGCCGGTTGGGGTCGCTCAGACCCGCTCGCGCCCTTCGGATGGCGTCCGATACCGACTGGAGCGCGGTATCCTGGCCGACCACTCTAAGCCTGAGTCGCTCTTCCATCTTTATCAGCTTCTCGCGCTCGGTTTCGAGCAGCTTGCTTACCGGGATGCCCGTCCACTTTGCCACGACTTCCGCAACGTCCTCGTCGTCGACTTCCTCCTTGAGCATGCTCTGGTCTTTCTGGAGCTCTTCCAGGTGTTTATTTTCCTCTTCGAGCTTCTTCTGCAGCTCGGGTATTTTTCCGTATCGAATTTCCGCGACCTTGTTCAACTCGCTCTGGCGCTCGTAGTTCTGCTCGTCGGTTTTTGCCTGCTCAATCTGCTCCTTCGTGTCGCGTATTTTTGTAATGGCTTCTTTCTCGGTCTGCCATTGCGCTTTCATGGCGGAGCTTTTTTCCTGCAACTCAGCAAGCTCCCCCTCTAGATTTTTCAGCCGCTCCCGGCTGGCTTCGTCATCCTCCTTCAAAAGCGCCTGCTTTTCGATTTCAAGCTGCATTATCCTGCGCTCAACCTCGTCTATTTCGGTGGGCAGGCTGTCTATTTCTATGCGGAGCCTGCTGGCCGCCTCGTCAATCAGGTCAATCGCCTTGTCCGGCAGGAACCGGTCGGTGATATAGCGGTCTGAGAGGGTCGCCGCGGCCACCAGCGCGGAGTCCTGAATCCTTACGCCGTGATGCACCTCGTAGCGCTCCTTCAACCCCCTGAGGATGGCCACCGTGTCCTCCACCGACGGCTCGCCGACGTAGATTGGCTGGAAGCGCCTTTCGAGAGCGGCGTCCTTCTCGATGTGCTTGCGATATTCGTCCAGGGTGGTGGCGCCGATGGCGTGCAGGTCACCTCTTGCAAGCGGCGGCTTTATCATGTTGGAGGCGTCCACTGCGCCTTCGGCGGCGCCCGCGCCCACGATGGTGTGCAGCTCGTCCATGAACATGATAATCTCGCCCTCGCTTTCGGTAACCTCCTTCAAAACGGCTTTGAACCTGTCCTCGAACTCGCCCCTGTACTTGGCGCCGGCGAGCAGCGAGCCGATATCGAGCGCCACCACGCGCTTGTCGCGAAGCCCCTCGGGTACGTCACCGGCAATTATTCGCTGCGCCAGACCTTCGACGATGGCGGTCTTGCCGGTGCCGGGGTCGCCGATGAGGACGGGGTTGTTTTTGGTCCGGCGGCTCAACACCTGGATGACCCTGCGGATTTCGCTGTCCCGGCCTATTACCGGGTCGAGCTTGCCCTTCCGAGCCTCCTCGGTAAGGTCGCGTGAATACTGCTTCAGGGCCTGGTACTTATCCTCGGGCGTCTGGTCGGTAACCCGCTGGCCGCCGCGGATTTCCTTCATCACCTTGAGGACGGCGTCGCGGGTCACTCCCAGCTCTTTCAGATACGAAGCTTCCTTGTCATCGGTCATCGCCAGAAGCACGTGCTCGGTGCTTATGTACTCGTCCTTCAGGTGAGAAGCTTCCTTCGAAGCGTTTTCCAAGGCCTTGTTCAGGCGGGGCGTTATGTAGCTCTGCCCCACTCCGCCCCCGCCGGATACGCGGGGCATCTTGTCCAGCTTTTCCTTAACGCGGGCGATGACGTTGTCGGGGGTGGCGCCCAGCTTGGCCAGAAGTGGTTTTATCACGCCCCCCTCCTGCTCAATCATGGCCAGAAGCATGTGTTCGATGTCAAGGGCCTGATGGCCGTACTCGGTGGCGTTGCCCTGAGCGGCCTCCACGGCTTCCTGTGTCTTTATAGTAAATTTGTTCCATTGAACAGCCATTTTTCGCACCTCTTCTATATCGGATAAATTTTCCGTTTTTAATGAAATATATTCATTATCAGGCCGGAATCAAGGTTAAACGGAAGGTTAATAAGTCCCGGAAGCAGCAACAGACAAGGGGCTTAAGCCCCTTGCCCTCCCTTATCGCACAAACTTATCGTCGCTCAGAAAATATACTTAAGGTCCATGCCGGAGAATACAAACGGGCTTCCCCCCGCCACCGCAGGCCCCGGCTCCCCGGCGAGCACAAAATCGCCCACAACCGCGTCTATGTGCAGGTTTCCGAAGTTTAAGCCCAGCCCGAGGGATGCGGTGGTGTTCTGAATAGACTCCTCGCGGGTGCTGTTTTTCCAATCCTGTTTTGGCCTGTTGGAATCCTTGAGCTTTTCGTAGACGATGTTTTCCGCCCAAAACGTTGTGGAATTTATTCCCCACCGCAGACTTAACCGGTCCAGAACGCGGTACTCCATGCCCAGTCCGATAGCGGGCATGGCCAGATAATCGGTCTCTTTCGATTTAAAGAAATAACCGTAGCTTTCGGTAAACTCATACCTCTCGTTCGTCCATTTCACCGAAGCACCACCGAGCAGGAAAATACGGCCGCTCCCGTATCTCAATCCAACCCCGGTCTCGAATTCCGAGACCGCGTAATCCCGGTCAAGGCCCTCTTCCGATGTGCCGCTCGGTAAGCCGATGTCCGGCGCAGTGTCGTAACTCACCTCGCCCCTCGACTTTTCCCATCGCAAGGCGGGAATTATATACAACCCTTCGCCGATACGATACAGCACGCGGGCGCCCATTCCCCACTGGTCACCCTCGAGCCTCATCCGGCTTTTTTCTTCGTCCACCGATAAAACGCCGGTTGCCTCCCAATCACTATCGATTTCGTAGGGGATATATTTTCCCCAAAGCTCGGTCGTCCACCGGCCTATGGTGAAGGTGCTCCCGGCCTTTATACTGTGCAGGCTGCTTTCGATTTCGTAGTCCGTAGCGCCGTACTTCGCATCGGCGGGCGAGTCGTTTTCCTCGCGGTACTTGCCGTTGGCGGTGTAGTAGCCCAGGCCGAAAGCCGTGTTTCCGGTGCTGTATGATATGAGCAGGTCCGCGGGGTTGTGCCACTCGACGGCGTCGTTCGTCGGAAGGTCGCCCTCAATGAAGTACCCGAACTCGTCCACAAACTGCCCCGAATCGTTGATGACCCAATCCGTAATCCGTTTTATGCCTCCTTCTTCATACTCCGGATGGCGTCCAAAGTAGGCGCCGAGTGTAAGGCCGCTTATGGGGGTGACGTTAAATCCGCCGTAGGCGTAAAGGTCGGAATCGCCGTCTTCCGCATCGAGACCTCCGGCGTGAAGTCTGAACATTCCGGGATAACGGGAGCAAAGGGCGGGGTTGGAAAATATATCGGTGTCGTCGACCAGGTACAGGTCTTGCTCTCCCAGGGATTTTATGCGGGATTCGGTCGCCAAAGCCGGAGAAGTTATCAGGGAAATGAAGAATATTGTTATGCCGAACCTTATAAACCGGTCAAACATGCGGTATTTATCGCCCCCCGAAACATTGCAGATAAACAGCGGGGTAACATTAATTCATAAGGGCAATTCATGCAAACGGAGGGTAATTTTCAATGGTAGGCGCGACACTCTTGTCGCGCAATATCCCGGAATGCCCGGCAGGAGTGCCGGGCCTACCATTCACGTGATGCAAAAAAAACCACCATGGTAGGCGCGACACTCTTGTCGCGCTTTCCACGGGTTTAATGCCCGGCAGGAGTGCCGGGCCTACCATATTAAGGAATAATAAAATATTCGTACTCTCGCGAATTCCGAACCAAACCTACAGCAACCGGATTATTATACATGTATTGCAGCTTCTCGCTATATTCCTCTTCATCTCGAATTATCCGGTCAAAACTCTCCTTCTGCCAAAGTTTGCCCTGCATTCCCGTTGCTTTATTAATTTTCCTCGCACTAACCCCTTTTATTCTTCTGAGTATTTCGCTCAGGTCATGCCAGTTACCTGTCTCCCCGGAGTCAGAATCAGGTAACGGCTTTAACAAAAGATGAACATGATCGGGCATAACAACCCCGAAAAACAACTCGTATTTATCATTGTTATCATAAAGAACCGTCTTGATGACTATATTTCTGCATTCAGAATTCAATTCTCCTCTTGCAGAACGAAACGTAACAAAATACACGCTCCCTCCCAATTGCCAGTGAGGCAAGCAATGACGTCGCTTAAGTATCAATTTTGAAGTTATCTCATACCTGTCCAAAAACGGTTTTGTAATTGGACAGCATATCCCTGTTTCGAGCA
>CAYWKU010000031.1:0-41753 GCA_964459325.1 uncultured bacterium | reverse complement strand
ACCGGTATCGGAGAGAATTTCCCTCATTAGTTCCAATCTCGGTTTCAGAAATTCGAGATATTTTTCCCCTCTTAAGTTATCCTTATACGCAGAATCTCCCCCTTGAGAACGACTAATAGTCGAATATCTTCCCTCGGAAACGCTAAAATCCTGCCCGGTTCCAAACGGGGGGTCAATATAAATAAGGTTAACTCGACCGCAAACTTCCATATCTTTGCTTAACTCCTCTAATATATGAAGATTATCCCTCTTATAAAGCCTTTTAACTGCTTTATTGTCAAAAATTAAAGGTTCGCACTTTTTTCTTTTAGTTGCCACGAAAACTCCTTGGACGAAATTTATACCTATATACCAAATTTCTCATCTCTTTTCAACCAAATGGGGAGTATCGGATAACTGTCTCATCGCCATACAAAGAACGACATTATTTCCCGACGCAGAATCGGGAGAAAATTATATCAAGGACATCTTCCACACCGGCGGCGCCGATGATTTCGTTCAGCGCCGCCCGCGCCAGCCTCAACTCCAGCGCGATAATCTCGTGAGGCTGTCCTTCTTCCACAGTCGTCAACGCTCTCTCAAGCGCCTCCAGCGACCTTTTTACCGACGCGTAATGCCGGGCGGAGCTCGCCAGGTAGCCCTCGCTTTTCGATAGGCCCCCGGTTTGTGAGCGAAACTCAATCAATCTCTCCACCAGCTCCGGAATACCCTCGCCGGTGAGAGCCGAAATATGGAGGGCCTTTTCATCTCGCCACGGCTCCGGCAGGTCGGCCCGCTCGAATTTTTGCTCTAAATCGCACTTATTGAAGATAAGCAGGTGGGGCGCCTTCCGGGCAAGCTCGAGCACTTCCAGGTCTTCATCCTGCAAATTTTCCGATACATCCAACATGGTTAACAAGACTCCACCCGCCGGGTCGGAGGCGATACTTTCGGCCCTGCCCCGGCTCAGCTCGGCCGCCAACTGCTCGGGGCTGCCGAGCGGCGCGTACCGTATGCCGGCGGTATCCACCAGGAGGAAGGGGACGCCCTTCCAAACCACCCGCTCCTCGATAATATCCCGAGTGGCGCCCGGCTCTTGCGTAACAATAGCCCGGTCGGCGCCGAGCAAACAATTGAGCAGGCTGGATTTGCCCACGTTCGGCCGTCCGACGAGTATGAGCCGGTAGCCTTCCTTCAGCACCCGTCCTTCCCGGTATCCCGAGGCCAACTCATCGAGCTCACCCTTCGATGAGTTCAGCAGGCCTTTCAGCTTTTCCACCGGCAAAGCGCTTATGTCTTCCTCGTCGGGGAAATCTATCCTGCTTTCCACTTCGGCAAGTGCTTCCGTCAGGTTTCCCGCCGCCTTGTTGACCTTGCCGCTGAGTGCGCCTTCGAGCTGCATGCGGGCATTTGCAAGCTCCCGGTCGCCGGAGGCGGCTATCAGGTCCGCCACCGCTTCCGCCTGCGCCAGGTCCATCTTTCCGGCCAGGAACGCCCGTCGGGTGAATTCCCCCGGCCCGGCGGGTCGGGCTCCCCACGCCAGGGCGGCCTCCAGCACCCTCCGGGATATGAACGGGCCGCCGTGGCAATCTATCTCCACCACCTCGTCGCCCGTATACGATTTCCCCGTTGCGAAGTAAAGCAGAATAACGTCGTCAATCACTTCGCCGGAGTCGGGGGCCAGCACGTGGCCGTAGTAAGCCCTGTGGGTTTCAAACTCCGACGGAGCCTGCCCGCCCGGTTTTTGCCATATTTTCCTTGCGATATTTCCGGCCTGGGGGCCGCTTATTCGCACCTTGGCCACTCCCCCTTCACCGGGAGGCGTGGCTACGGCTGCTATGGTATCGGCATCGCTGTCCATTTTTACCCGCTAAACGGTAATAATAAAAAATCCGGCGCACAATTTCGCCGGGGGAGCCGGTATTTTCTCCAAGTTAGTTTATTTAAAGGGTAATTTGCCGCAAATCGTGGGCGAAAAATATCGGGGCGATAAAAAATGCCGACGGCCGGATTCGAACCGGCACGGGCGGAGCCCACCACCCCCTCAAGATGGCGTGTCTACCAGATTCCACCACGTCGGCTTTCACGAAGTATGATATTCAGGTTTGACGCTCTCCGCAATAAGGGGAATTGTTAATTCCCGCCGGGCGGAATTCCCTCAACGGGCGGGCTTTCCGGGGTTTCGGCTTCGCCGCCGGTTTCAGGCTGAGGCGCGGGGTGAGCTTCCCCACCCCTGGCTCCTTCCGTTTCTCCGCTTTCTTCGCCGGTATCGGCGGACTTTTTATCTTGGCCGAAGGGCAGCATCGGCCGGCCGGGCTGAGCCGGTGTGCTCTTTTCCATCGCAGGCCCCTTTTGGGTTGCCTGCTGCAGCAGCGAGCCTCCGGTGTGCTTGGAAGCATACGTCAAAAACAGCGAGGTGAGCATAAACAGAACCGCCGCTACGACGGTCACCTTTGCCAACGGCCCCCCCGCGCCGCGCGGCCCGAATAGCGTTTTCGAGGTACCTCCGAAAGTGGCGCCCATCTCCGCGCCTTTGCCCGTCTGCAAAAGCACCACCAGTATCATCACCAGCGCCACTATTACGTGTAATATCAATGCGAACGTTATCAATTTACCTGCCCTTTCCTGTCGTTTTCATCCCACGGCGGCTTTGACTATTATTGTCGTGCGCGGGGGGCAAGGGGCTTAAGCCCCTTGTCTTCATGAAATCATGAGACGGCGGCCTTTACTATTCCCGCGAAGGACTCAGCCTTCAGGCTGGCGCCTCCCACAAGGGCCCCGTCCACGTCGTCCAGCGCCAACAACTCCGCCGCGTTCTCCGGTTTTACGCTTCCCCCGTACTGTATCCTTATGTCCTCGGCCGGGCCTTCGCCGAACAACGAATTAAGCTCACCCCTGACATGCTCGTGCATTTCCTTCACCTGGTCGACGGTTGCGGTTTTACCGGTTCCAATGGCCCATACCGGCTCGTAAGCTATGGTCAGCTTACCGGCATCGGCCGTGGACACCTGCCCTATCGACTGTTTGAGCTGCGCGTCCACAACCTCGAACGCCCGTCCGGCGTCCCTTTCTTCGAGCGTTTCTCCGATACATATTATCGGGGACAACTCCTGCATTAGAGCGGCGATGACCTTCTTGTTCACGAACTCGCTCGTTTCTCCCAGTATCTGCCGCCTCTCGGAGTGCCCGAGGATAACATACTTCACCCCGACGTCAACGAGCATCGGCGGGCTGAGCTCTCCCGTGTAAGCTCCCGATAATTCATGGAAAACGTTCTGCGCCGCAAGTTCGAGCTTATCCGAGGAGCTGATTGCCTGCTTTACCGCGCTCAAGGCCGTAAAAGGGGGAGCCACGGCAATGTCGACCCCCTCGACGCCTTTCAGTCGGGTAGCCAGCTCTCTTACCAGAAAGACAGCTTCGTCCTGAGTTTTGTTCATTTTCCAGTTTCCGGCGATAAACGGTACTCTGCTCATGGATACAATCCTTTATCCAAGGGATATTGGTATACCAAGTTTACCTGTCCAGGGCTTTTATTCCCGGCAGCTCTTTTCCTTCGAGAAACTCCAGCGAAGCTCCCCCGCCGGTGGAGATATGGCCGATGCTCTCGGCCACTCCGGCCTGATGCACGGCGGATACGCTGTCCCCGCCGCCTATTACCGAGAAGGCCCCGCTCTGGGCCACCGCTCTGGCCAGCGCCATGGTGCCGAACTCGAAGGGTTCCTTTTCGAAGACGCCCATAGGGCCATTCCAGAAGATAGTTTTAGCCTTGGCGATGTATTTTTTGAAGGCGTCTACGGTTTTAGGCCCGATATCCAGCGCCATTTTATCCGGCGGTATGTCTTCGCTCACGCTGCCCCCTTCTTCGTCCGCGCCGGACGCCACTACGAAATCCGTGGGAAGCTCGATAGTTATACCTTTGGTTTCGGCCTTTTCGAGCGCCTTCCGGGCGTCGTGGCGTGTTCCCTCTTCCCTGAGCGATTTTCCTATTTCTTTTCCCTGATATGCAAGGAAGGAAAAGGCCATCCCGCCGCCGATAAGCAGCGTATCGGCCCTGTCGAGGAGGTTGAGCACCACGCCTATTTTATCGCTCACCTTGGCGCCCCCCAGGATGACCACGAACGGATGCTCCGGCTCGGTCAAAAGCTTGCTCAAGACCTCGACCTCCTTCTGCATCAGAAATCCGGCAGCCACCTCCTCCACGCGAGAAGGAACCCCTTCAGTCGAGGCGTGAGCCCGGTGAGCCGTTCCGAAAGCGTCATTGACGTAGACATCACAAAGCGCCGCCAGCTTGTCGGCGAATTCCGGGGCGTTCTTTGTTTCCTCTTCGTGAAAGCGCAGGTTTTCCAACAGCACCACGTCGCCGTTTTTCATGTCGCTTACTATCTTGTTGACGCCGTCCCCTATGCAATCTTCCGGCAGCGTAACGTCCTTGCCCAGGTACTCGCTGAGCCTTTCCGCCACCGGCATCAGGCTCAATTCGGGCTTGCGCTTGCCTTTGGGCCTGCCCAGATGACTGGCCAGGATTACCCTGGCCCCGGCTTCCATGGCGTGTTTTATCGTGGGCAAAGCCGCCTTTACTCGAGTGTCATCGGCTACTTTGCCTTCGGAAAGGGGAACATTGAAATCCACTCTTATGAAACATCTTTTTCCTTTAAGCTCTAGGTCACCGACCGAGCGTATCATGGCTTATCCTCTCCAATCAGCCTGATTACGTCCACCATTCTGTTGGAGAATCCCCACTCGTTGTCATACCAGGAAAGTACCTTTATAAACTCTCCTTCACCGCCCAGGACCGAGGTTGTATTGGCGTCGAATATGCTGGAGTGCGGGTTGTCGCACATGTCAATGCTGACCACCTCGTCCTCGCAATACTCCAGAATACCCTTGAGGTCGTTTTCGGCAGCGTGCTTCATCGCTTCCTTGATGTCCGCGGCCGAAACCTTCTTTTCCAGTTGTGCGGTCAAATCCACCACGGATACGTTGGGAGTCGGCACGCGAATGGCCATACCGTCCAGCTTTCCCTTAACTTCTGGTATAACCTCCCCGACTAGTTTAGCGGCGCCGGTGGTTGTGGGAATCATACTCATGGCCGCCGCCCTCGCCCTGCGAAGGTCTTTATGGGGCAGGTCCAGTATGCGCTGGTCGTTGGTGTACGAGTGAATGGTATTCATCAGGCCGTGAACCCAGCCGAAGTTATCAATCAATACCTTCACCATAGGAGCAAGACAGTTGGTGGTGCAGCTTGCGGTGGAGATAATCTTGTGCTTTCCGGGGTCGTATTCCTTGTCGTTGACTCCCATAACTATGGAAAAATCGGGTTTTTTCGCCGGAGCCGAGATGAGAACCTTATTTGCGCCCGCGTCTATGTGTTTCTGTGCGCCATCCCTGTCCTTGAATACGCCCGTGGACTCCACAACCACATCGACGTCAAGCTCGCGCCACGGCAAGGCCGCCGGGTCCTTCTCCGCAGTAATGCGAATCTCCCTGCCGTTAACCACTATGGCGTGCTCCCTGGCCTCGACCCGGCCGTCAAATATCCGGTGAACCGAATCGTATTTCAGAAGATAGGCCAACGTGGAGGCGTCGGTGAGGTCGTTTATGCCAACTACTTCCACTTCCGGAACGTTTTCGGCTACTCTGAACACACAACGTCCGATGCGGCCGAATCCGTTGATCCCGACTCGAATGGTCATGGACCGCTCCTCCTCATTTTAATTCTACCAAGT
Source organism: uncultured bacterium (assembly GCA_964459325.1). GTDB lineage: Bacteria > RBG-13-61-14 > RBG-13-61-14 > CAYWKU01 > CAYWKU01 > CAYWKU01. Next base: position 36,048 of record CAYWKU010000031.1, on the reverse strand, counting down.
TCAGGTTTTATAATAAACACGTTTTGGTTGAGTGTCAACGTAAATCGGCAATTGCGCAAGGCTTTTGAAGTTTCTAAAAGCCCATCATATAAGCTGAAATAACGGCGCAGCCCAGTACAAAACAGTATAGGGCAAACCAGCCCAGGCCCCCCCGCCTGAGCGCTCCGATAAACGCCGCTATGGCCATGTATCCCACCGCCGCCGCCGCGATGAATCCGGCAACGTAGCAGGGCCATTCCCAAGCGCTTATCGCCGCCGCCTCGGGCAGGGTGATGAGCGTGGCGCCCAGGATGGCGGGGACACCCAGAAGAAAACTGAACCGCGCCGCCGCCACCGGCGCCATGCCCGTCATCATCGCCCCCGAAACCGTGGCCCCGGAGCGGCTGATGCCGGGAGCTATGGCCGCGCCCTGAAAAATCCCGATAACCAGGCTTTTGTGCGGGGCCGGAATCTCCTCCGCTTCCCTGCCACGGGCGTTTCTTCTTCTCTTCAACCACTCGGCCAGCGCCAGAAGTGCCGCCGTTACCAGCAAAAACATCCCCACGGCGCTCATATTATCAAAAAGCCCCTCGAACCAGTCCTTACCGGCAATCCCGATAATACCGGTGGGGATGCTGCCCAGCACTATTCCCAGAATTACAGCCAAGTCCCGGCGACGGCGTGCGTCTTCTTCCCCCGAGATACCCGCCGTTTCCTTTGCCACGATGGAAGCAATCCAAGAGAAAAACGAGCGGAAAAGGGATATTATATCTCTCCTGAAGTATATGAAAACGGCCACCAGGGTGCCGAGGTGAAGGGTCACTTCCAGCGTGACCCCGGGCTTTTCCACTCCCATGTAATACTGAGCTATGGCCAGGTGCCCCGAACTCGAAACCGGCAGAAATTCGGTAAGTCCCTGTATTATGCCCAGAAGTATGGACTTGAACAGAAAATCCCACTCCATCGGAAAAAGATTGTCGCCCCTATTTCCATAATGTCAACCCTTCCCGGCTGCATTCCGGGCAAAAATACGTTACTCTAAATTTTTAGCGAGGTTATCCGATTTTGAAACCTATACTTGCCGTTTTCCAGATAGCCAGCGTGCTCCTGGCGCGGGCAATGCGCTACATGACGCCTCGTGCATGGAGGCACGACCTGCTCGAGGTCAAGCTGGAAGGCGAGCTTCCCGAGGAGCTACCCCACGCGGGCATCCTCAAGCGCATTACCGGAATGAAAACGCCCTTCCGGGACTACCTGTTCACCCTGAAGGAAGCCAAGGACGACCCCAACCTGAAAGCGGTAATCTTCCACATAAGGGAACCCGATATAGGCTGGTCGAGAGCATGGGAGTTGAGGGAAATCATCAAGCAGCTCCGGGGTTGCGGCCTCACCACCACAGCTTACCTCGAAAGCGCCGACAATTTGAGCTACTACATCGCATCGGCCTGCGACGAAATATTCCTGGCGCCTTCCGGTCAAATCCGCATAAGGGGACTTACCGGGGAGGCGCTGTTCATCAAGAAGCTGTTGGACAAGGTGGGGGTCAAGGCCGAGTTCGCTCACGCCGGCAAATATAAGGCCGCCCAGGAAACCTTCACCCGCACCACCATGAGCCCCGCTCACCGGGAAGAAGTCAATGACATCCTCGACAACCTCTACGGTTATTGGATAAAAGAGCTTGCCGAAGGCCGGCACATCGGCGAGAAGCGGATGAAAACCCTGGTGGACAAGGGCAGTTTCCTGGCCGAAGAGGCCCGCAAATCGGGACTGGCGGACAAGCTGTGTTACCAGGACGAAATCGCCGAGATTTACGAAGAAAGGATGGGCAGAAGGCTTCGGCGGGTCAAGTTGAACCGATACCTCGCATTTCGCGCCCTGGATAAACCACTTTCCACATACCTCAAAACCGGCCCTTCCGTGGCGCTGCTTTACGCCACCGGGCCGATTACCACCGGCTCCAGCAGCGATTACGCCCCGACGGGCCGCTCCACCGGCTCCGACAGTATAGTGGAGAGCCTCCGCAAGCTCCGGGAAGACCGGAACGTGGCAGGAATCGTTCTGCGAATCAACAGCCCCGGCGGCAGCGCGCTGGCTTCCGACCTGATATGGCGGGAGCTTACTTTGAGCAACTCGAAAATGAATCCCGGCGACGGCTCCGACGAAAATAAGCGCAAGCCGGTAGTGGTCAGCATGGGCGACGTGGCGGCAAGCGGCGGCTATTACATAGCCTCCTGCGCCGATAAAATATTCGCCGCTCCGGTTACCATGACCGGCTCCATCGGAGTCTTCGGCGGGAAGTTCAACGTAAGCGGCCTGGCTCAAACCATAGGCCTTCACGTTGAAACCATATCGCGCGGCAAAACCGCCGACGCCGAAAGCGCATTCAGGTCTTACACCCCCGCCGAAAAGAAGCGGGTGCAGGCGGAGATAAAAAATACGTACAAGGACTTTCTCGACCGCGTCTCTCTCGGAAGGTCTTACAGCCCCCGCAAGGTTGAAGGGGTCGCCAGGGGAAGAGTCTGGCTCGGCTCACAGGCGTTCGAGAAGGGCCTCGTGGACTCCATCGGAGGTCTTCTGAGCGCCTTCGACGAAGTCAAAAGGAGCGCCGGGATACCTTTAGAGCAGAAGGTTCTGCTGGAAACCTATCCCCGGAAAAAGAGGATGGTTAAATTGCCGCTGAGGGGGATGAGTTCCCGGTCAAGGCTTCGCAGGCTCCTGTCGGAAACCGCCCTTTCTTTTCTTCCACCCGAGGCGCAGGAGCTGTATCCTCTCACCCGGGAAAAAGGCCCGCTGGCTTTGATGCCGTACTTGCTCAAAATCCGGTGACGACTAATACTCGTAACTATGGAAATTCCCGGAATTAAAACCCTTTTTGATATCAACCTCGGTTTGAGGAATCATGAAAAGGTTGCCGTGCTTTACTGTTCGGAACGCGGCGACGTACGCCGGCTCCTGGAGGCCGGTTTGAAGGAGATGGGGCGCGGGTTCATATCCGTGCCCCTGGACAGGGGGGGCGGCTCGTGGAGCACCCGCGCCGTCGAGGCGCTCGAGGACCCCGCTTATCCCGTGGTAGTGCTCACGTCGGTAAGAAGTATATGGCATCACCCCGCCCGAAAAAGGGCAAAGTATCAACTGGGTAAGAGAATCGTCAGCATCATCTGCGAAGCGGGGGGATTCCAGGCGGGCTATACCAGCGCCGAGCCGGCGAAAATGGAACTGTTGGGCACGCCGTTATTTGAGCTTTTCAAGCCCGGCGCGCACGTCCATGTCAGCGCCCCTTCCGGCACGGACATAGAAGCGGTGGTGAAGCAACCTTTTCTGGAAACCGGCAGCTACGACCTGCCCTCGACCGGCGGTAACTGGCCGAGCGGCGAGGTGGGTTTCGGCCCCCGGGAAGGCAGCGTCAACGGCGTCATCGTCTACGACCTCAAGTTCAAACACTTAGGCTCCATGGAAAAAAGAAAGGCCACTGTAAAGGTCAGCCGCGACAGGAGCGTCGAGTTTTCCGGCGAAGGGGGATATGAGCTGAAAAAGCTTTTCCTCAACCGTGACCGGGCCTTGTTCTGGGTGGGCGAAGTGGCCCTGGGATTGAACTCCGGCTTCCGGCGCAACCCGGACGATACCATCGAGGTTGACCCCGACCCGCGCACCATTGTCGAGGAGAAGGCCCTGAGCACCGCGCATTTCGGACACGGCGGAAACTTGAGCTTCGGAAAAAGAAGCGGAGACCACGCGGACGGGGTGGTGGCCGCTCCCACGGTGACGGTGAACGGCGTGAAGGTGATGATTGACGGCAAGTTCTGCACCGAACCTCTGTCCGAAGGGGCGCGGGCATGGCTGGGCGAGATAGGGATGCTCGCCGGAGCCGCTTCCGCATGACCCTTTTCATTAAAAGACAAGGGGTTTTAACCCCTTGATGCGCAAGAGCCTGAAAAGACAAGGGGTTTTAACCCCTTGAGATGCAAGAGCCTGAAAAGACAAGGGGTTTTAACCCCTTGAGATGCAAGGGTGAAGCCCCTTGTTTAACTGCAATACGAAAAGGTTAAGTTATGAGCGAAATAGCCGCGCCTCAAAGTCCGTCCGAATGGCTGGAGCTTTACCGGAAAGGCAAGAAAGCATGGGACTCTTTCCGCGAGGAGAAACCCTATGACGCGCCCCGTTTTGACGGTCTTGACCTGCGGGGTATGAGCTTCGCCGGGGCCAACCTGGAGGATGCCCACTTCGAGGACACCGACATTGAAGGTTGCGACTTTACCGGCGCCCGGATGAGCGACACTTATCTCCAGCGCTCCGGATGCAAGGGCGCAAAATTCGACAAAGCGGAACTCATCAGCGCGGATTTCGAGGGGGCCGACTTGCGAGAGGCGGGGTTTAATCACGCAAAGCTCTCGGGCGCTCATTTCAAAGGCGCCGACATGACCGGAGCGGGGATGAAAGGCGCGCTGCTGGCCGGCTCCGAGACAGCCCACGGCTGCAGCGTGGAAGCGGCCATACTCCTGCTCGCGCACATGGAAAATGTCGACCTTACCCGATGCGACGCACGCCGGGCCGACTTTACTCACGCCTGCCTTTACAGAGCCAACCTGAAGGGCGCTCAGCTTAACTGGGCGGTGTTCAAAGGCGCGGAGCTTGCCGGGGTAAACTTCCGGAACGCCGAAATGCCCGCTGTGGCGATGGACGGGGCGGATTTGTCGTGGGCGGATTTCACCAACGCCAACCTGGACATGGCCGAGTTGCCCCGCGTGAGCCTGTACGGCGCGCGGTTTGGCGGCACTACCATGAGGGGAACCGACTTCAACGGCGCCGATTTTTTCGGCGCAGTCATGGAAGAGGCCGAAGCGATGGGAGCGGACTTCTCCGATGCGAACCTCTACCATGCCGACATATACGCATGGAACATTCAGGATGCGCTGCTGGAAGACAGCAATATCGTGCCGGGTGAAGTGAGCATGACGGCAAAACAACGCCCGAAGGGCAGATGGGCCGATATAGAAGGCCGGCATCCGGTCGACGGCTGGACGCCAAAATCGCCTCAGGACTGGTGGGAGCTTATAAAGAGAGGCCCCGACATATTCAACCATTTCCGACTAAAGCACCCGGAACTTATACCCGACCTGCACGGCACGGACCTGGCCAATGAAACCCTTGCCGGGGCGGACTTGAGCCGCGCGAATCTGGCCGGTTGCAACATGGCGATGGCGGGCATGGAAAACACCAATCTGGAGCGGGCTTGTTTGCGCGACGGCAACTTGACCCGCGCCGAGCTTTCCGACGCTTCGCTGGTCGAAGCCGATTTAAGCGGAGCGAACTTCTACGGAGCTTTTCTGGCAGGCGCCGATTTTAACGGAGCGAACACCGACGATGCCAACTTTTTCGGCGCTAAAGGAATGAACTGAACCGGGGCGCTGGGTACACCCCGTATTTCGCTAACAGTTTGAGTCAGTCGCTGGATATTACCTGTTTAGGGAGGTCCAACCTTGTAAGCCTCAATCCTGCCGGAAATTCATAGCCGCATTTGCAGCGGCCGCCGTTGGGTGTTCCCGAATAGTACTCACCGCAGATTGGGCATTTTCTCCATACGACCATAAGTTTTTTACCTCTCTGATTTAAGCGTTTCTTGCCTACATATTGTAGGCCTTCCAGCTCAGTACTCAACACGTGGTATATGGTACACAAGCTGGAAGAGTTGTCAATAGGTAATTTTTCCTTAAGGAAATTATCAAGAATATGTTAGTATAGGCTAAGACTCGGTCTTTTCAACCGGGGGTATGGCATTGATTTGTTCTATTTCTACCTAATTAACCTTTTTCTTCTTTCTCCTCTTAGGCAAGCGCCTAACTACCTTTTTTATGTTACCTCGGTTTCAAAAAAATGCAACCAAAGGTAAAAAAAGGAACAGCCGCCATTGATTTTTGCCGGGAAAACTTTTAATCTATTTCATTCTCTTTGGCGCCCGATATAAATTCGGGGCGAAAAAGGCCTTGATAATACCCATTATCCCGATTATTTGCCGAGCGGGCTTTATAAAACTCAAGCGACGCCTTACCACTCGAACCGCACACCAAAAGGCTCATAAGAGCTTGATTTATCTGGCCTTTTTAGAACCCCGGGCACATATTTGCGCATCTAAATATAACGGAGGAATGGCAAGATGAGCTATAAAATCACGCACAAGGAAGCCTTGAGCAATGATGTGTATCGCATCAAAGTTCAAGCTCCGAAGGTGGCCCAAAAACACAATCCGGGGCAGTTCGTCATTCTACGGGTGAACGAAACCGGCGAGCGCATACCGCTGACAATCGCCGATACCGACCTCGACCAGGGCCTGATTACCCTTATATTCCAAGTAGTTGGCAAAACCACGATGCTACTGGCCGACCAGAACGTGGGCGATGAGCTTCACGATGTCTGCGGCCCCCTCGGCACCCCCACCCACATCGAAAAGTGGGGGAACGTGGCCTGCGTGGGCGGCGGCATCGGAATCGCACCCATGTACCCCATTGCAAAGGCCATCAGGGAAGCCGGAAACCGCCTGATAAACATACTCGGCGCCCGCACAAGGGAACTGCTGATATTGGAGGACGAAATGGGCGCCGTAGCGGATAAGCAGCTGGTTTGCACGGACGACGGCAGCTACGGCAGGCACGGACTGGTCACAGACGTGCTGAAAGATATCATAGAGAGCGAGGACAAACCCGCCATCGTTTTCGCCATCGGGCCGCTTCCCATGATGAAGTTCGTCTCCAAGCTCACCAGGGAGTACGAAATACCCACCATAGTCAGCCTGAACAGCATCATGGTGGACGGCACCGGGATGTGCGGCGGCTGCAGGGTGACGGTGGGCGGCGAGCAGAAGTTCACCTGCGTCAACGGTCCCGAGTTCGACGGGCACCAGGTGGATTTCGACCAGCTCGCCAAGCGGCTGGCGTTTTACCGGGAGCAGGAAGCGGTCGCCAGAGAAGAATACGAAAAGAATCGCCAATGCTCCTGTGGAGGAAGTTGAGATGAGCGAGGATAAAGGAACAAAAAAGCCGAAAAAGGAAAAAATCCCCCGGCAGCACATGCCGGAGCAAAAGCCCGGGGAGCGGGCCAAAAACTTCGACGAAGTGCCTTACGGCTACACCCCCGAGCTGGCTCAGAAGGAAGCCGCACGGTGCCTTCAGTGCAAAAAGCCCAAGTGCATCAAGGGTTGCCCGGTCGAGGTCGACATACCCGGATTCCTCGCCCTTATACGGGACGGCAAGTTCGTCGAAGCCGCTCGAAAAATCAAGGAAGACAACAGCCTTCCGGCCATTTGCGGCAGAGTCTGTCCCCAGGAGTCGCAGTGCGAAAGCTGGTGCATTACCGGGAAAAAGGGGGAAAGCGTGGCCATCGGCAACCTCGAGCGTTTCGCAGCCGATTACGAGCGGAACGAGTGCGAGGAATGCTATATACCGGAAATTCCCGAGCCCACCGGCAAAAAGGTGGCAATCGTCGGCTCCGGCCCCGCCGGATTGACTGCCGCGGGCGACCTGGCAAAGCTGGGCCACAAAGTCACCATCTTCGAGGCTTTCCACAAGACGGGAGGAGTGCTGGTTTACGGCATTCCCGAGTTCCGGCTGCCCAAGGCCATAGTTCAGGAAGAAGTTGACTATCTGCAAAAACTGGGGGTGGAAATAGTTACCGACTTCGTGGTGGGCAAGTCCGACACCATTGACGAGCTTATCGAAAACGAGGGCTTCGACGCCGTCTTCATCGGCACCGGCGCGGGGCTGCCCATGTTCCTCGGAATCGAAGGCGAAGGGCTCAACGGTGTGTACAGCGCCAACGAGTACCTGACCCGCTCGAACCTGATGAAGGCTTACGCATTCCCCGAGTACGACACTCCCATAGCCAAAGGCAACAAGGTAGTAACCATCGGCGGCGGCAACGTGGCCATGGACTCGGCCCGCACGGCGCTGAGGCTGGGCGCCGTGGAGTCGTGGATAGTGTACCGCCGCTCGCGGGAGGAAATGCCCGCCCGGGCGGCCGAAATACATCACGCCGAGGAAGAGGGAATCAAGTTTAAGTACCTCACCAACCCCGTCAAGATAGAAGGTGACGAGACGGGCCGGGTGAAGGGCATGGTATGCCAGCAGATGGAGCTGGGGGAACCGGACGACAGTGGCCGGAGACGGCCCGTGCCCATCGAGGGCAGCGAGTTTTTCCTGGAATGCGACACGGTCATCGTGGCCATCGGCAACGGCCCGAACCCCATCGTCCCTAGCACCACCCCGGACATGGAAACCACCAGGCGCGGCAACATAAAGGCCGTTGACGACTGGGGCCGCACCACCAAGAAAAACGTATGGGCCGGCGGGGACATCGTAACCGGCGCCGCCACAGTGATACTGGCCATGGGCGCCGGGAAAAACGCGGCGGCGAGCATACACCGCCAGCTCATGGGCCTGCCCGACCCCGAACCGGAACCTGAAGAAAGCGAAGAAAAGGAAGAAGGGGACAAGGAAGAAAAAGACGACAGGCCGTCGGCCTGAGAACCCGTGCTCTTCGAGCACCCACACAAACGAGTTGTGTGGGCTATCATTTTAACCCGAATATAACGGGAACATCTCCCCCGGGAGGTGTTCCCGTTTTTCTTTGCGAAAACTGCACAATATCCAAAAGTGCCGTGCAGGGGCGCAGCGCGGAGCTACGCCCCTGCTCCTCGAAATGCGGATGAGCGCCGCTTCTATTTTTCCAGTTGCCCTCTTACATCCACCCCCGGCCCCACGATGGCGAAAGTTTTATAGAACGCATGTGGATGACGAACGGAGCGAACCTCGAAGTTTACCACCAGGTTGCGCCCGAGAGCGTCCTTGTGAAAATCCAGCGGTAGCGGCGGCAGGTCGTTATTCCCGACCTTGATGCCGTGATGGCCCATGAATATCGATGTTTTTCCCTTTGCGGCCTTTCCTTTGCGGTTATTCAAAGAATCTTCAATCAGGCTGGCGTCTATGCGGGTCACGGTTTTTATCCGGGAGTGAATCTTCAGCCATATCCAGTATCTTCCCGGCGTTTTCATATCTTTCTCAACAATCATGGATTTGATTGAAAAAAGCTCTTCCTCGCTGCCGCTCATCTCATAAGCCCCCTTAATCGCACGAAATTTGTCGTTTCTCCGAAACATTATGAGGTAAAAGGGGGCCGTTGGAAATACTTTATACCTCCCCGGTGAGTCACCGGTGAGTCACAAGAAAATCACCGGGTTGGGCGATGCTTAAATTTTAATCACAGAATATGGGACAGTTATGACAGATGCGGACAAAAAAATGCGCCCTTCGGTAAAAAAGGACGCAATTTTTTGTTTCGGGTCCCTATCGGGGTATATCAGTAATATTCCCGCGTTCAGTCTTCCGTGTATCCTTTTCCGGTTTCCGGGCTTGCCTGCTGCTTTTGGTCAGCAATTTCCTCTTTCTCACCGGTTCCGGTTTCCCGCTCTTGTTTCTGTTGCTCGGCGGCTTGTTTAAGTTCCTCTATTTCCTGCACTTTTTCCTCTTCCACGTAGCTTTGCAATTGCGTGACTATCTCCTCCAGTTCCGATATTGAAGACTGCAACTGAGATGCGGCGGAGGAACTTTCATGCGCGGTGACCCGCACTTCCTCGACGGTTTTCGCCATCTGCTCGCTGGCGGAAGACTGCTGGGAGGTCATCATCGTAATTTCTTTGAGTCGCGGAGTGGACTCGTTGATAGCTTCCACCATGCTTCCGAACATTCCCGCCATCTCCTCCATCGTATTTTTGCCGGAATCGACGGACTTATTACCATCTTCGGCGTGCATGATGGAGCTGCTTACCGAATTCTGCATCCGGGTGACTATATCCTGAATTTTCCGGGTGGACTCGGCGGTATTGTTTGCCAGCCTTCGTATTTCCTGAGCCACCACTCCGAAGCGTTTGCCCTGCTCACCGGCGCCGACGGCTTCGATGGAAGCATTGAGCGCCAACAGGTTGGTCTGTTCGCTTATCTCGTCGATTATTTTGATGATGTCGCCGATTTCCTGGGACTGTTCCCCCAGCTTGAGCACGACATTGGCAATATCGTCCATCTTCTTGTTTATATCGTCGAACTGCTCGCGGGTCATATTCAGGCGTTGCTGGCCGTCCCGGGTTGTCTGAAGGGTGGATTCGGCGTTATCGGAGACGCTTTTGGCGTTTTCGGCTATCTGCTTGGAGACGGCGACTATTTCCTGGCTGGTGGTGGCGGCCTCCTCGGCGGCGCTGGCCTGCTCCACGCTCCCGGACGCCTGCTGGCTGGCTATGGAGACCAGTTGCTTCGACATGGGGGCCAGCGTTTGCACCGCGCCGGTGATGCTTTCCACCATACTCTTGCTTTTGTCCAACTCCCCGCGCAGCTTTGCCAGAAGGCTGGTGGTCATGCGGTTGAATGCGCGGGCCACTATACCGGTTTCGTCCTCGCTGCCCGCCACCACTTCCGCTTCGGTGGCTCCCTGGGATATTTTCACGCTCGCCGCGCTAAGTTCTTTCAATGAGCCGGAAATGTCGGTGGACACGAACACTCCGAGGATTATTCCGCCTGCGAGCGCGATTAAAAACACCTTGATGTACCCGCCTTTCATCTGCTCCCTTATAACCGCCGTGCCGGGAGCGGCCCAGCCGCTGACCATTCTGTCCATTCTGTTAGCAGAGTATGTCCATCCCCAGCTCCAGCCGGTCTCCGGGTCTTTAACCATCTTTCCGGCTGATTTTTCGGCCAGCTTTTCGAGCACCGCGGGAGGCGGATGTTCGCCGGGACAGTATTGAATGTTGAAATTTTTATCCAGCATGCAGAAAGTTTTATCCGGTGAACTGGCCGTTTCCAGCAAATTTTTCAAGTCGGTTTTTCCCTTTGCGGCGCCTTCCAAAACCGCTCCCATGGTAAGCAGCTCTTTTTCCTGAAGTTTACGATTCTGTAGCTTCAGTACGTCCGTGAAATTCTTGTAGGTCAACAAACTTGAAAACACCATGACCAGTAATATCACCAGGACAAAGGAAACGGCCAACTTTACTGAAATGGAAACAAAAACGGGTGGTTTTTCCTTTTCCATATCCAACCGGGCCATGATGGCTCTTCTCATTTCCCACAGCGGAGCCCGGCCCAGGTAAAAAAGTCCCATACCTTCAACCACGCCGCCGGTAAGAGCTATCACCAGGAAGTAATAAGCGATAAAAACGGAGGAATCGGCCACTTTTACCATTGTAAGCCCTACAATTGCGCCTCCCAGTCCGAACATCCATATGGAGTTGAAAAAAGATACGTAATGGAACAACAACAGCCGCTTTTCGGCCCTTTCCAGCTCGGAAGAAGCCGGCTCGCCGCCTTTATCGATTACGTTCAGAACCTTTTTTGCCGGGGATAAAATTACCCGCAAAATCCCATCCCCTATCAGCAAAAAGACGGGTGTAATGACAGCCACCGTGATAACAAGAACCTTGACCTGATAGGCGTTCAGTGACATCAATTGCAGGCCATAAAGAACGACAAGAATTACTACCGGCAGAGTAAAAATCAATTCCCGTCTTATGAAACGGACGTATTGTTTTCTGAAGGTTCCGGGCATTTTCGTACTCTCCTTTAATGAAACTATGCGGTCAAAAATGCGTTAACCGGATAAGATACAAGGCTTTAGCAGGGTGTTGAAAAATGCTATTTTTCGTAACGCTGGCATCCTTCTCAGGCCGCATGGCTTGCCGGCAAAAGGCGCCTTAATAAAATCAGCTACTTACAAGTGCCGCCAAGGATGGCGGCGTTACGTTTCTGACTTTTTCAACACCCTGTTAGGACAACTATCACATGAAGCTATCGGTGGAGTGCGAAGTTAATGCGCCCCACTCACTTTATTATACCGGCAAAAATTATTCCGTAAACCGGGGCAGAAAATTGTAAAGCTTTGGAAACACTAGGATTTATCGGAGGCTTCTTCTTCCTCCACATGCTGTTCCAGTTGCGAAACGATGTGCTCAAGCTCCGACACCGAAGCCTGGAGCTCGTTCGCCGAGGCGGATACCTGTTGAGCGCTGTCTTTTACTTCGTTTATGGTGTTTGCCATCTGGTCGGAGGCGGAAGCCTGCTGGGAAGTCATCATGTTGATTTCCTTGAGTCTGGGCGTGGCGTTATTGCTGGAGTCCAGCACTTCTTTGAACAGCGTGGCCATTTCCTCCATGGCCTGCCTTCCCTCATTGACGGCCTTATCCCCTTCTTCGGCATGCATGACAGAAGAGCTTACGGAATTCTGCATCCTGTTTATGATATCTTGAATTTTTCCGGTGGACTGGGAGCTGTTATTCGCCAGCCTGCGAATCTCCTGTGCGACCACTCCGAAGCGCTTCCCCTGCTCGCCCGCGCCCACCGCTTCGATGGAGGCGTTCAGTGCCAGCAGGTTGGTCTGCTCGGTGATTTCGTCAATCATTTTGATAATTTCGCCGATTTCCTGTGACTGGTCACCCAGTTTCATGACCGCCGAGGCTATATTATCCATTTTTTTCTTGATGTCCTCGAACTTGGATAGCGTGTCCTGTAGCCTGTCCTGGCCTTTCTGTGCCGTGCTCAAAGCTCCCTCCGCCGCCTTTGTGACCTTCTGGGCGTTTTCGGCAATCTGCTTGGACACCGTGGCGATCTCCTGGCTGGTGGTGGCGGCCTCTTCGGCGGCGGTGGCCTGCTGAACACTCCCGGAAGCCTGCTCGCCGGCCACCGAAACCAGCTGCTTCGACATGGGACCCAATGTCTGAACGGCGCTGCCGATACTGGACACCATCCCCCTGCTGCGCTCCAGTTCCCGGTGCAATCGTGCAATCAGCAAGCCCGTCATCTTGTTGAACGCCCGAGCCATTATTCCGGTCTCGTCCTCGTTACCGGAGCGTGCTTCCAGCTCCATTTTCCCTTCGGCAACTTCCACGGCGACGTTGGTCAAATCCTTGATAGGCCGGGATATGTCGAATGCTATGAGCAGGGAAATTCCCACCGCCAGCAACATAACGACGACGGCGGCGCGCACGTAGTAAAGCTTCAAATCCGATTTTGCTGCCATGGAGCTTTTCTTCCGCAATCCGCTCAAAATACGGGCATTTATTCCCGGCGGCGTTATCCAGCTCCAGCTCCATCCGGTTTCCCTGTCCTCGACTACTTCTTGTGCTTTCAGGCTTTCGATTTTATCAATCGCTCCCGCTGATATCGTTTTTCCGCGGCAACCCTGAAAATTCTCCTCATTATCAATCAGACAAAATACGCTGTCATTTCCTCCCAACCCTTCCAATAAGGCCGGAAGCGCGGCGGCATTGAAATCCGCCCGGTCTATTACGGTTTTCAAGTCTGAGAGGTGACTCTGCCTTAAAGCGCCCACTTGCCCATCAACCGACTTCTGTAGCATGACGAAGGACAACAAACCCATGAAAACAAGCATAAGGGCTATCAACAACAGGTATGAAAATGTAAGATTGGCCGATAAGGGCACGAAAAACGGCTGCTTGTCCTCATAAGTCTCACCGTGGCCGATTAACTCCCTGACCACGTCCCTCACGGGCTTTCTGAGTGTGTAAAAGACGATAATAGCTGTAAGAAATCCGCAAGTTACAGCGGCGGCGACCACATAAACCGCCTCCCGGAAACTCAACCCTCCCCATTCCACTAGTATCCACGACAGTATGACGCCGCCCAGCGAAAACCAGAACACCGAATAAAAGATATTCAAGTAGGGAAAAATGAACGCCCTCTTTTGCGCCCGAATGCTCTCCGCGCTCTCCACCGTTTCACCGGCACGAACCTTCCTCAAGGCGTTGATAACGGGCGCAAGATTCAGCCTGAAAATGAAAAAATCGATTCCCAGCAATAACGGGGGCAACCATAGAAGGGTTTTTACCAGTAAAATGACTTGCTCGTTATTCAGGGAAACAAGGGCGGCGATGTAAAGCGCGCCGAGCGGGACAACTACGGCGGAAGCGATAACGGCCCTCACAACCGAGCGCCAGAAAATTTCCCGCGATTGTAATCTCATAAAACCGGCTCCCTACTCTTTTTTCCCTATGCGCATATCCTCAGGACAAAATGAATGCTACTCATTGAGCGTCATTCTATCATATTTTTCAGGAATTTTCTTTACGAATAAAACGGTATGATTTTTCCGGAAAAGTCAAAACCTTTTTCCCGCAACGGATTTTCCTGAATTAATCATCCGGATTCCAGATTAATGACGTGGTCGGCCACTTTACTGTGGGCCCGGTGGGTGCTGAATAACAGCACCTGGCAGGCGGAGCCCATCCTTTTCAGCGCCTTGGAGACGGTGGCCAACCTCGAGTCATCCAGGTTTCTCAGGGGGTCATCCAGCACCATGGGCAGGCGCACCTTCTGGTAAAGGTTTTCTATGAGAGCGATTTTCAGCGCCAGCCACGCCGCATCTTGGGTGGAGGGAGAAAGCTCCACGAGCTCGGTATATGAGCCCATGGAGTTCCTCAAGCTCATGGAGGTTTCGCTGGAGAGGTCTCCTTCGTTGTATCTATTGCCGGTAAAGGCCTGTAAGTACAGGTTGAACCGCTCGGATATCTGCATTATCAACGTGCTGCGGTCGGCGCCGGAAACCGCTTCGGCGGCGCTCCAAAGCTCCTCAACCATCCCCTCGATGCCGGACCGGGAAGGCTCATCGGCGGAAGTAGCCGTCTCGCCGGAAGAAATCATAGTGCGGTCGGGATTATTCTCCACCCCCGGAGCGCCTCCGGCGGCGAAATCGAACTCCCCGCCTCCCAAAGCATCATCGGCGCCGGGCCCCATGTAGTCGCTCCCCGCCCCCATCCCGGCGGCCATATCCTGGCCGGGCATACCGGGAGTTCCGGGCGAAGCGCCTCCCGCCTGAGGCGGCGGGGGAGCGTCGGGATTTTCAAGGGTGTACTTGAGCGAGTCTATTTGTCTCTGAAGGTCGTCCGGGTCCTGGGTAATGCCGGTTTCACCTGCGTCCTGAAGCTCCTTGTTCAACTCCTCGATTTTGCCCTGTATTTCCTTCTTCTGTTCGGTCAACTGGTCATAGTCCGATTCAATCTTGGTCTTTCTTATTTTCTGGTCGAGTTCCTTCATGGACTCTTGTCTTTTCTGGTACTCTTTCAGCTTTTTATTCAGCTCCTTTGGGTCTTCCACTCCCGCTTCCGACATAAGCCGCCGGACAACGCTGCCCTCGACGTCGAACTTCCTGACTTCCTCGTTCCTTTCTTCCTCTATGGATTTGACCTGCTTACTCAACTCGCCTTCTTTAGTCCGGCTGCTCAGCTCGTTCCACAACACCCAGAATGCCAGGCCGATACCCGCGATTATCATGAGCGGGGGCAGGATTTTTATGGCGCTCATTTTCGGCGCCACCGCCGCCTGGACGATGATGCCCGCGATTATCAACCCTATGCCTATAAGGAAATTGCGGGTTTTATAGAAAACTTCCCTGTTCTTGACCCGGTCGAAATCCGCCTTGACCTTGTCCATGCGCCGGTCTACTTCGGCAAGGCGGGAATCATGCTCCTTTTGCACCTCCTCGAAAAACTCGATTCTCTTGACTATGTCCGGGGGAAGGTCTTTGAACGATTCCAGCGCCTTTACCGATTCATCGAGCTGCCGGTATTTATCTTCCATTGAAGTTATTTCTTTTGTCTGGTTTTCAATCTCAAAAAGCCTGGACTCCAGTTCGTCTATTTCGTATTGTACCTTTTGAATGCGGTCCGCCCGCTCCTTCTGCTTTTCGAGGTCTTCGAGCCTCTTTTTAATTTCCTCGGGGCTCATGCCGTATCCGGGCTGAGCGGCGGGCTGCGGCGCGGCGGCCGCCGGCCCGCCCATTCCCTGCATAGCCTGAGGCGCGCCCGCATCGGATGTTGCAGGGTTGGGCGCGGCCACTTTGCGGGTGATAACTTTCGGCCTGCCGCTGGGCATATCCTCCCTGTCGATATAAAATATCTTCTTCCACGTCTGTACCGGCGGCATCTTCAGTTGCTGCTCCAGGAAAGAAGCCACCTCGTGGCCCTTCTGTGTAACTACATCGAACTTGCCGGTTTCAGGATTAAGGCGGAAGAGACTGACCTGGCCGTTAACAAAGTCCCTTGTGAGGCGGAACTTGTTGTTGCCCTCGGCTATAACCAGTCCCGCCCTCGAATTTCCCCCGGGGCCCCGGGAAGGATAGTCGCAATCTTCGGGCAACTCCCGGGCGGGGTCAAGCAGAACGGCTATGCATTGAGCCAGAGTGGATTTGCCGGACTCGTTCGAGCCCCACAACAGGTTGTATCCCTGTTTGAGCACAAAGCGGCATTGCTCCCGAAAGCACCTGACTCCCTCGATTGCTATTTCGGAAAATATCATGCCGCTCCTCCTGCCGGCAGCCGGCCTTTACCGGGGTATTCACCTGGCCCTTTGCTTCTGGGCCCTGACCCGCGCGGCCTTTCCACGCAATCCCCTCAGGTAATACAGCCTAGACCTGCGTACATGGCCGCGCCGGACAATTTCGATTTTATCTATGGCGGGGGAGTGGAGTTGAAAGATACGCTCGACCCCTATTCCGTAGCTCACTTTTCGCACGGTGAAACTGGATTTTGCGCCACCGCGCCTGCGGCGGATACAGATGCCCTCGAAGGACTGAAGCCGCTCCTTGTCACCCTCTCTTATCTTCACCCACACGCGGAGCGTATCGCCCGGGCGAAAGTCGGGGATATCCGTCTTTTGCTGGGATTTTTCAAGCTCTTCAACCAGATTCATTTTCATTACTCCTTTTTACCGGAGGATTTTTTATCTTTACCGCCGCCCCTTTCGGGCGATTGCTCTTCCATCCGCCGTAGCGATTCCACGGCCTTTTCATACAAATCGGGGCGCCGCCGGGCTGTTCGCCTCAACCTCTCGATAGCCCGCCACCGCTCGATACGGGCGTGGTCCCCGCTGATGAGCACGTCCGGCGCCTCCAAACCTCTCCATTCGCGGGGGCGGGTGTATTGAGCCTCCTCCAGAAGCAGGGGAAAGCTATCGTTGGCGGCGCTGTCCTTGTTGCCCAGAACACCGGGCGCCAGCCTGGCCACCGCGTCCACTATGACCATAGCCGCCAGGTGACCGCCGGTCAATATATAGTCGCCTATAGATATTTCCTCGTCCACCACCTCGGCGCGAACCCTTTCGTCCACCCCGGCGTATCTTCCGCATATGATAACCAGCCGACTTTCCCCGGCCAGCTTGACAGCCTTCTCCTGATTGAAAAGCTTTCCCTGGGGCGTGGTGAGGATGACCTTCGAGCGGGTCCTGTCGGCTCCCACCACCCCTTCCAGAGCTTTGGCGACGGGTTCGGCCATCATTACCATGCCGTCCCCTCCGCCGTAAGGGGCATCGTCCAATACCCGGTGTCTGCCTGCGCCGTATGGCCTCAGGTCGTGGACATTTATTTCTATGAGTCCTTCTTCCCGGGCTTTGCCCAGAACTCCATAATCAAAAACTCCCTGAAAAGATTCGGGAAAAAGGCTGATGATATCGAAAACAATCATCGGCCGCCGATATCCAGGAGGCCTTCCGGGGGGTCAATAGTTACTTTCCCCGCCTCCACGTCCACTTCTACCACAATGGGCTCCACGAAGGGCACCATAACTTCCCGACCTTGGTGATTCACTATCAACAGGTCTTGGCCCGCCCCTTCCATGAGGTTCGTGACTTCTCCTATTTCCTCGTTGTCCGCCGATACCACCTTAAGCCCGATGATGTCTATCCAATAATACTCGTTTTCATCTTCCGGCGGGAGGAGTTCGGAGTCCGCCTCGACGATGGCTCCCTTCAGCTTTTCGACCTCATCCCGGTCATTTACCCCATCTATAGTAAGCAGCGGGCCCTTCGGCCCCTGCCTCGCGCTCAAGAGTTTTTTCTTTATTTTTTTTCCGCCCGGCAACAACAAATAAACGTCGGACATCTTTCCCAGATGAAGGTTACCCACCAGGTAAGACTTCAGCTTAACTTCTCCCCTCACGCCGTGCGGGCCGGCTATTTCGCCCACTTCGACGGTGGAGGAATCCCTGCGACCCATGAGATTACTCGATTATTTCGAGCACGTACCGCTTTCCCTGCTTGGTGGAGGCCGCTGCCAGTATGGTGCGGATTGCTTTTGCCGTACGGCCCTGCTTGCCAATGACCTTTCCCAGGTCAGAAGACGCCACCTTGAGTTCCAGAACGCTGGTCTGTGCTCCTTCGATTTCTTTTACCTCGACCTTGTCCGGATTGTCCACGAGAGCCTGCGCCACATACTCGACCATTTCTTTCATACTCATTGTGCTCGAGCCTCCTTACCGATGCCGTGTTTGCGTAGAAGACGTTGTACCGTACGAGTGGGTAATGCCCCTTCTTCAAGCCAGTGTACGACTCGGTCCTGTTTGAGCGTTACCCGGGGCGGGTCGGGTAACGGGTCGTAAGTCCCCACAATTTCAAGGAAACGTCCGTCCCTGGGCATTTGAGAATCCGTAACTATTACCCGGTAGAAGGGCCTTCTTTTGCTCCCGGCGCGTTGAAGTCGAATTTTCACCATAATTTCCGCTTGACCTCCAAAATTACCCGCTGATTAATTCCGAATATAATAGATTAACAGCTTAATCGAAGCATTTCAATAAGGGCTTGGGGAAAGCGCGGACTACCTGTTAAAGTACAGTAGGGCCTAACCGGAGACCGTGTCGTAACTTGCAGTGCTGCCGCGGGGTTTACTGGACATAACCCAGGGCCTTCATCCGTTTGCGGAAATCTTCCTCCGAGATTTCCTTTCTGCCTTCTTCAGGCACGAAGCTGTGTTCGTCTATCCACTCAATTACAACCGACAGTTTTTTATGATAATCATCTTCCTGCGGGCGCCGCCCGGAGAGATTGACAAACTCGAAAGGGTCAGACCGAAGGTCGTAAAACCTCGGATTAGACCACCCCTCTTCTCTACTTTCAGCAACTATAAATTTATACTTGCCGTCTGCAACCATCCATTCGGAGATTTTTCGTTGCCTTCTTTGTCCGAACGCCACCCTTTCCGGCAACGTGCCTCCATTCCACAAGGGCTTAAGGCTTCTTCCCCACACCATGGAGTCCGGCTTTAGGCCGATAATCTCCATTATGGTGGGCGTCACGTCGGCCAGGCTGACGACATCTTCTACTTCCACATTCGCAGGAACCAACCCCTTTCCCTGAAAAATCAGCGGAACATCCATCAGGGTGCCGTGCAGGTTAAGGCGGTGCCCCACTATTCCGTGCTCCGTGAACTCCTCGCCGTGGTCGGATGTAATTATCACCAGGGTGTTTTCCAACATTCCCCGTCGTTTCAGCCCCTCCAGCAAACGCCTGATTTGAAAATCGCTGTAGGCGATCACTTCATCGTACAAATCCTTCAGGTGTTGGACGTCTTCCGTGGGAAGCTCAACATCCTCACCCGTGCGGTCGTGTTGCACCTCAATCTCGACAATCCGTCCGTTTTTTATTCTTTCGTTATCGCCGGTATATCCGTCTGCGAACATACCCTGAAAAGGCTCCGGAGCGCGATAATCGGCGTGGGGGTCCACGTAATGCATGTATAGGAAATAAGGCTCTCCCAGATTCCGGTCGGCCCATGCCAGGCCCTCGTCCGTCATGCACTTTGCGCTCCTCCAATGGAAATTGGGGATACATTTTTCGCTGAAAGTCTCAAAACCCTGGCCGTAACCCAGATCATCCGTGATAAGAAAATTGCCGGATAATCCGGCGGTTCGATAGCCTTGCCTTTGAAGCAGCTCCGGTAATAGGTCCATCTTTTCGTCAATATGAATTTTGAAATACTGCAATACATCCGCCTGCCCCGGCAGCAACCCCGTAAGCAAGGTAAATGTGGCCGGTTCCGTCCAGGGCGCGGTGGTGACGGTGTTTTTGAAAGTTACTCCCTCCGAAGCCACTTTGTCCATGAAAGGGGTGGTGTTTCTGTCATAGCCGTATGCGCCCACGTGGTCCGCCCGGAGGGTATCTATCAGTATCAGCACCACGTTCGGTCTCGACGACCCAGCAGCCTTCCCGCTCACCATTGCCGGCTCGCTTATTGCCGCGAAAGGCGCTCCGGTAACATTAAAGACAAGGGTGCGCCTCTTGCCCGCATAGGGGGACAAATCAACGGTGGCGTCCGACCAATACCTGTCCCGGGCCAATCGGACAGGATTCATGGCGCGTTCCCACACCGTCTCCGGCGCTCCACCTTTTTTAATTTGCAGCCGGAAAGTAACCCCACCCTTGCTCTCTTCCCGGTTGTAAAAGGCTATTCCCGTCCCGAACGAAAGTTTTGCGTCCCGGGGAATGTCAACTTTTTGAGACACGGAGCCGGCTGTGGGAAACACCATCGCGTCCCTGTACTCATCCGATATTTCAATCCTTACCCGCCTGGCGTCGCCACCCTTGGAAAACAGCTCCATATTCTCGACCCCCGGCATATTCTTCAACCCCGAAACCGTCGGCAGCGGCTCGGGAGCCGGAGGGGAAGAGAGCAGCCACCAGGCGAAAAAGAATACCGAGATTCCCAGAACACCCTTTACTACCCGGCCCGCTTTCTTTCCATAAATGCCGGATAAAAGTACAAACGCGGAGACAAACAGCAAAAAAGCCACCTGGAGCGTTAAAAACACGCCGGCGTCCATCCACCTGAACAGGTTGGTCCCGAGGGATTCGCGGGCATTCGTTGCATATATGCCCAGAGCCAGCGCCACTAACACGTAAATAAACCAGCGCCGCTTTCCGGTGACCAGCGCCGCTATATGAGAGAACTTCAGGATGGCCGTCAGAAACAGCGTCAAAGCCAGGTAACTTAACGCGAAATGCTCGCCGTAGAGCTTATCTCTTACAAAATGGTTGTAGGAGTACCAGTACAGAAGCAAAAGCGGAACCATGGTGAGTGCGTCGGCCTTTCTCACCCCTCGCCATTGTCTGTCCAAAAGGCGACCGACGACAATGCTGTAAGCGTGCCAGAATATCCACACCGAAATCGCGGCGACCTCCACGTAAATCCACTTTTGAGGGGCGGATATGGCCGCGTCGGCGGTTTCGTTAAAGTAAACCACCAGGAAATCCCCAACAGCGGCGCCCGATGCCAGCACAAGTAAGTGGGAAATTACATCCCATGCGCGGGCAATTACGCTTACACGAGGACGATTTTCAGACACCTTTGAGAACCTCCTTGATAGATAATTATGAGAAAATGCCCCGCCGAAAATCAATTTTATTTGATGAATTCAAAGGGTACGTGCAGGGGAAAACTATCCTTCCGAATCACCTTCATCGGAGGTGACCACCGTTCTGACTTCCTGGCCCGTGTCCTGGTCCCTGGCCGTTATCTGCAATATGCCGTCCGCGTCAATGGCGAAGGTGACCTCCACCTTGGCTTCCCCCGCCGGAGCGGGCCTCAACCCGCGGAAGGCAATGTTCTTGAGCAGTTCGTTTTCGGAGGCCTTGGTGCTTTCCCCCTGTGAGACGGAAATTCTGACGCTGGTCTGATTATCCTTGCTGGTGGTAAACACCCTGGTTTTCCTGACCGGAATGCCGGTGTTCCGGGATATAATCTTTTTGAAACGGTCACCGGGAAGCACCAGTCCGAAGCTTACCGGCACCACGTCCATCAGCAGCACTTCCTGCTGCCCCTTGTTTGCTATCAGGTCTCCCATTATGGCGGCGCCCATAGCTACCACCTCGTCGGGGTGAACCCCCTTCGACGGCGATTTTCCGAAAAGGGCCTCTATCTTTCGCCATACCATGGGCATCCGTGTCTGGCCGCCCACGAGAATGATGTTGTCTATTTCATGGGGCTTTACTTTGGCCATATCCAGGGCTTCGCGGCATATCTGAACGGTCTTATTGACCAGAGGCTCCACCATCTTCTCGAAATCTTCGCGGGTGATTGTAAAATCGAGGTCCCTCGGGCCCTGTTCATCCTGATAGATGTAAGGCACACTTATGCGCGCCTCTTCGCGAACGCTTAGCTCCTTCTTGGCGTTTTCCGCCGCTTCCTTCAGCCTTTGCAGCGCAACCCTGTCGCCGGAAAGGTCGATGTCCTGCTCCTGCTCGAACTTGTCCATAGCAAATTCCACGATGCGATTGTCGAAATCGACGCCGCCGAGGAAGGTATCCCCGTAAGTGCTGAGCACCTGGTAAGTTCCCTCCCCTATTTCGAGTATGCTGAGGTCGAAAGTGCCGCCCCCGAGGTCGTAAACAACTATTTTCTGCTCGTATCCCCTGCCGAACCCGTAGGCCAGGCTGGCCGCCGTAGGCTCATTGATGATGCGCGGAACATCCAGTCCCGCCAGTCTTCCGGCCTCCCGAACCGCCTGGCGCTGCCGGTCGTTAAAATAAGCGGGCACGGTGACAACGGCTTTGGGGACCTCCTGCCCCATGTAATCTTCCGCCCACTTCTTGATTTCTTTTAGAATAAGGGAACCCACCTGGGGAAGGGTGAACTTCTTTTCCTTTATCATTACGCCCGCTTCATCCGAGTCGGTACGGAATATTTCGTAATGAAAGGATTTTTTTATCTCCTGTACTATGGGAGAATCATAATGGCGGCCGATAAGGCGCTTGGCGCCGTAAATGGTATTCTCGGGATTTATGAGGGACTGCCTCACCGCCGGCTGCCCCACCAATAGGTGCTCGGCTTCGTCGTAAGCCATCACGGAAGGCACGGTGAGATATCCCTTGGAACTGGGAATTATCTTGGGGTGGCCATCCTCGATAACGGCGGCGCAGCTGTTTGTGGTTCCCAAATCAATCCCTATTATTTTCTCCATACATCTCCCCCAACTCGATTAACTTAGAATTGTACATCCTTGAGGTTCAAACTTCAAGCACCCGAGGCGGTTCGAGCGCCTTTGTTACGGATTTTTCTGCGGTTTTTCCATCTTTACGAACATCCTCTTCAACAGTGACATTTTACAGTTTGTTCCGCTGGTTCAGGTGAATCGATATTGCTCGTCAAGGAATATCCTTCGGCATTATCTTCCCTCCGTGTCCGCACATGGCCCGTGCCTTTTCGAAATCTTCCCTTATATGCAGGGCTTTTTTGCAATAACTCCGGGCAAGCCCGTCGCGGCCCTTCTGCTTCATGAGTACTGCCAGGTTGTACCACGCCCGCGCATTTTGTGGAGCGATGGAAATAATTTTCCTGTACTGCTTCTCGGCCAGCTCATGCTTGCCTTCCATAAAGCACAAGTTACCCAGATTGAGGTGAGCACCAACATTTTCCGGGTCCACCTCGATAAGCTTGCGCAAGGCCTTGCGGGCGTCGGGATAATCTCGCCGCTTCAGATAAATCAGCGCCAGATTATGCCACGTTGCGGGGTTGTGGGGATTGATAACCGCCGCCCGCTTGTAAAACCATTCGGCTTTATCCGGCCTGTCATGCTTTTTCCAGTAAACCCCCAGGTTAACCAGCGCCCTTTGAGAAGCCGGGTCGGTGCGCAGGGTGGACTCCCATATTTTCCGCGAATGTTCCCATTGACTTAATCTGTTGTCGTTAAGTAAGCCGAAACATACCACCAGAAGCGCCAGGCAGGAGACGTAACCCCGGCGGGCGTTATCCCCCTCCGTCCACCTGAACTCCACCAAGGAAGCCGAAAGCAACCCGAGCATAATCGCGGTGAAACAGGTCAGCGCTATATTGCGACCTATCCGGAGCGGTTTGTTTTCCGGCACACTCGGAGGCCTGCCAATGGTCTCCATAAGCTTTCCTCCGATTCTTTCCGCCTTCTCGGGCGAAAATATAATCGGCGTCTCCCAGTGACCCCGCTCGATTCTGTAGGTGGTGACGGTACCAATCCATATCGCCGCGAAAATTGCGGCGGCGGAAAATATCACGAGCCTGAAAAACTTGCTTGCACCCCCCTTTTGCCTCATTCTCCTATATAAAGCCCATAAGACTCCGATAGATATCATCCAGACAATAATCGTCAGCCCAAACCACGGAATTTCATCCCTCATAAGCGACCGGATAATATTCATGCCAATCAAAAAAGCGCCCAGAATCGCAAAACACAATCCCGCCAACACAATCCCCCGCCAAAGTCGCGACGAACCCGCGACCCTATCCGACAACCGCATCGCTCCGGCTTCCACTGCCACAGAAATAAGGCACGTGACCACGACGCCCGCCGTCACGGGTAGGGTCTCATGATACATGTAATCCCACCCGTAATTCAGGGCCACAAGAGTTATTAAAAACAAACCCAAGAATATCACAATACCCCGCAGCGGAAATTTCCAAATATCCGCCCTGCTTATCAACCCAACCAGAAACAGGCAGAACCCGGCCATGGGTATGTAAAGATACCGGTCGGCAAGAGGCTGGTTGGCGGGAATCAGATTCAACACTACCGCCAGATTGAAAGCCATCCATCCAAGACCGAGCGCAATCGTGACATTCCTCTTCCTCAGCATCCACGCCACCGCAATCATTCCCACCCACAGAATAAGCCCGAGAACGGCCATGAACACAGAAGGGAAAACCACCTGGTGGTCGGCGCTGAAAAATATCGGCCAGACCAACATTCGGAGATAGGCCGTAACCGACCACCCCGAAATCGCCAGAACCTTCAGATGAAACTCCCCGAAAAGCTGTTCGGCCGGTATATACCCGAAAATCCGCCAGTCACCTAAGGAAAGAACCATAAACAAAACGGGGACAAGCAGGTAAGGTAGATAAAGTCCCACTCTTAGTCTCAATATCCGCCTGATATCAAGTCCGGAAATCAGAATGTCCGAAATAAAAGCCAGAACCGGCAGTATTATTACTACCTGCTTGGAACCCAGCCCCAACAAAAAAAAGAACCACGAAAGCAGATAAAACTTTAACTTCGGACGGGAGCGCTCTCCCTCTTCATCACACAACCCCCGGCGCGATGCGGCCAGGTAGCTCCATAACGACGCCGCCAGAAAGATGAAAGCCAGCATCTCCTTGCGATGAGAAACGACCGCCAAAGCCTCGGCTCCCGCCGGATGAATGACGAAAAAAAGCGCAGCGCCGAAGGCCGTCCACCTCCCCACAAACCATTTTTCAAGAAATCGAAACCATATAACCGCCGCACCGAGATGCAAAAGAAGATTGGTTATGTGAAAACCCCGGGGATTGTGGCCCCACAGGTGATAATCGATGAAAAAAGTCAGCGTCCGCACCGGCCTGCCGGCGGTTAAAAAATCGAGCATTCCCCTGGTTTCACGTATGAAAGGATTGGTCACTATCAAAGAGATGTCATCGTATAAAAACCGGATTTCAAAAACGGTAACGTTGAGCAGCAACCCGACTAGCAGGATAATAATTACCGTCGCCCATCGCGGTATAGTATCCGCGCCCGTATCACTTTTTTCAGAATACCGCATAGATAAACGGGAACCCGCCTCCGGTGCTCTGAGTAAGCAACACCAGCACCATTAGAAATGCAAGAACTATGAATATGGGCGCCATCCACCACAGCTTCCTTTCGTTGAGAAACTGTATAAACTCCCGAAGGATTATAAGCCTGTCCTCGGGCACATATCCCCACGCAAGCCTTAACGCCGCCGCCACCAGAACAATCACTACACCGCGATAGACCGGAACACTCGAACAAAGCGCCAGAACAACGGCGTGCAAACCCAGCAGGACCGAATCCGAGTATCCCGCCGAGCGCCTCCACGCTTCCCCGCCCCATACATGGCGACGCAAACGGAAACTTATTATTCTCATGCCGGCCCGGAGAACGAGCAGCAGGCAAAGATAAAGGAAAAATATCGCGATAATCCCGGGGTCATAACTCAATTCACCGGCAACGACGGAGCCCAAAACGTCGCCCGCGTACACTATAAAGGCGCCGATTGCAAAACCTTTGCTTCTCCGCATATCCCGCCCGACCGGCGAATCCCCTTCATACCTGAGAATCTTGATTATCTTATTCTGAAGAAACACCGCCACCGGCAAACACACGAGCACCATCCACAAGGGCGTATAACTGGAAAAAGACTCGGATTCCAGGCCCAGTTCATAAGCCGTCAGGCAAGCCCATAAAGCGAGTATGAGCGGTAATATCGTATACCACCGGCTTCCGGAAGCCTCACGAACCGGCATTTCCATCACTCTCAATCTGGGGGCTTACTACGCCCCAATCGCTCCTCGCGTCCGGGTCGCGGGAAAACGGAGCGGATATCTGCGGTCCGGGATGAAGCTTAACTTTCCACTTTGCATACTCTCCACTCTCTACCCGAACGGGAACATCAATCCACGCCCGCTCCCGCCGGCGGTGTTTCGGGTCGATGTATTTCTCCCCCGCTTTCCGCCACCGGCCACCGCTTTGGAAAAAGACCTCGAATCTCACCCCATCGCCCGGTTTTCCCCACGCTTCCTTCAACATGCCCACATGAAACGAGGACGGCGATTCAGCTCCGTCGAATATAAAATTCAACTCAGCGGGCGCTTCAGCCACCACCGCTCTCCTTTCAACCCCGCCTACCATTATTCTTCTCAAGCTCCCCTCCCCTTCAAACCACCAGCCCGAATTATCATTTTCCACAATATCGTATCCGCTTACCACGCACCCGAATAACTCGCTTCCCCCCAGATGCCCGCAATGAGGCGCATGCAACGTCCATGAGGCCCCAAACGAAATTGATGCCAAGACAATGCACAACACCGAGCCGGTCGCGGCGCCGAATCCGGCCGTCAGCGGAGAGATTATCACAAGCATCGCCGCTCCGGCCTGCCCAATCACAATAAATTCCAGATAATCGTAGCGTCCCGAAGAAATCTCCCACAAAAACGCCAGGAAAAAACCGGCTGGAACCGCCCATCGCAATGCCTTCAGCCGCGTCCTGTAATTCTTCGTAATGGAGGGCAACCACAGGCTCATCCACACAAATCCGCCCGCGCATACCCCGAGAAGCCATGCCCCCAGATGCGGGACCTGGAGCCTTTCCCATAGCATCATCAAGGCAAGAGGCCAAAGCGTCAGCAAGCCCGCGCTCCAGGCCGGCTTCCATTCCTCCGGCATGAACCCGGCCGCGTATCGCCATACCGCGTAAGCGGCCACACCTCCGCCCGCAGCCGTTATCAACCCGACTCCAGGAGCCAAACTGACTCCATTCTTGACCAGTATCCCCCATAAATATGCGCCTCCGGCGATACCGGCTACCGGGGCGGGAATTCGGACAAGTATTTCATCCGGTTTCTTCATAACTTTCTTACCCCTTGCGGGCGACGGCTACCAGCGTAGTTCCGATACGGAAATCCGGCCCCCCGGGAACGAAAAGGCGCACGAACTGCCGCAATACCGGCCATATAATCGTCCCGTATCATTTTTCCTCCGGCACATCCATGCTTTTAAGACGGCGCCGGGTGCGGGCAAGTTCCCTGATTATGGGGCCGAAATCTTTCCTCACACTCAACTTGCTCCCAGGCATGTCCCGCCAAATAACCGGTACTTCCGTCGTTTTCAGCCCCATCCTCGAGGCAAGAGCAAGCATTTCCACATCAAAAGTGTATCCGTCAACCGTCATCTCGTCGGAAAGTTTTTTCGCCGCCTCCGATGTGAACATTTTAAAGCCACACTGAGTGTCCTTAATGCCCAGACCGAAAAGAAGCCTGACCACCAGCCCGAAGGTCTGGCCGAGAGCCAATCTGTGCGGGGGCTGGAAGCGCTTAATAAAACGGGGCTTGACCATCCTCGATCCCACTGCGACGTCGTAGCCCCGGTTTATGTAATCGTAAAGCCTCCCCGCCTCTTCGATGGGAGTGGAAAGGTCGGCATCGGTGAACATGACCACGTCGCCGCGTGCGTTCTTCATCCCTTCCCTTACGGCCCACCCTTTGCCCCTGTTTACCTCCGAACGGAGAAGTTTTACTTCCGGATGCGAACCGGCGATATCGGCGGTGCGGTCGGTGCTGCCGTCGTCCACTACAAGTATTTCCGAATCACTCGAGACTTCTTTCAGATAATCCGACACCTCCCCGATTGTCGAGCCGATGCGGGCTTCTTCGTTATAAGCGGGTATTATTACCGTCCACATCCCGAGTAATTTTCAACCTCCGGAAAGTGTCAAAAGAATACCGAAAGCGGGAAACGCTCGCAAATATAAGCGCTACCGGTTGTTAGAAAACCGTAAACCTGCCAAATTATATGGCAATGCTGAAAAAGCGCACAAGCCTCGTACTCGCCCTCGCAGCCACCGCAATTGCGCTGGTGGCGGCGTTCCGGCTGGCGGATGCCTTCTTCGTCCGGGAGGACTATACCTACCTGGTCTTTTCTCACTTCTTTACGCCTAACGTAACGGACGTTTTCATAAAAGATTTCTACCAAAACATGTGGTTCAGGCCGATGCCCATACTGTTGTGGAAAATATGCTGGGTACTGTGGGGATTCAATCCGGCCGTCAATTACTTAGTCAACATGGGACTTCTACTCGCCACCGGCCTCGCCGCGGGTGGTTTGTGTCGCAGACTGGGAGGCTCAGAGTCGGGAGCCGGGCTGACGGCCCTTTTATTCGTCTCTCACCCACTGGCAGTGGAGGTGGCGGGTTACCTGACAACGAGAGGAGACGTGCTTGGGGCTTTGTTCGCGGTGCTGGCGTTACACGTTCACCTCTCCTCCCGAAACCGCGCCACTGTATCCAAATGGGCAATGGTGACAGTCGCCTCTTTCATCACCTTATGCGCGTGCCTTTCCAAGGAAATGTTCATATCGCTTCCGCTGCTGCTTCTTTTCATGCCCGTCACCGGGGCGGAGAATGGCGGCTCCGTATCCATATCCAAAACCGACAGGCTCAAGGAAGCCGCGCCCCACTTCGTGGCGGTTGGAATCTATGCGGCATGGAGGGCTATGGTAATCGGCGACCTGGTGGGCGGGTACATGTACAAGCGCACAGGATTTCTCGAACTCCTGATAAACGCTCCACTCAGCGCCGCCGACGTTACCTGGAACTCCTTCCTGATGTTTCTAGGTATAACCTTCGAATCCAAACACTTCGCCGGTCACCTGCCGTTAGCCATTATAGCCGCCGTCGGGTTGGCGTTCTGGATATGGAAGGGAAGAAAAATAAGGGAAAAAACGGCCCTCCTTCTCTTGGCGTGGATAATCATCGCCCTCGCTCCTTTATTAAATCTCCGGGAAATCATAAGCTACAGCCCACGGCTGGTTTATTTCCCCGTGCTAATAAGCATGATTTTTCTCGGTTACCTGTTTCCCACAAACGGCGGCAGACTGAAATGGGCCGGGCTGATTCTCTTGCTGGTAGCGTGGATGCCCTTATGGAATGCCGTCATCGAGTTTCGCCGGTCAGAGGGGGAAAAGCATCGAAAACTAGTGCATGCAATGGAGGATTATTACCTTCCGCGGGCACTCACCGAACCCCCGGGACAATACAAAATCATTTTCGGCGCTCCTTCCGGCATGTTTACACTGGACGAAATGTTCGATTCCTATCTCGCCAATAAAGTGGATATGTTCTCCTCGCCTCTTGGCGCCTTCCGGTTCATGTTCGGTGACCGAACCAACCGGGTTACCTGCGTCAAGCACCCGGACGTGGAATACACTCGCCGTCGCTACAAAAACAAGTGGCACTACGAAACACATAGCTCCTTCAATGCAATCGAAAACGAGCCGGCCTTCGGCGAAGCTCGCAAAGCCCCGGATATACTTGAGCTGATGAGCGATGGTAAGCCGGTCGAAGTGAGCCTGTACCATCCGGACGACGGCGAGTTTACCGATATAACCGGCCTTTTCCGCAATGCTCTACGGGAGCGCCGCGGGGCTTCCACACCCCCTATCCGTTGGAGTTTTCCGGAAAACGCTGAAAACTGGCAAACCTCGCCCCATCTCGAAAAGGTTCGAAGCAATAATGAAAGCGTCCTTTTCAGCTCCACCGGCGAGGACCCATACATGACACGCTCCGTCGAGGCCTTCGAGCCCACCGGATATAAACGAATCATCATAGACATGCGGGTTGAAAGAAAAAGCGGGCTGGAGCCTCTTATCATGCACGGCGAAATTCACTGGAGGCCAACGTCGCAATCTTCCCTCAAGCTACCGGCCAGAAAGAGGTATCCGGTTAAAGCGGACGGGGTAAGACGCGCCTATGAGGTCAAGGTCGGAGAATGGCCCGAATGGTATCTTCCGGACAAAATCGAAACTTTGCGAATAGACCCCGTAGATGCGAAATGCCAAATAGAAATATACTCCATATCGATAAGGAAATGAGCCGTTACCGGCCCGCGTTTTCGGTTCTTAACCTGTTTACGTAGTTATGAGCCTTCCTCACCGGCTCAGGAAGGCGGTATTTGCCGGTACACATGAGGACCAACTCCGCCGCCTCGTCCGTGCCCAGCCTGTGTCCCGTGGATACGAACACGGGTTTTACTCCTTCTCTCGTCCTCAACACCAATCCCACCCTGTCGCCTTGGTGAATCAAATCCGCCCTGTCGCCTTTCTTTTTACCGGGTTCCTTATGCTCTCCCGCCAGGCGGGTTTTGGCGCATCCGGCGCCGGGCTTGTTGACCAAGAGGCAGGTATGGGCCGCCAGCCCGAACCGGCGGGGATGAGCTACGCCCTGGCCATCAACGATAACCGCATCCACCCGCGAGGCGACTTCGCCGAAGGCCTTCAAAAGCGCCGGCGCTTCGCGGAAGCTCAAAAGGCCGGGAATGTAAGGAAACTTTACTTTTGCCCAGGCGTCGGCTTCCTCGACAATTTCACCCGTTTCCAAATCCCAGACCACCACACCCGCAAAGAAAGTGTCGCCGTGCTTTTCGTATGAAACATCCGCCCCCGCCACGTACCTCAGCTTCTTGGGCAAAGGGCCGGGTTTGATTTTCTTCCGCAGGGACTCCTGTATGCGAACCGCTTCGGAGTAGGATACCTCCCACCCATGCAGTGAACGAACCTTCACGGCCGCTTTCCCGCCCCCTGTTTTCTTTTCCACCTGTCGTAGAAAAACGCCATCGCCACCAGCGATATTATGCTGCTCCACAGGCCTATTTTGAACGAAGCCGGCTCATAAACGAACCTCACCCGGTGCTTTCCTTTTGGAACGGATACGGCCCGGAACACGCCGTCGGCGGGATATATTTTCAACTCCCGGGCTCCGTCAAGGTAAGCTCGCCAGCCGGGGTAATACGTCTCGGTGACCACCACCACGGACGTAGCGGGCCTGTCGGTCTCGAGCACCGATTCGTCCGAGGCAAGCCGTTTCCATTCGACCTCTTTTCCAAAGTCCTTCAATCCCACTCGCGTCTTATATGCTCCCCTTCCTTCCAGTATGGCTTTTTCGGTAAAATCGAAACCTTTCTTCAACATATCGAAGGCCCGCTTTTTCGACCTAACAAACACCTCTCCCACGGCAAAAGCCCGGGGCATGACATCCGGATTGCTGTAAACGCGCACATTTCCCATGTGGGCAAGCTCGTAACGGGTGACTTCATTGCCGTCGAGCAGTCGTATGTCCCCCCATGCAGCCCAGTCGTTCAGGCGGCTGGCTCCGGGATGGGTGATGAACGAATACCGGCCCGGTCTTATCGCCAGACGATAGTCCATCCACCATCTCTCCCACTTCGTATAGGAGGGGTCGATATGCCGCAAGAAGACGCATCGCGGGCCTTGGGAGGTTTGTTCCAGGAGCATGAAAGTCACCCCGTCCTTCCCTATCTTCCATCCTTCCTCTTCAACGCCTATACCGAAGCTCAAATTACCCCCTGAAAGGCCGGAGGTCACCTTCGCGGGAGGATGCTCGAACAGCGCCCGCCTGACATCCGAGCGAATCGAGGCCTTTTTCTCGAGCACGTATTCCGGGCTTTCCGCCCTTACTCTCGCCTTATTCAAAATTTCACTCACCAGCATATTGGGCGGAAGAGGGGTTTCGGACAAAAGTTTTTTCACGCCGGCCAGATTCATCAACTCCGACTCCATGTTTTCCGGCTCTACCCTGATGTAGTTGCGCGGGAAAAAATCGTTCAGCGCTTCCGTCGCTGTTTGCTCGTTGATGACGGACATGAAGCTCCTGTACCTGTCCACGTAAAGCGCACCGAAGTAGCGCAGGTCATCCACCTTGTGTGCCAGGTTGAAATTCGGATAAAGCGCCGGGCTTGTGGCGTAAATCCTGTCCCCTCTCACCCGGGATGCCACTTCCGGCGCTTTACTCCACGAGTCCGGTTCTTCAGGACGGGCGGGCGGATAATAATTAAAGTGCACGAACGCCTCAAACAGCCACAGAACCAGCATCATGAAGAATGCCCTGCGAAAGCGGAAGGCCTTTCTCCGGTGAAAAAGCATAACCAGCGCCGCAGCCCATGCGAAGGCGCATATCTTCAACATGCCGACCGTGTTCAACGGGATTATAGGACGGCCCATGCCTTTGGAGGCGATAAGCACGCTGGCCAGAAAAGTAAGGCCTATCGGCAGGGCGACTATAAGCGACCGTTTTTCCCTGAAATGTATAAGGTGGTCCCAGCTCATTCCCGCAAGCAAAGCCGCGCAGAAAGCCACCTCGGGCATTGCATAACGGAAGTTGGCGGTTCGCGCGAATAGCGGGAGATAACTCACCAGCTTGAATGGCATTATCCCCCATATTACTCCCCCGAAAAATATGCCAAAGGCAGCGAAAAAGGACGCTCCAGCCCCCATTCTTCGCAAAGAAAAGAAGCCGGTAAATACCAGCGCCAGAATCGCCGTTCCCATGTAAGGCGCCCGCTGCACCAGCGGAAGCCCCGACACATCCCCCGCCGGAAAAACCTCCGGCCCGAAAAGGCTCAAAGCAAACCTCGGTTCCAGGCTCACCGACCAGATGCCCGCAGGATGATAGTCCCAGCTGAAGGCGAGCATCTCCCAGAACGGCAACAGAACGACCGCCGCAATCAATCCGCTTATCGCCGCCACCGCTCCAAACCTGAGCCACGAGCCGAGAACGTCCCGGCGCATCCTGTAGACGTTAACAAAGTAATAAAGCGTTAAAAACATGAATAAATACAGGCAACTTGTGGGATTTCCTCCCAGAAAGGCCAACAAGACCAAAAAGGCGCAGGTGAGCACCGGCATGAACTTATCGTTTCTTACCATCCATCCGAAGGCCAATAGCCCCCAGGGCAGTAGCAGGTCCACGTCCAGGTAGTGCGCGTTTATAAAATCGGTCACCACCCCCGAGTACATCCAGGCGCATGCGGCCAGCACCGCCCCTTGCCATGCCGAACCCCGCCACCGGAGAAACAGGTAAACTCCCACGCCGGAGATGAAAACCCTCAAAAGCAGCCATAAATCCACGACTTTCCAGAAGGGTAAGAGATACATTGCCATCCGAACCGGATGGAAGGGCGCCGCCTGGAAACAGCCGATGAGCGGAGTGCCGCAGGCGCTCAGGTGGTTCCACAGGGGCAGGTGCCCGCTCGCGAGTATTTGCCTGGAAAGCTCGTAATATGGCCAGGTGTGAAAGAGCGGCCAGAACTCCCGCACCACCCGCGCGTACAAGCTGCCGGGATGGGGCAGGTACTCGACGTAAAACAGAATCACCGAGCCGGCCAGCACCAGCAGGGCCCAGGTTCTGTCTCTGCGAGGGCCACCCTTCTCCAAAAACAATTACCTCCGGTTATTGGATGCTCATTTAAGTACTATACACACGAATTGATTTATTAAAAAACCCGGGGTGGCACGGAGAGTATTGTCCGTCTCCCTCGGCCCGGAAAGATAATATACTCCGGCGAAGCCAGTCGGGCTGAAGCCGGCCTAGTGAACATAGCCAAGGGCTTCCAGATTTTCTTGTGTTTTCTGCGGCATTTCGAAGGATTCCTGAACAAGGTCAGCCTCGACCACGAAGCTTCTTAATCCCGATTTTCGCAGCCCTTTATTGCGATATTTTATATACAGGGTACGCGCGCCGGCAAAGCGCTTCAGAGAATCTTCGAATTGATAAGTGTTTTCCCTCTCCAACCATTCGGCTTCACGAGCAGGCAGGGATATCCATTTTTTCCCGTTCTTTGAGAGGGCAAAAAGACTACCTGATTGCTGATTTCTTGGCGCGTGATATTCGAAGGCAATCTTACCATCTTTAAGGGGCGAGGGGAGATTGACCTTCCAGATCACCCCCGAGGAGTTATCCCGCAAGAAAAGCCGGCCGCTCTTGTAGACAACCTCTCCCCACACACGGTGAGCATCCTGTCTCCAATCCCGGTTGAAGCCTACCATTTTGACGAAGCGGGAAAAATTGGACGCCAACCTCCTGCTTTTCTTCAGCCTGGCCCTTAGTAACCCCATCATCTTGTCCGCCATCTCCGGGTGCTGCTCTATAACATTGAGTCTTTCCCCTCTGTCTTCAAAGTCATACAGTTTCTTTTCAACATCCAGGAATCTTTTCCCGCCTTTTTTTCCGGGACTTGCAAAGGAATCGTTCAATGTTACGCCCTTGGGACCCCAGATAAGCTTAAATCGCCGACTCTTTATGGATTTCCTTTCAACCGACTGAGGCCCTTCCGCATAAACCAGTTTGTCGGCCCACTCTCCTTTTCCTTTCTCGATAAGGGGCATCAAGCTTTTTCCCTGTACGCTTGCAGGCCGCTTTACTCCGAGTATTTCAAGTACGGTCGGGAAGACATCCACCATCTCGACAGAGTTTTCAACCGTACACTCGACATCCCGACCGGGATAAATAATAAGCGGTATATGAAGGTTCTCTTCGTACATCGGTATGGCGTGGCCGAAATGGCCGTGTTCAAAAAAGCTCTCCCCGTGGTCGCTTACGAAAACCAGCAGAGTCTCCGACGACAAGCCCATCTTTTCCAGCGCTTCCAGAAGCTTTCCCACCTGGAAATCCATGTAACGTATATCACCGTCATAAAGACCGTTTATCCGTCGGATATCCTTCCTGCCCTCCGGAAAGGCACGGGCTCCGGCATAATCGGAGGCTTTTGACGAAGAAAGACACTTATTATACTTGCCTTCATAAGAGGAGGAAGTGAATAAATCAAACTCGGGTGGGGGACAATAGGGCCAGTGGGGGTCAATTATATGCCAGAAAAAGAAGAACCTCTCATCCGCGTTCCCTTGAAGCCATTCGATTACTTCCTGATAAGTCGGCTCCGTAGGCTTATCGGGCGGAATGACCTCGTTGTTATCATAGCTGTCGAAGCCCTGCCCGAAGCCGATGGAGCCGGATATAGCGGGATTGTTGGCAATGGCCCCCGTCTTATAGCCGTGCTCAGCCAGCACCTCGGCAAGGGTCACATAAGACTCTCCGAGATGCACCAAATACCCCGACCGGGACCTCGGGTGTCCCGTCCGGTGCGCCCGGGGATAAAGAGATGTGAACAAAGAGGCAACCGATGGCGCCGTCCATGGCGCCTGACTATAAGCATTCTTAAAGAAAATACCCCTTGCTGCAAGATCGTCTATAACAGGACTTGTGGAACGATGATAACCGTAGCAGCCAAGTCGGTCGGCCCTCAGGGCATCGCTCATTACTATTATCACGTTCTTGACTCGTATGGGCTTTTTGAGGCAGGCATCGTGCCCGGACTGCCATAGTCGGAACCCGGAGTATGCTCCCCCGCCAATCACAAGAAGGGCCACGACGACAAGACCCACTCTTCTCGTTCCCCTTCCCTTCAATCCGCCACCCTTGCTCCCCGTTTCTTTCGATTCCCGGGAGCTTTTGGCCCTTTTCGATTTTGGGGCGCTCTTAGACTTGCTTACTTTTTTTGATTTTTTGGAGCCCATATCCCTCACTTAGCAGGGTGTTGAAAAAGTCAGAAACGTAACGCCGCCATCCCTGGCGGCACTTGTAAGTAGTTGATTTTATTAAGGCGCCCTTTGCCGGCAAGCCATGCGGCCTGAGAAGGATGCCAGCGTTACGAAAAATAGCAATTTTCAACACCCTGTTAGTGCATTAACCTAATCTACGAACCCCATCCTTCTTTATTTACGGGCTTTCCCTTTTGTAGAAAAGTAACATAAAACCCGACTCCTGCCAAAATCCTTATCGGTATGATAATACAGTATAAGACCAAAGCTCAAAAACTCCGAAAATTCACCCCCTTAGACCTTCCAAGATTCCCGCTTAACGAATTGGCAATGCTTTTTAGGGAAGATTTTTGGTT
>CAYWKU010000030.1:0-42536 GCA_964459325.1 uncultured bacterium | reverse complement strand
AAGGTCAAGGGTCAAATACCTGATTCAGGGCTGGCCTGCCTGTATGAGCATACAGTAGATTTCGACTACAGCCGGGATGATTTTGGGGATATTGACACGGCAATAGCCGCCATTTTGCCTCCAAACGAAATACGCAATAGATACACGGATTATAGGGCAAGACGGTTGCTTAGACATCAACGAAAAATACATGAGGAAAGGTTGAAAGCAAGTAATGAATAGCATCGAGAAAACCACTCAAAAACAGCTCCACAAAGCCGAAATTCGCGTTCTGACGCGCTTTTATCTGAGAAGAATGATAGGGGTGCGGGCAGAAGGAAAGGAGACTGACAATGCCACCGCCATAGTGCTGGTTCCCGAAGTAGTCCGGGACGGTAAATATAGGACTTCTGTATCTTGTTTTGATTTTTTATTAGCGGCAGGGACCCCTAAATCTGCTGTGTCCGCCTTTTGCGGGCACGCTGGACGAAAGGAACGCGTAACATGGTCAACGTATCAACCAAACCGAAAAAAAAGAAGAAATTTGTAGGTGTTTATAATCGAAGCGAAAAATCCTCGGAATGTGCTTCTCCACAAAACAACTCCGAACCCAGTATAAAATACCTCGATATTGGCACAGTAGCGGACATGCTCTCAATGACAGAGGGAGCAGTATATCAACTGATTTATAGGCGCGAAATTCCCCACTACAAATTCGGAAGGCGTATACGTTTTCGAGAAGATGAAGTTGTTGCTTTCATGGAAAGCAAGCGAGTGGAAGCGGAGCCTCAAATCGCCGAGGCGCTGAACAAAACCGACCCGCATGAAGCGGCCTGACCGGAAAGGAGGAAATCATGGGTAGTAAGCGGGAATATCTCGGTGGAGGCATATACAAAGAAGGAGATGTATTTCGGCTCATCCTCTACGTAAATGGCAAACGCTATGTGGAAAGCTGCCCTGCTCGAACAGAAAAACAGGCGAGATTGATGAGGGCTAAAAGATTGATTGACATCAAGGAAGGCAGATTTTTTGAAGCTCGGCAGAAAAAGCAAAAGCTTTTCAGAGAACTCATGGAGGAATATCTTGAATACTCCAGAGCAAGCAAAAGGTCCTATAAGCGGGATGAAACCAGCTCAAAATACCTACTGAAGACTTTCGGTTCTTATCCGTTGGATAAGATACTGCCCTCTACAATCAAAACCTACATCACAAAGCGGAAAAAGATGCGTACTCGTTTTGGTAAAGCCGTAGCACCAGCAACAATAAACAGGGAACTCGCCTTGCTGAAGACGGTTCTGAACTGGGCGGTGAATGACGACATGCTGGATAAAAACCCCATGCGCAGCGTGAAGTTGCTTCCGGAGCAAAATGCCAGAGACCGCACCCTTACTCCCGATGAATTCCGGAGGTTGTATGATTGTGCTGCCTCTCATTTGAAACCGATATTGATACTGGCTTATTATACTGCCATGTGTAAGACGGAGATAC
Source organism: uncultured bacterium (assembly GCA_964459325.1). Taxonomy (GTDB): domain Bacteria; phylum RBG-13-61-14; class RBG-13-61-14; order CAYWKU01; family CAYWKU01; genus CAYWKU01. The sequence continues at coordinate 41,069 of CAYWKU010000030.1, read as the reverse complement.
TTGAACTCACCTGGGATAGAGTTGACCTGGAAAGGAGACAAATCATTCTGGAAGATGAACATACCAAGAAACGGCCAAGAAAGGTGCCCATACCGGAGAACGTGGCAAACATGTTTCAGTCTTTACCCAGGTCTTTGAAGCATGACAGGGTATTTTTGAGAAAAGGCAGGCCAATAAAGTCAATCAAGGAAACTTTCAAGAGTGCTGCAAGACAAGCTTCATTGGAAGACTTATGGTTTCACGACTTGAGGCATACCGCCATAACCAACATGCGAAAAGCCGGAGTCCCGGACAGAGTGATAATGACAATCAGTGGCCACAAGACGTTGTGGATGCTGCACAGGTATGATAAGATAGACGAAGAGGACTTACGGGAGGCGGTAAATAAGACCGCCACCTACACCGCCACCAACCCCAAAAAGGATGATGCACAAAAAGAAGACAGGCGGAGCTAAGTCTTTGATTACAAAGCATAATTCAGGAAAAGCCCGGGTGGCGGAAGTGGTAGACGCAAGGGACTTAAAATCCCTTGGGGCCATTGCCCCGTGCCGGTTCGATTCCGGCCCCGGGCATTTTTGTGGTGGACGGTGCAGTTTCAACGCCCCTACCCGGACTTTTCTTACTTGGCACCTCTTATATCCAAAAATGCACGCGAATTCGATACTTACGGTTTTCAGTAGAATTTTTCGCAATTTTTCAAAAAATGTATTGATTATTGTTGACTTTTATGTTATAAAATGGGTTAGTGTTTATTTTTTGATTTGTAATCAATGACCGCGACATAAGGGAGGAGCGCCATGTGCAGGGCAGGGTTTGCGTTCGTTTGTGGGGCCATAATTGCTACGTGTCTTCTGTTCCCCTCCACACTAAAGGCTGACGATTGGACGCCGTGGCATGAGCCCGTTCGGTTGAACGACGCCGACGGCATCGGCGTGGTGAAGCTGGCTCGCGACTATCAAGGCGGCTGGGTGGCTTTGTGGAAGGAAGGACTCCCCGATTCCCCGTCCGTAATACTCTCCAGGCTGAAGATAACCTCGAAATCCCCGTTCAAAGTGAAAAAAATCCGCACACAGTTGGACTTGACCCGAGTAAAAAGGATTGTCGGGCTTGAGGTGTCGGAAAAGCTGGGGCTGATTGCCGTGACCACCCGGGAATCGGTGGGTGAAGACCGGACAGTGCTCAAAGTTTACTTCTACAATTTGCGCCTGAAGCAAGTAGGGTCCCCGCTGAACCTCGGGGAAAGCTGGCGAAAGGCGGTTTTCAGCTCGGACGGCAAACTGGTGGCGGTAGGCGGCTTGAGATTGAGGAAGTACGACATCCGTGGGGAGCCGATTACCGGGCCGGTAAGGTTGAAGGCCTGGGACGGCCAGTACCCGAGCGAACTTGAATTTGTGGGAATATGGGGACTGGAAGACGGCAAAACAATTGTGGCCTATCTCTACATACCTGGAATTTGTTGTTATGGTACATGTTCGGATGTGATTTTCCGGACGCTTTCTTCGGAACTGACCCTCCTGAAGGAGCCCGTTTATATATATGGAGATAAGGCTCTTTCTATCAAACTCGAAAAAGACGGTGACTTTTTAACCACTTGGACCTCTGTCTATCCCTATTTTTTCGGCTTCGGTATTTATTGGCTGGACAGTTATGAAAACCGGTTTCAGCGATATGATTCCTTCTTGAACCCGATAGGCACGCCGGTCACCTTCGGCGCTACATATTCATCCCCTGATATGAATGAGTACGGACCGGATATGCCGGAATACGTTGCCGGAGAAAGGACTTTTATCGCCAATCCGTCGGGTGGCTTTGCTATGATAAATCTAGAAGAATATCCATTGGACTTGCAAATGGAGGGAAAGGTTTTTTACGCCCGAATCGTGAAAACATTGAATTTTTATGTTTATGACGGCGAAGGGAACCTCATTGACGGGCCGGTGGAGTTTTACGACAAGTCGCCGGAAAATTTGTATTTCAGGGAGGGGATTTTCACGGAAGCCGGTGATAAATACCTGGCCCTGTGGTCGGAAGAAGGGAACCTGTGGGCAAGGGTTATACGGGAACACGTGAACACGCCTGAGGGAATGGACGTGAGCTACGCGGACGATGCCGGGGTCACAGTCATTTTCGATGAAGTCTCGCGGGGAGGGGATACCGAAGTGACCGTCGAAGGTGACGGGCCGGGGATGCCCGGCGACTTCCGCACCATTTCTCCCCCGGCATATTACGAGATAACCACCGACGCCGATGACTCGGGCAATGTCGAAGTGTGCATTGATTACGATGAATCCCGGCTGGCTAACCCCGAGAATCTCCTTCGCCTGTTCCATTGGGACGGGCACTGGGAGGACATAACTACCTCCCGGGACACCGAGGCGAACGAGGTTTGCGGAGTTACCGAGAGCCTCTCCACCTTCACCCTCGCATCCCAAGCCCACGACTCCGATTTCGGGCTTGAAGGGGGCTGCTCGGCAGCTACGGGGAACGGGCAAGGCTCAAATGCTTCGCATATACTGGCAGTTTTAGTGCTTTTGTTGCCGGGATTGCTGGCGGGGGCGATGAGAATCTTTCCAGTCCGGGCAAAAAGGGGTAAAGAAAATGAAAAATTTTAAGTTAATCGGGATTCAGATTGTAATAGGCATTGTGATATTTGGTGCAATGAACGGCAACGCCTCATGGAAACCTGCAACCGATAAGTTTCAATACTTTGGGAACGATTCTGTTCCCCTTATAGCTGACGGTCAGGATGGATGGGTAGCCATTTGGGGAGGGACTGGAACTCGTAGACTTGTGAGAATTATTGAAGAGGATTCTGAACTTATTGTAATGGGAACAAATATTAGTCGTCATTCTTCCGGGGTTTCTATTTCAGAAGACGGAGAAACAATAGTGCTTTGGGGACGTCAATCGCCAGGCCCCTATAATGTTGAATTTTATAACCATCAGCTAGAATTAAAAAAATCGTTTGTCATAAATGGAGAGCATTTAATAGAACCATACGTATTCAACCTTCGACTGTTTCTGACCTCTTCAAATGAAATTTTGGGGGCGTGGGGAACTGGTACGGAAATCTATCTGAGAAAGTTTAATTCAGATGGTATTCCAATTTCAGACCCGGTAAAAGTTAATAAAGATATCAACACCGTCAACTTAATACATGATTTCTGGGTAACTGAACAGGGGACCCTACTGGTTTATTATGAAAAAGATTATAGTTACGGCCTTAGCGAAGGCTGGGCTGGCGATCATGAATTTTACTTAAGAGCTTATGATTCGGGATTAAATCCTTTAGGCGACGCTCTTAATCTTTCTGATATCACCGGGGGTGAACCTTTCGACATTGGTCTTGAAAATGACGGAGAACTCCTGATGAAATGGGATAATTATTATTATGAATGTACCTATGGAATTCTCGATGGAATCTGTAGACCCATCAGGTGGGAGGGGTGGCTCCAACGAATTGATGCTTATGGTAACGTATCTGGAGATCCAATCCTATATGGAAAATCTGATTTTAGGAAAGAAAATTATTTCGTGCCTACATTTACTCCAAGGTCAACGGGAGGATTTGCCCTTGTTGAATGGAGTAGTGCTGGGCCGACAGAATTTAATTTGTATACTTTTAATGAAATCGGAAATTTAATGGAAGGTCCATTTTTACTCCAAAGTTTCGGAGAGAGTGTTCAATATTTTAGAGAGTTGGAATTTGACCGGTCGGGCAAAAAACTCTTAGCCTTTTGGGAGCAGAGAGATGGTCACTGGGCGCGGATTATGGAAAAAATTAACACATCCAAAGGCCATAATGTGGAACACCAAACCGATGATGTCTCTATCACGTTTGACGAGGTGACCGACAGCGGATATACGGAGGTGGAGGTCAAGGAGGACGGCCCCGCTCCACCGGGCAGCTTCCGAACCCTGGCCCCGCCCGTCTATTACGAAATAACCACCGACGCCGCTTATTCCGGGCCGGTGGAAATCTGCATAAATTACGACGAGGCCAAACTCAGCCGGCCGGAGAAACTCATTCGCTTGTTCCATTGGGACGGGCACTGGGAGGACATAACTACCTCCCGGGACACCGAGGCGAACGAGGTTTGCGGAGTTACCGAGAGCCTCTCCACCTTCACCCTCGCCTCCCAGGCTCGCGATACGGATTTCGGCGTCAGCGGAGGATGCAGCGCCGCAGAAGGCGGAGGCGAAGGCTTATCGGGGGCGTTCGGGAGCGCAGTGGCGCTTGTGCTGCCGATTGTCCTGATTTGCTTCATCGGCAGGCGTCGGAAGGCGGTCGGATAAACCGCGCAGCTCTTCTTGTTGCTTGCGCAACCCGGACGTATAACGTCCGGGCCACCCGGGATAATATGTAAAACTACTTTAACCGGAGTCCGTAATTGCGGGCCACCATCTTCATGAAAAGCCCGTCAGGCATCACTTTCCTTAAAAACAGGAGCAATCCGGCCATCTTCGCCACCGGCTTTCGCAGTTTGGTGGTTTTCGATTCGATTACGTCCGCAATCTGCCGGGCGGCTTGGTCAACGGGCGTGGCGCCCTTGCTCATCTCCCTCTCCTTGGCGGCCAGGAACCTTTTCATCGCCTTCGAGTAGGGGGAGCTTTCCGGCACGTCGTTCTTGACCCCGGCCCATATATCCGTGGCCACGTCCCCCGGCTCGATGAGCAACACCCGGATGCCGAAGGGGGCCAGCTCGTAGCGCATCGTCTCCGACAGCCCCTCCAGGGCGAATTTCGAGGCTGAGTAGTGGCCCTGGAAGGGTATCCCGACCTTCCCGGCGACCGACCCTATATTCGCCACGGTGCCGCCGCCCCGCTCCCTTATAACCGGCAGGACGGCGTTGGTTATCCTCAGGAGGCCGAAGTAGTTGGTATCAAAAACCGTACGCCCGTAATCGAGCGGGGTTTCCTCCAGCGGCCCGCAATGGCTCAGGCCGGCGTTGTTTACGAGCAGGTCCACCCGTCCCTTTTCGGTTTTGATTTTGTTTAGCACTTCGTTGACCGAATCGTCGTCTGTTATGTCCAGCTTGACGGGTGTGAAGGGCAGGTCGGCATTTTCCCCGCCCCACGACCTTGCGCCGCCGTATACCTCGTATTCCCTCCGTGCCAGTTCTTCGGCCACCGCCCGACCGATACCCCGGCTGGCGCCGGTTACCAGGGCGACAGGTTTGCTCATTCCTCCTCGCCTTCTCCCACCTGTATGAGCTCGACGAGTATGCCCGAATATTCGAGCGTATCCAGGTAGATGGTCAACGCACCGGGTGCGGGGTATGAGCGCTGGAGGACTTTCGCGCCCTCCTTTTCCCATTCGGCGGCCTTGGCTTCGGCGTCTTTTACGAAGAAGCCCAGGTGGTGCATTCCCTGCCCGCCGGGCGGCAGGTAGTCGGGGTCGTTGTGGATGGTCTGACCCTCGTAAGGCTGCATCAGCTCTATTATGAGGCCGTTGTGGTTGCACAGGCCGATTTTGTTTTTATATGGGGCCTCTTTGCCTTTGTATATGGCTTTGCCTTCGATAAGGTCGAGGAACGCGAAGGGGCCTATGCCGAGTTTCTGATGCAGGAACTCCGCCGCCTTCTCGGCGTCCTTGACCACCACGCCCACCTGGTTAACGTCATCCAGTTTCATTGAAAGATTCCTTTCTTCGCATGGAAGTTATTATATGACAATAGCTCATTTTTCAGGCATATTAAAATTAATCCGTGCTTGCGGAGGTGGATGGCGCAAGCCATCGGGTTTTATACAGTTCTTTTCTGTAAATATTATCGGATAATCAGTCAATGTAAGGTTCCCGACTATGTTCAAACTTCTCGTCGCTACTTACAACATCCGCCGCTGTTTCGGGCGCAGGGGATATTATATACCCGAGCTTACGGCGCAGGTGTTGTGTGAGCTGGGGGCCGATATAATCGCTTTACAGGAAGTGGACACCGGGATGAAAGCGGGTAGTGGGCAAAATCAACTGGAGTGTTTCGCCGATGCCACCGGTTTGAAAGCCATAGAAGGTCCCACTATAAAAGCGGAGAAGGGATATTACGGCAACGCCGTGCTGACCCGGTTTGCACCCTCATCCGTTGAAAGATGGGACTTGAGCGTTGAGGGTTGCGAACCGCGAGGGGCCATTGACATGACGATTACTTTCAATGGTCTGAAAGTAAGGGTTATCTCAACCCATCTGGGCCTTCACCGGAAGGAGCGGTGGAGGCAGGTCAATCGCCTGCTGGAAATTGCGGGTGATGAGCCGGGAAATGCGGTGGTTATGGGGGACTTTAACGAGTGGATGATAACGGGCCGCGCCACGGCCTTTCTGGAGAAACACCTCGGGAAGGGAAAGCGGGTCAGGACTTACCCCACCTGGATGCCGGTTTTCGGAATCGACCGGATATGGGCACTGCCGCAAGGAACACGGATAACAACATCGCGGCATACTTCCGCCGCATCGAGGGTAGCCTCCGACCATTTACCGGTGAAGGCGGTTATCGAGTGGGATGATTAGCTCAGTCGCTTCATTGCAATCCCCGCTGTTGATGCTAGTTTGAACGTTGAATGAGCGCGGAGCGGACTATTTACCTGGTGACTTTCGTCACTCCCGACTTCCTACTGCCGGACGGGCGACCGCCTTACCCGCCGATAGCGGGGATGTATCTGGCGGGAGCGCTGAGAAAATCGGGATTTCAGCCGCGCATATTGCATCTTTTGCCCGAACACCTGGAGCAGCTCGTAAAGTGGATGGAGGTGGAGAGGCCGCTGGCTGTGGGGTTCTCCACACTTACCTGCTCCGTACTCGCCTCCGCGCTGGAAGCTTCGCTGAAAGCCGGAGCGATGGGCATACCCGTATTCTGGGGCGGCGTGCATGCATCCATGGTTCCGGCGCTTTCACTTGAAGAAGCCGCCGATTATGTAGTGGTGGGGGAAGGGGAAAAGGTAATCGGGGAACTGGCTCGGGCCGTAGAGACGGGCGGCAAGCCGCATTACATCCCGGGAGTGGTGGCAACGCCCGAAAGCCGTTCCGAAACCGGCCCCGCCGAACCGGTCGGCGACCTCGATGATTACCCGCCCGCCTGGGATATGGTTGACCCGAACCAGTACATTGACCGCCGCTATCCGGGAGGCGCCCTGCCTTTTCTGCTTACCAGGGGATGCCCGTACAGGTGCCGGTTCTGCCACAACGAAGTAATGCGCGTGGGCAAATGGAGGCGGCATTCGGACGAATACCTCGCACAAATCCTGGACGAGCTCGCGGAGCGGGCAAGTTTCGCGACGGTAAACTTCCATGACGACTACATGTTCGAATCGCCGGGTAAAAATTCTTCCTGGATTGATGTGCTGGCAAAGAGGGGATTGAAGTGGACGGCCAGCTTTCGGTCGAAAACGGTTACCCCCGAATTTGCCAAGTGGATAGAAGAAAACGGCTGCGTGGAAGTAAGGTTCGGCATGGAATCCGGCCATCCCGAAACGCTGGAAAAACTCGGCAAGAACCTGGCGCCTGAAGACCATTATCGCGCCGCCCGTGCTCTGGCGGGAACTTCAATCAGAGCGATGGCGGGCTTCGTAATAAACTGGCCGGGGGAAACTCGCGAAAGCATCCTGTCTTCGTTGCGCACAATAGACGACCTGTCCCGGATTAATCCGCGCATGAGGTTCAACCTGGGGTATTACATACCCATGCCGGGACCGCCGATTTACGAGGAAGCGCTGGAAGACGGTCTCGAGGAGCCTTCGAGTACCGAAGAGTGGAGCCGCATATTCGACCATCCTTACCGCTATCGGGGTTTCAGCCCCCGTGAAATCGAGGCGCTGGAGGTGATAGGCGGCAGGCTTTACCGACATTACCTTAAGCCATGGCCCATGCAGAAGCTTATGGAACCGGTAATGCGGCGAAGATGGCGAAAGGGTTACTTCAAGTGGTTTGCCATCGGCGCTATCAGGCGGTCGATAAAGTCAATCACGGGGGTGAAAGCCACGCACCTGGAAGGCCCGACGGGAGTTTGATGATAAACGCAAACTGAAGGAGGCGGTTATGAAAAAAGTGCCGGCGGCGATAGTCATCGTCGTATTGATTATCGTGGCGTACCTTTTGCTCTGGCCGGTATCGGTTGACCCCGCGCCTTGGAACCCGCCCGAAGCGCCCGCAATGGAAGGCGTTTACGAGCCTAACGACAGATTGGCGAAGCTGGAAAGAATCGGAGAAGGCGTCGGGGTGGCGCCCGAGGACGTGGATGTCGACGAGGACGGCGGAATTTACGGGGGAATGGAGGATGGTCGCATTGTTAGGTTCTCGTCCGATGGCAAGAACCATGAAGTTATCGCCGATACGAACGGAAGGCCGCTGGGCATGGACTTCGACCGGGACGGCAACCTCATCGTGGCCGACGCCTACAAGGGGCTGCTTTCGGTGGCCCCCGACGGCTCCATCGAGGTGCTCAGCACCGGCGCGGGGGGCGTGCCGTTCAGGCTGGCGGACGACGTGGACGCCGGCAGCGGCGGCATCATCTACTTCAGCGACGCATCTGACAAGTTTCCCGTCAGCAAGTTCACCATGTCCCTGATGGAGCATCGGCCTCACGGCAGGCTCCTGGCTTATAATCCCGAAACCGGGGAAACCACAACTTTGTTGGACGATTTGTACTTTGCCAACGGCGTGGCTTTAAGCCCGGACGAATCGTTCGTGCTGGTGAACGAAACGGGGACTTACCGGGTGCGCAGGTACTGGCTGAAGGGGGAAAAGAGGGGGCAATCGGATATTTTCATCGATAACCTGCCCGCGTTTCCGGACGGAATATCATGCGACGGCGAAGATACCTTCTGGCTGGCCCTGGTTTCGCCCCGCGACCCGGCGCTGGACGCGCTTCTTCCGCATCCATTCCTGAGAAAGATGGTGGCTCGGCTGCCGGAAGCGCTTTTGCCGAAACCCAAAAACTACGGCTTCGTCCTGGGGCTGGATGTGAACGGCAACGTGGCACACAACCTCCAGGACCCCTCCGGCTCATACGGGCAGATAACCAGCGTGGAAGAGCATGATGGGATGCTTTACTTCGGAAGCCTGGCGGAGGACGCAATAGGCCGGATGCCGGTTCCGGAATAAGCCAGGACCCGGATAAGGAGCTTGGATTATTCCAAACCCTGACCGCTCCCGGGGGGTTCGTTTTAGTCACCTTGTCCCTGGAAGGTGGTAACTAATCTCAGGCTTTTTCACAAGCCATAAACCACCCTGCGGTCAGGGTGTGCTACTTTTAACGGAGAATTTGGATAGCAAAGCAATTACTTGTTACCTTGCGCACCAACACTTTTTTTATCTATATAATCAGCGAAATACGAGAATCAACGTAGGCCCTGATATCGGGTGAGGGTAAGTCAACCGGCGGGTTTCAGCTCCGCCGCTTCCACCGGAAGGCCGGAATCGGCGAAGAAGCGGCGGACGGATTCCACTTCTTCATCGGCGGGGGCTTTCAGGGCGGAGAGATTGTAAGTCATGCCCACCTCGGAATATTTGTGTTCTCCCAGTTGGTGGAAGGGCAGCAGGTCTATCCTTTCCAGGGTGGGAAGTCGCTTTAAAAACTCCGCCATCACCTTCAGATTTTCGTCATCTTCGGTGTATCCCGGCACTATGGGGAACCGCACCCATATCGGTTTTTCTTCCGTGGATACGAATTGGAGGTTTTCCAGCAGCGGCTTGAGGGAATAGCCCACCGTTTCTTTGTGAAACTTCTCATCCATTATCTTCAAATCATATAGAACCAGGTCGGTGTACTCGAGAATGGAGGCCAACTTTTCACGTGAAACGGCGCCGCAAGTGTCCAGGGCGGTGTGGACGTTGTTTTCGCGGCATTTTTGAAAAAACCGTGCCAAGAACTCCGTCTGCAAGCCCGCTTCGCCTCCCGAAGCGGTAACCCCTCCGGTATCCCCGTAAAACGGTATGTCACGGCTGATTTCGTCATACAGCCCGTCGACGGTTACTTCCCGGCCGATAATCTCCCGCGCCCCGCCGGGGCACACCGAGACGCATTTACCGCACACCTCGCACCGGGAATCTGTGCCCGGCAACGGCGCTCCGATGGGGCAAACTTCGGCGCAATCCCCGCACCCTATGCATCGCCGGGCATGGAAGGCGAGTTGGGGCCGGGTGGATATACCTTCGGGATTGTGGCACCAGGGGCACCTCAAGGGGCAGCCCTTGAAAAATACGGTGCTGCGAATGCCGGGGCCGTCCTCGGTGCTGAAGCGCTGAACGTTGAATATAAGGGCCGTAAGTTCCGACATTGATTGATTATTCGCTCTTGGGCCGGCACGCTTCGACGGAGGTTTCCACGTGAGGGGGATGTGTCAGGGTGTTGTGCGCCGTGCAGGCCTTCACCACTTTTTCCAGAGCGGTACAGACCTTCTTGTCCAGGTCTTCGGGGAGCTTGAGCTCCACTGAGATATGGCCGATACGATACGGGTTTTCTTCGTACTCCCATGTTATTTCGGCTCCCAGGTCGCCGATGTGAATATCCCTGCGATGCAGAAAGGAAGCGGCCACGTGCATGATGCAGGCGCCCAGACCGGTTACGAAGAGGTCTATCGGCCCCACGTGCTCTTCCAGTCCCTCTTCTCCGGGCGGCCTGTCGATGACCACCTTGTGGATGCCGTGCTCTATTACCAGGTAGAAATTTTCGTCCCAGCTTAAGTTTACCTTGTTTTCGTGAGACAATGCGCCACCTTCCTTTCAGCCGGCTGTTTTCGCGTAATCCTTTTTGTCGATGTTCAATTTCACCTGTCGGATTCGGGTACTTCGATGATTACTTCATCCTCGTAGGAAGAGGGGGGAGGCACATCGGCCCTTCTTTCCTTCATGTCGGTATCCAGTATTACCAACTCCCGGAGAAAGTCGGCGGAAGTTTTTTTCAATTTTTCCGGAGGGATGTTCATGAGTATTACGTTGAGGACTATTTCCCGGGTGTAAATATCTCCCTGCCGGAACAGTTTTTTGAGCGCCTCCAGATGTTTTGCTCGGACTCCCACGGTTTCCGGCCATATCCAGTTTTGACCCGTCCACACGTAATCGCGGTTTTCCATGAACGTTTCGGGGTTGCTCCGATATTTTTCGGCCAGTTTTTCAACGGCCCGGGCGGCTTTTTCCTTCGACCACGAAGGCTTCTTTACCGGCTCGGGCCTTCCGGGGGCGGGCTTGGGGCCGCATGCGCAGGCCAGCAATATAATGCCTGCTGTCGCCGCAATCAGGGTTTTCGGCAGGGTTCTCAACCCGGTTCCTCCGATTCGTTACGCACTTACATTCCCATGAGCCGTGAGATGATTTCCTTCATGACCTCGGAAGCGCCGCCGCCGATGGGCATCAGGCGGATGTCGCGGTAAGCGCGGGCGATGTAATACTCCTCTATGTATCCGTACCCGCCGTGGTATTGCAGGCAACTGTCCACCACCGACTGGCTCATTTCGGCGCCGAAAAGCTTTGCCATGGAGATTTCCTTGGTGCAATCGAGTCCCTGGTTATAAAGGTTAAGAGCGTGGTATGTCAGCGCCCGGCACGCTTCTATGTGAGTGGCCATTTCGGCGAAGCGATGTCGGACGACCTGCATTTTGCCCAGAGGTCGGCCAAATACTTCCCTTTCAAAAACGTACTTGAAGGTTTCATCCAGCGCAATCTGCGCTCCCGCCGTTGCCGAAAGGGCGGCCACCAGCCGTTCGCCCTGGAAGTTTTTCATCGCGTACAAAAAGCCTTTGTTCTCTTCGCCGAGGCGGTATTTTTTGTGCACCTTGCAATCCTCGAAAGCAAGCTCGACGGTGTCACAAGAGCGGTTGCCCAGCTTGTTCAGCTTACGGGTAACCTGGAAACCTTCGGTGTCGGTGGGGAAGATGAACAGACTTATTCCTTCGTGTCCTTTGTCGGTGTCCGTCTTCACGGCCATGGTGAGGAAATCCGCGCGGCTGCCGTTGGTGATGAAAGTTTTGGAGCCGTTGATAATGTAATAATCCCCGTCCTTTTTTGCTTTGGTTCTGATATTGGCCACGTCGCTTCCCGCGCCCGGCTCGGTTACGCAGATGGCGCCGATTTTTTCGCCCTTTATGGCCGGTTCCAGGAATTCTTTTTTCTGTTCTTCGGTGCCGATGGCGTTAATAACGGGTGTGGCCATGTCGGTGTGAGCCATTATTGAGAGCGGAACGCCTGCGCACATGCTGCGGGGAAGCTCCTCGATAAAGCATGCGCTGTACCACCAATCCAGGTCGCTGCCGCCGTACTCCTCGGGATAACGGATACCCAGAAACCCCAATTCAGCCATTTTAGTAAAGATTTCCCGGGGGAAGATTCCCTCTTCTTCCCACTTGTCGGCGTTGGGTTTGATTTCCTTTTCGCAAAAGTCTTTCACGCTTTTTCGGAACATATCGTGTTCCGTTGTAAATGGCGGAAACTTCATAAATCTTCTCCTTCACGTTTATTTTCGGTTACCGGATTAGTACATCAAAACGCGTTTGTTTTCAAATAAGGCCTTTTTTGAGGGGAAAATGGGCGATAAAGGCAAAAAAAACCCGATTTTTCGCTTTACACCCCTTTACAAAGCGCTCATAATTTGCTAAATGATTCGTCAAACCGTCTAATAATTTTTTAGAAAGGGAGGTTGGAAATGACCAAGGCGGAACTGATTGACGCGGTGTTGAAGGATGTGAAGGACGTGGATGTTTCCAAGAAGGCACTGGGCGAAATTATCGACGCAACCTTCGACGAGGTAAAGAAAACCATCAAGAAGGAGAAACGATTCTCCTATCCCGACTTCGGAACTTTCGCCGTGAAAAAGCGCAAGGCCCGGACGGGAAGGAATCCCCAGACCGGCGAGACCATCAAGATTAAGGCGAGCAAGAGCGTGAACTTCAAAGCGGCGCCCAAGTTCAAGAATTCGCTGTAGGTAACATATTTTCTGAAAAACCTCCGGAAGGGGGTATTACCGGTGGCCTGGGAGGGGAACTGCCAGGGGGCGGAGGAGTATTCTTTCCGCCCTTTATTTTTTCAAGGCGGGTGACTGGAAAAAACAATAGTATTATATTTAGTTAAAAGTTAAACGGTTGGAGGTGTGTCATGTACGTCCGGGATTATTCATGGGCGGCAGGCGGCTTTTACCCGGTCCGGGCCGAGCAGGCGGAGCGGATGATGGACGACTTCATGAAGGAGCCCGTGCCCGTTCCGGAGGATATGGAAAAGATACGCGGCGCCGTGGCTCCTCACGCGGGCTGGGTTTTCAGCGGCCCCACGGCGGGTAAAGTGTTCAAATTGTTGACACAAAAGGCCGACCCCTCTCTCATTATATGCTTCGGGGCGGTTCACGTTATGGGGGTAAAAAGCGCCGCCGTAATGACTGAAGGGGAGTGGAAGACTCCGGTGGGCAATATCCCTGTGGATGAGGAAGCGGCGAAGAGTATCCTGGAGGCGCTTGGAGAGGACGCTTCTGCCTCCACCCGACCCCACGAAGAGGAGCATTCTCTGGAAGTGGTTATGCCGTTTCTCAAAAAATGTTTTCCGGATGCCCGGGCCGTTTTTATAATGGTTCCGCCGAACAAGAAAAGCGCCGAGGTGGGCCGCAAGGTGGCCGACGCAATAGCGGCCCGGGACGACGCGCTGCTTTTGGGCAGCTCCGACATGACCCATTACGGCAGCAGGTTCGGGTTTTCGCCGGCCGGCAAGGGGGAAAAAGCGGTTCAATGGGTAAAGGAGGTCAACGATAAGAAGCTCATAGACCTCATGGTGGAGATGAAGGCGGACGAAGTGGTGCCGGAAGCTTACCGGAGCCAGAGCGCTTGCGGGGCGGGCGCCATTGCCGCCACCGTTGCAGGCTCCGAAAAGCTGGGCGCGAAAAAGGGCCACCTGGTCGAGCACACCACCAGCTACGATATGAGACCCGCCGAAGGCGCGGATACTTTCGTGGGCTACGCCGGGGTGGTGTTCGGCTGACGCCGGAAGGTTGCCGTTGAGCCAAAACAAAATCAACGAGTGGATTGACGATTTCCTGGCTTACCTGAAAGTTGAGCGCCGGCTGGCTTCCAACACGGTAACGTCCTACTCGCGGGATTTGGTTAAGTTCGCCGATTTCCTGGAGGAGAATGGAATCAGAGGCCCCGACCGGGTGGAGCCGTCCCATATTTCCGGCTTTCTTTCGGCCCTCAGGGAGGATGGATTGAAAGAAAGGTCGGTGGCGCGCGCGTTGGCATCCCTCAGAAGCTTTTACCGTTATCTGGTGGATGAAGAGGCAGTAAGGGCGAATCCGCTGACGCTGGTGCATGCCCCCCGCCAAGGCGCCCCTTTGCCGAAGGTGATGTCGGTTGAAGAGGTGGAGCGGTTGCTGGAGGCTCCGGACATCACCAAAAATCGAGGCATTCGCGATAAGGCCATGCTGGAGCTGCTTTATGCGGGCGGATTGAGGGTTTCGGAGCTGGTGGGGTTAGCGGTTGGGGACCTGAAGCTGGATGAGGGTTACGTGAGGGTCAGGGGAAAGGGTGGCCGGGAGAGGGTTGTTCCCGTAGGGGAGGTGGCCGTCGAGTGGATGAATAAGTATTTATCGGATGTGCGCCCCGGGATGAGCGAGGGTTATCGGAACCGGTATCTTTTTCCTGGCAGAAAAGGCAAAGCAATGACCCGGCAGGGTTTTTGGAAAATAATCAAGAAGTACGCATTGGGGACCGGAGTAAAAGCGGATATTACGCCCCACACCCTTCGACACTCGTTCGCCACTCACATGCTTGCCAACGGGGCCGAGCTGAGGGCGGTTCAGGCGATGTTGGGCCATTCGGACATTTCGACCACGCAGATTTATACCCATCTTGAAACACCCCGTTTGAAAAGGGTAATAAGGGATTACCATCCGCGCGGGCGTGAGGATTAAAATCAACAAGGGGCTTACCCCCCCTTGTCCGCTCCCGCCATCTTTTTTGTGGATGGTGGGATTTGGGCCGAATAATCGGGGGCTTTATTTAATTAAATATTTATTTAAATCTTAATATTGCAATTATTTTATTTATGGATTAAAATAACTCGCAGCGCAATTACTGTGCCATATATCCCGGTCAGGAGCTGAGAGTGCCAGGCATTCCACAAACTGACTGATAAAAAAGGGGAGATTTTTGAAAATGGATTTGCGCGTTTTAAAGAATCCGGAAGAAGCAGCTAAAGTGGCCGCCGCTGAAGTGAGTGATTTGTTGGCCGATAACCCGATTGCCGTCCTGGGGTTGAGCGCCGGTCACCAGTTTGAGCCTTTTTACGCCGAAATCGTTCGGCAGCACACCGAAGAGGGTGTGAGCATGCACAAATTCAGGTCGTTTCAGGTCAATGAATATCTGGGATTGCCGGGCACGCACCCGATGAGCCACCGTTTTTTTCTGGTGGAGAACTTTTTTGAGCATGTTCCCGCTCCCCGGCGTTATCAGAAACGCCTTCCGGGACTGCCCGTAAGTATGGAATCCACCTGCAAAAAATTCGAGCAAAGGATTAAGAGCGTGGACGGTATGAATTTGCTGGTGCTGACTCTGGGTCGAAAAGGGCAACTCGGGTTTAACGAAGAGGGCGCCGCATTTAATTCCCGTACCCGGCAGGTAATTCTTTCGGATGACATGAGGGCCGAATACGCCAGGGATTTCCCGCGAGGAGCGGTGCCTCGCAGGGGCATAACCATGGGCATGGCCACCATGATGGAAGCCCAGCGGATTATTTTGCTCGTGACCGAGCCCGACAGGGGAGAGGCTCTCGCAAGATTGACGGGCAGCGGCAAAGCCACCAATCAATTCCCGGCTTCCGTTTTGAAGAAGCATTCTTCGGTGGCGATTTACGCGGACAAAAAGACCGCTCCTTAGGCTTCGGTCTTCACGCACTGAATTAACACTTCCCTTCATTCACGAGGGCTTGCTTGCCCTTTGCATTCCAAGTCCTTTAATTTTCAATTATCCCTCCGGGCATTGAATCTCGGGCTTTTTTGTGGTATAGGTTTCAGAGGAGGTTTCGTTGCCATGAAGATAAGATGGAACGGGCACGCTTCGTTTACCGTCACCTCGGACAACAGAACCACAATTGTTACCGACCCCTACGAGCCGGGCGGATTCGACGGCGCTTTGGCCTATGGCCCCATTCCCGATGAACCGGACATAGTGGTAATCTCCCACGAACATCCAGACCACAACTACGTAGCGGGTTTAAAGGGAAATCCCGAGGTAGTTAAAGAACCCGGCTCATACAAGGGCATCGATTTCAAAGTAGTTCCTGTTAAGCACGACCGGTCCGGTGGCTCGGAACGCGGTGACAACAATATTTTTGTCTTTACGGTTGACGGGGTTACTTTGTGTCATCTGGGCGACCTCGGCCATACGCTTTCCAAAGACCAAATCAGGGCTGTCGGTAAGGCGGACGTTATTTTCATACCCATCGGCGGGCACTTCACCATCGACCCCAACGAAGCCACTAACGTAATAAAGCAGTTGGACGCAAAACTGGTGATTCCCATGCATTTTAAAACCGAGAAGTGTAACTTCCCGATATCGCAAATCGACGACTTCATCCACGGCAAAGAAGAGTTAACTGAAAAGCTGGGGAAATCGGAAGTGGAGGTAACCAGGGATAAGCTTCCCGGGAACACCAAAATCTGGGTATTGACGCACGCTTGTTAAAAGCTAACCTTAAAATTTACGGTTCCGTGAATAATGACGGGTTCCAGCAAGGAGGAGGGTTTAAGCTATGTACCGAAAAGCGCTCAAAATTACGATGCTTCTCGTTTTATCGGCGGCGGTGGCGCTGGCGGCTTCCGGCCGGCAGTTAATTAAGAAAGGTATGGAGCTGGAGCGGCGCGGGGAGATTGAAGCCGCCATCAAGGCTTACAAGCAAGCCACAAAGGTGGACCCCGCCTCCAACTACGCCTACCAGAGACTCGGAGGCGCCTACAGGATTGCCGGAAAACCCAAGAAAGCCGTCAAGGCCTTCCGGGAAGCTATTTCCATAGACCCCACCGATGCGAGGGCCCATTTGTACCTCGGAAGGACTTACTGGGAGATGGATAAACCGCAGCAGGCACTCCGGCATCTGGAGAAATCTTCTCAGTTGAACTCGAACTCGGTGGAGGCCCTGATATTTTTGGCCGGGATTCATAAGGAGCAAGGCAACGAGGCCGAGGCCATAAAGTTGCTACAAAAGGCGGTGAAAATAGCCCCCTCTTCATTCGCGGCCCATAATAACCTCGGAAGTATTCTCATCGAAAAGAGCATGTGGGGGGATGCCATGCGGCAGTTGGAGATGGCCGTGGCCATTGATTCGCATCAGCCCAAGACCCGCAGAAACCTGGGCTTCGCCTACCTGCAAATGGGAAAAATAGACAAGGCCGTCAAGCATCTTACCAAAGCCACTGAAATCAACCCTAATTATTCGGTGGCCTATTACAACCTGGCCGAAGCATACGTTTTAAAGGATTTGTTGGGCGAGGCCATCTGGAATTATCAGAAATTCCTCGAAACTTCGGAACCTGACGAATACCCGGAATGGCGCAAGCAAGCCGAGCAGAACATAGAGGAACTCCGGGCCAAAGGCGCCGAAGCCACCCGCCCTTGAAATCGAACCCTCATGCCATAAACCAAAAGCCCCCGATTTCGGGGGCTTTTTTACAACCTTACAGCCCAGTAGGGCCGGAATTTCGCCTCGTCTATATCGAGCGCCCTGTCTATCTCCTTTAACATGCCCTCCTTGTTTTCGGGAAGGCGGCCGGAGACCTCCCAGTAGTTGGAGTTGTGGTCCGACAGCAGCGCCGTTCCTTCGCACTCCAGGTTTTCTATCAGGGTGCGGAGTTCATTGAGTGACCGGTGCGGGCCGGGCAAAGTCCATTCCCCCCGCTCGAACATCTCGTGCAGCTCGGCGCCCGGTATGGGCACGGTGGTACGCAGCCTGATGAAGTGGGGGTTGATGGCGCTCAACACCCGGGCCGACTCGAGCGCGTGCTCCTTCCACCTTTCAGCGCCGCCAAGCCCGACCATGTAGTACTCGCTCAACTCGATGCCGGCCTGAACCACCTTTTGGCCGGCGTCTATAATCTGCTCGGGGGTTACGCCCTTTTTCATTTTCTTGAGCGTTTCTTCGTCGCCGCTTTCCATGCCCATGTGAATGCGCTTCAGCCCGGCGTCACTCAGTGCCTTCAACTCATCCGCCGATTTGCGGGAAACGAACCTGGCGCCGCCGTAGACGGTAATTCGCTCCAGCCGGTCGAAAACGCTTTTAGCGTGCCGGCATATATCCACCAATTTGTCGGTTTTCATAATTATAGTGTTGGCGTCCGGCAGAAACATGGTTCGCACGAATCGGGGGTCTATGTGCTGCGCGGCCATGTCCATGTCTTCCTTGATTTCCTCCACGTCGCGCATTCGGAACTTTGTGCCCTTGTACATGGCGCAAAAGGCACACTTATTGTGCGGACAGCCGATGGTGGCCTGAATCAGGAGTGAATTTGCTTCACTGGGCGGCCGGAATATGTTTCCCTCGTATCTCATGATTTCACTTTTCCTTGCATTTTCAGTTCTTTAGATGACTTGGGGGGCTGGGAGGTTCAATTATTTCCTTCTCTTGATGCCCCTTATCATCATGCTCCGAAGAGCTCGCGCCAACTCCGGGTCGTCTATTCCCTCCAGGGCTTCTCTTATTTCCCGCTCGGTTTCTTCGTCCACTGCCTCTTCGGCGGAGCGGGCTTTTTCCTTTTTTCTTTCAGGATATCCATCCGGCTTTTTATCATCAACCTCGCCGATTTTAAACCTCAATTCCCGGACAGCTTCCCATCCGAGCAGCTCGTTGATTTTATCCATAATTCCCTGCCGGAGCAGACTGAGCTCCTGCATCCACACGTTGTTTTTCGCCTCGATAACCAGGATTCCATCGTTTATGCTCAAAGGGCGGCAATTTTTAGTAACCGTTTGACCCACGGCTTCTTCCCATACCAGGAACACTTCATTTTCCCTGATTCTCTTTTTCAGGCCGAACTTCCCGAGCATGGAGTCCAGAAGGTCTCCCACTGCGGAAGGGCCCTTTCCGGTTTTTCTTTTGCCGGCGCTCATTTCGTTATGAAGATAAGCGAAATAAAGCAGTGTCGCATCGGTTTATTGAGGTGACGTTTCGTCGGATTTGTTTTCGCTTTCGATTCCCACGGATTCCGCCAGAGACCTGGCGGTTTGGGCGAGGCGTTCAATGTTTCGGAGGACGTTGTCGGTGTGAGCCTGCACGCGCTCCATGCCTTCGTTTATCCCGGAAATGGTCTCGGACATCTGCTCGCTGGCGGATTTTTGCTGCGAGGTGGTGTAAGTTATTTCCCGGGCCGCGGTTTCGGTGTTGGTGGCTTCGGCTTTTATCTCCTCGAAGCCGGAGCCGATTGAATCCGCCATTTGCGAACCCCTCCGCACCAGTTCGTTCCCTTCCCGGGCGAATTCCGCGAGTTTCCGGGAGGTTTCCGAAGTGTTTTTGACGATTTCGCTTATTTCCGATAACGCGCTCATTGTGCGCTCCGCCAGCTTTCCTATTTCCTGGGCCACCACCGTGAACCGCTCCCCTTCCTTACCCGCCGTGCCCGCCTCTATCTGGGCGTTAAGCGCCAACAGGTTAATCTGGGTGGAAATCTCCTCGATGACTGTAGTAACGCCCATCATCCTGTCGATGTTTTCCCCCAGTTCGGTGGCTTTTCGGGAAATGGTGTCCACGAACGAACGGAGTTCGCTGAAGCCCCCCAGGGCCTGTTTGACTACTGTGTCGCCGGTGTTGCACGACCGGAGATTGTCTTCGGCGGCCTGTTGCACGTTTTGAGCGTTTTCGGCGATTTGCCGCGCCGTGGCCACGATTTCCTCCGAAGCGCTCCGGGCTTCCTGCACCGACGGCGCCTGCTGGTTGATACCCGAGGCCTGATTTTTTGTGGAAGCCAGCGCCCCGGAGGTATAGTTCTCGACCTGCTCCACAGCGTTTTCGATGCGTTGCGAAAGCTCGTCCGCCCGACGGGTTTTCGATTCCAACAAGTGGGTGGTACGGGCCAGTTCGGCGGCAAACTCGCCCATCTCGTCCTCCGAGTAGGCGTTTAATACGCTTTCCATATCCCCCCTGGACAGGCGGCGAAGGTAATCCAGTATTCGTCTCAAGGGGGTGTTGAGGTCCTTGGTCAAAAGATATGTTCCCACCAGTGTCAGGAATACAGATAAGAGAAAAAGGCTTATTATTAGGCTGAGATTCCCCCCGCGAAGTTTTCCGGAGGTTTGCCAGAATCCCACTGCCGCGGCGGTGATACCCGGCTTGGCGCTGGGGAAGTAGGATATTACCTTGCCGGAGCGGGAATCGGTAAGGGAACCGGGCGCATCGGCGGAAAGTATTTTCTCCCGTTCCGTTTCACTTATATGGGAGTCATCACCGCTTATTCGTCCCTCTTTTTGTGAA
The DNA here is from genome assembly GCA_964459325.1 of uncultured bacterium. Lineage (GTDB taxonomy): Bacteria > RBG-13-61-14 > RBG-13-61-14 > CAYWKU01 > CAYWKU01 > CAYWKU01. Next base: position 20,650 of record CAYWKU010000030.1, on the reverse strand, counting down.
TAGAGCACCAGGTTGGCATGGGGGCTGATTTTTCCGCCCATCATAAAAAGCGGCATCGTTTTTCCGCCGCCCGCTTCTTCCTTGGATATAATGTACTTGCCCACCTCGCGAGTATAGTATTCCAGGTCCTTACTGAGACGTTTTTTCTGTATGTTGATGGACTGGGAATACCCGAACATGAGAGTTGCTACTATCAGGTATGCCACAACTGCGAAAATTACCAGGAAAATTTTGTATCCGGCGCGTGTGCGAAAATGTTGCCAGTCGTAAACCCCGTAACTGACGAGTTTCCTGACGGCCTTGTTCAATAAAGGTCTTTCCGATATTTTCACCGCATAATAGAATATTATTGAGAGATTCAATGCGGTGATTGCCTTGAAAGCGCCTATCAGGAAGGCTTCCTCGAATGAGAACCCGTGATAGGTATACATAATCGTGACGGAAACGCTGAGAAGGGCCGCGTACAGAATAAAGAAAGTCAGCGCTCCGTTGAAAGCGAGCCTGAAAACGGCCCTCACCGTCCGCTCCGATTGTTCCAGCGTCGGCTCTTTACCTTGGCCCACAATCCTCGAGAAAGTGATTATATCCCGCGCCCATCTCAGGCATAGCACGGTTACCACCGCAATTATTATTGCCGCGAATGCGCCCTCGTAAAGCAACGAAGGTATCCACCGGTCATCCCGGTGATGGCCGAGCATGAAAATGTAATAGGCGAGTGAGCCCGACTCCAGCACCGCCACCAGAGCCAGGATTCTCACCAGCGTGGGAACACCGCTGATGCGCCCGGAGGTGGCTCCGGTCTTATCGGTTGTGTCCGTCGGCGCCTTATCCATCAGCTTTCGGCCCCTCCAACTGTTCCTCTTCTTCCGGGGAAGTAGCGGAGCTTTCCTGCCCGAGCGTTTTTGCCAGCCTTTCGGCGGTTATCACGAGTTCATTGGTGGCCGCGGATATTTCCTCGGAGTCGGCGATAATCTGCTGTGAGCCGTCATGTATTTCGCTTATGGTCTCCTCCAGTTGCTCGCTTGCCGTTTTCTGCTGAGAAGTAACTATTGCTATCTGTTTGGCCACGTCGTTGGTATCGGTGGCCTTGGCCTCTATTTCGTGGAGAATCCCGTTTACCGAATCCGCCAGCTCGGAGCCTTTATCCACCAGCTTCTGGCCGCGATTGACCAGCCGATTCACTTCTTCGGTGAACTGGATGGCGCTTTTTATCGGGTTGCTGATGCGCTCTATTGCGTCCATGGTGTTCTGGGACAGGCGCCTTACTTCCCCCGCCACCGTTTCAAACTGCCGGGCCCTTTCGGTGACTCCCGCGGCCTCTATCTGGGCGTTGAGCGACAGCATGTTCACCTGGTTGGATATTTCCTCGATAAGCGACACCACCTCTTCCAGTTGTCGGGCGTTTCCTTCCATGGTTTGGACGCTTTCGGATATCTGCTCCACGAATTCCCCCAGCCCCATCAAACCCTGGAGGGAATCGCCCACCCTGTCGGACCCGGAGCGGCATGAAGCGAGATTCTTTTCGGCGGCGCCCTGAACCTTCTTGGCGCTGTCTTCAATCTGCTCGGCGGTCGCCACCACCTCGCGGGCGGTGGTCATAGCCTCCTGTACCGAGGAGGCCTGCTCGTGAACCGCTTCCAGTTGTTCGCCGGAGGCTGTGTTAACCGCCGTGACGCTGTCCTGGATGGTCCGAACCAATTGCCGGATGTTTTCGATTAAAAGCTCCGCGTGGCGGGTTTTGGCTTCCAAAAGCTCGGTTGTACGGGCGAGCTCGCGGGAAAACTGGCCCATCTCGTCTTCCGAGTACGCGCTCAGTTTCCCTTCTTCCCCCCGCGAGATGGACCTTACAAACTCGAGAATTCCCTTCAAGGGATGATTTATGTCCGTAACCATAAAATATACGGCAACCAGGGATAAAAACAGGGTAACTGCAATCAGGGCCACCAGGCCGATTGTGCTCCGGTAAGTGCCTTCCGAAGGATTCCAGAAACCGACTACGGCCGCCACCGCCTCATAGTCGGAGAATGGCTTGTAGGCAACCATCTTTTGATGTTTGTAATTTTTAATTACACCGCCCGAGTCCGACTCAAGGATTTTTGCCACATCTTCATCCCCGAGGTCGGATTTGTCTCCGAAAATCGGCTCTCCGTTTTGGTTCAGTATGGTCAGCCTGCTCCGGTAACCCAGCCTGTCCCCCAACTTGGGCACTTCTTCCCTTTGGGATTCATGAACCTCGGTTATTACCCCGGGGTGATTGAGCACCCTGGGCGGAAGTTGCCCGGCCCAGTAGGTCAGCTTTTCCTCCAGTTGAGTCTGTTGGATGCGGGAGGAGGCGTTGAAAGACATAAGCATGGCCGCGCAAAGCAAATAGGCCACTATGGCGACGGTGACCGCCATTATTTTGTGCCATATTTTAAGCTTGAAATGAGGAAATTCGTAAACACCGGCGCCGAACAGGCGCTCGGCGGTATAATCGAGCCGGAATTGTTCAACCATTTTTATGGCGTAGTAAGTTACTATCCCGAGGTTGATACCCGTAACCATGTTGAAGAGTATCATGTAAAAAACTTCAACCGGCGAAAAATTATGGCGAAAATAAAGAACCGAAATGAGAATCACGGAGGAACTAATGAAGAGAAAAGCCATCCATAATGCGCCGTTGCGGGCGAAACGAAAAACGGACTTTGTCGCAGCCCGGCATTCCTCAACGGTAGGCTTTCCGCCGTCGGAAAGAACATGCCCGAGGTGAATTATCCCGGACGCCCACCTGAGACAGAAAACTATCATTAACGCCACTACCGGCGGCGTCGAGAGAAAAAGATAGATGATGTACGGAACCCACCTGCCGTCCTGCCATAACCCGAGGGCGTAGAGCATGAAGAAGGAGGAACCGAAAATCAGGCCCATCAGGACGCCGGTAAGGGTGAGGATTACCCGGATTATTTGTCGCCGTTCCAATTAATCACCGATAATTAAGCATTAAAATACCCGTCGTTAACGGGAAAGAGATAACATCAAAGCCCTCCGCCCGCAACTTAACGTATTAAAATACCCGGCATTAGGGCGGGTTATCGGCCCAGCTCGGAGCGTACCGCTTCGGCTATGTGCCCGGACCTTATCTCGTCGAGCACCAAGTACTTGGCGCCCATCCGCTCGGCAAGCTTTTCCGCCTTTCCGAAGGCGCCCATCCGCTTTTCTTCGGCGTCTATAACCAGAGAGCGGATGTGCTGCTCCGCCTGCATGGCGTCGGCCACGGCGTATAACTCCTCGTACAGCCTGTGGTGGAATACTCCCTCGTAGGATTTGCGGGGGTCAACGCCTACATTAGCCCGGCCGTCGGTGATAAGCACCATCAGCGGAAGCAGGTCGGGGTTGCGCTTCGAGCTGGAGCGAATCACTTCGTAACCCTGCAAAAGTCCCGCGCAAAGCGGTGTTTTGCCGCCGGTGGGCAACTCCTCCAGCTTCTTCTTGGCCAGCTCGATACTGTCGGTGGGCGGCAGGAGCATCTCGGAGCCGTCCCCTTTGAATGCCACCATGCACACCCTGTCCCGCTTCTGGTAAGCCTCCAGAAGCAGGTACATGATGGCCCCCTTGGTTTCGGTCATAAGCTTGGTTCCCATGGAGCCGCTGGCGTCCACCACGAACACCAGCAGAGTAGCGGTTTTGCGCTCGCGGATCTTTTCCCGGATGTCGCCCGGTTCGATGGAAATGGACAGAGGCCCCTTCGGGCGCCGTTTCTGATAAGGCGCCGCGGCCCGCAGCGTGGCGTCCAGGGCCAGGTCGTCGGATGCGCGCTGCATGGTTGCCCTTACATACCGGCCGCTTTTGCGCTCGCTTCGGGAACGATGTCGGCGGCCCGACAGGCTCCTGCTCCTGTTGTCCTTCTGATGGCGCAAGTCACCCGTTCCCACGGGTACGAAGTCCCCGATTTCGAAAACTTCCTCTTTGCTCACTTCGCTGGGAGTGGATACTTCATCGGGCTGGTCCCTGAGCCCCTCGGCGGCGTCGCTTTCCGCAGCCTGCACCTGGGCTTCCTGCTCGGCGTCCGCGCCTTCACCCTGCTCGACGTTTTCCTCGTCCCCGCCGCCGGACATTTGCTGTTCCTCTTCCTGCGCCTGCTCGTCTTCTTCCCGCTGCTCTTCGGGTTGCTGGTCGGCGTCGTCCTGGTCATCCGAGCGCCCCTTTTCGTCCCGGCTCTGCTCTTCATCCCGAACCGCGTTGCGCGCCCTGTGGGGAAGGGCCAGGTATGCCGCCAGGCGGATGTCCCTTTCTTCCACGAAGGTTTTGCCCATGTAAGCGGCGACGGCCCGGGCCGTCCTTTCGATTATTATGTCCGCCCGGTGTCCGGCAACGCCCGCTTCGCCACATATCCTGGCTATTTCATCGTACTGCTCGCGGTCAAGATTGACGCTGTCATAGCGCCGCATGGCTTGTGCGATGCGCTCCCGCTCCTCGTCTTCCGCCCTCTTCCATTCCTTCACAAAATCGGCGGGTTTATTTTCAAAGGCCATGCGCCTTTTCAGCACTTCCACCCTCCGGGCGGTGTCCTCCAGCGATTCCACCTGCACGCACAGCCCGAAGCGGTCAAGAAACTGCGGCCTCAGGTCGCCTTCCTCCGGGTTCATCGTCCCTACCAGTATGAACTCCGACGGATGGGTGTAGCTGACTCCTTCCCGTTCCACTATGTTTATCCCGCTGGCTGCAACATCCAGCAACAGGTCAACCAGGTGGTCGTCGAGCAGGTTGACCTCATCCACGTACAATATTCCGCGGTGCACGTTTGCGAGAACGCCGGGTTGAAACCGCCTGTCTCCCGATTTTATGGCGTGCTCGAAGTCTATGCTCCCCACCAGGCTGTCTTCGGTGGCGTTGACCGGGAGGGTTACGAAGGGCGCCCTGGCGTGCTCCACTTCCATATCCTTGCCGGACTCTTTCATTTTTCTGCAATCGTCACACAGCCTGTACGGAGGGGCGTCGGGGTCGCATCCGTAAGGGCATCCCTTTACCACTTTTATCGGAGGCAGCAACTCAGCCAGCGCCCGCGCTGCGGTGCTTTTGGCGGTTCCCTTCTGGCCGCGTATAAGCACGCCCATAATGCCCGGATGCACCGCGTTGGCAATCAGGGCGATTTTCAGGAAATCCTGTCCTACCAGTGCGGTAAACGGAAATACCGGCGGCTTGTAATCTTTAACCGGCATGGTGTTTATCCTCTTCGGTTGCTCGATGCGATAGCGTTAATGCCTGTGTCCCGAGGGAGCTTTCTGCTCCGAGGGGCGGCCTTTCATCACCGCCTGCACCATATCCATGTCGAGCAGCACTTCCTCGAACGGCTTGCGGCGCACCCTGTGATACAGGGCAAGCTCGGCGCTGGACAGCACATCGTCTTCGGTGGCGTAAGTCCGGCCGTTGAAGGCTCCCATGGTGGATGCGGCCTTCATCATTACCAGGTCGGCCCGGTGACCGTCCACGCCTATCTCTATGGCGATGCCGGCGATTTTTTCCATAATCTGGTCGGGCATTTCCACCTTGGGCATGAGGTTGTATGCGGTGATAATCCTGTTGGCCAGCTTCCGCTCTTCCGCTTCCCATTTTTTCGAGAATTTTTCGGGCTCGGCTTCAAATTCTCCCCACCGTCGCACTACCTCCACGCGCTCCTTTTTCTCTCCGATACCGGTGATGGCAACGCATAGGCCGAATCGGTCAAGCAGTTGGGGCCGCAACTCGCCCTCCTCGGGGTTCATGGTGCCGACCAGTATGAAATCTGCGGGGTGGGAGTAACTGACTCCCTCCCGCTCCACCGTGTTAACGCCCATTGCGGCGCTGTCCAGCAGAATATCTACTATATGGTCGTCAAGCAGGTTAACTTCATCCACGTAAAGTATTCCACGGTTTGCCTGGGCCAATACGCCCGGCTCGAATCTCTTTTCACCCTCTTTGAGGGCGTGTTCCAGGTCGAGCGTTCCCACTACGCGGTCTTCGGTGGCGTTGATGGGCAGTTCCACCACCTTGGTGCGTTTTTTGGCTCTCGGCAGTTCTTCTCCCCCCTCTACCCTTTCTTTGCACTGGGTGCAAAGCTTGACATAATCATCCGGATTACAGCCGAAGGGGCAGTCTTCCACCACCTCGATGTCCGGTAGCAGCGCGGCCAGCGCCCTGACGGCTGTGCTTTTGGCGGTGCCTTTCTCTCCCCTTATCAGAACCCCGCCTATTCGGGGGTTAATGGCGTTGAGTATAAGAGCCATTTTCATCTGGTCCTGCCCTACTATTGCTGTGAATGGATAAGTCAACCTCATGCTTTTGTTTTCCCCTTTTTCAAATGTTGATGTGAAGTTAGTCAATTGTATGCATTTTAGATGTTACCGGGGTATGTTACCGTTGTCAACGCACTTGCGGGCCGTTGCGTTGCGCAACGCGTTTCGATGCTTAAAAATATCTAATTAAAAAGGATTTTCAAGGATATGCGGGAGGGTCCCGAAAAAATATGGTGCGAGCTTCACGTCGTCCCGCCCGAGGGCTGGGAGGAAGCGGCATCGGCCTATCTTTTCGAAGTCGGAGCTCAGGCCGTTGAAGAGCGCTACCGACGCGGCGGAAAAACACTCGTGACCCACCTGCCCCAGGATGAGTCTCTCAACGGCAGGCTTGCTAGGCTGGGTACGTATCTCGCCCAAATCAAGGAACTTTCCGGCTCCGAAAAACTTCCGAAAATAACGCTGACCCGGATAAAAGATTATCCCTGGGCTTTGGAGAGCCGGAGGAAGTTCCGGCCCCTGAAATTGGTGGAGGGGGTAAGGGTGGCCCCTTCATGGAGCAGGACCGTCAAAAAGCCCGGCGAAACGCTGCTGAGGATAGACCCCGGGGAAGCCTTCGGCACCGGCCTGCACCCCTCCACGAAGCTTTGCGCAAGACTGATGGTCGAAGCCATGGAGAAATTCGATTCGCCGAAAGTGCTGGACGCGGGCACCGGAACCGGAATCCTGGCCATGACGGCGCTGGCGAAAGGAGCGGGGGAGGTGACAGCAGCGGACAACGACCCCCGCTCGGTGGAAGTGGCGGCCCAAAACTTCAAAAATAACAATATGGTGGTGAAGCTTACTTCCACCCCCGTGGAGAAAATGAAGAAGAAATTTCACGTGGTGGCCGCCAACATTTTCCTTCAGGAATTGGAAAGGTTGGCGCCGTTTTTAAACAGCCTTACCCTTCCCAGCGGATATATGGTGCTCAGCGGGCTGCTCAACGCCCAATCTCCGGATATGACGGCCCGCATGTATGACATCGGATTCGACGGTCCCGAGAGCAAATCCCGCTCCGGCCAATGGTGCGCCTTGAGGTTCAAAAAAAGATGAAACGGTTTTATGTGCATCCCGACATGATAACCCGCTCGATGACGAGTCTGGACGCCGGGCAGGCGAAGCGGGTGAGGCGAGTGCTTCGTTTAAAAGCCGGCGATTACGTGATTATTTTCGACGGCCATAGTGAATATCGGGGCCGCATCGAGTCGGTAAGCTCGAAGGAAGCGAAGGTGGAGTTGGAGGAAAAACTCGGAGAAGCTGTCGAGCCTCCGTTCGAGTTGTGGCTGGCTCCGGGTCTCATCAAAGGCCCCCGGATGGACACCCTGATGGAAAAAGCCGCCGAAATAGGAGTTCGTCGAGTCATGCCCGTCCATACGGCCCGCAGCGTGGCGAGAACTTCAAAGGATTCGGCGAAGAGAATGGCCAGGTGGAGAAAAATCGTTCAATCGGGCGCGGCACAGTCGGGAAGAAAAGATGTGCCGGAGGTCGAAGACCCTTGTGACTTCGAGGAAATTATACAAAAAAATGCCGATTTGAAGGTGTTTTTGTGGGAAAAGTTAGCGGGCGACGGGGCGGACAACCATCTTTGGGAAAGGGCCGCGGATGGGAAAATGCCCGAAACTGTCATACTCATGACCGGGCCGGAAGGCGGCTTTACCCCGGAAGAGGCGGAAAAAGCCGCCGAAAGCGGCTGGCTGCCCTGGGGGCTGGGAAGCTCGGTTTTGAGGGCGGAAACTGCGGGCATAGTGGGAGCCGCCATATTGACGCATCGGCTGAAGGGGAATTTGTTTTGAGCCGCAACGGCTTATCGCCCCTTGACCCTGCGGAGTTTGGTGGTATAATTTCGCGTAACGAGGCGCGTTATGATTTGCCCTAATTGCGGCTACCTGGTAACAAAACGCCAAAACGAGTGCCCCAAGTGCCACAATCCTCTACCCCAGGGTGAAGGGGAGTGGTCTGAAGAGTCCAGTCAGGAGATGGCGGCAACCTCGGGAAAAGGCGACGAAAAGCCGGAGCGGAGGCCCCCCGAGTCGGAAAAGGAACAGCCCCCACAGCAAAACGAAAAACCGGGGCCTTTATTTACCGATGAAAAGAAGTTGACGGAAGGGGTTAGCGAGGAGCCGCCCGTGCGCGAGGAACCTTCCTCGCGTCAATCGCCTCAAAAGCCGCCTTCCCGGGAAAAACAGCCGCCACCTCGAGGCAGAGCGGAAAAGGAATATACTTCTCCTTCCCCTTACGAGAAGGAAGGCGCCACTTTCAGCTCCGAGTTGGGCACCGATTGGATAGAAAAATACGTGCGCACCCACGTAAAACCACTTCCAGAAAGGGCGGGATTGGGAGTAAGGTTCTGGGCGGCGTTGTTGGACTGGATGATACTTCTGGCGGTCGGCGCAATTATTCTGCTGGCCGGAAGGCTGGCGATATTTCTGATAAACGATACCACTTACTCCTCCGTGCAAATACTAAAAATTCTGTCGTGGCCGGTGCTCGGGGTGTGGCTGGTGATTCTGGTCTTATACTTTACCCTGTTCGTTTTCTCCACCGGGCAGACTCCGGGTTATTACGTTATGGATATACGGGCGATGGATATTTCCTTCAACAGGCCACCCGGCATGGCCAAGGCTTTCACCCGCACCATGATTTATCTTATCGGGTTGATTCTTGTGGGAGCCGGCTGTTGGAGCGCCTGGTTTAACAAGGACAGGGTTACATGGCAGGATAGGATGGCCGGTGTCAGGGTGGCGCCGGTATTGAGGATATGAAGCTGTTTTTATTAGCCCGTTTTCCCCGGAAAAATTAGGTGTTTAACGGCGTGTGAGGCTGTTCTATTTATGGCTTACGGGGCCTTTTTTAATGTTTGAACACGACGTTCTTGTCATAGGAGCGGGGCTTGCAGGAATGCGGGCGGCGGTCGAAGCCGCAAAAGAAGTCTCGGTGGGAGTTATCTCCAAGGTTTATCCCACCCGCAGCCATTCCGGCGGCGCACAGGGCGGTATAAACGCCGTCCTGAACCCGCCCGATACCCCCGAATCTCACACGTACGACACCGTGAAAGGTTCCGATTGGCTCGGAGACCAGGACACCATAAGGATTTTCGTCGAAGAAGCTCCCCGCGATATAGCCGAGCTGGAGCGGATGGGTGTGAACTTCTCCCGCACCCCCGACGGAAATATCGCTCAAAGGGAACTGGGGGGAGCGAGTTACCCCAGGTGCTGCTTCGCCGCCGACCTCACCGGCCACAAACTCCTTCACGCAATGTACGAGCAGCTCATAAAAAGCAAAGTGGTCGTTTACCCGGAGTGGTTCGTCTCTTCCCTTCTGGTGAGAAACGGAAGCTGTGTGGGAGTGGTGGCTTACGATTTGAAAACCGGCGCTTTCGTGACTTTCCGGGCAAGGGCGGTAGTATCGGCCACCGGAGGATATGGACGCACGTACGCCCGCACAACCAATTCCATGATAGTAACCGGCGACGGCATGTCACTGGCCCTGAGGGCGGGGGCTGAGCTTGCGGACATGGAGTTCGTCCAGTTCCACCCCACCACCCTGCACGGCACCAACATCCTGGTCAGTGAGGCCGTCAGGGGCGAAGGGGGCTACCTTAAAAACGCCCGGGGCGAAAGGTTCATGGAGAAATATGCGCCGGAAAAGATGGAGCTGGCGCCTCGCGATATTGTCAGCCGCTGCATCGAGACGGAAGCCAGGGAGGGCAGAGCATTTGAAGAAGGGTATGTTCACCTTGATGTTACTCACTTCGGGGCCCAAAAAATAACCGAACGAATACCTCAGGTGCGGGGGTTGGCCGAGAGGTTTGCGGGAGTGAACCTTGTGAACCGGCCAATGCCGGTGGAGCCGGGCCAGCATTACTCCATGGGCGGAATTCGCACCGACAATGACGGAAAATCCTCCCTTCCCGGCCTTTACGCCGCCGGCGAGTGCGCTTGCGCAAGCGTACACGGGGCCAATCGCCTCGGCGGCAACAGCCTGATGGAGACCATAGTTTTCGGAAGGCGGGCGGGAGCGGAGGCGGCCGACTTCGCAAGAGGGACCGGAGAAGCCAATGTGAAAGACGCCGACGCCGAAGACGAACGACTCGGGCTGAAAAAGGTCGTAAATAAAAAGGGTTCGGAAAAATTGAGCGGAATAAAAGCCGAGCTTCAGGGAACGATGACGAATCTGGCGGGGGTGTTCAGGAACGAGAAGGGGTTGAAAAAAGCTCTGGAAAAAATACGGCAATTGAAAGAGCGAAGAAAGAAGGCCCGGTTCAAAGATACCTGCCCGGTCTACAACATCGAATTGGTCGAGTACCTGGAGCTGGGCAGCCTGTTGAACGTGGCCGAGGTGATATTGATGGGAGCGCTCGCCCGCTCCGAGAGCCGGGGCGCTCACTTCCGCGAGGATTACCCCGAGCGCAGCGATGAACAATGGCTCAAGCACACCGTGGCCGGTTACGACGGCAAGGGAAAAGTCCGGCTTCATTATGAGCCGGTGCGCATCGGGGAGCTTCCTCCCGAGCGGAGGGGGTATTAAAATGCCCGCCTACACGTTCAAAATTTCACGCTTTCACCCGGATAAGTCACGCCGCCCCGGGTTCAGGAGCTACAAGGTGGACTTGCCTGAGGGGGCCACAGTGCTGGACGGGTTGATTAAAGTGAAAGACCGTAAAGCCCCGGACCTTGCCTTCAGGCGCAGTTGCCGGAGCGCCATTTGCGGCAGTTGCGCCGTTCGCCTCAACGGCAAAGCGTGCCTGATTTGCGATTACCAGACATCCGAGGCGGCGACCGATGGGGTGATAACCCTGGAGCCGCTGGCTCACTTCCGGGTGATACGAGACCTGGTGGTGGACCTCGAGCCTTTCTGGTCGGCGATGGAAAAGGCCCTGCCGTGGCTGGCGCACGAAGCCGGAGAGGTTGTGCCGGATGAAATTCCCCCCATTGTGCCGGATGAATTTATGGGCCTCAACCACGTGGACGTGTGCGTGCTTTGCGCCGCCTGCCATTCGGATTGCCGGGTTTTTGAGGAAAGCCGGGATTTCCCGGGGCCGGCTTACAATATCAAGACGGCAAGGTTCCTTCTCGACCCGCGTGACCGTGACCCCGACAGGGCCGCCCGCGCCATGGAGGTGGGGGCCGGATTGTGCCGTGAGCCGGAAATTTGCCCGGTGGAGTGTCCCAAGGAGATAGACCTCCACCGGCGGGTGTTGAAGGTGATAAAAAGTGCCGCCGGAAAAAGCTCCGGGTGAAATTCCCCGCTATAAGACTATGGCCGTTGTGGTTTCGTGGAACCTTCGCGACGAGGTGCTGCGCTGTCTGCAATCGCTTGAAATGCAGAAGGGATTGGACGGCATAATCGTGGTGGACAACGCAAGCTCCGACGGCGCCCCCGAGGCGGTGGGGAAGAATCACCCGCAAGCGGAGCTGATGAAAAACTCCGAAAACATCGGCTTCGCCGCCGCCGCCAACATGGGTGTAAGTAGGGCGATGGAAGCGGGAGCCGATTTCGTCCTCCTGGTCAACAGTGACGTAACGGCCCCGGAAGGTGCAGTGGCCCGCCTGGCAGGCGCGGCCCACGAAGAGGCCGCCGGGGCGGTGGGGGCGAAAATCCTGAGGGAGGACAATCCCCGAGTCCTGGACGGAGCGTGGGGAGTTATCAACTGGCGCAACTTCATCTCCCGCGTGGAGGGTGAAGGTGTGGCCGACGGGCCGGAGTACTCCTCCCGCAGAATTGTCGATTACCCGCTCGGAACGTTCCTCCTTTTCAGGGTGGAGGCTCTGAAGGCGGTTGGGATGCTGGATGAGAGTTACTACGCCTATCACGAGGAGATGGAGCTTTGTCACAGGTTGAAGCTGGCCGGGTACAAGGTGATATACGAACCGGTCGGGGTGTATCACGGGGTGAGGAAGAGCCTTCGGGCGGCGGGGGCCGAGCTTGCGCGCGAATATCTTCTCGCCCGCAACAGTGTGAGATTTATTAACAAATACGGAAGTTTCGGGCAAAAGCTCAAGTTCTGGAGCTTTGTGGTTGCGGCATCGGTTTTGAAAGCGCCGGCGGCCCTGATAAAGGGCCGGTTTGGCGCTCACAAAGCCAACGTGATGGGGTGGCTGGACGGGCTCAGGGACCGCCCTTTTGACTCCGGGCTTAAGTCTCGTTATAATCTTTAAATTCCACGTTGGAAATTGCACGACCTATTTGTAAAAAATACCCGATAACGTTGATTTTGCTGAAATTCCGGCCGGCGGTCGCCGGCGCCTTCGGCGGTCAATTGCCGGTCTTAAATCTCTCTACTGCCGGAAAGGAGCGAAGAGGCGACGATGAAGGAATACGACAGGGAAAAAGTACGTTGTATAGGACTGTTCGGCACGGGCGGAACGGGTAAGACGGCCCTTGCCGAGGCTTTGCTTTTCATCTCCGGGGCCGCCACCCGACTGGGAAGCATAGAAAAGGGTAACACCGTCCTGGATTACGAAGAGGAAGAAGTCAAGCGGCAGCATTCCATTTCCACCGGCTTTGCCAATCTGGAGTGGGACAAACACCTGGTTCACCTGGTGGACGGCCCGGGCGACCCGAATTTCATGACCGAGTCCTACGTCACCCTGGATGCCGTGGACACTCTTGTGTTTACAGTCGACGCGGTGGACGGTGCGAGAATACAGGCGGTGAATCTGTGGAATAAAGCCGGCGACCTGGGATTGGCGCGGGTAATTGCGCTGACCACTCTCGACCGCGACCGCTCGGATTTCGAGTCGGCCACCAACAGCATAAAGGAAGTGCTGGAGGTGGAGCCGGTGGTTATCACCGCGCCCGTCAGCGTGGGTGAGGGGTTCAACGCGGTGGCGGACTTCATAAAGAATAAAATATTCACCTACTCCGAACCGGGTTCCGGAAAGTACGAAACCTCCGATTTGAGCGACGAGCTGGCCGCTCAGCGGGAAACCTTCGTCGAGCGGGTGGTGGAAGCCGATGACGAGGTGATGGAGAGGTATCTCGAAGGCGAGCAGATAAGCGAGGAGGAGCTTTTAAAAACCCTCCGCAAGGGAATTGTGGCGGGCGAATTGGTTCCGTTGTTTTCGATGAGCGGCCCCGGGTGCGTGGGAATACATTCCTTCCTCGACGCGATAACCGGGCTTACCCCCAATCCGCTGGAGCGCGCTCCACTCAAGGCTACGGACGGAAAAAGCGGGGAAGAAGTGGAGGTGGTTCCGAGCGAAGAAGGGACGGTGCTGGCAAGGGTGGTCAAAACCGTCAAGGCTTTCGAGGGAATGCGCACTATATTCAGGGTGTATTCGGGGAAAATAGCCCCCGACTCGACGGTGTACAATTCCAGCCGGGATGTGAAGGAAAGGCTCGGCCAGCTTCGCTTCCTGAAAGGCAAGGAAGGTGAAGGAGCGCCGTATGCCGCTCCGGGCGATATAGTCGCGGCGGCAAAGCTCAAGGAAACCCGGACGGGGGATACCTTCTCGGACGATAAGAAACCCCTCACGCTGCCCGACATTCCCAAGCCCACTCCGGTTATAAGTTTTGCCATCGAGCCGAAAAGCCGGGCCGATGAAGAGAAAATAATGAGCGCCCTCCAGGAAATGAACATGGAAGACCCCACGCTGGGGCTGGGCCGCGACCCCCAGACCGGCGAGTTTTTACTCTCGGGCATGGGACAAGTCCATATAGAGACCCTGGTGGATAAGCTCAAGCGCCGCTACAACGTGGAAGTACTGCTCAAGGAGCCCAAGGTTCCTTACCGGGAGACCATCTCCAGGAAGGCCCAGGCAGAAGGAAAGCACAAGAAACAATCCGGCGGGCGGGGGCAGTTCGGCATTGCGCATATCGAAATCGAGCCCGGGGAGCGGGGCTCGGGTTACGAGTTCGTGGATAAAATCTTCGGCGGGGTAATCCCTCAGAATTACAGGCCCGCCGTGGATAAGGGAATCCAGGAGGCCGCGGAGAAGGGCGTAATCGCGGGATACCCCGTGGTGGACTTTTCCTGCACCCTCTTCGACGGAAAAACCCACCCCGTGGACTCATCCGAAATGGCCTTTAAAATAGCCGGCGCAAAAGGTTTCAAGGAGGCTGCAAAAAAGGCGGGAATAAAGCTGCTGGAGCCTATAATGAAAATGGAAGTTACCGTGCCCGACGACGCGATGGGAGACATCATAGGCGACCTCAACAGCCGCCGGGGCAGAGTCTTGGGTACCGACCAGATGGGTGGCAGCTCCGTGGTGAAAGCGCTCGTGCCCATGGCCGAAGTGCTCCGGTACGCCCCATCGCTGGATTCCATGACCAGCGGCCGGGGTTCGTTCACAATGGAGTTCGACCACTACGAAGAAGTGCCCCAGCAAATAGCTGACAAAATCATCGCAAGCGCCAAAAAAGAGGAGGAGGAAGGGGAAGAATAACAGCACGGGAGGATATTCTTTCCCGAAATTATGCTTGCGACTTTAAGGGTTATAGGTTATTATGTTGTTATCTGTGAATGAGTGTTCATTCATAAAAATTTTTAAATTAAATTATAAGGAAGGAGGTTCGCAAAGTGGGACTTGTTGTAAATGAAAGGGATGTGAGGTTTCTCCTCAACGAAGTGCTGGAGATCGGACAATTGCTTGAGTTCGAGAAGTTCAAGGATTTCGACCTCGAAACTATAGACATGATAATCGGCGAGAGCCAGAAATTCAGTGAGGAGGTGCTGTATCAGGCCAACCTGGACGGGGACAAGGAAGGCTGCAAGTTCGAGACGAGCGGCGAAGTCAAGGCCCCGTCAGTTTACAAGGACGTTTATAAAAAGTACTGCGAGGGCGGTTGGACAGGTATCAGCTCCAATCCGGAATATGGCGGCCAGGGCGCCCCGCAAATTGTGGGCATCGCGGCCATGGAGTTCCAGGTGGCCGCCAGCGTGGCCTTCACCATGTATCCGGGTCTTACCCGCGCCGCAATCGAGCTGTTGGAATTCTATGCCGACGAAAAAACCAAGGAGGTCGTCCTGCCCAAGCTTATCTCGGGAGAATGGGCCGCTACCATGTGCCTTACCGAGCCACAAGCCGGCAGCGCCCTCGGAGACCTAAAATGTGCAGCCAAGAAAGATGGCGACCATTACCTGATATCCGGCACCAAGATTTTCATCTCCGCCGGTGAGCACGACCTCTGCGACCAGAAAATCCACCTGGTGCTGGCGCGCACCGAAGGGGCTCCGGCGGGCATCAAGGGCGTCAGCCTGTTCCTGGTACCCAAGTACTTCTATGACGACGACGGCAATCTCGGCGAGCATAACGACCTGGTCTGCGGCGGCATCGAGCACAAAATGGGCATTCACGGCGCTTCTACCTGCATCATGAACTTCGGCGACAACGACAAGTGCAAGGGATGGCTGGTAGGCAAGGAGTGCGAAGGCATCAGAGCCATGTTCGTGATGATGAACGAAGCACGCATCGGTACCGGCATGCAGGGGCAGGGCAGTGCTTCCGCCGCTTACCTACACGCCAACAAGTACGCGAAGGAAAGAATCCAGGGCGTCGAAATCGAAAACATGAAGGATGTCAACGCGCCCCGCGTGGAAATCATCAAGCACCCGGACGTCAGAAGGATGCTGATGAGCATGAAGGCCAACACCGAGGCAGGAAGGGCCATTCTGTACTACGCCGCTTTCTGTGGCGACATGGCTTTGAATCATCCGGAGGAGGAAGTCCGCAACAAGTACTTCGACCGGCTGGAGTTGCTTACCCCCATTTGCAAGGCCTGGTGCTCGGACAGGGGATTCGAAGTAACCCGCGACGCCGTGCAGACTTACGGAGGCTACGGATACACCGCCGAATATCCCGCCGAGCAGTACATGCGCGACTGCAAAATCGCCAGCATCTACGAGGGCACCAACGGCATCCAGGCGCTGGACCTGGTGGGGCGTAAGGTGCTCAACGTCAAAAAGCAGATGGCGCCCTACAACGACTGGATAGCCACCATGAAAGAAGGCGCCGAAAAGGCCAAGAAAAACGGCGCTCTGAGCGAACTGGCCGACAAGGTGCTCCAGGCCATAGACACCATGGACGGCATAACTCAGAACTTCGCACAGGCCGGCCTTCAGGGAGACACCAAAACGCCGGTTATGAACGCCACCCCATACATGGAAGCCTTCGGCGACATGGCGGCCGCCAGCTTCCTCCTGTGGGAAGCTCACGTGGCGCAGGAAAAGCTGGACGCGGGCGTGGACAGCGAGACCGACAAGAAATTCTACGAAGGCAAAGTGGCTTCGGCGAAATTCTTCATCAATTACCAACTGCCCAACGTCGACCGATGGGCCATCGCAATCAAGTCCGGCGACAAAAGCTTCATCGAAGTGGACGACGAGAGCATTCAGTAAAAGCTTCGAAAATTCCGCTCAAACTATAGCAGCGAGGGGGTGCGGAAAGAGAGCCGCGCCCCCTTTTTTGCAACCACCCTTGTGGCAAACATGCCGATTTTGCAGCTAAAATAATTGATTGAGAATCGCTCGTGACGGTATTGTATGAATCTCTTTTGAATTGACACCGGAAAGGGCAAAAGGTATATTCGTATAACAAGCGGTACTTAAATGGAAAAGGGAGACCGCATAGGACAGTTGCTGATTCAGGAGGGCCTTATAAGCGAGCAGCAGCTTTCGGAAGCCCTCGAAAAACAGCAGACTGCGTACGCCAACAAACCCCTCGGCGAGGTTTTAATAGGCCAGGGGCTTGTCAAGGAGAACGACTTCCTGCGCATACTCGCCCGCCAGTTCAGCACTCAGTACGTCACCAGCGAAAAACTGGCCGCGCTGAACATACCCAGCGCAATACTTCGCCTGGTTCCGGAAAATATAGCGGAAAAACACACCATTTTGCCTATCCAGTACAGCAAAAAGGATAAAAGCCTCTCGGTGGTCACCCCCGACCCGATGAATGTCGGCGGTATAGACGACGTAAAGTTTGTCAGCGGCATCGGCAACATCCGGGCCCTGGTCGCTTTGCAGTCTTCGGTGGTGGCGGGAGTTGAAAAGTTCTATAAGGGCAATGACCGGGCCTTCGAGATGGCGGTAAGCATGGATGAAAGCGCCGGCTCGGGGGAGGGATTCGACCAGGGATACACCGACATGATGGAAATGATGACCGGCAGCCAGAACGAGGTTGTGCTGGAGCCGGATACCGAAACCGCCGGGGAGGGCGGCCGAGAGCAGGTGGAGATTCAGCCCGAGGGGGAGTTCGCCGGGACCGGAGCCACCCCTGAGGCCTCGGCCGAAGAAGGCGCGCTGCCGCCCCCGGCAGATGAAAGTAATGTATATCTCGGAGGTATGGAAGAGTTCCCGGGCGACGACAACGTGGCCCGGGATAAAATAGTTAAGCCGGAGGAGCCGGAGTCTCAGGAGGAAGCCGGGGGAGCGGTGTCTTCGGCGAACGAGGGGCCTCGCAAAAAGGCCGAAGCCGCGCCCACCGTCATGGAAAAAGCCAAGGAGGCCCAAAAATATCACCGAAAAATGCTGGTGGTCGAGCCTCATGACCAGATAAGAAAATTCATAACGAAGCTTTTCAAGCGGGAAGGATTTGTAGTCGAAGGAGTACCTGACCGCGAAGCCTGCCTTACCGCCGTCGGCCGAGAAAATTACGACATGGTGGTCATCAAGGAAGACAACATGGGGGAAGGCGCCGAGTTCGAGGAGAAAGTCGCGGAAATCGCGCCGAACACCGAAGTCCATCCCATAAAGAACTACGGCTCAGCCGTCGTCGGCGAAACCCGCCTGTATCACAAGCTTATCGAGAGCTTCTTCGAGAGCCTTGACGTCATAATCGGCCTCATGGAAATGGACCGGGAAGCTTACCAGGGGCACACCCATCTGATAGCAAAGTACACCAAGCTTATCGGCCAGAAAATGAGCCTCTCCCGCCGCGAAATGGACGAGGCGGTCATGGGCGCTTACGCTCACGACGTCGGGAAGAAGGGGATGAAGCATTATACCCTGCTGGACACATTGTCCGAAGAGCTCGATTGGGAAGTTCTCAAGGATACACTGGAAATACCGGTGCGGCTGCTCGGCCCCGCCAAGCTGCCCATGGACCTGGAGCGGGTCATTCTCAACTCCATGGAAAGATACGACGGCAAGGGCTTCCCCGGCGAGCTTTCCGGCGAGGACATTCCGGTAAGCGCCCGCATACTGGCCGTGGTGGACGCCTTCGCTCACCTGACAACGGAAGGTTGGGAGGACAAGAAATACTCGACTCCCGACGCCGTTGGATTTCTCAACGAACACTCGGGGACACTGTTCGACCCGAAGGTGGTGGACACCATCGGCCAGGTGGTGCGGGACGACATGTTCGTCGGAAGGATGGACGTGGCCAAGGAGCACATCCTGGTCGCCGACGACGAATCGGACGTCACCACCCTGTTGGAGCTCAAGTTCGCCAACGCCGGTTACATGGTCACCGTGGCCCGCACCGGCGATGAAGCTTTGCAGAAAGCGAAAGAAAACCCGCCCGATTTCATGCTGGCGGAGATAGACCTTCCCAGAAAGGACGGGTTCAAACTGATGGAGGAAATACAAGGCTCCGAGCTGGGGGAAATCCCGTTCCTGTACCTGTCCCGGAAGGACGACTCGCGCCTGATAACCAAAGCCTTCGACCTGGGGGCCGAGGACGTTATAAACAAGCCGGTGCGGATGGAAGTGCTGTTCGCAAAGGTGCAGAGGATTATGGAGCGCATCAAGCGCTCCAAAAAGGCCGCCGCTCCCGCCGGGCAGGTCGGGGGAGTTTCAGGCAGCCTGTCCGAGATGAGCCTCCCGGACATCGTCCAGATACTCGGCGCCGGAAGGCGCACTTGCGTGCTCAACATACAGAGCAACTCCGACAAGGCGGATATTTACCTCGAAGACGGCCGCATTGTAAACGCCGAATACGAAGACATGAAGGGCGAAGAGGCCTTCTACGCCATCATCGGCTGGACCGAGGGCACATTCACCATCAACCCCGAAGTGGAAATATCCGAGCGGCTTATCAACAAGAGCAACGACAGCCTCATGCTCGAGGGCTTCCGAAGGCTGGACGAAGGCGGCAAGGAAGCTTCGCCCGACGACATCTCCGTCGACGGCTCCGACTTTTTCTAATCCCTCCACCAAACGCCGATAGCACAGCTATCGGCGCCACCCAGCGCACAACCTCCAGAGGGTGGCACTGATAGCTTTGCTATCAGTGCTAAGTGGCCGGGCACCCGGCAATGACGGACAGGAATGTCCGTCCTCCGTAAAAAAAGCCTTGAATAATATAACAGGATTTGATATAATACAATTTATTAAATACTTACAGTCTCAGGAAAAATGGCTTTGATTACCGAAGAAAAAATATTCGGGAAGATTGGGTATAAAGTTCTGTTCGTTTCCGTGGCATTCGGGCTCCTTGCCTGGATACTCGATGCCCTGTTGGATTATCTTTTCTTTTACGAAGGCACGTTTGCCGGGCTGCTGATATCCGATGTTCCTCCCCACGAGGTATACTTCCGGCTGCTGCTGCTCGGATTCTTCGTAGTATTCGGCGTAATCGCGTCTCGCCTTGTAATCAGTCAGAAGCGCTCGAAGGACAGGGCCGACCACCTCAACCGCAACCGCGTCCTGCGCGCCTTGCGCAACGTCAACCAGCTTATTACCCGGGAAAAGGACCGTGAAAGTCTCCTTCAGAGAACCTGCGAGAGCATCATCGAGACCTGGCGCTACAACTTGGCCTGGATTGCCCTGCCGGACGAGGATGGAAAAGCGGATTTCGCCGCCCATGCCGGTCTCGGCGATGCATCCGGAGCCATGAAAGAAAGGGTCGAAGGGGGTAACCTGCCGGATTGCGCCGGGAAGGCCCTTTCGGAACAAACCCCTCGGGTAATAGATGACCCCTACGTATCCTGCCCCGATTGTCCGCTTTCAGGGAAATACCCGGGAATGAGCAATATAGCCGTGAGGCTGGAGTGCGAGGGGAAGGTTTACGGCCTGTTGAGCATGTCCACGCCTGCCCGGTTCGCCGGAGACCCCGAGGAGGTGTCCCTTATCGGGGAGGTCGCCGGGGACATCGCCTTCGCTCTGCACAAGATAGAGACGGAAGAGGAGCGGGAGCGGGCGGAGGAAGCGCTGCGGGAAAACGAGAAACGCTACCGGGAGCTTTTCGACAGCATCAGGGACGCCATTCTGGTGGCGGATACCGACAGGAACATCATAGACTGCAACCGCGCGTTTACCGAGAAGTTCGGATACAGGCTCGATGAGATTAAGGGGAAGAAAACAGTCTATGTGTATGATAACGAGGAAGAATATGAACGGATGGGAAAAGAGATAAGAAAGCACGTACACCGGCCGCATTTCGTTTACACTATCAATTACAGAAAGAAATCGGGCGAAGTTT
>CAYWKU010000029.1:0-46076 GCA_964459325.1 uncultured bacterium | reverse complement strand
CACATAACTTGTTATGTGGGCAGACACCTTTGTGTCTGCAGGTACTCTGCCAGCATTATTTCCCGTGAGCTAAAGCTCACCCACACAAGCAAGTTGTGTGGGCTATCAATCCGAGAACAAAAGGCCCGCCGATGGCCCACATAACTTGTTATGTGGGCAGACACCTTTGTGTCTGCAGGTACTCTGCCAGCACCATTTCCCGTGAGCTAAAGCTCACCCACTATCACTTCCAAAATCCAAGGCCCCTCGACCTCCGATAGCCCACATAACTTGTTATGTGGGCAGACACCTTCGTGTCTGCAGGTACTCTGCCAGCACCATTTCCCGTGAGCTAAAGCTCACCCACTATCACTTCCAAAATCCAAGGCCCCTCGACCTCCGATGGCCCACATAACTTGTTATGTGGGCAGACGCCTTTGTGTCTACAGGTACTCTGCCAGCACCATTTCCCGTGAGCTAAAGCTCACCCACACAAGCAAGTTGTGTGGGCTATCACCTCCAAAATCCAAGCCGGTAATGAATACACTCACTCCTCCGGCGGCTCGCGGGTTAGCCATTTCCAGAAGAGCTTATCCGCCGCTCGCCTGAAAAAAGGCGCCCGGTCGGGGTCGAAAAGCTTCAGGTCGTGCTCGTTGCGGGCCAGAACCCGCCCCTCGGCGTCGGCAAGCTCCACTTTAAGCAACAAATCGCTCTCCTTAGCCAGCAATAACTCGTGGTCCTCGGATGCGGTCACCGAGTTCGGGCGGGCCTCGAACCTTGCCGACTCCAGCTCCTTGTCTCCCGCGTAGACCCGGGCGACGAGGCCGTGGAAGGGCCGGTGGTAGTCGTTTATCACCGCGATGTCGTAATGCAGAACGTCCCCCGGTATCCAGTCCCCCTGCCGGTAGAAAAGCGCCACCGCCAGCGGCGCCATGCTCATCTTGAGCGCCTCGTAAGCGGCCTTCGGGCGGCAGTAATAATCTATGACGCTCCAGCAGACGCCGGGCCACGGCTCGTTAAGCTGCCATATTCCGAACCCGCCCTTGATGAACTTCATGCGCCGCCATCTTTCCACCGCGGTCTTTAATATGTGAGCCTGCATGCGCTGGGTGGCGTCGATAAAGCCGTCCAGCGTGTCCTCGTGGTCTATGCAGCGGGAGTACTTGAGCATTTTCGCCCACTCGATGTTGTGATGCTCCCACGCTTTTTTATGCGGCGGCCACAGGCGCTTTTCGCTCAGCATCTTTTCCATCGTTTCGCGGACCGGAACCGCTTGAAGGCCGAACTCGCTCACCAGCGGCGAGGAATCGTCGATGTAATCTTCGAGGTTGCCCTTCCCGTGCCACACTATCCAGTTGTGGGAATCGCCCGCGTACGGGGATATGGGATGAAAGCGGCGGGCGCCGTCGTGGGTTTTCACCTGGTTTTTCAGCAGGTTAATGATGTGGGAGTTCTTTCGATAATTCAGCTCGTTGCCGCCGCACCACATAAAAAGCGACGGGTGGTTGCGAAGCTGCCTTATAATTTCCGCGCATTCGCGGGTGGCCAGCTTGATGTATCGGGCCGAGCGGGGATAGCCGCGGGCGAACGAGCACGCGAAGGGGAATTCCTGCCACACTAATAAACCCAGTTTATCGCAGGTGTCGTAAAAAATACGCTTTTCGCGCAATCCGCCGCCCCACACCCTTATGAAGTTCGCCCCCATGTCTTTGGCCATGCCCAACAGCTTTTCGTACTTTCTATCCTCCATCCTTCCGGGCAACGAATCTATGGGCGCCCAGTTCACGCCTCTCAGGTACAACCGCTTGCCGTTTATCACGGTAGTCCAGGGGTGCGAGCCCTTGGGCGCTTTGGGGTTGGCTTCAAAGCCCACCTCGACAAAACCGAAGGTGTCGCTGATGGCGTCGCTGGCCTCTCCCCCGATGTAAAACCCGACGCTCAGCCGGTACAGGTAGGGCTCGCCCAGGTCCCACGCTTCCCATGGCAGCGCGTCCTTTAGCCGGGATTTTATGGTGAACTTTTGCGGTCCCGCTACGAATTGAACCTTTTCGGCGCCTTCCGCGCCGGGGCCGGAATGATTGAGACCTTCAACCCGCCATACCATTTCGCCTTCGCCGGATGTTTTGCTGGAGAAATGGATTTCCGCCTCGAAACCTTCATTCCGCAGGTCGCTTCTTATCCACAACTCGTCCATCACTACAGTGCCGGTCGTGTACAGGTATACGTCGTCCCATATCCCCGCGCCCTTGAGGGAAGGGGCGAAGTCCCAGCCGTAGGAGTACTGGGCCTTCATCGTCTTCATCCTCGCCCCCGAGTTTCGCAGGATGGGGTTGAGCGACTTCATCCTTTCCCGGAATTCGTTCCCCCTGCCCACCAGTAGCACTTCCAGCTCGTTGCCGGTCTCCAGGTGGCCGGTAACCTCGAAGACGGCCCGGCTGAACATCCCCTCGTGGCTGCCCAGCAGGTGTCCGTTCAGCCGGAACCACGCCTCGTAATCGACCCCGTAAAACCGCAGGAACTTTCTTTGGGAGAACTCCTTGTCGACGGGAATTTCAGTGCGGTAGAGCCAGTCGTAATCGTTCACCCAGGCGCACTTGTCGCTGTTGAGGTCGCGGTATGGCTCATCCAGCATACCGTTGCGCACCAGTGCGGTTATAACGTCTCCCGGCACGTTTGCCGGTATGGGGTTCCCGGCGGGTTGTCCGGTGCGCTTGTCCACCCGCGTCAGCTCCCACTCGCCGGCCAGCGATTGTATCTTCCTTTCCATGATTGCCAAGATAGTATTGCATATCCCGGCGGTTGGACAACAACATTTGGCCGGAATCTTTGGAAAATCCTCGGGTTTACGTCCTTCTCAAGTTGCGAGCCCCCGGCGTCGGGGGTAAATTTGTGTATGCTGCTGTTCGCTTCAAACCTTCGCGAACCGCGAGCGTCATGAAGTTCCGATATCCTCTGAAAATCGGCTGTATCCGCCGAAGGCAATGAACGAATGCGGATTAATGTAAACGAAGCTTCTTGTGTCGGATGCCGGATATGCGTGCTCGCATGCGCCAACCGCAAGGGCGGCGAGATGCGCTCGAGCCGCATCAGGATAAAACCCCGCGACACACTCCGGGGCCACGTGGTCGAAGTATGCCGCCAGTGCGAAGAGCGGTACTGCGTGGACGCCTGCCCCACCGAAGCCATCTCCGTAAAAGCCGACACCGGCGCGGTAATCGTAGACGAACCCCTCTGCACCGGCTGCGCCGAATGCGTCGAAGCCTGCCCGCACGAGGGCATCGAAATGGACGGCGACATCGCGAGAATGTGCGACCTGTGCGGGGGCGACCCGATATGCGCCGTCGGCTGTCCTGTCGGAGCGATTGTTCTGGAGGAAGATTGATGAAGGGCGCTCACGGAAAACTGCTCCGGGTAAACCTCACCGAAAGACGCGCCGAAAGCCACCCCGTCGAGCCGGACATGTGGCGGAAATGGCTCGGGGGCCGGGGCCTGGGCACGCGCCTGTTGACCGACTTCACCTCCCCCGGCATGGACCCGCTTTCGCCCGAGGCGCCGCTTTTCATCATCAGCGCCCCCCTGATGGGTACCCTTACCCCCGGCACAAACAAGGTGGCGGCGGTGTTCACGTCGCCGCTTACCGGTACCGCCTTCGTGAGCCTCTGCGGAGGACATATCGGCCCGACCGTCAAATATGCCGGATGGGACGGGATTATCATAGAAGGCGCAGCCTCCGAGCCGGTGACGCTGGTCATCGGCGAGGAAGGCGTGGAAATTATTGACGCATCGGGGTTGTGGGGCGGGGAGGTTTCGGAGGTCACGGACAAGCTCGTCCGGCAATGGCCCGAGGATGAGATAGAATGGGCGGTTATCGGCCCCGCGGGGGAAAGGGGCGTGAAGTTCGCCTCCGTCCACTCGGGTCGCGGCAGGGAGTTCGGTCGCGGCGGCGCGGGAGTGTTGATGGGCTCGAAACTCCTCAAAGCCATCGTCGTGAAAGGCCGCGGAGGGGTACCGGTGGCCGACCGGGTGAAGCTGGAGGAGCTTGCCCGCGCCGCTTGGCCGCGAATGATGGCCGAGCCGAAGGCGCAGGTGCGCAGGAGGTGGGGGACGCTCGAGCTGGTGGCCACCATCAACGAGCTGGGTTTCTGGCCGGTGAATAACTACCAGCGGGGATACTTCGACAAGGCCGACGACATAGACGCCAACGCCTACGAAAACACCGTCATGGTGGCGCACCGGTCGTGCCATTCGTGCCCCATAGCGTGCGGCAAGGTGGGCGTCTTCCGCGCTCCCGGCGGCGAGGAGTACGAAATCGAGGGGCCGGAGTTCGAGAGCCTTTCCATGCTGGGGCCGAATATCGGGCTTGATAACTTCACCGACATCGCTTACGCCACCCGGCTTTGCGACGACCTGGGCATCGATACCATCTCGATGGGCCACGTGGTGGCGGTGATTATGGAGGCGGCGGAGAAGGGCCTTTTGCCGGAGGACATGGCCCGCGAGCCGGCTCCCGGCTTCGGCAAATCCGATGCCGCGTTCGAGCTGATTCGCAAGTGTGCGCTGGCGGAGGACGAAATTGGGCGGCTGTTGGGAGTCGGCCCGGCGGAGCTTGCCGAGCGGCTCGGGCGCCCGGAGCTGGCTATGGTCTCCAAAGGGTTGGGGCTGGCGGCCTACGACCCTCGCGGAATCAAGGGGCTTGGCCTAAATTACGCCACCGCCGCCGAAGGCGCCAGCCACATGCGCGGGCCGACGATGGGCCCGGAGATAGGCGGCGGGAAAAGGCTGGAGGAGGCGGAGAAGGCCGAAATGGTCATTGATTGCCAAATCAGCATGGCCGTCGCCGATTCGGTGGGGTTATGCTCGACGTGCAGGCTGGGCATGGGGCCGGAGCATATCGCGGAGTTTCTGACCGCCGTGACGGGGGAGGAGTATACCGCCGATGGACTCAAAGAGAGGGGTAAGGAGATAATCACACTCGAGCGGCGCTACAACCTGCGCGAGGGTTTTACCAAAAAGGACGACACGCTGCCCCGGCGTTTCATCGAGGAGGCCATGCCGGAAGGCCACTCCGCCGGCTCTACGATAAACCTCGACGCCATGCTCGCCGAATATTACAGGCTTATGGGATGGGATGAAGATGGCGTGCCGCCGGAAGAAGGGTAAAGTATTGTATGTCGGAGGTCACCCTGCCTTAACCCGAAGATTCCAGGTGGTTGGCCGCATGGATTGGGAAAATTTTCACCTGATTTTGGATATTTTTATCAGATTGTTTAACAGGGGAGACACGTCGTCCAACTGGAGCGAATTCGGCCCGTCGCACAGCGCTTTATCGGGATTCGGATGAACCTCCATGAAAACCGCGTCCACGCCCGTGGCAACGGCGGCCCGCGCAAGCGGCTCCACGAATCGCCGCTCGCCGCCGGTAGAGTCCCCCAGCGCTCCCGGCAATTGCACAGAATGGGTGGCGTCGAAGACCACCGGGTAGCCGAAATCCCGCATTATCACCAGGCTGCGCATGTCAACCACCAGGTTCGAGTAGCCGAAGCTCGCGCCCCGCTCGGTAAGAAGTATCTTTTTGTTGCCGCGGCTTTCTATCTTTTCGACTACGCCCGCCATCGCCACCGGGGACATGAACTGGCCCTTTTTCACGTTTACCGGCTTGCCGGTATCGCCTACTGCGTAAAGCAGGTCGGTCTGGCGGCATAAAAAAGCCGGCGCCTGGATGCAATCCAGCACTTTCGCGGCGGGGCCGACTTCCTGGCGGCAGTGAACGTCTGAGAGCACCGGCAGCCCGACTTCATCCTTTACTTTCTTAAGTATTTCCAGGCCTTTTTCCAACCCCGGTCCCCGGAAACTGTGCATGCTGGAGCGGTTGGCTTTATCGTAGCTGGCTTTGAATATGAGCGGAATGTTTTTGCTTTTCGAGAGCTTTTTCAGGCGTCGGGCCACGTCGAGGGTGAGCTTTTCGCTTTCGATGACGCAGGGGCCTGCGATTATCACCAGCGGCGTTTTGCCGCCGATGCGGACGTTTCCGATTTTTACGCTTTTAGTCACTTTTTACCCTTGCGGTTTTCGTATGATGCACGAATGAAATCCCTGAACAGGGGATGCGGCCTCATGGGCCTGCTTTTGTACTCGGGGTGGAATTGGCATCCGATGAACCAAGGGTGGTCGGATATTTCCACCATTTCCACCAGTGTGCCGTCGGGGCTGACTCCCGACAGCTTCATTCCCGCCTTTTCGTAATCGTCGCGGTAGTCGTTGTTGAACTCGTAGCGGTGCCGGTGCCTTTCGTCCACCATGTCCGCTCCGCCGTATACTTTCCGCGACAGGCTGCCTTCGGCCAGCTTGCAGGGGTATGCTCCCAGGCGCATGGTGCCGCCCTTGTCGGTAATTTCCTTCTGGCTTTCCATCAGGTCAATCACCGGGTGATTGGTTTCAGGATTGAATTCACTGGAGTCGGCGTCTTCGCATCCGAGCACGTTTCTGGCGAACTCCACCACCGCCATCTGCATACCGAGGCAAATGCCGAACATGGGGATTTTCTTTTCACGGGCGTATTTCACGGCCAGCACCTTTCCGGTGTGTCCCCTTTCTCCGAAGCCTCCGGGAATGAGTATCCCGTCGGCCTCCGCCAGCTCATGCTCGGGGCCGTTCTTTTCAATTTCCTCGGCGTCCACGAAGCACAGGTTGACTTTCAGCTCGTTGGCAACTCCCCCGTGGGCCAGGGCTTCGTTGAGGCTTTTGTAGCTTTCTATCAACTGCACGTACTTGCCCACGATAGCAATTTTCACTTCGTCCGAAGGATGCTTGATGCGCTCAACCAGTTCCTCCCATTTTTCCAGCCGGGGGCTTGCCGCCCATATGCCCAGCTCCTTGAGGAGCTTTTCGTCGAGGCCTTCGCGGTGATACCTGATGGGTACCTCGTAGACGTTTTCCACGTCGAGGGCGGTGATAACCCCGTTCACCGATATGTTGCAGAACAGGCCTATTTTTTCCTTGACCCCGTGAGATATGGGCTGCTCGCACCTGCACAGCAGCACGTCAGGCTGGATACCTATTTCCCGCAGCATTTTCACCGAATGCTGGGTGGGCTTGGTTTTGAGCTCGCTGGCGGCCTGTATGTAGGGCACCAGGGTCAGGTGCACGTAGCATACGTTTTCCCTGCCCAGCTCGACCCGCATCTGCCGCACGGCCTCGAGGAAGGGCTGGCCTTCGATGTCGCCGACGGTGCCTCCCAGCTCGACTATGCAGATGTCGAAGTCCTTGCCCGCCTTTCTGACGCAGTTTTTTATCTCGTCGGTGATGTGAGGAATGACCTGCACGGTGCCGCCCAGGTATTCGCCGCGCCTTTCCTTGTTGATGACGCTGTCGTAAATCTGGCCGGTGGTGTAGTTGTTCAGCCGGCTCATGGTGGCATGGGTAAACCGCTCGTAATGGCCGAGGTCGAGGTCGGATTCGTAGCCGTCCTCGGTAACGAAAACCTCGCCGTGCTGGAAGGGGCTCATGGTGCCGGGGTCGACGTTGATGTAGGGGTCGAGTTTGAGGAGGGTTATAGTTAACCCTCGCGCTTCCAGAAGCGCCCCCACGGCGCTGGCGGCTATGCCCTTGCCGAGGCTGGAGAGCACCCCGCCTGTTACGATTATGTACTTGGGTTTTGTCCAGTGTTTGGCGGCCATTTTTCCTCCGAAGTCGGTTTAAGGTCGGTAAAAGGTAATTGATACGAGCCTGACAAGGGGTTTAAACCCCTTGGCTTCCATATAGTCGTGTGCTCCTTGATATTCGTAACTTTCAGGATTCCATTATGCTTCTGACCTTTTCGAGGTCCTCGGCCGTATCCACTCCCACAGAGTAATGGGAAGTGGTGGGCACGGCAATCTTGATTCCGTGCTGTAACGCCCGAAGCTGCTCCAGGCTTTCGGTCCGCTCCAGCGGCGTTTTGGGCAGCGATGTAAATTTGAACAGCGTCTCGGCCCGGAAGGCGTATATTCCCACGTGCAGGTAAAACGCCGATTCGCCGGGATTTCTCGGGTACGGGATGAGCGAGCGGGAGAAATAGAGCGCGTTGTCCTCGAGGTCGGTCACCACTTTGACCAGTTGTGGCAGCGAAGGGTCTTCGTCCTCCCGGAATTGGCGCTTGAGCGTGGCCATACCCGGCCCGGCGGAATTTTTCAACGGCGCGATTACCTCGTCTATCATTTCGGGAGGGATGAGCGGCTCGTCGCCCTGGAGGTTGACGATGACCTCGTATCGCTCCAGTTCCCGGACGGCCTGAGCCACCCTGTCGGTACCGGTTTCGCATTCGCCGGTCATGACGGCCTCGCCTCCGAAGGCCCTGACGGCGGAGGCGATTTCGTCGCTGTCGGTGGCCACCACCACCCTCTCGGCGCCGGAGGCTGCGCCGGCTTGCCGGTAGACGTGCTCTATCATGGGTCGGCCGGCTATAGTGGCAAGTGTTTTGTTTTCGAGTCGTGTGGAGGCCCGTCTAGCGGGGATGACCACCAGCGCCATGGCTCGATAGTAGCCACGCCCAAGAGGGGTGTCAAGGGACAGGAAAATCAAAGGTTTGCGAACGGTTTATACGGTAATGTGCCGGGAGAGGAATGAAAGGGTAATAGGCTCTAAATAATGGCAAATTTCGTGCCGGTAAAACTATATACCGATTTCAAAGTCTCATCAGGTTCGTCAAGAGGTAACGCTGCTTAAACGGCCTGAAAGGTCGCCAATGTAAGCAGCTGATTTAATTATAAATTTTTTGCCCCCTGTCCGGAGCAAGAACATCTTCATTGGAATGCCTTCTTAAAATGTTACCGGTTAATTCAAAAATGAGGGTCGGTGTCGGGCTTTTTTTTGAGCAAAATCGCCACCCGGAGGTGACTTTTTTACTCGAAAGTCGCCCGTATGCCCGATTTGTCCGTCTCCAGTATGTATATTTCGGCCTTCCATTTCTTCTCGGCAAGCCGCTTCTGCATGGCCATCGCCACCTCCTCGGCCTTCCCGACGACCACCGCCATTATGGTCGAGCCGCTGCCGGAAAGGAAGCCGCCCGCCGCTCCGGCGGTTTTCGCCGCCTCCAGAACGTCGGACAACGGCGTGAGTATCCGTGCCCTGTACGGCTGATGGAGCCTGTCGCGGAGAAGCTCCCACAGGTGGGAAGTGTCCCCCGAGCCCAGCGCGTCCAGGAGAAGGGCGGTTCGGTTGAGGTTGTACACGGCGTCCCGGAAGTTAATCCGCCGGGGCAGTATCTTCCGGGTGGCGGAAGTGCTCATCGGCCGCCGGGGTACGGCGGCCACGAAGCTGAAACGGTCGCTTACCGGGTACTTGGCGTACCTCACTCCGTCGCCTATGAACCCGGAAGCCGTGAGACCGCCGACGGTACCGGCGACGCAGTTCTCGGTATGCCGCTCCATCCGGCAGCCGATGTTGATGAGGCTGTCGTGAGTTAAGGGTTCCCCCGCCCGTATATTGAGGGCGGTCAGGATGCCCATCCGGAAGGTGGCGCTGGAGCCCAGGCCGCGGGCGATGGGGACTTCGTTGCGGAATATCAACCTTACCCCCTCGACCCGCTGCCCCGAGGCGTCTTCGAAGCCCTTCACGGTACGCCGCGCCATGCGCCGCATCTGCTCGGAATAAGCTTCCTCGACGCCGCTCTCGAAATCCACCGCCAGCTTCCGGTCGGTGGATTCGACGGCGACTTCGTTGTACAGGGTCACCGCCAGCCCAAGGGTGTCGAAGCCGGGGCCGAGGTTGGAAGTGCTTGCCGGTACGATTACTTTCAGGTTTTTCATTTTCTCTATGTAATTTATTTTATCAGCAGAAACTCATGTTGTCTCGGAAGGTAGAGCATGTTTTTTAAAGGGCGGCTTGAAAAGAACAGATAATTCACACGTGTTATGCGAGTTCAGAGCAGGTGTGGAGGAGGGGTCGCATTTTGCTACAAAAAGGGGTGTAGAATTCTGGCCCCGATTTTCTACAGAATTGTAGAATATTCTACAACGTTGTAGAATATTCTACAGGTGACAAAATTTGTCACCCGCTGAAACTATTCCGGGCCGCCTTCCTTATGGCGCTTGCGTGTTCTGCGCTTGTGATATAACATTTTCAGTTCACGGGGCATTCTTCGACCAAGGAAGGAAATCATGGCACAGACCGGTACAACTGAAATCGGGCTGGTGGAGACCGGCACGCCGGGGGCTCACGTTTACAGCAGGGTTTACCTGCCGCGGACCGGCATCCCCACCCTCGGCGCCATATTGAAAGGCATGGGCTACCGCTGCGAGCTGTGGTTTCAGTCCATGAAAGGATTCAGGGAGGACAAGCTGGCCGAATACGACCTGGTGGGCATAAGCTCCCTCTCCGGCCAGATACACGAAGCCTACCGCATCGCCGACTCGCTTCGGGCAAAGGGGATAACCGTGGTCATGGGCGGGCCACACGTGACCTTCATGCCGGAAGAGGCGCTAGGCCACTGCGATTACGTGGTGCTCGGCGAGGGGGAAAACTCCTTTCCGGCGCTAGTCGAAAATATTGAGAAGAATAAGGGAGTTGAAGAGATACCGGGCCTGGCGTATAAAAGCGCCGGCGGGGAGGTTTGTTTCTCGCAAGGGGAAAGGGATGTGGTGGACTTCGCCGGTCTGCCGTCGCCGGATTTTTCGCTTTCGCCCCAGGTTTCCCCGGACAACCCCCCTCCCATAATTTCCACATCCCGGGGATGCCCTCACAACTGCAACTTCTGCACAGTAACGGCGGTTTTCGGCAGGCGTTATCGTTTCAGGTCCAACGAGCAGGTAATTTCGGAGCTGCGCCCGATACTTGACCGCAGCGTCTGTTTCGCCGACGACAACTTCTGCGCCAACCCTTCCCGAACCAAGTCCCTCCTGCAGGATATGCTCCGGCAAGACGCGGCGCCGCTCAGGTGGTCGGGGGAGATTACCGTGGGCGCGGGGCAGGATGAGGAGTTGCTCGACCTCATGCAACAAACCCGGTGCAGGATAGCTTACGTGGGGATAGAATCCATTATTCCCGAGACATTGAAATCCTTCGGCAAATCCCACGAAGTGGAAGCCATCGAAAAATGCATAGAAAACCTGCACAGGCGCGGAATCGGCGTACACGGCATGTTCGTGCTGGGCGTCGACGACGACCCGGGCGTTGTTGAAAAAATCATCGATTACTCCATCGAGCACGACATCGACACGATTCAATTGTTCGCAATTACCCCGTTTCCCGGCACCAGGGCTTACGAGGACAACAAAGACAGGCTTCTGCACACCGACTGGAAATACTACACCGGCATGTACGTGGTCTTCGAGCCGAACCGATGCTCGGCTTACGAGATGCAGTCCTCCATTGTGGAAGGGATGAAGCGGTTTTACAGCCTGAAGCGGGTGGCCAACGCTTACCGCCCCGGGCGAAGGTGGAGGGTCAAATACCGGGCCGGCGCCAACTTCATCGTAAGGAGATGGATAAAGGAAAACGCCGATTATATCGAACGGCTTAAGGGGGCGAAACGAATTTCCGCCTGAGCGGATTTCAGCCCGGCTACGCTTTATTTTCAGGGGTCTATGCGCTCGGTCATGGTTTGCTTCGGGAATTGGCCGATTTCCTGAGGAATTTCAATGAAATTGAAACAGAATTGGCTGCATTTTAACCGATAGTTCAGTGCATTGAATTTTTTCTTTGCTGTACTCCAGCCATACCTGTCCAAAAACGGTTTTGGATTTGGACAGCATATGCCTGTTTCGAGCATGAGCATTTTTCACAAGGAGAACAGACAAGGGGCTTCAGCCCCTTGAATTTCAAGGGGTTAAAACCCCTTGTCTGGAAAAGACATTCTCGGGGAGCTACAGAAAAAAAGCCTTTTCTACCCCTGAAGCCTGTTTTGCAACGGCCTCATTCAATGAAATCAGTGGCTTAACCTATCCGAAATGCCTGATTTCCGATTTTGTTGGACAGCATTGATTTTTACCAAGGTTTTCCGAAAGGTTCTGCAATATCCGGATTATTTTTTCTTTGCTATACTTTGGCATTCTTTACCTGAGCTTCCCATCAATCACTTATACACATTACCCCTGAAATCAACTACATAAATCTATTTTCTCTGAGTTCACCGATTTCTTTTCCGGTTTTTTGTAACGGTCGGAAATGTCCCGCATTTCTTTGTCGGAAACCTCGGGGAAGAACATCAGGCGCACTTTTATTAATTCTTCCTCCAGAGCTTCTTTGACGGACTCCTTGATTATCGCTTTAAGTTTTTTATCGTTGACTGTCGGCATGTTTTAAGCTCCTTTTACTGTAAGCTTACGACAAATTATAACAAAATTTCAACGGTTTTCCATGCTTTTCGACGTTTTTACTCGTCGGGATGGTAAGCCACCTGGATGCGGTTCCGTCCCTCGGACTTGGCTTCCAGCAGGACGTCATCGGCCAGCTTAATCAGGTCATCCAGGCTTTCCACCCGGGGGTCGGGGTAAGAAGCCACTCCCAGGCTGATGGTGACCTTGAGCTTTTCGCTGTCCTTGTGCAGAGTGAAATTCTCTATCTGTTTTCGGTGCCTTTCAGCGACCACGGTGGCGCCCTGCAAATCGGTCTCGGGCATCATCAGGGCGAACTCCTCGCCGCCGTACCTACCCAACTGGTCGTTCACCCGGAGGTTGTTTTTCAATATCCGGGCGACTTCCACCAGGACCTCGTCGCCCAGCAGGTGGCCGTAAGTGTCATTGAAATCCTTAAAATAATCTATGTCCATCATTATAAAGCTCAGATATGACCCGTATCGCTTGGCGCGCTGAAACTCCAGCTCGAACACCTCCATGAAATAGCGCCGGTTATACAGCCTGGTGAGGTCGTCGGTGTTCGACAACTCTTCCAGCTTGCGGTTTTTATCCCGAAGTTCGTCCTGC
Organism: uncultured bacterium; assembly: GCA_964459325.1. Taxonomy (GTDB): domain Bacteria; phylum RBG-13-61-14; class RBG-13-61-14; order CAYWKU01; family CAYWKU01; genus CAYWKU01. The sequence goes on along the minus strand of CAYWKU010000029.1, from coordinate 33,198 downwards.
AACCGCTTGATTTTGCTGTGAACCCTGACCCTGGCGATGAGCTCGGCGGGGTCGAAGGGCTTGGTGACGTAGTCGCTGGCCCCCATCTCCAGCGTCTGTACCTTCAGCTTTACGTCCTGCATTCCGGTCAGCATAACCACCGGGATGTCGTTATACTCCGGGCGGGCTCTTTTCATGGAGAGGAACTTGATACCGTCGATGCCCGGCATGTCCACGTCGCAAAGTATGAGGTCCACGCTTTTATTGAGGAGAATTTTGAAGCCGTCCACTCCGTCCGCGGCTTCGTAAAATTCGTCGAAGAGACCGGACATGTTGAGGATGTGCTTTACTTCTTCCCGCGAGGAGTTGTCGTCGTCTATTATCAGTATGGATTCCGGCAAAATTATACCCTGCGCAATTAAGCTGAAAAAATCCTTATTATATAGTAAAATTATATGATGGAAATTTCAATCTTTTCCAAAAATTCATCGGACCAGGATTCCCGGACAAGGAAAGGTTTTGTTTCACACCTTGACCGCTCCCGGGGGTTGCATGATACATGCTCGGCGCCGAGGAGGTTATGGCCGCTCTCGGCTTTTACGCCCGCCATAAGCTACCCTGCGGTCAAGATGTGCTACCCTTAACGGGGAATCCCGGATTATCGGATTGACAACCGGGTGGGGCATTTCTAATATCAAAAAGGGGTAAGAAATGAACAAGAACGCCAAAGTTCTGCTGGTGGACGATTCCGCACAGGTGCTCGAGGAGGAAAAAAACCTCCTGGAAAAAACCGGCGTGGATATAACCTACGCCTACACCGGCCCGGAGGCCATCAAGCGCGTCCACATGGAAAAGCCCGACCTGGTGTTTCTGGACCTTATGCTGCCCGAAATGGGTGGAGACGCCGTCTGTAGGTATATAAAAAACGACCCCAAACTCGAGGAGACGGCGGTTATAATGGTCACCGCCCGCGCCGACGAGCAGACCATGCAGACCTGCTTCCGGTGCGGTTGCGACGCCTATGTCACAAAGCCGTTCCAGCCCGATGAGTTGCTGCGAAAGTTGAAAGTCATCCTGGACGAAAAGGAGATTTACATCGACTGGGAAAAACTGCTGAACGGTTGAGACCCGCTTATGGCCCGACTTGTAGCAAAAGACGGCGCCGCCTATCAGCTCCGTAACAGAAAAACGGGCATAGGGAGAGCCTCCACCAGCGACGTTTTCCTGGATGACCCCAAAATCAGCCGCCACCACGCTCAGTTAATCAACGAAGGCCGCCACTTTTACCTGGTGGACAACATGAGCCTGAACGGCACCTACGTCAACGACACCCGCATAGACGAAATCCGCCTTTCCAACGGGGACAGGATAAGAATTGGCGGGCACGAGTTGCGCTTCGAACTCGAGCAGGAAGAACCGGAAAGGCGACCTGCCGAGGGAGAAACGGTTTTTCAATTGACAAGGTCGCTTCACCATGTCCGGGCTAAGGACGAAGAAGACAGCAAACCGAACCTCGACGAAGACACCGACACGGGGCCTCAGGACCTGCAATCGCTGAGAGCCAGTCACCGGAACCTCAAGGTGCTGCAAAGACTCTCCCGCACCATAAACAGCACCCTCGACCTGCACAAGCAGTTGAAATATTCCGCCGAATGCGTGCTGAATTCCATCCCCGGCAGGATGGTGAGCATTTCCCTGCTGGAAGAAACAACGCGAGAGCTTAAGCCGAAGGTGCTCCATACTCGGGGAGGATACTCGAACCCCCCTTACGCTTACCTCCAAGGTCCGGCAAACAAGGCTATCGAACAACAAGTCTGTATCGCCGCTTACAGCCCCGCCGAGGAGGCGCCGGAGGGCGTCGAGCCGCCGGGGAGCATTCTGGTGGCGCCCCTCTGGGTACACGAAAGCGTTGAAGGACTTGTTTACCTCGAAAATGAAGTGGGAGAAAAACCTTATACCGAATCGGACCTCGACCTGCTCATCGCAATGGCCGGAACCATTGCTTCCGCGGTGCAGAACGCCCGCCTTCACATAAAGGTGTTGGAGGCCCTGGAAAGAATAAACGAGCAACAGAAGGAGCTGCTTCAGTCGGAAAAGCTTGCCGGAATAGGAACCCTGGCCGCCGGCGTGGCCCACGAAATAAACAACCAGCTGGCGGGCATCATGGGGGTGGCCGAAGCCGTCCAGCGGGCGCAGGAAACCCAAAAAGCCCGGGATATGGGAACGGAAATTATATCCTTCGTGGAATCGGTGACAAACATAGCCCGAGACCTCCAAAACTACGCCCGAATCGCGCCCGAGGCCGAAGCCGAACCGGTGGTAATTGAAGAAGCGCTGGATGACGCCATCAGGCTCGCCGCCCATTCGGGCCTGCTCAAAAGAATAAAAATCAACAGAAAAAAAGGGGAAACAACCTACATAATGGCCGAATCCTCACGGCTGAGGCAAATATTCCTCAACCTGATAAACAACGCCGTCCAGGCAATGAAAGGAGAAGGCCAAATCAACATTTCCACCGGTATGAACGAAGGATGGATATGGGTAAGGCTGGAAGATTCCGGCCCCGGAATTCCGGAGGAAAACAAAAGGAAAATCTTCGAGCCGTTCTTTACTACCAAGGAAGAAGGAACGGGAACGGGACTCGGCCTGACCATAGTGGGGAATATACTCAGCCGCTTCGGAGGAACCATAATCTGTGATAACAGGCCCGAAGGCGGGGCGGTTTTTACCGTTTACTTCCCTACGGGAAGGAATTCGTAAGAAAACAAGGAGAATTCGGTATGAGGCCATCTTCATTTCGACTCATGGTAATCGCGTCACTGACGGCGTTTCTGGCATGTTCGTTCCTCGTCGCCTGCGAAAAGGAACAACTGCCATTCTTCCGAGAGGGTAACTCGAAAAAAGCTCCGGTCACCGCCGAACCCGATGCGGCAATCTCCCCCGGAACCGTCGGCACTCCGGAAAAAGCCGTAAAACCTGAAAAAAAGCTTGTCTATCGGGTATATCCCGATGAACACGACACGGACAAGTACGTGGAGCTTACCGAGCTGAATTTCGATTGTCCCGAACAAATCGGAAACCTGTTCAAGAATGATACGGTCACAATATACCCCTCCCTGGATAACGAAAAGGAAGTGCCCGTCAAGCGCGTAGAAAGCCTGATTTTCAACAAAAGGGGCCTCGTCAAACCCGATATAGCCGGCGTGGGCAAGCTTTCCGAACCGGTCGGCTATCGCGACTGCGAAATAAACCTCAAAAACCCCGAAGAGCGAATCACCGGCATCCTGGTTATATGCCGAAAGCTGGAAGGAAAAAAGCCCGACGGCACAACGTGGTCGGCAAACCTGGTAAGACAAGCCAGCGCCGACTTCCACAAAATCGAACTTATCTATAAATAAAATCCCGCACAGCAGGCGCGACACTCCTGCCGGGCGCTGCAGTCTGGAGTGCGGCCTCTTGAGGCCGCTTTTATTCAGCGAGGCTTGACTCGCCGAGACATGCGCCGGCATGGCTGCGGGTTATTTTGGGGAAATTTTCTCCCGTGAGCTAAAGCTCACCCACACAAGCAAGTTGTGTGGGCTATCAACTTCCTGTTGTCCTGACGGTACATTCACACCCATCGGAAAGCCGGTATTGCCCGGCAGGTGTGCCGGGCCTACCAACCGCGTAATACCCCAAAAAACATGGTAGGCGCGACACTCCTGTCGCGCATTCCACAAGGTACTCAGAGACGCCCGGCAAAAGTGCCGGGCCTACCATCCTAATCCGAGCTCAGGAAAGCCTGGCTGCGCTCACTGGTCTGCTCAGGGTGTTTCGCCTCCTTGCGGCGGTTGATGGGCACAAACCTCCTGCCGTACTGGCCTACGTACTTGGAGGTGGGGCGGATGAGGCGGTTCTTTTCGTGCTGCTCCATCACGTGGCCCGTCCAGCCGGCCACCCGGCTGGCGGCGAAGAATGCGGTGTAATAATCCTTCGGGATGCCCATAGCATGCTGCACCGTGGCTGAATAGAAGTCCACGTTGGGGTGGATATGCTTGACTTTCATCACCTTCTTCTCTATCAGGTTGCTCAGTTTATAGAGGTCAAGGGTCTTTCTGCGCGAGCACAGCGCCTCGGACCACCTTCTCAAGTGACCGGCCCGGGGGTCTTCGGTCTTGTAAACCCGGTGGCCGAAGCCCATAATTCGCTTGCCCTCTTTGAGAAGACCGTCAATGTATTCATCAACCATCTTCGGGTGCTTTATATCCTCGAGCATCTCCATCACCCGCTGATTGGCCCCGCCGTGAAGGGGGCCCTTCAGCGTGCCGAGGGCGCTGGTTATCGCAGTATACAGGTCCGCAAGGGTGCTCGCCGTCACCCTCGCGCTGAAGGTGGAGGCATTCATGCCGTGGTCGGCGTGAAGAATCATCAACAGCTCGGCGGCCACTATCTCCTCGTTATAAAGCTCCCGGCCAAGGAACATCCTCATGAAATTATGGGCCAGCGATAGCTCGGGGTCGGGTTCATCCGGCTTTTCCTTCAAACGGCTCCTATACAGCCACGCGATTATGGCGGGCACCTTGGCGGTAATCCGGATGGCCTTTTTTACGTTGGCCTCGGTGGAGTTGTCGTCCTGGTCGGGGTCGTAAGGCCCCAGCATGCTCACCGCCGTTCTCAACACGTCCATGGGATGGGTTTTCTTCGGGACGTTGCGAATCCAGCTCGTAACTTTCCTCGGCAGCGTCATCTCCGGCAGAAGCCGGCCGCGGAACTTATCCAGTTGACCCTTGGTGGGCAGGTCGCCGAACCACAACAGGTATATCACTTCGTCGTGGGAGACCTTTTCCGCCAGGTGATGGATGTTGTATCCCTGGTAAAACAGGTCGCCGTTCTCGCCGTCGACAAAGCTGATGGACGTCTCGGCGGCCTCGACGCCCTCCATTCCCCGCAGAACAACGCTTTCCTTCTTAATGTCGACTTCTTCCATGTGCAAGCTCCTTTTGGAAATCCGTTTCCGGGTTGTCAAGTTGTCGAATCAAACCAGCTCCCGCCCCTTTCCAAGGCCTCCGGTATCGCACCGGTTTTTCAAATATCAAAAAATGTAATTGATTTCGGAAGGATGTCCCTTAACAAAAAACCCGTCCGACAAGGGTAAAATATTATGCCCCCGTTTTCAACTCAAAACACCATCACGCTCGCCGGGTGGCGCCGATAGCTGAGCTATCGGCGCTACCCCTTGACCCTGGCTATTTTGAGGGTTTTCAACTCAAGGCCCTGCCGCTTTACCCGTTTTTCCGGGCGGGTCTTCTGACCGCAACCGTCAAAAGCAGCATAGCCACGACGGCCAGTCCGGCGCCCATTCCGAAAGCCGCCGGAGCGCCGTAAATCTTCCACACGTAGCCGAAAACGATACTCGCCGGCAGCGACGCCGCTCCCACCGCCAGGTGAAAGAAGCCGAAGGCCGTCCCCGTCACCTTCTCATCGGCCAGGTCGCTCACCAGCGCCCGCTCGGCGCCTTCGGTGAGCCCGAAGTATACCCCGTAAAGCGCAAACAGCGCCCATCCGTGCCATTGGCTGCCCGCCAGCGCGAAACCGGCGTATATCAGCGCATAGGCCGACCAGCCCAGTATGATGGTGCGCCGCCTGCCGATTAGGTCCGAAAGCGACCCGCCGGGCATGCTGGTGACCACTTTCACCGCGTGAAGCACCATCCACAAAAGGGGCGCCAGCGCGACGCTTATACCCAGCTCCTCGGCCCTCAGAATCAAAAATGCGTCAGAGGAGTTGCCCAGGGTAAATATGAAAACCACGATGATGTACCACCGCAGCTTCTTATCCATAACCTTCCACGAAAGGCGCGGCCTGCCGGAAGTCTCTTCGCACTCGGGCGGCGGTATTTCCACCGCATACCGCCACAACGCCCATACCGCTATCGCCCCCGGTATCAGGGCCAGCCAGAAGACAAGCCTGTAATTTTCAGGGTCGAGGTACAATATCAGAAGCGCCGCCGCCGGGCCCAGTATGGCCCCGGCATGGTCCATAGCGCGATGAAATCCGAACGCTTTGCCCTTGACCGATTGGTCAACACTGCAGGCCAAAAGCGCATCCCGGGGGCTGGTGCGGACGCCCTTGCCCACCCTGTCCGCAAACCGCGCTCCCAATACGTGCCACGGGTGAGTGGACGCGGCTATGGCCGGGCGGGTTAGCGTGCTGAGTCCGTAACCGAAAACCGCCAGCTTCTTCCGCGCCCTTATTCTGTCGGAATACCACCCCGCGATGAGCTTGCCGATGGCGGCGGTGCTCTCGGCAATCCCCTCGATAACCCCCACGAAACCAACGCTGGCCCCGAGGACTTTCGTCAGGAACACCGGCAGCAGCGGGTATATCATTTCAGTTGAGGCGTCGTTGAAGAAACTGGTCAGGCCAAAGACCCGCACGTTCCCCCTGATGTCGGCAAAGTATTTTCTCAGTCGCTTAAACATGGGGCTTATTTCTTTGCATAACCTTGCCTAAAGGAGGCCGTTGCACAATGTGCCTTTCCGGTTTGAACTCTCTGACATTAGCCTTCACGAGAATAAGCCACGAATGGACAAGGGGTTTTAACCCCTTGAAATCCAAGGGGCTAAAAGCCCCTTGTCTGAAAAACACAGACTCGCACATCTCCGGAAAAAAGCTTTTCTCTTTCCTGAAGCTGATTTTGCAACGGCCTATAAAGGTAAATAACGCTTTAAACCGTATTGTTCTCTGTTTGAAACCCCTCTCAACCGTTGCCTTTAGAGACGCTGCGCCGTTAGCCCTGAGGAGACCGAAAGTCGTCTCGAAGGGTAGCGGCGCAGCTCCTCAGGGTCAACGGTTTCGTTTTCTGCTCTTCATTTTCAGGCATAGATGTTATTTTACAGACTCCACCACCCCGATAGCCTCTTTAACAATTTTCTCCGAAGCCTTCTCACCCGGCGACATTGAAACCTCGTAGGTGAACAGCGGGTCCTCGAAGGCCTCCGCCGGCATGATATACCCCAACTCGTCCTGGGTTATTCCCAGGAAAAAGGGGTGAGGCGAGTCGGTGGCCTCTTTGACCCGAAGCCCGATGTCCGGGCGGGCTTCCCCGGGCATGGTGACCATTATCACCTCCCCGATGCGAAGTGCCACCGTTTCCGTGTAAACCCGGTAGGAACGATACATCATCCTTTTGAAAAGCCCCAGCTTATGTGCCTTTTTGAACAGGTCGTTGTCCACGGGCGCCAAAAACTCGGATTTGGCCCACTTAATCGGCTCCGGCTCCACCGGTTCCGCGTTATCTATAGCCTCGTTCACTCCCTGTAGCATTATATCGGTTATCCGCTGCGCTTCGTCGAATGTGTGCACTTCCTTGTTCTTGTGGGTGACGGTAACGTCGGGAGTAATCATCGCCCCCTGGGCGCCGTTGAAGTAAACCACCACGCCCGCGTCGCGCCCGGCAAGACCTTCCCGCAGATAATGCACGAAGTCGCTGGTGATAAGCTTGTTGTCGTTCCACAAAACCTCCGGGTGGCAGGCGTAATTGACCAGCGTCGCTATCGCCGAATCGTCTTCATCGGAAACGAACTGCAAAACCTCGACCCTCAAATCGAGCATGTCGGTGATGCGAATGTTCTTTATCGCGCCGTCCGGGATTTCGCCGGTACCCGCCTTCACCCGGGCGGGGACGGCGTTCATATCCGCTTCCCTGACGGTGATTGCGATGGCCTGTTGTATGTACTCCATGTAATCGTCGCTCACCCCGCCCCACAGTCCCATGGTGTCGGGGGCGGAATGGACGTGAGTGGCCCCGACAATTACCGGGTCGTCACGATACTCCGGCAACATGTCGCGAACATCTTCTATCTCGGGCTTCATCAGGCCGAGCAGGTCGGTCACCACCAGCGCCACCTTCTCCCCGCCCTTTTCGAGCACAATAGTCTGCACGGTTATGGGGTCGTGCACGCCCTTACTTCTCCTGAAGGGGTCGAAACCCGCCAGCCAGGCGTTTTTTTTCGGGGTTATGTCCATCCACGCCGCCCCGACCCGCAGGACGCCTTCCGGCAGCGTTTCCTTCTCGAAAGTGGCCTCCGGGGCAGTATCGGAAGTCATGCGCTTGCCGGGACACGCCGCCACCATAAGGGAGACCGAAAGGGCCAGAACCGCCAATATAAGAACTCTTCTACTTCTCATAACAGCCCCCTTGATAAAAACGGAAAAGTTGACATCTTGGATAGCACTTCCCGGCACGTTGCCGATTATCAACTCTATAACTTACCATAAAATACGAAGATTCAACACGGAGGTCGCGAATCATGCAGTATGATATGCCCCTGTACAGGCCGCCCAGCGAAGCGGACAGCCTGATACTCCAGGCAACCCTTGGCTGCTCCCATAACAAGTGCGCCTTCTGCCTGATGTATCGCACCAAGAAGTTCAAAGTGCGCCCGTTCGAGGAGTTCAAAAGGGACGTCGAGGAATGCGCCCGGCAAGTCCCCGGCGTCAGGCGGATATTTTTGGCCGACGGGGACGCCATGGCGATGAACCCGCGACACATGCGCCGCATACTCCACCTGCTCTACGAAAACTTTCCCCGGCTGGAGAGGGTGTCCAGCTACGCAAGCCCTCAGAACATGTACAAAAAAACACCGGAGGATTTGCGCAAAATCAGGGAAGCCGGTCTTCAACTTCTCTACTACGGCATCGAAACCGGTGACGACGAAGTGCTGGAAATGGTGAACAAGGGAGCAACTCACGACGAAATAGCCGAGTCGGCCATAAAGGCCCGCCACGCCGGGTTCGCGCTGTCCGTAACGGTGCTGCTCGGGCTGGGAGGCCGCAAAGGCAGCGAAAAGCACATCGCCGAAACTGTGCGCATTCTGAACAAAATAGACCCCGAATACATCGGCGCTCTCACCCTGCTTCTGCCGGGCGAGCTGAGTGACTGGTACAAAAAGCAGATGCCCCCGGATTGGGAATGGCCGGACAAGCTCGAGCTACTCAAGGAAGTGCGCCGGATGGTGGCCGGGCTGGAAACCACCGAAAGCGTGTTCCGCTCGAATCACGCCAGCAACTACCTGCCGCTCAAGGGCGCACTCAAGCGCGACCGGGACGAGCTGCTCGGGATAATAGACAGCGCCCTATCCGACCCCAAATCGCCCCTGCTCAGGCCCGAATACTACCGGGCGTTGTAGTCATGTTCCCTGTTATGCCGAGGTAAATCGGATGTCGGCGCCGGTGAGAATCGAAAGGGAGGGCCGGGTGGCGCGGGTGGTGATGGACGACGGCGAGAACCGCTTCAATCCCGTCGGCGTGGACGGACATCACCGGGCCATGGACGAAATCTCCTCCGACGGTTCGGTCCGCGCGGTGGTAATAACCGGCGCTCATCCCAAGTACTTCTGCAACGGCCTTGACCTGGATGCGCTGATAAAGCTGCCGATTGAGGAACTGCGGGAATTTACGCCCCGCTTCTCCCGGATGCTGGAGCGGTGGGCGGTGTTCCCGAAGCCGGTGGTGGCGGCGATAAACGGCCACGCCTTCGCCGGAGGCGCCATGCTGGCCGCGTGCGCCGATTTCAGGGTGATGAACGCCGAAAGGGGCTGGGTGTGCACTCCGGAAGTTGACTTAAACATGCCCTTCTGGCCGGGCATGATAGCGCTGCTCAAAAGCGCCCTGCCGCCGAATATTTGGAGGACTATGGCCCTGACGGGAAAAAGGTTCACCGCCTCCGAGCTTGTGGAGGCCGGGTTCATAGACGAAGCGTGCCCGCCCGACGAAGTGCTGCCGCGAGCAATGGACATGGCTGAATCGCTTGCCGACAAAAACCCCGAAGCCTACGCCGAGATTAAGAAACGAATGAAGGCGGGGCTGGTAAAGGTTATGAGGGAGATGGACCCGCGCTATTTCCCCTGATAAAAAATAACACACATAGCTTGTGTGGGTTATCAACCGTCAATTTTTTATAAATCCGTATTGTTTCTTGATTTGGAGGACGGACATTCCTGTCCGTCATTCATTGCCGGGCACGAATGCCCGGCCTCCATTGTTTCCATGTCCCCCGAACGCTTGTGTCCGGGCTTGTGCTGAATTAAAATATGCCTAAACGTTTTTACGGGAGGGCGAACGAAAATGGTCGGAAGCCGGAAGGAAAAGGACAATATACTGGTATGGGACGGTGAGAAGAGGGGCCACTACGAGGTGTACTACCTCAAGTGGAACGATTTCGACAGCCGCACCGCCTACTGGGTGCGCTACACGATGACCAGCCCTCTGGAGCACATCGGCGACCCTTATTGCGAGCTTTGGGGCATATTTTTCGACGTGGACAACCCCGACAACAACTTCGCCGTAAAAAACCGCTTTCCTATCGACCAACTCGACTGGGACAGGGAAAAGTTTCACGTGAAACTCGCCGATGCCGAGCTGGCTATGAACTCCTGCCACGGGAAAATATCGGACGATGCGAAGGGGTTGTCGCTGGAGTGGGAGCTGGAGTTCGATTCGCCGGGCGGGTCGTATTATTTTTTCCCTTCCGAAAAGTTCTACACCGGCTCGTTTCCCAAGACCAAGGGGATTTCGCCTCACCAGAACGCTACATTCACGGGAAGGATTAACGCCAACGGGCGGGAGATAAATTTCAACGGCTCGCGCGGCCAGCAGAGTCACCTGTGGGGCGAAAAGCACGCGCTACGATGGGCGTGGGGCCATTGCAACACTTTCAAGGAAGACCCCGACACAGTGTGGGAGGGTATAGACAGCCAGATAAAAGTCGGCCCCGTCCCGAGTCCTCACTTCAAGATTTTCTACCTCAAAACCGACGGCAGGGAATACAACTTTAACTCCCCGAAGGAATGGTTCGCCAACAGGAGCAAGTGGAAGCTTTGCGACTGGAGGTTCGAGTGCAAGAAGCCGGACATCAGGATGGTGGGGGAAATCACCAGCAAGCCCGTGGACCACGTGGCGGTTACCTACACCGACCCCGACGGGGAGCTTTTGTGGTGCAACAACTCGAAGGTGGCGGATATGAAGCTTACTATCTACGACGGCGGGGGAAAACTATTGAAGGAGCTTCATTCGGAATCCGCCTGCGCCGCCGAGTACGTAGACCGCAAGACGTACCCCGACGTGCCGGTGAGGATATAGCTCGCACAATAAATCTTCGCGGGAGAAGTTCACCCAACAGTTCAAAGCCGGTTAGAAGACATTCGATTGTGGCGTAGAAGTTTTCTTTTGAAACATCCATTTGTTCGCTACGCCAATCGAACTCCAAGTCTTCTTAACATGTCAAAAGTATTACAATAATTTACCCGAAATGCTTCACATACATTGGGAATAGGGACTTTCTTTTTTATGTCAGGTCTGAGAACTTCTTCGGTCACCACTTCATAGTTTTTTACCTTTGCATAAGCTACCAACCAGCCATCTGCACCGTTTGCGAAATCAGCCTTGGCAGCGTCTAAAAACTGTTTCTGGTCGTTTACCCAAGTCATGATCTCACTGAAAGCATTAGCAACTTCATCTTCATCGGTTGAGTTAAATGCTTCTGAAAATCGGTTATTTGCCCATTCCTTAAGCTCGTCGTTACCTCTATTCAATTCCTGTTGTACCCGATCAATACTGCAAACACGTCCTTCTGTTGCAAGAGATATTAGATTATCCCAAAACCTAGTGCCCAGGTCAAAGGCATAATAACGACGCGCTGCTTCAATAAACACATCGGCATCAAGGACAAATACGAGCTCTGCGCTCACGGTCAACTTCCGAATCCCAAGTGGTCAGCGTAACGGTCAAAGGTTTTCCCATATAGGTTAGTTAGATGGTAGGCTTCGGAATAAAGCAGTTTGCCTTCTCTTACTGCCCTGATAACGGCAAAAGCAAAGCGATGTCCTACCCGTAGATTCTGATTAAGGTAGAAGTCTCCCCCTTCCGGTTTATCGGCGGCCACGCCTCGTTCTTCGTTCCGATAATTCTGGTAGAATTCCAAAAATTGGGCTTTTTGAACCAATCCTAAGTCCAACGCTCTACGAGCGGCAACGATAGAGCTGACCTTGAAATGGCTGGCGAGTGTTTGAAACGGCTCCGGACTGCCTCTTACGAAAGGCCATTTCTGGCGCAATTTATTTTCCGGCACAAGAAATTCGGCGGCAACCTGATTGCAAGCTTGTTCAATCGGCTCATCCGCAGGAAGCATCTGTCTTAGATCGAATGCCGCGCTGCTGCCAAAGAATATATGCGCCAGTTCATGGGCAAGTGTGAACATCTGCGCCGCTTTGCCGTCGGAGCCGTTCACGAATACAAGAGGAGCATAGTCATCCACCAACACAAATCCACGAAATTCGCTCGGATCGAGTTTGCGGTGTGTGTTATTGCCTACCACTCCATTGACGACCACTAGAATGCCTGCGGTTTCCTCCATAGTCTCCCGTAAGGCGCGGAGGGCGTCAGTCCAAGTCTTATGTTTGCTGGCCCATTCCTCGTCAAAACCGAGGGTTTGCCGCATGTGCCGTGCAACCAATTTAGGCTGTTCACTCGTTCGAGCAGAACGAACAAAAGGCAATCTTTCATGGCCTTCATCAATCAAAAAATCCCGCATCCACGCCTGACGGCGCTGCATTACCTGGACGGTTTCAAGAAGATCGGGGCTGGGTTTCTCACTGGAGTCCTCGACAAGCGTCCTGAAATATGGAATGGGCAAACTTTCTTGAGGCGGTTTATCCAAGAAGAAAAATCCAAACGGCGTCAGAGTGACCTTCGCCAATAATTCCAATTGCCGAAGCGTCGGCTGCTTATCGCCGGCAATCCATTGCTCGATCTTGGGAAATTTGCCCGCAAGGGTATCCGGTGTCAGTCCAGACCGCTCTAGAGCCCATTGCAGAACGCTGCTATTTACAGCTACTCTAGTTACCAATTGAAGTCTCCACAATTATTTATTTTACCAGTAAAAACCTACAAAATCAAAAATATACGAACAGTGACAGTTCAGCTTAACCTGCTGAATGCATGGTCTCAGGTTTTCCTTTAATTACTGTTGTCGGCGCTGTTCTGTATGCTTATCCGTCCGGGGGGCAGTTGTCTCCGGTTTTCATTCTGATGAAGGAGTGCAGCCTGTCCTTGAGTTCATTGGGCATTTGGGAGGTTTCCACTTGTTTGGTGAGCTTTATGGTGGTTCTGTAGGTATTTATAAACTTTTTGCACGGCTCGCAGTCTTCCATGTGCTCTTCGAGCTCCCGGCGGGTATTTTCATCGAGTTCGCCGTCTATGTAATCCACTAACAACTGTAATACCTGGTGGCAGTGCATTTTTTGTTCCCCCTGTTGTCCGCTTATTTTTACCCCTGGCCCTTTACGTTTGTAAGGAAGAAGTCGCCAAGCTTCTTCCGCAGGTAAAGTCTTGCCCTGTGCAGCCTGCTTTTGACGGCGGGAATGCTCAGCCCCAGCATATCCGCCACTTCCTGGTTGGAAAACTCCTCCACGTCCCTGAGCACCAGCACTGAGCGGTACTCCTCCGGCAGCTTTTCGATAGCCTCGTTGATAATCCCGACGGCTTCCCGCGATGCCAGGGTTTCTTCGGGGCCGCTGCTCCAGTCGGGATTTCTTTCCTCATCGTCCCTGTCTATAAGTGGCTCGATATCCTCGGGAGCGTAAGACTGGTCGCCCTTTTTGGACCTCAGCTTCATGTACGATGCGTTGGCGGCTATCCGGTAGAGCCAACTGGAGAATGTGCTTCTTCCCTCGAAAGTATCCAATTTGTTATAGACGGTAAGGAAGACGTTTTGCAGCACGTCCTCGGCGTCCGAATCGGAACGGGTAATTCCGCGGGCCAGTCGCCATACCTTGTCCTGGTACCGTGTGACGAGTTCCTCGAATGCCGCCGGGTCGGCGTTGTTGTTGATTCGCTCGAGGAGTTCCCCGTCCTTGTCGCTCTCCAGGAAGTCGGACTGCGGGCCGGAGTTCTGCTCCCGCGGCTCGCCCATCAGCTTATGAACCTTCCTTCCACCCACCCGATATAATCGGCCTCGCGCGTTTCAATACGGACTTTCACGTATCTTAAATCGGGCGTGACCCACTTGGAGCCCAAGAATTCGGCCCGTGAAGGCTCATCCATTTTCAGAATCATGTCGGTGGGGCGATTTTCCACGATTTTTTCGTACACGGGTATGTAGTCCTTTTTCTTATAATAGCTGTCGGAGGCCTGTATTACGACGGTTTTGGAGGATGTGATTTTTACCTGCATGCCCGCCCTTTTGCGCGCGGTTCGCAAAATGGATTGAGCTTTTTCCAACCGGTTTTCTTCCAAAGCGGTTTGAGCTGCGAAACAAGCGTTTACCGTCGCTTCGGAGGGGTATGGCTCACCTTCCACGATGCGCCACATTTCATTCAGCTGCCGCTTTACGCGCTCCCTCAGAACCCGGCGGTTTTCGAGCACGTTATCGGCGGCTTGCTTTGCCTTGTCGGCTTCTTCCTTGGCTCTGGTGTATTTCTTTTTTTCCAGCGCGGATTTGGCTTGTTTCACGTGCATGCGATAATAGAGAGTTTTATCCCGCGGCACGTTATTTTCCTCCAATCGCTTACCTGCAATCTCAGCTTTGTTCACGGCGTCGGCGGCTACGGTTTTGGGTGCGCCGCAGGAGGTTATGGTGGTGAAACAAAAGATGCCGACCAGGCATACGCCTATAGCGCTTTTTTTAATATGCCGTTCTGTCAATGTAAAACTCCCCGCATTTTTCGGATTTTTCATACTCTATCGAGCATTTTACCACGACCTTGATTGGGTTTTCTTCACTCAAAACCTCGTCCTTTTGCAATTCGTCCATGGGCCGCAGGAACACTTCGCTGCTCTCCCCCGATTTCAGGGGAGGTATGCCGTGAGTCGAACTTACGGCGAAAGTGTTGTCCGTTCCGACGAGATTTCCATCATAGTAGAAATCCGCCGAGACATGCAACTCCTCAACGGGACGGTCATGAGCGTTTTGCAGCTCGAGCTTTATTTGCGGCACATACTTGTCTCTCATTTTCTCGGAATCATACATTTTAATTACACCCTTCCTCAACTGTTCAACACAAATTTTTTGGGCACATAAGTTTCTTTCGAAAACGTAACCCTTGTTTCCGTCGCCGGCATCAACCCGGTATGCGTGAACCTCCCGGTTTTTTCTGTTGACCAGAACGACTTTGGCCAGCACTTCCACTTTATGCCCCGGATACAGAATATCTTTCATTTTCCTTTGGTTTTCCACAATCTCAAAAAGGACGCATCTTCGCCTGACATATCTGGTTCTTTGATTTCGGGACAGGTCTTCTTCGTCGGCGGAAGTAGTTCGGTTTATCCTCATCTCCCCGGTGGATGATGGCTCAGGCTCGGTCTTCGCGGATGTATTTTCCGGAGTGGTAACGGGGGCTTCGACCGTTTTGATTTTCAATCCGCCGGAAGACTTTTCTTTATTTAAAAGTTTTTCCTCGGGAATCCTGTCGCAGGCAACCGCCGAGAGGATTATGGTAACCGCAAGAGCTAATACAATCGCCTCTGTCGGACCGGTTTTTCTTCTCCGGGTGGATATCATTCCATCCTCGCGCACAAATCCTTGATTCAAACTTTTAATTATACCGAATGAAGGACGGGAAGTAAACTGCGGGAGGTGGCCTTTTTGGCCCGGAGACCCCGAATATTTGCCGGGTCAGAGTCCCCTTTCCCTGATGTAGGCGCCGCAGTTTCCGCAAACTGAGCGGGTGGAATACATGCCGCAGTTGGGGCAGCGGGTGGATTCGATTTCCTCGCTTTCCTCGGCCAAGGGGGTAGGCGGTATGTCCGTGCGGGTTCTGCCCAGCCTTCTACCGCAGTTATCACAGATAACGCTTTTGGAAGTATCCTGCTCGTGTTTGCAGAACTCGCATTTTACAACGGCCATTTTTCCTGTGCCCCTTTTTCAAGGCAGCTCGGGTAATATCACGACCTCGATGAGGAAGTGCTGTGCCTCGGATGAGCGGTCTATGGGCCCCTCGAATTCCGTTACTTCGCCCAAAGATTCCATGGCCTGCATTAAGTGGTCGTTCAACTCTATCGGAACCTTGGCGAACGTGATTTCCGGGCCGTAAATAAGATACTCGCCTTCCAGGCTTTTTACAAGTCCTCTGACCTGCTCGGTGGCGTCCTGCGTTTCGTTTGCCCTTATTACCACTATCCGGTCGGGATAAGC
Source organism: uncultured bacterium (assembly GCA_964459325.1). Taxonomy (GTDB): domain Bacteria; phylum RBG-13-61-14; class RBG-13-61-14; order CAYWKU01; family CAYWKU01; genus CAYWKU01. The sequence continues at coordinate 17,048 of CAYWKU010000029.1, read as the reverse complement.
GGCTTTGGACCTAGAGGGAGGGGGTATTGCGCCTATATGAAGGGCGGCAGACGAACCGGATACGGCGCCTTCTTCGCGTACGGCCCTGTCGCTGCTTCCCACCGACACCGGCTCCGAGCTTCCGTATCCCACATTTCTCAAGAGATTACCGGTATTTACGGGAGCCGAGGGCAGCGAAATTCTTCTCGGCCCGGTATCCCTTCCAAAAGCGGTCCTCATGACGACTTCTTCCACCGGGGGCGTGGAGGAAACCACCGTTTCCTTGACATCATCTTTATCGCCGACGGGATTGGATGCTTCGGCTGCGATGTTGCCGGCTTCCGCGAGTTTATCAATCCTGACCTTTTCGCCGGCATAAAACGTGGCCATGACCACCAGGGCCAGGGTTGCGGCCACCGCCACAGCTCTCGGCCAGGCGCTCTGCACGGAAAAGCTTTCCAGCAGACGGGAGAAGAAGCTTCTTTGCTCAAATCGGTCTATTTTGCCGTTGACGGCGGCCAGGAAGTTGGAGGCGGGCTCGACATCCGGGAGTTTCCCCACCATTCTTATAAGGCTTCCGAGGTTTCTTACCTGCTCCCGGCAATGGGGGCATGCCGAAAGATGTTCCTTCACAGCCGTTTGAATCTCTTCGGAACCGTCTTCAAGATATTCCGAATAGTATTCCCGGGCTTCCTTACAATCCATATCCGACCCGCCCTTCCCGTAAGATTATCAATTTTTCACCTTTATTCTATTAAGTGTCTCAATTTTTGCTGAAGTTCCGAGCGAGCCCTGTGAATTCTCGATTTCACAGTTCCTTCCTTCAAATCCAATATTTCGGCTATTTCCTGGTAAGAAAAACCCTGAACATCCCTCAGCACGATAACCACTCTGTAATCCTCGTCCAATCGGTCAATTGCCCCCTGGATTTCGCGGCTCAGTTCAGTCCGCTCGCGGGTATCTTCCGGAGAATCCTCGCCCTCGTCCTTGAACTCCCGTGTCATTTCGCTCTCGCCGTCGTCGTAGGTGGCGTCCATACTTTCCGTCTGAAAATATTTCCTCCTTTTGAGATATTTCAGACGGTTTTTGCAGTTATTGACGGCCACCCGGTGCAGCCATGTTGACAGCGCGGAGTCTCCCCGAAAGGACCTTATGGCCCGGAAGGCGGTTACGAAAACGTCCTGGGCCACGTCCTCGGCTTCGTGGCGGTTGCCAAGTATGCGAAAACAAAGGTTAAATATCTTCCTGTGGTGCCGGCGTACGAGTTCGTTGAACGCCGAGCGGTCTCCCCGCTTGCAGAGCTCGATTATCTGTGTCTCGTAAAGCTCAGAAGGGGGCGGGTTATTGACAGCGTCGTCTATCGCCACTTCTCCTTTTAACTCTCTTTTAAGATGTACATAAAAAGACAGTTTTGAAATGTACGGCACGGGGCGGCAAATGTCAAGGCTTGGGGGATCTATTGCAACGGCACATCCGGCGGGCACGGGAGACACGTCAAGCTGATTTCGCTTGCTTTTCGGTAAGTTATGAGCCCTTTTCCCTTTTCGCGGCGCCTTCATCTTCCCCCGCGTGGCGGATTTTTTCAAGGATGGAGTCGGTGCTCCTGCCTTCCAGCACCGGCACGACCTCCACCCTGCCGCCTTTTAGTTCGACCACATCGGCGCCGATAATGTTCTCGGCCCAGGAAAGATTACTATACGACAAGGAACGGAAGTTTATGGAAGGTCAATTAAAAGGAAAGAGGGTTCAGCCTTGACAGCAGTATATGATTATCATATACTGAATTAATGGGTATCTTTGCTCTCTTGCTGAAATGCGCCGGGTTTGAGTGGGACAAGAACAATGCCGAAAAGAACTGGCAAAAACATCATGTTACTCCGTCGGAATGCGAGGAGATATTTTTCAACCGGCCTCTGGTGGTTGCGGATGACATCAGCCATTCGGAGAAGGAGAACCGATTCTATGCTCTCGGCCATACAGACGGGAGCAGAATGCTTTTTGTCGTATTTACAGTCCGCCGGAACCTTATCCGGGTAATATCGGCAAGAGACATGAACCGCAAGGAAAGGGAGGTGTATCAAACCCATGAGTAAGAAAATACCGAAATTCAAGAACGAAGATGAGGAGAGGGAGTTCTGGACTACCCGCGACTCGACCGATTATGTGGACTGGAAAAAAGGAAAAAGGGTCGTGCTGCCGGAGCTTAAGCCCTCGCTCAAGACCATTTCCCTGCGGCTCCCGGAGTCGATGCTCGAGGAACTGAAGCTCCTTGCCCACAAAAAGGATGTACCATACCAGTCGCTTCTCAAGATATTCCTGTCGGAGAGGATACGGGAGGAGTTGAAGGCGCTCTGAGCTTACTTGTCCAAAGGTGAGTCTCTTTACCCCGTCTTGCGGATTTTTTCAAGGATGGAGTCGGTGCTCCTGCCTTCCAGCACTGGCACGACCTCCACCCGGCCGCCTCTTGCTTTGACCACATCGGCGCCGATAATGTTCTCGGCCCAGGAAAAACCATACATACACAAAGGCACAAAGGGCGAATGTTTACGATTTGTCAATTAAAATAAGGCAAGCTCAAAGGGAGAAATCATCAGGCTGCGAAGCGGACAACTTCCAATTCAGAATCCGTGCCCACTTTTTCGAGAATAGAGTCAACCTTCTCCATAACCGGGTCTTCGATTAGGTACTCCCGGCAGTTAGGACATTGCAGTACCGGCAGATTCTTCACAATTACGATGGAGTTTTCCGCGACCTTGAAGGGCAAATCGGTGCGGATTGATTTCAGCTCGGCTCCGCAAAGATGGCATTTCATGACTTTTTTCTCCTTTTCAGGTCCTCGCTCCACTTTTCGGCTGCCGGATAATATGCGGTCACCACCCTGACGTTGTTGTTCTTCACATCCGCTGCAAAAAGAACGTGAAACACCTTATTATTATGATAAGCATATACAAGGTAACTTGGCAAGTATTTGTCTTCCGGATAAGACTCGATAATCTCAAAACTTTCCACTGAGCGGATAATTGTTTCCCTGGCTATAAAGCGGTCCTTCATCCTCATATTGATATGCCACGTCCACATCAACCTGTTGTTGCGCACACAATCTTTAATAAAATTCAGTGGATTTTTCGGCACATTTCCTTTTTCCACCATTGGCGCCTCATACCGTCTTGCGTATTTTTTCCAGGATGGAACTGGTGCTTCTTCCCTCCAGCACAGGGACAACCTCCACCCGGCCGCCTCTTGCTTTGACCACGTCGGCGCCGATAATGTCCTTGGGGGCCCAGTCGCCACCCTTTACCAGCACGTCCGGCTCCAGGCGCTTTATTACCTCGAGCGGGTCGTCCTCGTCAAAAATAACCACCCCGTCCACGGCTTTCAGGCCCGCCAGGACTTCCGCCCGCTCGTTCTGAGACCTTACGGGCCGTCCCCGGCCTTTTATGCGCCTTACGCTGGCGTCGGAATTGATGCCAACAATCAGCCGGTCGCCGAGCTTGCGGGCGTCCTCCAGGAGCTTAACGTGGCCGGAATGCAAGAGGTCGAAGCAACCGTTGGTGAAGACCAGTTTTTCCCCGCGGGCGGCCCATTCGTCCCGCAGCCGCCGCGCCTCGGCCCAGTTCGTCAATCCCGGGACATTATTTGTATCTTTTGTCATCGTGCATTAACCGTTTTACCTGAACCCGGCCATGATACCCCTGATTATATCATCGATTTTGTCTTTTACTCCCTCGGGGCCGAGCTGAACCACTTCGTAATCGTCAAGCGGCCCCTTTATCCGGAAGTAGTGAGCGAACAGGCTCTTACCCGAAGAAGCCCTTATCAGGTGGCCTACGATGGGCGCATTTCCGACCAGTTTTTCCACAGTACCCAGCGGCACCAGGCCCATGTCCACCTCCATCCTGTCCGTTTTCAAGTCCACCCACCCGGTGGCGGCGATTCTCAGGAAAAATCCTTTCATCGAGATGTCTATGATTTCCACCCTGCCGTTGTTGAAGAAAAGCTCACCCTTTATCTGGCGGTATCCCAATCTCCGGGCTTTCCACTTGCTCCAATCGAAATTAATTATACTGAAGGTCTGAAAAAGCACATTGGATGACTCTATCTTTCCTTCCCTGATTCTGAAACCTATTCTCCCGTTGAGGTTGGCCAGAATCTCGTCCATGCTTTCGCCCCCGGAATATAACATGCCATCGAAGCGGAGGTCGCCGCTGACCGATTCGTTTTTGATTCCTATGGATTTCACAAACTTTTCGGGGTTGAGGTCTCTCGCTTCCACCCGGAAGGTCATCTCCGGGCCGTCGAACCTTACCAACGACGGTTGCACGGCTTCTATCTTTCCGTCGGAAGTCTGCAGGTTCATTCGCCTGAATTTAACCGAACTTTCGTCAATGAGCATGTTTGCTATGAGACTCTGGAAATGAAACGTCTTGTATCGACCCTTCGGCGCCCTAAGAAACACTTTTATCGCTGTTTTTTCGGAGGGTTTTTCAATTTCGGCGCCGGTTTCCTTTTTGCCGGTCTTTTCGTCACCGGAGTTTTCCAGTGGAGGAATGGCATCGAAGTACTTCTCAGGAAACAAGTTGTCGCATCTTACCCTTATCTCGGCTTCCGTTTTTGAAAAATCGGGAACTTGGAGGGAAGACGCCATCTTCATGTCCGCAACGCCGAATTTCAACTCCTCCGCTTTTACTCCTTTTCCGTCGAGACTTATTGTACCCCGGACGTCTTTCATCAGGGGCAGAAGGCCGGCCATGGAGATGTACACGCCGTTCAATGCCACGGAGCCGTGCATGGAGGGCGTGGAGCCTTCCTTGAGCGGGATTTCGACCACCGCCCCGGAGGGGTTCATCTCACCGTCAGCCCGCACCCTTTGCATCTCATCGGAAATATCGAGCCGTGGATTCCGAAGCAGGCTCATCAGGCTCCCGGCCCGGAACTTGTCCTCGGGGTACAATACCAGCAGGGAATCTTCTCCCAGAGACTCGATGTCGGCCCTCATATTCCGCACTTCGCTGCCGGCCACATCGGCCACGATATCGAAGAAAGAGAGGGAACCCCAGTACATGGATGCCTTTCCCCTCCGAACGTTAACGACCGCTTCCCCGAAATCGATTGTGGCGCTTTCGATGTTGCCGCCCGCCTGCACTCCCTTGCGCAAAAACTCCCTCTTGCCCCCAAAAGAACTGTCCCACCGGATTTTTCCAAATACCCCGGAGACTTTCGCTTCCTCGAACTCGTTTAAAAAGAACTCCCGGGAGCCCTCCTTCATTCTGCCCCGCGCAAGAAGGGGCCTTACATCCGAGTAATAGGCCACCGGCACTTCTACGTCCGCCCGGGCTTTCTCGATACCCCGCTCACTCACTTTCAAACTGCCATCGGCGCGTACCCGGGAAGAACCCAACGCGGCGGAAAGTCCGGAGACCTTAAGCTCCCGCGTGCTCAAAGAAAACTCCCCCGTCGCGGTTACAGACTCCACCAGCCCGGGCTTGTCCCCGTAGACACCGGGAATATCAATCGTTACCCCTTTGCCCTCCATCCGCAGCTTTCCGTCAGCCGTCCCGCCGCTCAATTTCACCTGCAACCGCCCGCTCGCCCGTCCACCGACGTCCCGCTTTTTGTCCGGGTCCCAGGCCAGTTTGGCCACGGGGGACGCATCTTCTATATCGAAGCTGAAATCGAAATCTCCCTCCGAAAAGGGAAGGGTTGTATCGAGAAAGGAAATCTTTTCACTTTCCAGGTTCGCTCTGCCGTTTACGTTAAGCGAAGCCTGTTTGCCGGTTTTTCCAAAGCTGATTGTAGAAGGATGTAAAGTAATCGTCCCGTCGTCGAACTCGGCCTTTATATCGAATTTCGTTTGCGGAATTTCTCTTGCCAGCTTATCGGATTTAAAGCCGATTCTACCCGCCCTGCCCGCAATTTTTGAGGACCCTTCATCCGGTGACAGGGATTTCGCATTGATTGCGGCGGTTACCGAGGCGTTTTCGAGCTCCAGTTCCTTATCCTCAAAGCCCAGATTTGACCGTGAGGTCGAGTAAGACGTATCGAGCTCAATGAAGCCGCCGTTGTATTCGGCGTCCGCGTTTATGGTTGCGTCCCCGACAAGCTCCGGCAGTTTGAGCGGCGAATTTTCCCATTTATCCCAGATAGTTAAACCATCGACTTTAGCCTCGATTTCGACGGAAGCGTTGATTTTTTCCGCTGACGGCTCGATTTCCGCCTGAATCCGGGCACTTACGATTTCCATGTACCAAGGCATTCTTCCTTCGAGTTGCACATCTGCCTTAACCGCGTTTCGTTTCAACGAAAACTCCGAGCGGTTTATCGTGGCCGAGAAGCAGTCGGAGACCATGGTATTCCGCCTGTCCGTGCACATCATTACCCAGACGTCACTCATTCTTATCGAGTCGGCTCTCACTTTTTGCAGCACGCTTTTCAGAATATCTTCCGGGCTTTTTTCACTTTTCTCCTTCTTGTCCGTAATTAACTCGCTCTTATACAATCTTAGCGCAGCGCCTTCAACGGCCGCCTCGTCTATTCCCACACGCCCCCGGAGAAGACCTGTCAGGCTCAGGCTTATATCGGTATTTTCAACCCGGGCCATAAGGCGTTTGTGCTCATCCACCACGTAGACGCCGGTAGCTCTTATAGCCGGCCCGCCTTCCAAGGCAACGGAAATATTACTTATGTGAACTTCCCGACCGGTCAGTTCGCCCAGCTTCAACTCCACGTCCCGGATTATCCGGTATGGCTCATATTTGGAATATATTTCCGGCAGGTAAGTAACCAGAAGTGCAAAAGCGGCTATAAGAAAGTACAAAATAAACCGCTTTTTGAGCTTCTTCATAACTCAAAAAACCTTTTTTAAGCAGATATACCCAACAATTAAAGAAAGGTGTCGCCGGGAAAAAGTTCCCGAAATCAAAAATCCTTCTCTCCCGCGACTTACAACCTCATAGGCATGACCACGCACAGGTAATCCGGGTCGTCCTTTGGCTTGAAAACCCCGGAGCTGAGGTTGTCTTTCAGGTACACGTCAACACTCTCCCCGTCCATGGCTCCCAGCGCGTCTATAAGGTATCTTGCGTTGTAGCCGATTTGAAGGTCTTTTATTTTGCTTTCCACCGAAAGCTCCTCGTAAGCGTCTCCCACTTCCGGGTTCTGGCTTTCCAGCTTCGCCGAGTTCCCGTCTATGGATAGTTTAATTCCCTTCGTTTTTTCATCGGATATGATGGAGACCCTTCCGAGCGCGTCCAGCATCGCCTTTATATCCACAACCGCCAGGTCTTCGTTTTCCCTCGGTATTACTCTCTCATAATCCGGATAATCCCCCTCCAGCGTTCTCATGATAATAACCACTTCCCCCGCTTTGAACACAACATCATTACTCACAACCCCGAACTCCACGTTCTCTATCCCGTCGCCTTCCCCAAGAACCTTTCTTAACTCTCCCAGGCCTTTACGCGGAAGGATAAGCCCGTTCGCCAGGTCCAGCTTGCTTGCGCTTTCCACTTCCCTGTCAACCATACACAACCTGTGCCCGTCGGTAGCCACCATCCTGAGTTTTCCATCCACTACCTGTAAAAGGATTCCCTCCAGGTTATATCGGCTTTCTTCCAGACTCGAAGCGAATATAGTCTTCTCTATCATATCCTTAAGGATGTCAGCCTTTATATCGACGAGGGACACTTCCTTGTATTCCGGAAGTGGAGGGTATTCGGATTCGGCCAGCCCCATAAGGTGGAACATGCCCCTCTCGCCCTTTATTTCCGCCCGGTTTTTATCATCAACGCTTATGGTTATTTCCCCCGGCGGCAAGGCTCTCACGATATCATGAATTCGCTTTGCGTTGAGCGACACCCCGCCTTCCTTCTCGACGGACGCTTCCACGTGCCCCTCCACTACCAACTGCAGGTTGGTGGCCACTATCTCCAGACTATTCTTGTGCGCCCGGAAAAGCGCGTGGCTCAGCACCGGCATGGTGCTTCTTTTCTCCACGACATTCTGCACCCAGTTCAACCCCTTCGCCAGGACTTCACGATTTGCTCTGATTTCCATCTTAAACCCCCTGAAAGGATTTAGAGCTTATTTGTCGATATTCCGAGTTGTAAACATCCGATGACTTTTTCCTTATTATAAAACACTTTTTAAATAAAACAATAAGTAGTAGTAGGTCTTGTGATTTTGTGGAAGGAGTTTATAAGCTAAACAAATAAAAGGCAAAAAGGGCAACTCAACCTGTTGTGAATAACCTTGGCCGATGATTGGCAGATTGTGAGTGAAAATTTCGAACGCTCGTGCAAACATGGTATACCCAGCCTTTTCACAAGTGGACTGTGAATAAGTGATGTCATCAAGAAAAGTATCAACGGTAAAATGCCGATTAGACTGAAAGATTTTTCTTCAGGGTTTCGATGGTGCTCTTGAGAGCCGGGTCGCTTTCTATTTTCTTTTCGATTTTGCGAACGGCATGGATAACGGTGGAGTGGTCCTTCCCCCCGAAACGCGCCCCTATCTCCGGGTAGGAGCAGTCCGTATATTTTCTTGACAGGTACATAGAAATCTGCCTCGGGAGAGCAATCAACTTCACCTTTCGCTGTGATTTTAAGTCGCTGGACTTCAAATTGAAGAACTTGGCCACCACGTTCTGGATGGAATCGATGCTTATGGCCTGGGGGGAGCCGAGAAGGTTTCCGAGAGCTTCCCGCGCCAGTTCAGGGCTCGGCTCTACCTTGTTGATGGAAGCGTAAGCGTACACGCGGGTGAGTGAACCCTCCAGCTCGCGAATGTTCGACCCCAGGTGCGTGGCGAGGAAGAAAGCCAGGTCGTTGCTGAGCGGCAGATTGTCCTCCGCCGCCTTCTTGCGGAGAATGGCAACCTTGGTCTCAAGGTCGGGGGATTGGATGTCGGCTATCAAACCCCACTCGAAACGGGACCGGAGGCGCTCCTCGAGGTCCTGGATGTCCTTCGGATATTTATCGCTGGAAATCACTATCTGTTTGCGCGATTCATAAAGCGTATTGAAGGTGTGGAAAAACTCCTCCTGAGTGCGATTTTTGCCCGCGAAAAACTGGACATCGTCTATCAGCAGAACATCAATGGTCGCCCTGAATTTCTCGCGAAACTCCTGCATCTTGTCGTAGCGCAGGCTGGTGATGACCTCGTTCATAAACTGCTCCGCGCTCATGTAGCAAATGCGCAGGTCGGGGAACTTGGTCTTGATGGCGTGGCCGACGGCGTTCAGCAGGTGCGTTTTGCCGAGACCCACTCCGCCGAATACGAAGAGGGGGTTGTATACGTAAGCGGGCCTGTCGGCAACCGCCTGGCACGCGGCGTGAGCGAACTGGTTCGAGCTGCCCACCACGAACCTGTCGAAAGTGTAGCGGTCGCTCAGGGGAAAACCGGGTATCGAATGGGCGGACTTTTTGGCGGAGGCTTTCTTTATCCTGTTGGACGGCCTGGTCTGTTTTTCCTGGCCGGCTTCTTCCATCCCCGGCAGCGAAAGCTGGCCTTCCTCCCCGACCTCGAATTGCAGGTTGTAGTTCGACCCCGCTTCTTTCAGCACCGTCTGTGTGACGATGTTGCCGTAATGTTCTTCAACCCACTCCTTAACGAACTGATTCGGCGCTTTGATTTTTATTTCGTTACCTTCAAGAGATATTTTCAGGCTGCTTAACCATTTCTTGTAGCTGTCGTCTTTCGAGTTCTTTCGGACTTCACTGGCAATCTTCTCCAACAGGTCGTCCATGACGTGACTCTCTTTCTGTAACCGACGAGGAAGGAATAAGGGGGAAAGATTTTCCCCTCCGATGAATTAGAAAACACTTAAACTAACCACATGGTTTTCCACACCTGTGGAATTCCCGCGAAAATATAGCCTTTTTAGTTTGTTATAAAACGGTTACGCCTGAATAACTCTTCAATGTCCACAGATATAAAGCAACTTTCCTCAAACCGCTTTTGCAATTTAGCAGAAACCCGACATTACCGCAATAGGGTTTTTAGGGAAAATTTTTGCGCCTTTTCAAAAGTGCTTGTCTCTGTTATATTTTTCGCGCGAAAAAAAATTTCATGATGAAAGCTTCGATAAAGATAACAGTGTCCCCGAAGGCGACAAAAACAATTGTCGCGGGCACTTATACCGATTCCATAAAAATCTCCGTCGCCGCCCCGCCAAAGGAGGGAAAGGCAAACGCCGAGTTAATTTCATACATCGCCAAAACGCTGGGCATCCCGAAGGCAAGCGTCACCATCAAAAAGGGCGCGTCCTCGAAACGAAAGGTCGTTGAAATAGACGGCATGACGACCGGGAAAGCTACCGAAATGCTTATGAGCCAACAAAAGCGGTCACAAAAATGAGAACCCTTTTATTGTTTATCCTGGCCGCTATATGCGCCTCGGCAACCGTCGGTAAAGTCGACACCGAGCACTTCGTCGTTTATTTCGACAAAGACGCAAGCCAGACCGCCCGGATGGCCGCAAAAGCCGCCGAGGAAGCCCGCGACCGAACCTACAATGTGCTTGGAATTCGCGCGAAAAAAAGAATCGCAATCCGGATACAATCCGCCGCCGAGGATTTTTCAAAGAAACAACCCGGCGAGCGAGTCCCCGGCTGGGCGGTGGGCACGGCTTACGCCTCCCGAAACGCCATCTTCATCATGCAGCCGCACGGGGTAAAGTTGCAGTACAACGACATCCGGGAAGTGGTAACTCACGAGTACATCCACGTGGCCGTAGGGAACTACCTGGAAGAGGTGGATGTGCCCCGATGGCTGGACGAAGGCCTGGCCGACTTCGTGGGCGGCGAAAGGAGTTGGACAGCGCCGGTAACACTCGGAACCGCCTCCATCACCGGCAGGCTCATACCGCTGGCGGCGCTGAAAAACTACTGGCCGCAAAGCGCCGAAAAAGCGAAACTGGCTTACGCCCAGGCCTCGGACTTCGCGGCCTTCATCGAAAGGGAATACGGCCCCGGGGCAATCAAGCGGCTGCTGAAGCTCGCTCATTCCACGGGAGACCTCGACGCGGCCTTCCGGTCGGTTACCGGCAAGGGCGTTTACGAGCTGGAGAAGGAGTGGATAGAAAAGGTCGCACGCTACTACAAGTGGATTCCCCTGCTGTCGGGCGGACTTACCCTGTGGGCCGGGGCGAGTGTATTGGTAGTACTTGGATTCATAAGGAAAAAGAGAGTTAAGAAGTTAAAGTATCAGTTGTGGGAGCTTGAAGAGCGCATGGGGGGATTCTACGCAAAGGACGACGACTCGGACGATGAAGACGACTATTTCACGGATGACGAGCCGCCCCCGCCGGGGGACGCAACTCACCATTAAATAAGATAAAAATCTATCAACACCCTGTGGATGAACTGTGAAGAAAACAATTGTGAGCGAACCCCGGGAAATGTAAACCGGGTACCCGGTATTTCCCAAAAAACCCGTATTGTGTCCCCAGTTTTCCGAAGGGTCTAGGTGGGCGCGGTACGCGCAGGGAATATAGACGGCTTCGAAACCGACACCCCGACACTTTTTCCCTCCTCATAAAATCGGCAACTGCTCCACTGATAATCAGAAGCCTTCTTAACAAGCCCAACTCCAACGGGAGTATAATGCATATAATTCAATTTGGAAATAAGTTTTTCAATTGTTGCAATCATTACTGTCCAAAATAACCCGAAAATAGCCATTTTGGACGGGTTAAGTCCCTGATTTTATTAGAGTATGCAAATAATCCAAAAACCTGGTTCACTCTGTGTGGCATATGCTGTCCAAAATAGGAGGTCATAGCAAATTCCTGCGATTTCATTCAAAAAACTTCTCGAAAAGCCCCGGACAAGGGGCTTAAGCCCCTTGTCTGTTCTCCTTGTGAAAAATGCTCATGCTCGAAACAGGGATATGCTGTCCAATTACAAAACCGTTTTTGGACAGGTATGTGTTGCAATGGGGGATGATTCGCGTCACCGCCGTCGCAATAAAGCGAAGTTGACGCTCGCGGGCTGCGGTGTTAAGATGTTTGGGGCGTTTTTGGAGGATGAGTGTATGAAGTTGGTGGGAGACCAGGAAGGAATTGAAGAGCTCAAAAGAATGCAAGAGGAACGCAAAGAGTACCTCAAGTATATAATCACCGAGGCGAAAACAAATACCGACCTTTCCACCACATTCACCAGCTCCGACCAGGGGACCAAGTACAAGCTTACCTACAACCGCCTGTCGCAGGAACTTACCGTCGAAAAAGTCGAATAGCCCATTTTCGTAAAATAAACATTGACTTTTAGCTACAGTTTCACGTGAAACAGTGGAGCTTCGGGGGACATGTACTTGATACGTGTCCCCCGAAACGTTTATCCTAAACACCGAGATGGCAAAAATCCGGGACATCATAGTCGTCGGCGCCGGACATGCGGGCATAGAAGCAGCACTCGCCGCCGCCCGCATGGGATGCCGCACGCTCATTCTGACACTCGACCCCGACAAAACGGGCCTTATGAGCTGCAATCCCGCCGTCGGGGGCCTCGGAAAAAGCCACCTGGTGCGCGAAATAGACGCGCTCGGCGGTGAAATGGCTAAAGCCGCCGACGAAACAGGAATCCAGTTCCGAAAACTGAACATGCGAAAAGGCCCCGCCGTCCGCGCTACTCGAATCCAGTCGGATAAGGCGAAATACAGCGAGCGCATGAGGAAGGCCCTCGAAAATCAGCCGGGACTGGAAATCCGACGGGGAATGGCGGAGGAAATAGTCGCCGAAGGCGGCGAAGTCCGGGGAATAAAAACCGAAACGGGCGAGTTTCTGGCCGCAAAGGCGGTTATCCTGACCACCGGAACCTTCCTCAAGGGCCTCATGCACATCGGCCTTGATAAAATACCCGGCGGACGGGTCGGGGATGCGTCGGCGGATAAGCTGTCCGAAAGCCTCCGGGAGCTGGGTTTCGAGGTCAGCCGCCTGAAAACCGGAACATGTGCCCGCCTTGATTCACGGACAATTGATTACTCGGGACTCGACGAGCAGCCGGGAGACGAGCCTCCGCCGGTATTCAGCTTTTCCACCGGGAGGCTCGAAGTGGAGCAGGCGCCCTGCCACATTACATACACCAACGAGCGAACTCACGACATCATCCGCGAGGGTCTCGACCGCTCGCCGCTTTTTACCGGGGTTATCGAGGGGATAGGGCCGAGGTATTGCCCCAGCATCGAGGATAAGGTGGTGCGGTTCCCGGATAAGAACCGCCACCAGATATTCCTGGAGCCGGAGGGCCGGGACACCTGGGAAATATACCCGAACGGCGTCTCCACCAGCCTGCCGACCGATATCCAGGAGAGGTTTTTGAGGACAATTCCGGGTTTGGAGAATGTGGAAATTGTACGGCCCGGGTACGCGGTGGAGTATGATTTCGTTCAGCCGACGCAGGTTTATCCGTCGCTGGAGACCAAGCGGGTCAGCGGGCTTTATCACGCCGGTCAGATAAACGGCACTTCGGGTTACGAAGAGGCCGCTGCGCAGGGGTTGATGGCGGGCATCAACGCCGCCCGGCGGGTTTTCGGCGAGGAGCCGGTGGTTTTGAGCCGCAGCCGGGCTTACATCGGGGTTATGATAGACGACCTGGTGACAAAGGGGGTGGATGAGCCTTACCGGATGTTCACTTCGCGGGCGGAGTATCGGCTTCTTTTGCGCGAGGACAACGCCGATTTGCGGCTGATGGAGCTTGGTGGGGAAATCGGGCTTGTGTCGGAGGGCACGTTGCGCAAATTCCGGGAGAAGAGGCGGTGGATTGAGTCCGAGCTGGAGCGCTTGGAAAACACCCGGGTCAATCCCGGCGATGGCGTAAATTCGGCTTTGCAACAGGCGGGGTGCAATATATTGAGGCATCCGGCGAGCCTTGCCGATATATTGAGGAGGCCCGATGTTTCACGTGAAACATTTCGCCGAATTTTCCCCCCACCGGCGGAAGCTCCGCCCGAAGCGGTGGAGGAAGCGGAAATCCAGACCGTCTATTCGGGATACCTGAAAAGGCAGGAAGACCAGGTGCGGCGCCTTTCCCGCATGGAAAACCTGAAAATCCCCGAAGGCTTCGATTTCATGCAGCTACCCGGCCTCACCCGGGAGGTAAAGGAAAAACTCTCCTCCGTAGCCCCCAAATCCCTCGGCCAGGCGGCTCGCATCCCCGGAATCACACCCGCCGCCCTCGGCGTACTCGATGTCTACATATCCCGCGCCGGAAAATCCGGCTTATAATGATATTTTTTCATAGATGTAATATCGCACTTCGAGACGGTGGGCCGCCGGGCCTGTGGAGGCTGTGACGCCGTCTCGAAGGCCGGCGGCACACCCCTGAGTGCTATCGGGTAAAAAAGAGCTTTGAATGAGATTTCGCGCGACTTTTCCCTTGAAGAAATTTTGCGTTTGATTGCAAAAAGGGGCGGCCATCAACCGCCCTTCAAGTTATTTAGTCCTTTCCTTTTCTTCCTTAATCGAGGTCCTTGCTAGGGTTCCACTCCTTGTACACCTTGCCCGCCAGCGCCGGGCCGGGCTTGAGCGTCTTCTTGCCGGGCTGCCATCCGCTGGGCGTAACTTCGCCCGTCTTCTTGACGTGCTGGTATGCCTGCACCTGGCGGATAAGCTCCGCCGTGTTGCGACCCACCTCCGGAGTAAGCACTTCCATGGCCATGATTTTGCCGTCGGGGTCTATAATGAACCTGCCCCTGATGTCCACTCCGGCCTCCTCGCTGTATACGCCGTATGCCTGGCCGATTTTCCCGCCGGGGTCGCTGAGCATGGGGTAAGGCACACCTCCGTCCACCATCTGCGACAGCTCGGTTTCCTGCCATATTTTGTGAACGAAACGGCTGTCCACGCTTACCGCCAGCACCTGCACGTTAAGTTCTTCCAGTTGCTTGATTTTGACGGCGACCGCCGTCAACTCGGTGGGTCAAACAAAGGTGAAGTCGCCGGGGTAGAAACACAGCACCACCCACTTGCCTCGATAATCGGATAGCTTGATGTTTTTGAAGCCGCCATCGATATATGCCGCGGCCTCGAAATCCGGCGCTTCCTTTCCTACTTTAGCGGTCACTTTAGCCTCCTTTTTCGGTTGCTCCGATTCTGTTGCTTCGGAGCTTTCCGGGGCTATGGGCCCCCTTGCCGGCTCCACGCAGGAGTCTTTCGGTTCTTCCATGTGTTTTTCTCCTATTTTTTCTTCGAGCCCGCTTTTTTGAGCTCGTGCTCGACTTCCTTCTTCCCCTCCTCCAGCTCTTTGGCCTGTTGCTTGTCGAGCTCGAGCAGGAGGGTCTGGAACTCGCCCACGTGAGTTTTTTCTTCCTTTGCGATGTCGAGGAGTATGGTTTTGATTTTTGTGTTGCTTGTCATTGCGGCGAGTTGTTCGTAGAGGTTTACGGCGTCGAGTTCGGCTATAATGCCGAGCCGCAGTATTTCTTTGTCAATCTCTCCTTTTCGCACCTTTTCCAGGTTGACCGGTGACGTTGCCAGCATCTTCGGGCCTCCTTTTCATTTATAAGTTATACTTATATTATTCATCCCTTTGACCCGGGTCAACTGTTTCTTACCGAACCGAGAACTTCCATGCCACCCCGCCGGGCAAGAGTGCCCGGCCTCTAAAATAAACGGACGAACATTCCTGTCCGTCTGCCCTAAAATACCGCTATGGTAGGCGCGGCACTCTTGCCGCGCATTCCACGGAGCCTCAGGGTGTGCCCGACAGGAGTGTCGGGCCTGCTATTGATAGAAACCCCGGGCTTTTAGCCCGGGGAGCTTCACATTTACTTTCAAAGCCCCGGACTTCAGTCCGGGGTATGGGCCACCCCGCCGGGCAAGAATGCCCGGCCTCCAAAAAAACGGAGGACGGACATTCCTGTCCGTCACCGGCCGCAAAACCCACTCTCATGCCGCAGACCCTTACATTTATGGCTTAATTGACTTTTCGGAGTTTGGATTTATACTAAACAAGGAAGGCCTTTCATGTATGAATCCCTATGCAAACGCAAATGCGGTGACTACCCTTAAATCCCGCCGGCAGACCGACCCTTTTGCCCCCGTCGCCGACGATTTGTCGGAAGTTGAGAATCTTCTCCGCAACGCTCTTGAATCGGACGCATCCCTGATACTCGAGGTAAGCCGCTACATGCTGGAGGGTGGCGGCAAGCGTTTCCGGCCGGCGCTACATCTGTTGTGCTCGAAGCTGGTCGGGCTTGATAATCCCATCAAGTACCGCATGGCGGCGGCCTTGGAATGCCTGCACACCGCGACGTTGCTGCATGACGACATAGTTGACAACGCCGACCTTCGCCGGGGCCAACCGGCGGCTCACGTGGTTTTCGGTGACCATACGGCGGTGCTGGTGGGCGATTTTCTGTACACCACCGCTGTAAAATGGATACTGGAAACCGGCGACATGGAACTTACCCGAACCGTCGCGGACGTTTGCAGCGGCATGGCGGAAGGGGAGGCCTACCAGCTCGACATCGCCAGAACCCGCAGGCTGAACGAAGACGATTACCTGCACGTGGTCAATCTGAAAACGGCGGGTCTCATTTCCCTGTGCTGTTACAGCGCCGCGCGGCTCGCCGGCGTGGACGGCAAGGTTCACGAAAGCCTCAAAGATTTCGGCCACAAGCTGGGCATGGCCTTCCAGATAGTGGACGACGCTCTTGATTATTCCAGCGAAACCGAACAGTTGGGCAAGGCCATCGGCAAGGACCTCGAGGAGGGCAAGATAACCCTGCCCATGTTTTACGCCCTGAATGAAGCGAATTCCGAAGACCGCGCGGCCCTCGAGCGCATTCTTTCATCGAAGCCCATCGACCCGGACGACCTTCCGTTCGCCCAGCAGATAATCCACAGCTACGACGGCACCGGTTACGCACTCAAACGGGCGGCGGCGATGGTCGAAGAGGCAGTGTCACGCCTCGAGCGGCATTTCGACTCATCCCCCGAGCTCGACGCTCTTCTGAGCCTGGCCGAGTTCACCGTTTCCCGAAGCAAGTAAAGATAAGTTCGGGGACAATGCTGTCCAACAAAAACCGAAAGTGGCCATTTTGGACGGGTTAAGTGATTGAGGCCGTTGCAAA
>CAYWKU010000028.1:0-46110 GCA_964459325.1 uncultured bacterium | reverse complement strand
CGGGCCAGCCGTTGCACAAAATTTCATCAACCGAATTCTACAACTTTTTCTACAACTTTGTAGAATATTCTACAACGTTGTAGAATATTCTACAGGCGCCGATTTTCGAGAGAGCGGGGCGTTGATGATTATTTGTGCAGAGCGGGACTTTGTCCGGTCAAGCAAAATCGGGGTAAAATTAAAGGGGTTGTGTCGACAAATGTAAGCTCGGGCCTTCTCTCAATATTCGATACCCTGCCGCGCGGATATACCCTTGGACATATAATGTTTGATTTCCCGCATTTCGGTCACCAGGTCGGCCCGCTCCAGCACCTCGTCCGGGGCCTTACGGCCTGTCAAGACTATTTCCTTCTCCGGCGGCCTTTCGTCGAGCAGCCTGAGCAACTCCTCCAGCGGAATCAGGCCGAAGTGGATGGGCAGGAAGACTTCGTCCAGTATCAGCATGCTCACGTGCTCGTCCCTCATCATCTCGAACGCCATCCGAATGGCCTTTTCGGCTTCTTCCCTGTCTTCGTCGGTGACGTCGTTTTTGGTCACGAACCGGGGCAGGCCGAAGGAATGTATGACCAGCCCGGGGACGAGGCTTTTTGAGGCCGATATTTCGCCGTAAGTTTTTCCCATCATTTCGGGGTTTTTCATAAACTGTATCACGTGCACTCGAAGGCCGTGGCCGACGGCCCTGAGCGCCAGCCCCAGCGCGGCGGTGGTTTTGCCTTTACCGTCGCCGGTGTACACCTGTATCATTCCGCTAAGGTCTTCTTCGGAGTCCATCGTTTTACTCCTCTACTTTTTCTTCCTCTTTTTTTTCTTTTTCTTTTTGGAAGCTTTGGGTTGTCCCCCTGCAGCGGCTTGCTGCCCGGTGTCCTCTTCGGCGGGTTGTTCCGCTTCTTCGTCCTGCTCGGCCGATTTTCCGGCGGCCAGGGCTTTTTGCCGCTCGGTTTCCACAACCGGCTCGAAGAACTCCGGGTGCTCGTCCATAATCTCCCGCGCCCGCCCGCGCTGCCCTGCCCGGCGGTAAGCTTCCACGGCGTTGTTTATGAACCCGGCTTCCGCCGCGTTGTCGCCCAGTTGTTTCCACGTCTCGGTGGGCACTTCCATGTCCAGCTTTCTGGCCGCGCGGTCGAAGTTGAAGAAGTCGCCCCGCTCCAGGGCGCCGTACATATACTCCTCCAGTTTTTTCTCGTCGCCGGAGCGGGAGATGAAGTCGAAAGCCTCGGAGAACCTGTCCATCTCGAGAAGCCCCTCGGCTATTTCCAACAGCTTTCCTTTCGGGGTTCTGTCGATGTACAGGATTTTCTGTCTCCGGGCGTAAGTCAGTTTGCTGTAGTCTTTCTTCCTAGCCATTGGTAGAGAATGATAAAAGAATCGGTCAGTTACGGCTACCCTTCGGGCAGGTCCACGAAAATCGCCTTTGGCTCGGCTTCCGAAAGGTCGAGCAGCAGGCAGCTTTTGGCGGATGTGCCCAGGTCTAAGGCCCCGGGGTTGAGGAGCCGCACGCCGTTTATGCTGCTGTCTTCGGTGCGGTGAGTATGGGCGAACAGCACTATCTCCGCCCCTCCCGAACGGGCCTTGTCCGCCAGTTTTTCCAGTGTTTTGCGATACTTATCCGGCGGCAGGTAGGGGTTGAGGTTGTGGCGATGACCGTGCAGGGCCAGGATTCTTCTCCCCGCCCATTCGTAAAACTTCTCGGATGGGTAATTGTAATTATCCTCGTTGTTGCCGCTTATTTTTTCAAGGCGTTCCGGTTTCCGGTCAAAAATTTCATCGGCGTCGCCTGTCCCGTCGCCCAGGTGGAGAAAAAGCTCCGCCCCCATTTTTTCAAGCTGAGTAAAGGCGCGACGGGTGGCTTCGAGGTTGCCGTGAGTGTCCGCGATTACGCCGATTTTCATGCCGACCCCGGTTGGTTGTATGCCCGCACCCTGAAGTTGACCCCAATTTCTTCGGCCACCTTCCGGGCAACTTCCACGTCGAGTCCCGGGATGTCGACTACGGTGGCGGTGACTTCGGGGATGTGCTTCTTCGCCGCCTTTAAGAAGTCCAGCACCGCGCGGTGAGCTTCCTCCCCTTTTTCGGGGTTGCACAGCTTCACGTAAGTCTCCGCGTCGGCGGCGTTGAGCGAGACGCTAACCGCGTCCACCAGCCCTGCGAGCTCGGCGGTAACGTCCCTGCCGTGCACCAGGTTGGCCTGGCCGTCGGTGTCCAGCCGCACTTTGACCCCTCGTTCTTTCAGCCATTTCGCCACTACTTTGAGCACCTCCAGCCTCAGCGTCGGCTCGCCCAGTCCCACGAAAACGACTTCCGGATACGGGGCGGGGTCGCCGATGGTCTCTATCACTTCTTCGGCGGTGGGCTCCTTATTGAGCAGGAGATAATGTCCCTTCACCAGGCCGGTGGTGTGCTTGGGGCAGAAGGAGCAGGCGTTGCTGCACCGGCTGGTGATATTGAGGTACAGGTTGCCCCTGAGCCGGTAGGCCAGTGGAGCGCTCCTTCGCTCGCCCTCGATACCGAAAAATTCCATGGCGTTGGAGGTGGTTACACGGGCCACGTCTTCCAGCGCCAGCCCTTTCAGCTCGGCCACCTTTTTTGCCGCGTATATCACGTAGGCCGGCTCGTTGGTCTTGCCGCGATAGGGTTCGGGAGCCAGGAAGGGGCAGTCGGTTTCCACCACCATTTTTTCCACCGGCGCCCGCTGTACTACTTCCACTATTTTCTTTGCGTTCCGGAAGGTTACAACGCCCGGTACCGATATGAGGAATCCCATGTCAATCATCTGGAGGGCCATGGCCGCATCCCCGGAGAAGCAGTGCATTATGCCGACGGGCCGGGTTGCGCCCTTATCCGGGGGGAAGTATTTCTTCAATATTTCAACGGTTTCGGTGTGCGCTTCCCGGTCATGAATAATAACCGGCAGCCCCAGCTCCAGGGCCTTATCCAACTGCATGGTGAAGGCCCTCCTCTGCACATCCCGGGGAGAGCGGTGGTGGTGAAAATCCAGCCCTGTTTCCCCCCAGGCCACCACCTCGGGGCTGCATGCGAGTTTCGCCAGCCTGTCGAGGCCTTCCCGGTTAAGCTCCGAAGCGTCATGAGGATGAAGTCCCACGGTGGCCCATATGTTTTTATGAGAACGGGCGATTTTCAGCGTCTCGTCGTTACCGTCCAGCCCTTCGCCCGCCCCGATGGTGACTATCCGGGTGACGCCGTGCTCTCCGGCCCTCCGAATCACGCTGTCAAGGTTATCGGCCAGCGGGTTGAAGTTGAGGTGAGCGTGGGTGTCGAAAAGCTCCGCGTCTTTCAATTGCTCCGATAATTCCATCTTGAACAGGATATAATCCGGCCTTGTGTTTGCAATACCCTCTCCCGGTTTCCCGTTGAGGGTACTCTCCATTTCTGTCTGAGTGGCCATTCAAAGTACCCGGGAATCTTCATGGTAGGCGCGGCACTCTTGCCGCGCTGATAGCAAAGCTATCAGTGGCACCCGGGAATCTTTATGGTAGACGCGGCACTCTTGCCGCGCATTCCACGACTCCCCTTGTGTGCCCGACAGGATTGTCGGGCCTACCATACAGGAGGGTGGAACCGATAGCTCTGCTATCGGCGAAGACCGGGCTCATCATGGGCGACATCCCCCGCGTGCCTTGCCCGGCATCGGTGGTAAAAAATGATGGGTTAGTCATACTCCTAACTTGACAATCTATTTGAAAATACCCTATCATATAAGCTACAATAGATGCGGGTGGTTAAAGAGGCTGACAGTTTATAAACTCCGGGAAAAATTTAGAGAAAAAGGAAAGCACCGTCATGGCAGGCAAACTTGGTGAATTGCTGGTTAAGGAAAATATTATCACCCCGATGCAGCTTCAACAGGCGCTGTCCGAGCAGCAAAAAACAGGGGGCCGGCTCGGAAGCAGCCTTACAAAACTGGGGTTGATAAGCGAAGAGGAACTCACCGAATTCCTCAGCAGACAATACGGGGTACCCAGCGTCAACCTCGCGGAGTTCGAGATAGACGCCGAGGTGGTCAACCTGGTTCCCCAGGATATAGCTATCAAGTACACGCTCCTACCAATCAACCGGGCCGGCAGCACCCTGGTGGTGGCCATGTCCGACCCCAGCAACTACCAGGTGATAGACGACCTGAAGTTTCTCACCAACTACAATATCGAGGTGGTCGTGGCCAGCGAGCAGGCCATTAAGGAAGCCATCGATAAGTACTATGATTCCGGCGCCAGCCTGCAGGACGTGATGGAGGAGTTCGACGACACCGATATATCCCTGGCCGAGGACGAAGAGGATGTGGACGTTAACGAGTTGACCAAGGCCACCGAGGACGCCCCGGTGGTCAGGCTGGTGAACATGATTCTCACGGACGCCATCAAGAGGAACGCCAGCGATATTCATATCGAGCCTTACGAAAAGAGCTTCCGGGTGCGATACCGCATTGACGGCGTGCTTTACGAGGTTATGAAGCCGCCGATGAAGTTGAAAAACGCCATCACCAGCCGGCTGAAGATTATGGCCCAGCTCGACATCGCCGAACGGCGCCTGCCTCAGGACGGCCGCATCAAGATAAAGCTGGGGAAAGGCCAGGAGATGGACTACCGCGTCAGTGTCATGCCCACCCTGTTCGGCGAAAAGGTGGTTCTGCGGCTCCTGGACAAATCCAACCTCCAGCTCGATATGACCAAGCTTGGATTCGAGGAAAAGCAGCTCCAGGATTTTAAAACCGCCATCTATCGGCCCTACGGGATGGTGCTGGTTACAGGCCCCACGGGCAGCGGCAAGACCACCACCCTGTACAGTGCGCTCAGCGAGCTGAACACGCCGGAGGTCAACTTGTCCACGGCGGAGGACCCGGTGGAGTTCAACCTCCCGGGCATCAACCAGGTGCAGGTGCACGACGACATCGGGCTGAACTTCGCCGCGGCATTGCGCAGCTTTCTCCGGCAGGACCCCGACATCATCATGGTGGGCGAGATTCGGGACTTCGAGACGGCGGAGATATCGGTCAAGGCCGCTCTTACCGGCCACCTTGTTTTGAGCACCCTGCACACCAACGACGCTCCCAGCACCATCAACCGCCTGCTTAACATGGGCATCGAGCCCTTCCTGGTTTCCAGCTCGGTCAACCTGGTTCTGGCCCAGCGACTTGCCCGGAAGGTTTGCTCCGAATGCAAGGAGAAGGAGGAGGTTCCCCGCCAGGCGCTTATAGATATTCAGGTCACCCCTGACGAGGTAGAGGAAATGGAGGTATACAAGGGAGTGGGATGCCACAATTGCAACGATACGGGCTACAGGGGCAGGATTGCTCTTTACGAGGTGCTGCCTATCGGCCCTGAGATACAGGAGTTCATCCTTAACGGAGCCAGCGCGGCGGAAATCAAGCGCGAGGGGATAAGGCTGGGTATGAGAACCATGCGCCAGTCCGGGATAAAGAAAATAGGGGACGGCGTGACTACCATAGAAGAACTCGTCAGAACCACGGCGCCCGATTGATAACGAATTTTAAACACTTTATCAGGAAGGGATAACAAATGGCTAATTTGCATCAGTTACTGCAGACTATGGTCAAAAAGGGAGCGAGCGACCTTCACATTACCACCGGTTCTCCCCCTCAGTTGAGGGTCGACGGACAACTGATGCCGATACAAAGTCCTCCTCTTACCGCTCCCGAAACCAAGCAACTTTGCTACTCCATCCTCACCGACAGCCAGAAGCACAAGTTCGAGGAAAATAACGAGCTCGACCTTTCCTTCGGAGTCAAGGGGCTGGCGCGATTCCGCTCCAATATCTTTATGCAGCGCGGAGCGGTGGCGGGGGCTTTCCGTACCATTCCGTTCAAAATAATGAACTTCGAGGAGCTCGGCCTGCCGCCCGTGGTAAAGGACCTGGCCAAAAAGCCCAGGGGAATGGTGCTGGTCACCGGTCCCACCGGCAGCGGCAAATCCACCACGCTGGCCACCATCATAGACAAGATAAACTCCGAAAGGCACGAGCATATCATAACCGTGGAAGACCCCATCGAGTTTCTCCACCCCCATAAAAAATGCATCGTCAACCAGAGGGAAGTGGGCTCCGACACCTCCGGATTCAAAGTCGCCCTCAAGTACATACTGCGGCAGGACCCGGACGTCGTGCTGGTGGGCGAGATGCGCGACCTGGAAACCATCGAAGCGGCGCTGACAATCAGCGAGACCGGCCACCTGGTGTTCGCCACCCTCCACACCAACTCCTGCGTACAGACAATCAACCGCGTCATCGACGTTTTCCCCAGTTATCAGCAACCGCAGGTCAGGGCGCAGCTCAGCTTTGTGCTGGAGGGCGTCATGAGCCAGGCCCTTCTTCCCAAGTCCTCCGGCGGCGGGCGAGTGCTGGGGCTGGAGATTATGGTGCCCAACTCCGCTATCAGAAACCTGATTCGCGAAGATAAAATCCACCAGGTTTATTCACAGATGCAGGTAGGCCAGACCAAGTTCGGTATGCAGACACTTAACCAGTCGCTGTATACACTCTATATGAAACGGATTATCACCCTCGACGACGCCATAAGCAGGAGTCAGGACCCGGAAGAGTTCCGGCTGATGATAGAAAAAGGCTCCCCCATACTGGATTACGCCGGTCAGAAATACGACCCGATGCAGCAGATGGGAGGCGCGTCGAGCTGACGGGACAAGTAAAGTGGACCGCCGCCCGTTGAAAATTCCGCACCGGTAGTCATTTTAAAGAGCGAGTAAGTCGGGTTTGCTCCGAGAATCGCATATCAAAATCGTGCATCTAAAAAACAAATGAGTAAACCCGAATTTTATGTTTTTTGAAATTCCGATGGAATCAGTATAAAGGAGGCGACAACTTATGGAGGAACAGGTTAAACAGGCTATCCAGGAAATTCGCCCGGCGCTGCAGGCCGACGGCGGTGATATTGAGTTCGTGAACGTCAACGACGGCGTTGTCGAGGTCAAGCTGACCGGCGCCTGCCACGGGTGCCCGCATGCGCAGATGACGCTTACGCTCGGAGTGGAAAAGCATCTCAAGGAAAAAGTGCCGGAAGTAAAGCGCGTCGTTACAGTAGAATAACGGTTCTTTAAAATCCGCGTGCACATCAGCCGCATCGGCCCGTCCGGTGCGGCTTTCGACTATCTTTCGGGCGGTTCCGCTGAGTCGGGAAACGTTTCTGCCACACCCTCGCCGGATTCCTTTTGTGACGCCCTCCTGAAGTACGGCAGGTTGACTATGACGATGAAGATTATCAGGGGAATTATCATGAACTTGAGCGCTATCAACGACCCCTTCCCGACGGCTTCGGAAGACAGCCAGCCTTCCCTGAGCCTCTGAATCAATACCCCTGCCAGCCCCCCGATAACGAGTATCAGCACAATCCAGGAGCGTTTTGAAGCCCGCAGCTTTACCGGCCCCCGCAAGTGAACGGCTTTTAGCAAAGTCCTCACCGCGGCGGCCGCCAGCCACATGAATGTTCCGGGCCGCGCCAGCTCTATCGCCATCACCGCCCCGAACCATACGTGCGGCAGCCACCCTTCCGAGTACATGGAGAACGAGTAGTCCCTGATTATGCTCCACCCTTCGTAAGGCCGCAGCAGGAATATGTGCAGTATGAACTCCGGCACAGCCGCCAGCCACTCCCCTCTGGTGAAAGCCGTCGGCAGGCCGTGAATCAGCAGGCCGGCCAGTAACGAAACCGCCGCCGCGGCCAGTATCGCTGTTCCGAACCCGAGCGAGTTTGCCGAAGCCCTGTAGGCTTCCTTCTCCGAAGATGCAGTGGTTCCTGCGCGGGCCAGGTGCGCGGCCACGCCGGTCGCGCCCACCAGGACCAGGGTTACGTCCGCCATCGCCAGGGCGACGGACGGGGAAACTACGTTTCCCACCACGGCGGCAGCGGCAACCACAATATAAGGCGACCTTATTGCTAAGTGTCGGTAGCGGCTTTCGTCCGTCTTTACGAATAAAAGAACCAGCAGGCTTGTAGCCAGCAGGCCGGAAAACGCCACCAGCAGGAGCCTGGCCTCCGCCCGGTGAGTTTCCGTGACCTTAACTGCCGGTGCGCCTTCGTGCATCAGGAGGGAAGATTCAACCCATTCAATTGCCCTGCTCATCAACAGCGGGTCCAGCGGCTCCATGCCGTGGTCGCTTATCGGCGACACGTACAGGCCCCGGGCGACGCCGTCATTTATGCTGCCTGCGATTTCGTATGGTTCGAGCTCGGAATTGCCCGAGGATTTTCTCACCGCCTTCAGCATGTCATCCACGGAATGGAAGGCATCGTAAAGGCCCATCGCCAACAACAGATTGCGGGGCGGCACGCCCGGCGCCACGGCTTCGTTGCCCAGTCCCACCACAGCCGTTACCGGTTCGCCGACCTTCGATGCCGTATCGACGGCGTAGGAGACGCCCATGGAATGCCCCACAAGCGCGAGGCGGCGTTCGTCTACGTGGGGCAACGTGGCGAGGTATTTGAGTGCTGCAACGGTGTCGCCCACCATCAGGTCGAAGTTGTCGGGGTGAGACTCGCTTTCCCCGTATCCTCCGTAATCGAAAGCCAGCGCCACGAAACCCCGGCGGGCGAATTCTATCGCAAGATGGGAGGTAACCTCCTTGCTGTTCTCCACCCCGTGGCAAATAAGAACCCCCGGCATCAAGACCGGGGGCGTGTTTTTCTTCAAATTAGGCGCGGGCCGGTAGATATTTCCAACCAGCTCTCCCTTGATTCCGGGAAAATGTACCCGCTTGCACGTCACTCCCGACGGATGTAGGAGGAAAAGCGCAAGGCACGCACCGCCCGCCAGTAACGCTCCGACAACCGCCAGGATTTTGAAAGGGTTGGCATTCAACCTGTCGACACTCGTTTCAAGCGCCGATGAACTCGGGGTCGCGCTTGTCGATAAACGCGCTCATCCCTTCCTTCTGGTCGTCGGTTGCGAAGCACTGGCTGAAGGCGTCCCTCTCGATGGTCATGCCCACTCTCAGGTCCTGGTCGGCGCCGTCGTTTATGGCGGATTTTGCCAGCTCCACCGCGACGGGGCCGTTGGAGAGGATGGTGTTCATCAGCTTGTTCGCCTCGTCCATCAGTTTATCTTTACTGTGCACCGCGTTTACCAGGCCGATTTCCAGCGCTTCCTGGGCGCTGATGTATTTCCCGGTAAATATCATCTCCTTGGCGATGTTGATGCCGACCCGGCGGGTAAGCCTCTGGGTGCCCCCGAAACCGGGCAGCACGCCGAGCTTTACTTCCGGTTGGCCGAACTGTGCCTTATCGGTGGCCAGAATAATATCGGCCGACATGGCAAGCTCCAATCCCCCGCCGAGGGCGTAGCCGTTAACCGCCGCTATAACGGGCCGGGGCAGGTTTTCGACGAGCATGAAAACTCCCTGGCCGATGGTGGAGAACTCGCGGGCCTCCATCACCCCCATGTCCTTCATCTGAGCGACGTCGGCGCCGGCGACGAAAGCCTTATCCCCGGCCCCGGTAATAATCACGCCGTTGATGTGCTCCTGCTTTTCTATCTCCTTTACGGCTTCCCACAGGTCTTTGAGCACGTCGATGTTGAGGGCGTTCATGGCCTTTGGCCGGTTTATGGTAATGGTGGCCACGGTGTCTTTCTCTTCCATCGTAACGTTTTCCCACTTCATCAATAATCCTCCTTATCCGGTGGTTTCGGTAGTAAACTGCGCTAAGCTTGCGAACTACAACTGTTTTTGAATTTATCACCCCTACAGACAAGCATCAACATACATGGTTCCGTTCCCCGCTCGTGGCGCTCACACTGAAGCGTGAGTTACACGATGCTTCCCGCTTGACGCCCGAATACAGGGCGCGTACCTTAATTTCACATATTACTTAAGAAACGGCCTTATTTTTCGGGATGTAAATTGAAAATTTCATTGTCTTTGACCAACACGCTATTAACCTGCATTTTCGCACTGACTATCCTGGCGGTCGGCGCGAAGGCCGCCGATTATTATTCCCCACATTATGAAATTGGTCAAAGCTATGGCGAGTGCTCCATCCAAAGCTCCTCCATAACCATCGCCGTGACCGGCGACGTTATGGCTCACATACCATTGCTGCGGTGCGCCGGCAAACACGATAAGGGCGAGAAGAACAACGAGGGCTTCGACTACCTGTTCAAAAAGGTCTCGCCCTGGATTGAGAGCGCCGACATAGCATCCTGCAACGCCGAGTTTCCCGCGGCGGACAGGATGCGGCAGCGGCGCAGGATGTTCATCTTCAACGCCCCCAAAGCGATGGTAAACGCCCTCGCGGAGGCCGGGTTCGAGACGGCGAACCTGGCCAACAACCATTCCTACGACCAGGGGACGTTTGCGCTGCCCGAAACCCGCAAGGCGTTCAAGGAGGCGGGGATTGCGCCGGTGGGCATCGGGCTTAACGCCAAAGAGGCGGGGAGCGCCGTAATTATCGAGCGCAACGGCTTTAAAGTGGCGATGCTTGGGGCGTCACGGCTGATTCCCAAAGCTGCCCTGGACGACCCGGCGGATTGGCCTCATGCCAACTACTTCCGCCGGGAGAAGATGCTCGCTTCCATAAGGGATTCCGCCCGCCGGGCGGATATCGTGGTGGTGAACGTGCACTGGGGCACGGAATATGACCCCACCCCGAGGCGGGAAGAACTTGACCTGGCGAAGGAGATGATGGAGGCGGGCGCGGACATCGTAGCGGGTCACCACCCCCACGTGCTGCAACCGGTGTTGGATTACGTGACCGAAGACGGCCGCCGGGCCATTGCGGCGATGAGCCTGGGCAACTTCATCAGCAACCAGGCTTCTTACTACGTTTACGGAAAAAGCCGGCTCAGTTACGGCGACACGCGGGGTGGAGCATTGGTAAGGGTAAGGTTTGAGAGAGAGGGGTTGAAGATTACAATGAGCGGCTGGGATGCGGTGCCGTTGTGGACGTGGTCGGACAGGATGGAAACCCGCGCCTGCCGGGGATGTCCTTACAACATACAGACATGGGCCATTCCCGAAGCCCTGTCAGAGCTGGAAAGGTTGATTGCATCCGAAGATACCGAAGAGGCGAAAAGAAAGCGCCTGATTCGGATGAGGGAAGACCTGCAAGAGAGAAAACTTCGGATACTGGAGAGCCTTAACGCGCCTGACGGACGTGAGTCGGCGCCCTGTCCGAGTCCCGTGGCCCCCGGCATTATCGGGCGCTCTTTTCCATGAACTTTTTCACCAGCTCCATGTATTCGTCCAGGTTGTAGACAAGTATGGTATTGTGGTCGCCTTCGGGAAAGATTTTCAATTCCGCCTTATCCTCTCCAGCCCATTCACAGAGGTCGCGGGCGTTCCCGCTGGGCACGATGTTGTCGCCCTCGGTGTGAATTATGAGCATCGGTCGCGTTACCGCTTGTATTTTCGATTTGTGGTCCAGGTTTGACCTCAAATCCCGTTTGAGCGCGGCCACGTCCACCCCAACCTGGGCCAGCACCGGCTCCAGCCTTTCAATCCATCGGTCGAAGTCCGCGATTCCACTCTCCACCACAAGCCCCATTAACTCGTCGCCGGCCCGCGAGGCTATGTCTATGGCCGGAATGGAGCCCATGGACCTTCCGAGCAGCAAGATTTTTTTCCCGTCCATGCCGCAGGTTTCGGTGAAATACTTCCAGGCCGCCCGCCCGTCTTCGAGTATTTTCGACAGCGACGGCTCCCCCTCGCTCAGTCCGTATCCCCGGTAGTCCACCATGCCGATGTTCGCCCCCAGCCGCTCCGACAGGCCCGAAAAATCGAAGGCGTAATCGGTAATGACTTCGCCGTTGCCGTGGAACATCAATATGATGGGTGCTTCGGGCAGAGGCTGATAGAGGTAAGCGGAGATTTTCTCGCCACTGCCGGAGAGGATGCTGTGCACCGAGCCGTTTTTGTCGCGCGGCATCTGGTCGGGCCTCAGAGTTCGGGGATAGAACAGGAATCCGTTCAGCGCCGGATGGTCCATCGTTTTTTCCATGTTTATTTTCTCCCGATGAAGATTGTGGCCTTACCGGTCGGCGGCTACACTTTTTTCGTCGTCGCGCTCCGATGTTTCCACGCAGGAATATCCGTTCTTTCCGATGATGATATGGTCGAGCACGGGTATCCCGAGCAGTTCACCCGCCTCCTCCAGCCTCTTTTGCAGATTTTTGTCCTCCCTGCTGGGCGTAGTGTCGCCGGAGGGGTGATTGTGCACGAATATAACCCGTGCCGCGCCTTCGCGAATAGCCTGGGAGAAGACTTCCCGGGGGTGAACCAGGGTCTCGGTGAGTATCCCTTCGCTTATACGGGCTTCCTTTATGACTTTTCCTCGCAAATCAAGGAGCAATGCCCAGAAGGTTTCCTTGTCCAGATTTTCCAGCCGTGAGCGGAATATGTTATAGACATCCTCGGGCGAGGTTACCTGGGCGGGTTTGCCTTGGGGCCGGGCAGCCAGTCTCCTCCCCAGCTCCAGCGCCGCTTTGACCGTTGCCGCCTTGGCGGGGCCGATGCCCGGAGCGCGGCAAAGCTCGCCAACCCCGGCCTTCTCGATGGCATGGAGGGAGCCGAACGTCGTAATCATCTCCCGCGCCTGGTCGACGGCGCTTTTCCCGCCCGTGCCTTCGCCGGTTCTCAAGATAATCGCCAACAGCTCCACTTCCGTCATCTCGGCCGCGCCGCGAGCTATGAGCTTCTCGCGGGGGCGGTCGTCTTCGGGCCATTCCCGGATGGGGAGCGAATATTTCCTTTCTTTCGTTTCGCTCAAATTTCGGCCTTTACTCTTCGTCAAAAGGTTCCACCAAGCCGGTCACCAGGGCCTCCAGCTCCTCAACCGCCTTCCTGTTGGCTTCCACGTCGTCTAATTGAATCTCGCCCAGTAGCTGCTCCATGCGCCAGAGCACGTCCGTCATGCTTTCCTCTCCGAAGAGAGCCGCCTTGCTTCTCATGGCCGGCGGCAGCTTGGCCATTTCGTTGTGGGAAGGCCAGTCCATGTTTCCCTCGTGATAGCGGGTTATGAATATTTCGAAATTCTCCAGAAACCGCTCCAGAAGTTCCACGAACTCCATGGCGGCGGTATTTGACCCGGCCGGCTCTTCGGATGAAAGAAACTCGGATTGGCCGGGCATAACATCTGAAATCTGCTCGGCGCAATTATCGACGCAATACCTGCAAACGGCCCATTGGCCGGAAGTCATAAGGATGGGGACTTCGGGGGAGTTTTTGCCGCAGAAACAGCATTTTATGCCCGCGAAGGCGAAGGGTTCGGAAGCCAGCGCTCTTTGGACGCACTCGTCGCATACGTTGCAACCTCCCGGCCCCACAAAAAGGTGTAGCACCGAAAGTCCGGGTTTGTCACAAAACGAGCATTTTTCCTCTTCGCTCATCCGGCCCCCACCGGGGAGTATGCTATTTGGCCGAATCCCGGGCTATTAACTCGAAGTAATGCCTGGCCTCTCCCCGGAAGCATATTGCTCCTATAGTAATCCTTGAAATATTATAGAACGTAATCCAAACCAGCGAAAACGCCGTCAACGCCGCTACGTCCGCGTACTCGCCGAACATCAACACCCATGCGCTTTGGGAGGTGCCGAGCTGTCCCACGGTTATCGGCAAAGTCTGCAATATGATGGTGGGAAAAAATCTTACCACAAAATCGCCTATGGGAACACCTTTGGCAAACCACCACAATCCTGCGTAGTATGCTCCCGCGGCCGGGAGGTTCATCGCCATGCGGGTTGCCACCAGTATCAGGTAATAATGAAACTTCGCCCGCCGGTATCCGTGAAAAAAGGAACGGTTTTTTATGAAGTTAAAACGCCCCTCCATCCATTTCGAGTGCCAGAAACCGAAATGAAATATGATGAGCGTCCACAGTATAACCACCACCCATGAAACCACCCGGGCGCTGACGGGGGGGAGTAAATCCCCCGTAACCCAGTGCGCCAGCAGGGGAACGGTCAGCACTATGGCAAGGAACATGGCGTCCACCACCGGCAAAATGAGTAATGTGCCTATAACCTCACGGATGGGGATGGACTTTTTCTTGGATATCCACAGCGCCAGCCCTCCCTGCCCGGCGCCCGCGTTTATGGCGGTAAGCAGATAGGAAGCGCCCCTGACCCCGAGCATTTCCCGGTAGGTGAGCTGGTAGCCCATCAGGTCGAACAGCTTGTAATAGGTGTAGCTGATAATGAAAAAGACGTAGGTGTAAAATATGAGGCCGATTATCCCCACGTTGCGGACGGAGTAGTAGTTGAACTCCTCGATGGTTTCTTTGAAGCTGACCTTCTGGAATACAATCCACAGAAGGAGCGCGGTAATTATCCAGGGGAGAACATTTCTGAGCCAGGGGGAAATTCGGATTTTAGCCATCAACAGTCTCGGTAAGGTCGATTACATCTATATCCTCGAAGAGGTCCGCCAACTCCTCCACGTCGGTTATGGGTTGCCAGTCGCCGCCATCGACGCTTATGTCTTCATTCCCTTCCACGTTCCCGGCGGCCACCAGGTCTTCGATGGTACTTTTACGTAAAGGCCCGAGTATCAGTCCGTCGGCGCTCCTGATTTTATACTTCGGCTCGCCTTCGGTCATGGCCTCCTGCTTCTTGGTCACCAGCGCCTCGATGCGGCACTGGTCGCAAAGGGGATGCGGGGTTTCTTCGAGCACGTATATTTCGGCGCCGCAGCCGGCGCACTGTTTCTTCACCTTCAGGGATTCGATGAGCCTTTCCTTGTCCGGCTCCTCCTCTTCGTCCTTTTCCTTTGTGTCCACCTTTTCGTTTTCAAATATTTCGAAGACCTCCGGAAACTCCAACATGCCCATCCAATCTCCTTCGTTCTTTCGGCACTCCTCGTTGGAGTGCACCCTGTCCGCCAGTATGAGGTCCCGGAGGGTGGGTAGTTTTATGGGGCCGATAATAAGTCCGTCCTTCGAGCGGACGTGATACTTGGGTTCTTCATCTTTCTTCGCGGGTGGCTCTTCCTTTTCCGGCGGCTCTTCTTTTTCGGCCGGTTCAGCCTCGGGCCCGGAAGCAACGGTTTCGTCCGCTT
Source organism: uncultured bacterium (assembly GCA_964459325.1). Classification (GTDB taxonomy): domain Bacteria; phylum RBG-13-61-14; class RBG-13-61-14; order CAYWKU01; family CAYWKU01; genus CAYWKU01. The sequence continues at coordinate 31,083 of CAYWKU010000028.1, read as the reverse complement.
CCGCCTCTTCATCTTCTGGGATGTCTATCTCGGTGGGTTCGGAATCGTAATCCGGCGCTTGTTCTGTAGTGCTTTCCGGGGCGGAGGCCGGTTCCTCCTCTTCGTCCGCCAGCTCGGGCAGTTCCCCTTCGCTTCCCTCGAAGATTTCGTCTGGAAAGTCCAGCTCGGAGTCTTCCATCAACTCCTGCGACTTTTTCCGGGCCTCTTCCACCGCCCTCGAAGCCCGGCATTGCTCGCACAAGGGCTCGCCCTTTTCGGGGGTTTTAACCTCGGTTCCACAATCGGCGCATTTGGCTTTGGGTGGCGAAGCGGGTTCCGCGCCGGATTCGCCCGAAACTATCCGGTTTACCTGTCCACACTTCAGGCACTTGAATTTAAAAGCTTTTCCCGGGGCGACTTCACCCTTTACTTTGAAGCTGTTGTTACAGTATTGGCAGGTGACTTTCATGAGCCCCATCGCACTTTCTTGCCGACTTTAACTCTTACCCCTTCACTCACACCGGAAAAATAGTCAGTCAAATAATCGGAAGTTAACGGATGCCGATACTTTAGATTATCCGGCAATCAAGTGTCAACCGCTAGAGAAGTCAACTTTCTCCCAGCGATTTGATTTTTTCTTTCAACCTCTCGGACTGTTCCGGGTCTCCGGTGGAATCGAGCGCTTTCCGGTACAAATCCAGCGCCCTGGTGTCTTTGCCCGATTTTCTGTAGGCATCCCCCAGATGTTCGGCTATTACAGGTTCGTCGGGCTTCATTTCATGAGCTTTCTCCAGGAGTTCCAGGGCTTTTCCGTAATCCCCTCTTTGATAATATACCCATCCCAGGCTGTCGGTTATTTCCGCTGATTCGGGCTTGAGCTTTCTGGCCTTTCTTATAAGTTCTTCCGCTTTATCGAGTTTTTTACCTTTATCGGCGTAATGGTACCCTACGAAGTTCAATGCATCGGCGTGTTCGGAATTGATTTCGAGAACGTTTTGCATGGTATTTATGGATTTTTTTACTTTTCCGGTCTGGTAATAAGCCACCCCCAGAGCGTACAACACGTCTTCGTTCTCCGGGTTGGCTTCGGCAACCGCCTCCATCAGCTCCACCGCTTCCGATTCGCGACCTTTCTTCATATAGAGGTCGCTCAGGAGTATGACGGCTTCCGCCATACTCGGGCGGTATTTGACCAGCGCCTGAGTGGTGGCCATGGCCTCATCGAGCCGGTCCAGCTTTGTAAGAACGAGCGCCTTGCGAAGCAACGCCTGCGAATAAACGCTGCTCTCCGGTGGCACGGATTGGTAAACATCGAGCGCCTTTTCCGGCTCGCCCTTTCCTTCGTATGCCGCTCCCAGAAAGAATAGCACCAGCACGCTGTCGGGCTTTTCCTTCCGGAGCCGGTTAAGCTCATCAAGAGCCTTGTCGTACTTCTCCGCTTCCATCAGCTCGACGGCTTTTTGCAACCCGAGGTCTTCTATGCTTCCCGGTACCGGCCCCTGGTAATCCTCGCCTTTTATCGAGGCCATGCCTTGGAGCGCTTCCACGTTGCCGGGGTCTATACTCAAGACCTTGCGGTAATATTTTTCGGCTGTCTCTTTATCCCCCTCCACCAGGGCCAGTTTGGCAAGCTCCATCATGCTGGGGGTGTGAGTGGGCGCCAGCTCCAGCGCCGCCCGGTAGGATGAAGCGGCCTTTTTATAATCGCCCGCGCTCGCCCTGACCATCCCCAGCCAGTAGTGCAACTGCGGCTCATCGGGATGGTTTTCCTGAATCTTCTTCAAAATTTCGGCGGCGGCGTCGAAATTGCCGGCTTTAGCTTCCAGCCTCCATAACAGAAAAAGGGCGTCTTCATGGCCCGGTTCCAGCTTCGCCGCCATCCGCAAATGTTCGCGGGCGCCTTCCACATCGCCACGGGAAGCCTCTATCCCCCCGATAAGAAACAGAAATTCCGCATCGTCCCGATAGTAGGGAAGCGCCTCTTTGGCCATCTGATAGGCCTCGGCGGCTTTGCCCTGTCGCCAGTAAACCCGGGCCAGGTTGTACTTTATCTGAGGGGAATCGGGGTCCGTCTCGAGCGCCTTCTCGAGGGAACTCTCCGCGGCAGAAAAATCCCCCTGTTCCATGGAATAAGTGCCCCGTATGTAGTGGGTCAAAGCTTCCCTGTCTACGCTCGCGGCCTCCTTCGCCGGCGGGGGTTCTTTTTCTTGAGTTTTAGTGAGGTTCGCAATGGCGTTGCAGGCGCAGGTAAACACCAGCAGCGCCACCGCCGCTTGTTTCAGTCGGGAAACCATAAGTAAAATGTTACCATACCCGCCCTTCGATAACAATTAAATCGCCGATTAATACCACCGACTTTCCTGTTTGGGTAGCTCACCCTGACCGAAGGGCGGCTCACGGGGTCGGAAATGAGCGAAAGTCCTCTGGGGCTTCAAGGTTAAAAGCCCGCTTACATTAGACCTCCGGGAACGGTCAGGGTGAGAAAAGACCGGGTCTATATCCTGGAATATAAAGGAATTTTAAGCCTATTAATGCCACCGACTTGGTTGCCTTCGATATATCCGGCGGGTATCTTAAATAAAAATGAGGGTTTATCCGATAAATTTACTTCTGGAAGGCAAGCCCTGCCTGGTGGTGGGCGGCGGCCCGGTGGCGGCTCGCAAGGTGAACGGCCTCTTGCTGGCGGGTGCCCGGGTGACCGTTGTAAGTCCCGAAGCGTGCGAAATTATCGCCGACCTTGCCGAAAGGGGTGAGATCGAGTGGAAACGCCAGCAGTGGCACAGCGACCTCGTGCACGGCAACACAGTAGTCATGGTGGCCACCGACGACGACGAAGCCAATCGCCGCGCGGCCGCCGACGCCCGCCGCGCCGGCATACCGGTCAACGTGGCCGACAGGCCGGATGAGTGCGATTTCGTGCTGCCCGCGGTGTTGAGACGGGGAAGCATAACGGTGGCCGTGGGTACCGGCGGCGCAAGCCCGGCGCTGGCGGCTTACCTGAGAAAGCGGCTGCAGGAAACCATCGGTCACGAATATGCAATGACCGCGGAAATACTGGGCAAGTTGAGGGAAATACTCGAAAACTCGGGCGTCGAATCCGGCAAAAGAAGGGAAATATTTAAAAGCCTGGTAAACGCCGGTCTGGCCGAAAAGCTCTCCGAAAAGGATTACTCCGGAGCCCGCAAGCTCCTGATTGAAGTAGTCGGCAACTACGCCGATGTGTCTCACCTCGTGGAGGAACCCGTTTGAAACTCGCTCTGATAGTTTTGACGGGCCTGCTTTACCTGGCCGGAACCCTTTTGTACCTGCACTTTTTCGTCACCCGCAAACAAAAGGCCGAAAAAGCGGGCCTGGCGGCGATATGGGCCGGGTTTGCGCTCCATACCGCATTGCTGGCGGTCATTTACGTGGAAGTTGAGCGCTTTCCGGTCGTAAGCCTCAAAGAAAGCCTGAACTTTTTCTCATGGAGCATGGCGGGAATGTACCTGGCGCTGAGGTCGGGACGGCAGGCCGGGCCGCTGGGAACCTTCGTGTCGCCCCTGGTGGCCGGGTTTTACATAGTCGGAGCTTTCTTGAGCCACACTCATTTCAACGCCGACGACCGGTTCGCGACGGCCCTGTTTCCTCTGCATATCCTTATTACGTTTCTGGGTTATGCGGCCTTCACCCTGGCCTTCGGCTCGGGCGTCATGTACCTCTTGCAGGAGAGGGGCCTCAAATCGCGCAGGCCGGGCAAGATGCTGGAAAGGCTACCCAGCCTTCACGAGCTGGACTGGCTTATATACAGGAGTCTAATGATAGGTTTCCCTCTGCTTACCCTGGGGATAATACTGGGAGCGGTATGGCTGCACCTGGTGGAAGGAGTTTTCGTCGCCTGGGAGCCGAAGGTTATCGCAAGCCTGGTGACGTGGCTGCTGTACGCCGCCATACTTCACGCGCGGCTTCTGGCCGGGTGGCGGGGCCGCAAGCTGGCGGCCATGAGCGTGCTCGGGTTCGGGCTGATTCTGTTTACGTTTCTGGGCACCGAAGTGGCCTCGGGCGGATTTCACCAGTTTTTTAATTACCCATGAAGATACTGGCGATAGGAGTAAGTCACAGGACCGCTCCCGTGGAAATGAGGGAGCGGTTGGCGTTTTCGGAGAAGGAAACACCCGAAACGCTTTCCGGAATGGTTGCGTTCGATACCGTCTGGGAGGCGGCGCTCATAAGCACCTGCAACCGCGTGGAAATCTACGCGGTGAGCGAAAGGCCCGAGGAAGCGGCTTCACAGCTCAAGGAGTTTCTCGCCGGGCGCAGGGCGGTCTCTTACGAGGAAATAGAAAACCACACTTACGAATACACCGGCGATGACGCGGTAAAGCACCTCTATCGCGTGTGTTCCGGGCTGGACTCCATGGTTCTCGGCGAACCCCAGATACTGGGACAGGTAAAAGATTCCTACCGCATGGCCGCTCACGCAAACTCCACCGGCGTAATCCTGAACAAGCTGTTCCACAAGGCCTTCCAGGCGGCCAAGCGCATTCGCACCGAAACCCGAATCGGTAACTACGCCGTCAGCGTCGCCGGCACGGCGGTCGAGCTGGCGGGGAAAATATTCGGCGAGTTGTCCGAATGCTCCACAATGCTGGTGGGCGCGGGCAACATGGGCGAGCTTACCGCCCAGCACCTGGTGGGAGCGGGGGTCTCCGAAATACTGGTTACCAACCGCACTTACGAAACCGCGCAGAAGCTTGCCGGCAAGTTCGGCGGCAGCCCCGTGAGGTTTGAAGAATTGGGCGACACCCTGCCGCGCGCGGATATAATCGTAGCCACCACCGGAGCCCCTCAACCCATAATTTCATACAAAATGGTCCACGACGCCCTCAAGGAGCGGAAGCACAAGCCCATGTTCCTCATCGACATCGCTGTCCCCCGCGATGTGGAGCCGAAGGTCAACAAGCTCGAGGGGGCGTACCTGTACGACATAGACGACCTGCAGGACATAACGGAAGAACACCGGCAAAGGCGCGAGCAGGAAGCGGCGAAAGCCGAGGTCGTGGTGGTGGAAGAGGTGGCCAAGTTCCGCGCCTGGCAGGCCACCCTCGACGTGGTGCCCACCGTTATAAGCCTGAGAGCCAAGTTCGATGAAATAGCCCGCAGCGAAGTCCAAAAGACTTTGGATTCGCTCCCGGAAGCCGGTGAAAAGGAGCGGGAGGCAATAGAGCTGTTGGGCCACAACATCGTCAGTAAGCTCCTCCACGAACCCACAACCATGCTCAAGCGCTGTGCCGAAAACGGCTACAGCGAGGTGGCCGAAGCCTGCCGGAGCCTGTTTAAACTCCCGACCGAATCACAGGAGGGAAGTGAAGCCGGGGAGGAAAGGGAAGAGTTTCAGGAAACCCCCGATGAGTAACCGCAATATCAAAATAGGCGCCCGCGGCAGCAAGCTGGCCACCTGGCAGGCGGGATGGGTGAAAAATCGCCTGGAAGAATTACATCCCGGTTTCGAGGTGGAAGTGGTTAAGATAAAAACCACCGGGGATAAAATCACAGATTCATCGCTTGCGAAAATCGGCGGGAAGGGCTTGTTCACCAAGGAGATAGAGGAAGCGCTGCTCGACGGCGGCGTTGACCTGGCGGTGCACAGCATGAAGGACATGCCCTACAAGCTGCCGGAGGGGCTGGTGATTGGGTGCGTGCCGCCCCGGGAAAACCCTTTCGACGCCTTCGTAAGCAAAGGCGAAGGGCTGAAGCAACTTAAAAAAGGCGCGATTATCGGCTCCGGCTCGTTGCGCAGGGTGGCGCAACTGAAACACCTGCGCCCCGACCTCGTTTATCACCCGATGAGGGGTAACGTGGAGACGCGGATAAGGAAGATGGATGAGGGGCAATGCGAAGCGGTAGTGCTGGCCGTGGCCGGGTTGAAGAGGATGGGGCTTGAAGACCGCGTAGTGGAATACCTCGGCCCACCCGATTTCCTCCCAGCCGTCGGGCAGGGAGCGATTGCCGTCGAAATCCGCGAGGACGACGATGACGTCCGCGAGCTGATAGCCCCCCTGGAGGACGAGCGGGCGCGGGCGACGACGCTGGCCGAGCGTTCCTTCCTGGCCGCCCTCGAAGGCGGTTGCCAGGCGCCCATAGCCGCTCACGGCTCAATCGCCGACGGCCAGTTGTGCCTGGTTGGTATGGTCTCCGAACTCGAGGGACAAAGGCGGCGCCACGACCAAGTACAAGGAGACCCCGCCAACGCGGAATCGCTGGGAAAGCGGCTGGGCCGCGCACTCCTCGATGCGGGCGCCGGAGAAATCCTGAAAGAAATATACGGCGAACAACCTGATGGACAATAAAAATCGAAAGCCCGGAACGGTTTACCTGGTGGGAGCGGGGCCGGGAGACCCCGAGTTGGTCACGTTGAAGGCCCGGCGCCTGTTGGAGCGGGCGGACGTTATACTGTACGACTTTCTCGCTCCCCACGAAATGCTCAATTGGGCGCCGCCGGATGCCGAGTTTGTATATGTCGGAAAACAGGGCGGCTCCCATACCCTTCCGCAGGAGAAAATCAACCGGCTTATCGTGGAAAAGGCCCGCGAGGGCAAAAACGTGGTGCGGCTGAAAGGCGGCGACCCGTTCGTATTCGGAAGGGGCGGGGAAGAGGCGGAAGTGCTGGCCGAAGCGGGCGTGCCGTTCGAGCTGGTGCCGGGGATATCCAGCGCCGTGAGCGCTCCCCTGTACGCCGGTATACCCCTGACTCACCGCAGTTGCACCTCCAGCGTGGTGTTCCTCACCGGGCACGAAGCCGCCGATAAGGAATGCGCCCGCGTGCCGTGGGAAAACGTGGCCAGGGCCGGGCATACCATCGTCATCCTCATGGGAGTAAAAAACATCCGGCCCAACATGGAATGCCTGCTCCGAAGCGGCATGGACCCGGACACACCGGTGGGAATAATCAGGTGGGGCACCCGGCCCGACCAGCGCACCATGACCGCCACGGTATCCACCATCGCCGACGAGGTGGAGCGGGCGGGATTCAAAGCGCCCGCTATAATAGTTGTGGGGGACGTCGTGAAATACAGGGAAAAGCTCAAATGGCACGATATCAAGCCGTTGTTCGGCGCAAGGGTGCTGGTTACACGCACCAGGGACCAGGCGGAGGAACTGAGCCGGCTTCTTCTCGACGCGGGAGCCGACGTTTACGAAGTGCCTACCATCGAGATAGTGCCCAACCTCGACCAACCGGAAGTGGAGGAGGCGCTGGATAAGCTGCCCGAAGCCGACTGGGTGGTGCTGACCAGCGTCAACGGCGTCAAGCTCCTGGTGCAGGCGCTGCTCGAGCGGGGCCGGGACATCCGCGACCTTGCGGGCAAAAAGCTGGCCGCCATCGGCCCGGCTACGGCGGCGAAAATCGAGGAGCTGGGCATTAAAGTGGACGTCGTTCCGCCCGAGTACAAGGCGGAAGGGCTGGCAACGTCGCTCGGGGAAGAGGGGGTGCGGGGCAAAAAGTTCCTGCTGGCAAGGGCAAGGGCCGCGCGGGAAACCCTGCCGGAGATGCTCAGGGAAATGGGCGGCGAAGTGACAATCGCGCCCATCTACGACACCCGCATACCCGAGGGCAATGACCGGAAGATAAAGGAGTTGGTACGGGGCGGGAAAATAGACATCGCCGTCTTCACAAGCTCCAGCACCGTGCGCAACTTCATCGAGATGGCCGGCGGGGAAGATTTATCCGGGATAAAGATAGCCTCCATAGGCCCCATAACCTCGAAGACCGCCCGCGAGCTTGGTCTCGAAGTCGGAACCGCGCCGGAGGAATACACCATCCCCGCGCTCGTGCAGAAGATAATCGAGACCTTCGGCGGCAAATTTGCGGGCAGGGAGTTGTAGGCCCGACACTCCTGTCGGGCACACCGGAGGCACCGTGGAATGAGCGGCATGAGTGCCGCACCTACCATAATTAAAGGTTTCCTGGCTTACGACCCCGACGTGTAACGTCTGGGTCGGTCTTCCGTGGTTGGGCTATTTATCGAGGTCGATGCCGTAGGACTTGATTTTGCGGTGCAGGGTGGAGCGTTCGAGGCCGATGACGTCGGCGGTGCGGCTGATGTTCCAGCCGTTTTCTTCGAGTTTGCGCAAGAGATACTCCTTCTCGAACATTGTCCGCGCCTGTTTCAGGCCGGTCGCGCCGTAGGGCGATTCGTTTTCTCCGGCGGCTTCGCCTCTCAGGTGGGGCGGCAGGCGCCTGAGCTTGATTTCGTTCTCCGGCGCCATTATGACCAGCCGCTCGATGAGGTTTTTCAGCTCCCGCACGTTTCCCGGCCAGTTGTACTTCGTCAAAGCATCGCGCGCTTCGGCGGACAGTTTCTTTTTCCGAACGCCGACTTTTCTTGAATATTCGCCGAGGAAGTGGTCGAGGAAGAGGGGGATGTCCCGGGAGCGCTCCCGGAGCGCGGGCACGTGTATGGGCACCACGGCCAGCCGGTAGTACAGGTCTTCGCGGAATGTTCCCTTCTGTATCTGTTCCTCGAGGTTTTTGTTGGTGGCCACGATGACCCGCACGTCCACGTTGATGGCTTCGCCGCCTCCCACCCGCTCGAACTTCTGCTCCTGCAGTATTCTCAATATCTTGGCCTGAGTTTTCAGGCTCATGTCGGCTATTTCGTCGAGGAATATGCTGCCCTTGTGAGCCATGTCGAACTTTCCCCTTTTGAGCGAGGTCGCGCCGGTGAAAGCGCCCTTCTCGTGCCCGAACAGCTCGCTTTCGATAAGCTCTTCGGGTATTGCGGCGCAGTTGACGTCAACGAAGGGATGCTCGCTGCGCAGGCTTTTGGCGTGGATGCTGCGAGCTACCAGCTCCTTGCCGGTGCCGTTTTCGCCGGTTATGAGCACCCAGCTATTGGTAGGGGCCACGCGGTCTATTTCGTCCTTGAGGTTTTTCACGGCGGCGCTGTCACCGAGTATTTCCTCGGTGCCCAGCACTTTCCGCCGCAGGTCGCGGTTGGATTCGGCCAGTCGGCGGTGTTCGAGCGCCCGGGCTATGGTAAGCAGGGTTTTTTCGGCGCTCAGCGGTTTTTCCAGGAAGTCGTAAGCGCCCAGCTTGGTGGCTTTGACGGCGGTTTCGATGGTGCCGTGGCCGCTGATGATGATTACCGGCAGGTCGGGGTAATTCTCCTTCACCTTCTCCAGCACCTCGATGCCGTCCGGGCCGGGCATCCATATATCCAGGAGCAGGGCGTCGGGGTTTTCGGAGCCAAGCATATCAAGGGCTTCGGAGCCGTCGGAGGCGGCGAGCACTTTGTACCCCTCGTCCTCCAGTATGCCGCCGATACTCTTGCGCACGGTAGCCTGGTCATCCACTACCATCACGGTGGGGGACATTTAAGACTCGCTCCATTCGGGCCGGTCTTGGGAGCTTTCATCGGTGCGCGATTCGTATCGGTGACTCACGGCGGCCATGCCCATTCTCGGCAGTTGCGTGGGAAGCTCGATGACGAAAACGGTGCCCTGCGGCTCGTTTGAGTGCACCCTGATGAAGCCGAAGTGGTCGCTGACGATTCTCTGCACTATGGCCAGCCCCAGGCCGCTGCCGCTTTTCTTGGTGGAGAAGTCCGGTTCGAATATCTTGTCCCGGTCTTGTTCCGGTATGCCCTTGCCGGTGTCGCTTACTTCGAGTCGGGCTATCTGGAGCTGTTCGATAAACGAGGTGGTAACGGTAATCTCCCCCTCGCCGTCTATGGCGGCGACGGCATTGTCGAAGAGGTTGTTGAGCATCCTTTTTATCTGCTCCCGGTCAACGTCGAAAACCGGCATGGAATGGTCGAGTGAGAGGGAGAAGGTCACCTCTGAGCTTCCCTCCTGATATAGCGCGGCCACTTCCCTGACGACTTCGTTAATATCGGCGGGGGCGGGTTTTGCCGATGGCATCCGCGCGAACTTGCGGAACTCGTCCACCAACTGCCTGAGCTCGCGCACCTGCTCGATGATGAGGTTGATGCTTTCCCGGAACACCTTCTCGTCCTCGCCGTCGATTTTCCCCGCGCACCGTTTGCGGAGACGCTCGGCGTTGAGTTGAATGGGGGTCAGAGGGTTTTTAATCTCGTGAGCGATGCGCCGGGCGACTTCCCTCCAAGCGATGGCTTTCTGGGCCTGGAGAATTTCGGTCATGTCCTCGAATATGCCCACCAGCCCTATCAGGTTGCCGTCGTCGGTGCGAAGCTCGGTAATGGTTACCTGGAAGTGCAGGGGTGTGCCGTTTATGTTGAGCATGATGGCCCGCCGGACGCTTCCGTCCTTGCGGTTGGGCAGTTCGGCCATGAGGTCTTCCAGCATCCGGGCGTGTTCGGGCTTGAGCACTTCCCTGTGCGTTTTCCCCAGCACCTCGGGGACGTTTATTTTGAATATATTTTCCGCGCTTTTATTGATGGTGGTGATTCGCATGTTGGAATCGGTGCTCACCACGCCCGCGCCGACGTTCGCCAGCACGATTTCCATGTACAGCCGCCGCTGCTCCAGCTCGGTGTTCTTTGCTTCCAGCGCGTTGTATGCCCGCTCCAGCTCGCGGGTGCCGGTTTCGAGCTGCGAGGTCATGCGGTTGAAGCTCCGGGCCAGGGTGGCCATTTCGTCGCGGCCTTCCTCTTCGAGGCGGGCGTCGAGCTCGCCCTGTGCAACCCTTTCGGTGGCCGAAGCCAGCCTTACCAGCGGCACGGTCAGGGTCTTGGCGATGTGGAAGCCGAACCACGATGCGCCGAAAAGCACCAGGAGACTGGTGAGCACGAGGAATATGACGTGTATGGTCTTGAGCGGGTTTTTTAGCTGCCTCAGGTTCTGGTAGCTCTGATAGCTTTTTTTGTTGGCCTCGAGTTGCCGGAACAGGCTTTTATCGATGATGACTTGAGTTACCAGGGCCGCCTTTATCGGCCCCGCCGGGCCGCTTTCGTGTATCGGCACTACGCTGCGGACGATGTCCGCCCCTTCGGAGGGCGATATACTGTAGCCTTCCTGGCCGTTGAAGGCTTTCTGTATGAACTCGCCCGAAGGCGCCAGAGCCGCTTTGGGTATGGACAGGCCCGATTGTGACGATACCACCGCCCGGTCTCCCTCTTTCCACACCACCCGGATGTCGCCGAGGGCATATTCCTTTCGCTTGTATTCGAGATATTCTTTTAGGGTTGTGATATAGTCGGGATTGAGGAGGTTCATTTCCTGGAGGTAGTTGCGCACCTGTTTTCCGAAATGTAGCAGTTCCTCCCCGTCGTCCTCGTACTTTCCCTGCACGATTTCGTTGCTTGTCTCGAAGACGCTGGTTACCTGGGGGTCGAACCACCCCTCGAAGCTGAAGTTCATGAACTGTAGCGCCAGGAAGAACAGCACGCCGGTGGGAATGAGTGTAAGGCCCACGAAAGCCGCCACGAGCCGGGTTTTGAGGCGGGAGCCGAATATTCCCTTGCGGCGCTCGACGAAGAGCTTGGTCAGGTTGCGCACCACCAGGAAGACAAGGAGCAGCACCAGTATGAGGTCTACATTCAGGAGTGCGAAGAAGAGAATGTTGTTGTGGATGGGCAGTTGCTCGGACAGTTTCGACAGGCGCACTTCCAGCACGGTAAGCCCCACCACTGCGATGAGGGTGAGGGCTATTATGATATATTCGCGCCGCCTGCGTTTGCGCTCGGCCGGGTCGTGAATTCGGCTCATAACTGTTTATATATGATATCACCGGCCACGGATTAGGGCAATAAATTGTGTTGCCGTCTTTTACCGGCATGACCGGTTAAAGTTCAGAGAATGGTTCGCACCCTGACCGCTCCCGGTAGCATCCTTAGAATCCGGTTAACTTCAGGGAGTTTGAAGACATTCCATACCTTTCCGGAGGTTATGAGCTGCCCTGCGGTCAGGATGCGCTACCCTTGTGGGGAGACCGGGGCACAATCAGGGCAATAAATCGCGCCTTGACGCCGGGGTGTGCTATTATCAATTGGAACAAGGTTCGAGTTTGCGCTTTCTATACGATTTATAATGGCTCGTCTTTTGCTGGTACAGGGATTGTGGATGGAGCAGTTGGGGGTGATGAGTGTAGCCGCCGGCGCTCGGGGGAGGGGTCACGACGTGGCCCTGGCCTTGGGAAATGACGATGAAATAATTAAAAAGGCCCGCCGTTTCAGGCCGGAGGTGGTGGGTTTCAGCGTTCTTACCGGCTTCCAGAACCGGTGGCTGCAGCTTGCCGCAAGATTGAAGAAGACCCTTGATTATGAGCCGATAACCCTTTTCGGTGGCCCTCATCCCACATTTTACCCCGAAGTAGTAATGCATGAGGCGCTGGACGTGGTTTGCCGGGGTGAGGGGGATGAGGCCGTTGCGGAGTTGATGGACGCCGTCGAGGCCGGGGAGCGAAATTTCGGCGGAATCGAAAACCTGGCGTTCAAAAAGGACGGGGAATTTCATGCCGAGCCTTTGCGGCCTCTGGCGGATTTGGATGAGCTTCCCTTTCCCGACCGTGAGATAAGTTACGAATATTCCTTCATAAGGGACGACCCCAACACTCATTTCCTGGCGGGCCGGGGATGTCCGTATTCCTGCTCATTCTGCTTCAACCGCAAATACAGGGAGCTTTGCCGCGGCCTGGGGCCGGCGGTGAGGATGAGAAGCCCCGACAACCTGGTGGAGGAAATCGAGCACGTAAATCGACGGTGGGGGATAAGGACGGTCTACTTCCAGGACGACACCTTTATTTTTAACAGGGAGTGGCTGTTTTCTTTCCTGGAGCGGTATTCGAGTAAGCTCGGGCTTCCGTTTTATTGCACCGTCCGCGCCGACTTGGTAAGCCCGGAAGTTGCGAGGGCGCTAAAGGCCGCCGGTTGTTACCGGGTGAGCTTCGGGTTGGAATCGGGTGTTGAGCGCATTCGCCGCGAGTTGCTGAATAAAGATATTACCGACGAGGATGTAAGGGAGACGGCCCGGATATTGCGCGATGCGGGCCTCCAGTTCCAGACAACCAACATGATGGGCCTGCCGGGGGAGACGCTGGAGGACGCGGTCGAGACGTTGCGTCTCAATATCGAAACAGGCGCGGATGTCGCGTGGACCAGCCTGTACCAGCCGTACCCGGGCACTGAGCTGGGGGAGTACGCTTTGAGAGAGGGTTACGTAGACCGGCTCCCCGACGACGAGAGGATAGCGGACGCGCATACCGGGAGCCTTTTGAGGCAACCGGATATAGAAAAAATCGAGCGGTTGCAGAAGTTCGCTTACGTGGCGGTGAAGTTTACGAAAAGCCTGCCGCTGATTCTGAGTCTCATAAACCGTGACCATCCAAGCGTTTACTACTACGTGCACCGGGTCAGTTACCTTCTGTTTTACTTCAAAAGACTCACGAAGATGAGTTGGAAGCGGGTAGCCCGGGAGGCGGGCATGGCGTGGAAGTATTACCGGTGATTGCGGGGTGTGCAAACCTGGAGTCATCGTTTTAAATACTATCAGCATTTTATGGCACTCGGTCATTGTCGTGTTGTTGACAATTCAGTGGCCAAGCTTCAACATCTCCCTGTCTCCCTCTGGATATCACCTATGAAGATTCAACTGATATATCCGCCGGATTTTCAGCTACAATTTGCGATAATGCCGGATTTTATAAGAGAAGCGGATGTCACCAGCAGGTTTCCTCCCTTGGGATTGCTTTACATTGCCTCTCATATTATGGAGCACACGGACCATGAAGTGGCGGTAGTAGACGCCCAGCTCGAGGAACTGGACTATGATGAAATAGAGGAGAGAATCCGAGCTTTTTCCCCGGATGTGGTGGGTATCACCGCTTACACTATGACTTTTCTCGATACTCTCGAAATCGCGGCCCGGGCCAAACGGGTCAATCCGGATGTATACGTGGTGTTGGGTGGAGCCCATACCCATGCTTACCCCCGGGAGACGGCTATGTTGAGGGATGTGGATGTTTCCGTTCCCGGCGAGGGTGAAGAAGTCATGACCGAAATAGTCGAGGCCTTGGCCCACAATCGCCCCCTTACGGAAGTGCCGGGGATTTGGCTGAAAGGTGAAAAAGAAGCCGTATCGACGGGTCAAAGGGCGCCGATAGCCGACCTGGACGCTTTACCGTTTCCTGCCCGCGCGCTTCTTCCGTTAAAAGCTTACAAATTCGTCACGGACGTACACTCATCCTCAACAACCATGATATCCAGTCGTGGATGCAACTTCAATTGTAGTTTCTGCGACGTTCCTTTCCGGGCCGTCCGGGGAAGAAGTCCGGAAAATGTCGTTCGGGAAATAATAGAATGTAAGAAGCTTGGATATGACGAAATTAATTTTTACGACGATAATTTCAACTACAAAGAGGAAAGAGTAAACAGCATTTGTCGGGAAATAATCAATCACGAATTGGAAATAAGGTTCAGTATCCGGGCAAGGGTGGATAAAATCACACCCGATAGCGTACAAATGTTGAAAAAGGCCGGTTGCGGCAGGATAAATTTCGGCATCGAGGCGGGCGATAACGAATCTTTAAAAGCCATTAACAAGAAGATAACAACCGACATGGCGAAGCGAGCGGTTGAGTTGACGAAAAGCGCGGGTATCGAAGTCGCGGGTTATTTTATGATAAGCATTCCCGGTCAGGAGGAAGAACAGGTTCACCGCACTATTGATTTTGCACTGGAACTCGGCCTTGACTATGCACAATTTAACTGGACTTTTCTATTTCCCCGCACGGAACTATACCGTCAAGCCCTCAAAGCCGGCGCCTTTGAAAGCGATTTCTACCTCGATTTTGCCCGGTCACCTCACCTATCGGATATTATCGCTTACTGGGAGAACCCGATACCGTTCGATAGAGCTCATCAGCTTACAAAGCTGGCTCACAAGAAGTTTTACCTGCGCCCCCGGTACCTGTTCCGCCAACTCAGGGGAGTCGGCTCTCTGGGCGAGTTGGTTCGTAAAGGTCGGGCCGGATATGAGGTGTTAACATACGCCCTGTTTCCGTGGAAGGCATTTCGCCCCGTTCATCTTCGGAAAAAATGAGGAATTTTACCCTTTTATCGAACTTTTAGAGACCGTTGCAGAATTATGATTTTTCGTTTGGGATGTGTTGACCTTCATCGCGCCGAAAAAGAACCCCGAATGGACAAGGGGCTTCAGCCCCTTGAATTTCAAGGGGTTAAAACCCCTTGTCTGGAAAAGACATTCTCGGGGAGGTACAGAAAAAAAGCCTTTTCTCCCCCCTGAAGCCTGTTTTGCAACGGTCTCTTTTAATACTTATTTCTTTTTGATGCGAAAAGCAAATGGCACAATGATCGCACAGGCTACCGTGCTTAAGAAGCACCACAAGGCGATAGCGAAACCCGGAGGAGCGAATTTGAGAATCACCCGGTGCTCTCCCGCTTTTACGGGGATGGCCTGCCAGAGATTATTCGCCGGCAATATTCTCTCCTCCTTGTTGTCAACCCACGCTCTCCATCCGGGAAAATAAATCCGGGGCCATATCAACAGGGATTCCCGCCGAACCTTCGTCTTTATGCTCGTTTTTTGCGAAGCTTTTGCGACGATGGTGATTTTCCCGACGGGTCCGGAGGGATATTTATGCGGGAGTTTCTCCTCTGTCACCCCCGGGTCTTCGGCTGAGAAAAATGCGGTATATTTCTCCGCTCTCTTCAAATTGACCAGTTTTTCCAAAACGGCGTTATCGGACCTGAGAATGCGCCATTTTCCGGTAAGGAAACCTCCACAAGTTGCCGAGCTGTTTCTGTATATCACGGCGTCCCTGTTGTAAATCAGTTCTCCGCGCGATGGAAGCGGCAGCTTGCACAGGAATGCGTACTGTATCCCCAGCGCCTCGCTGAGAACAGTTCCGAAGTATTCGAGAGGAAGGGGGAGGTAAGCTCCCTTGCCCGCGAATTTCTTTAACTTATTAAGCCCGGCTTCCGTTTCCGGATTGATGTCGTGAAGTTTAAAAAGAATTTCGGTGTGCCTTTTCCACAATAGGGGGCTGACCAATAGGAAGCTTTTGATGTCCGAAAGCATGAACATGTTGGGGTCAACATAATCGCAATTTGAAATTATTGAACAACCGGACTTCAAATGGTTTTTCACGTATTCAACAGCGCGGGAATTTTTATTTTTCTCCAGAAGGTGGGGGTCCCGGTGGTCCCAGCCCAGGTTATCCACCATCAATCCCCAGAAGGTCAAAGCGATTATCACCGCGGCGGCAACCCTCCTGCGCCTTGGAATCCAACTTAAAAAAAACGCCAATGCCAGAAATAATGCGATACCGAATAAGGATTGACCGATAAGGGATTCTCGGGCAACGTTAACCGATGGAAGGAAAATATATCCCGCCGGCTTTTGAGAGATGCTGTTTATCAACCACCAACCGTAGCCGGAGATTAAAGCGGTTGCTCCGATGGCCCCGAGGCTCCAATTGACCGTTTTCCTCGCTTCGACTGTGGACTGGCAGGCCAACTGGAAGGATGCGCCCGAGAAAAGCGCGAGCGCCAGGCTTAAACTCGGGTAAGCCGAAACGCTGTTCATGAGCCGGTTGAAGAGCGGAAAGTAACCTATGGTGGAAAAAGGGGGAACGGCAAAGCTCAATCCGAGAAAAATCAGAAAATAACCGGCGAAGAATGAGCCGTGTTTGTTCAGCCTCGTTAATCTTGTTAAGCCGAAGATAAAAAGAAATACGGGAATAGCGCCCAGGTAAGGAGCAAGACGAGTAACCGCCAAACCGGACTTATTGCTTCCAAGCAACCATGGCAGGGCAAGGGAGAATAGTCCCGTTAACGAGTAACTTCCGGTCAACGGAGCCTTGAAATGATATGTCCAGAACCATGCTATTCCTTCGATGCCCGGGACTAATTGCAAGCCACTGAAAAACAGGGAGATGAAAGCCGCCCCCGCAAGGAGGATGATGTATTTCGTGCCAAATCCGGATTGTGCCCACAAGTACAAAAACCATAAGGCCCCCATGACAAACATGTAGAAAGCGGCAATGGGATGACCGGCATAAAGAGAAAGGGCGGAAACCAGGCCGCACACTATCAGCCAGCTCAACCTGGGTCGAAAAACTATTTCCTTCAAGGTTAAAAGGAACAGGGGGATAAGCCAGGGTACGTTCATTTCCACGGTGGTCAACCGTTTCTGCGCTATTCCGCAAAATGAGAAAGCCACGGCGGCCATTGCAGCCCCGGCCGGGCCCATCTGCAACCCCTTCCTGGCAAACAGGTAGGTAAAAAAGCCCATCAACCATATTCTTCCCGCGAAATAAAAGTTGTTTATTTGAATAAAATCAAAAGGCAGGGTTAATAAGGAAAGGGGGTACAGTAAAGCGCCTCCCCAGGCGTGAATGCAGGCCGGAGGTACGGAAATATCCGACCAAAGGGGAAAGAAACCCTTCAACATTACTTGCCTCATTGATTCCCATCCGGGATACACGCTGGAGTAACCGCTGATATCGTTTACCACGGCTTGTAAAAGGTCCATCCCCGCCGCCCAGATGGGGCTGTAGAATAAGACGCACGCGAGCGCGGCCACTATAGCCGCAACCGTGAGTTCCTTGCATGTAAGTCGGCGGTATTCCATCAGTTTGAAAGTATAGCCTAAGCGTGAAAACGGGGTCAACTTCATGCAGGGTTGCGGTATCGGGCGCCTTTCCTTAATATTCAAAGGGTGGAGCCTTTCTGAAGTGGCGGAATAATGAGAATACTTCTGGTTAAACCCACCCGCGATACGGACGGCATCACCCCACCGCTGGGATTAGGATATCTGGCCACTGCGCTCAGGCCGAAGCACGAAGTGAAAATAATAGACGGCCCCAAACAGCGGCTTAACTCACCGAAATTCGAGCGGATTCTCAAAGATTATCGCCCGGAAATCGTAGGGTTCAGCATCATCGCCCAAGACTTGTACTTGGCCGCGGACTACCTCCGACAGGTGCGCGAGCTTCTGCCGGAGGTCGTTACCGTCGCAGGCGGTGCTCAACCCTCCAGCGAGCCGGAAGATACTTTCTATACCCTCTCTCCGCACCTGCGCTACCTCTTTGTCAGCGAGGCCGAAAAGGGATTGCCCATGCTGGCAGACAGGCTTGAAAGTGACCCCGAGAATATCGACCCCGGCTCCATACCCGGGCTTTTCTGGAAAGAGGGCAACAAGTTCCGGAGTAATCCCGTTCATCACGAGCATGACCTCGATTCGCTCGGGTTTCCCGCATGGAACCTGATGGACCCCCGCACTTATCCCCCGGCGCCTCACGCGGCCTTCGCCAGGCGTTTCCCCGTGGCCACCATAATCACAAGCCGGGGTTGTCCCTACGGTTGCGAGTTCTGCGCCGCAAGAAAAATTCAGGGGAGAGCAATCAGGCGAAGGAGCGTGGACGACGTCATCGCGGAAATAGACCTGCTGGTCAAAAACTACGGTGTCAAGGAAATCCATATAATAGACGATAACTTCACATTTGACCGGGACTACGTTATGGATTTTTGCCGGAAAGTGGCGAGTAAGTTCCCCGGCTTGTCCTGGGCGTGCCCGAACGGGGTAAGATTCGATACGCTCGACGGGGAGCTTTTGGAAAACATGGCCCGGTCGGGTTGTTATGCCCTGGCTTTGGGAATAGAAAGCGGCACGCAGGAGGTGCTGGACAAGGCCAGGAAGAAACTGACCGTTCAGAGCGTGCGAGAAAAGGTCAAATTAATAAACCGCGCCGGCATCTTTGCCATAGGTTTTTTCATACTCGGGTTCCCGGGAGAAACCATGCAGCAAATGGAAGAAACGGTAAATCTGTCCATGAAGCTTCCGCTCGCCCGGGCTCAGTACATGTTTTATCATCCCATACCCGGCACCGAAATTTACCGCCGCTTGCTGAGGGAGCATCCGGAAAATTTCCGCAGCCCCTACAGCTCGTTTGAAAAAGTGGCCTATCTGGACGACGGAATAGACGAAAGAAAATTTAAGCGGCTTCAGCGGTCGGCGTTTTTGCGGTTTTACCTGAGGCCGCGTCAGTTCGCTCACCTGTTGGCCTCGATAAGAGGCCCGTCCCATGCATACTTCATCATGAAGCGCATAACCCGCTGGATGGTCTTGAGTTGACGCGCCTGCTGCTTTTCAACCCGCCTTCCACGTTCGGAGCACTGCGCGATTATTATTGCTCCAGCGCCAGCAAGGCCGATTACCTGTGGCACCCCGTTGACCTTTTGGCCCAAACGGGAATTCTGGCGGAAGAACACGAGCTTAGGGTGCTGGACGCGGTGGCGGAGAAAAAAAGCGCCGCCGAGTGCGAAAAAACCTTCCGCGAATTTTCACCGGATGCCGTTTTCGCCCTGACCGGCGCAACCACCTGGAAGGATGATTTTGCTCTGCTGGAGTACCTGAGGAAAAGCTTCGGGTTCAAGCTGGTACTTTCCGGAGAAATTTTTCTGGCCGGCGCGGAGGAAGTCCTGAAAGAGAATGCCTGGATAGACGCGGCTCTGCTCAACTTCACCGGCCCCGACCTCAAGCTTTTTCTGGAAGACTCGACCTCGAAAGCCGAAAACCTTGCATGGCGCGACGGAGAAAAAGTGACCGTACGGCGAAAACCGGCGAAGGGCACTTTCCGGCTCGGCCTGCCCCGGCACGACCTTTTCCCGATGGAACGCTACCGGATGCCGTGGCACAAACATCATCCCTTTGCCACGGTGATGACCGATTACGGCTGCCCCTTCGGGTGCGCATTCTGCAACAGCCGCACACTTGGTTATGCGACCAGGGAGCTCGATGATTTGAAGAACGAGCTGTGGTGGCTGCACGAGCGCGGCATAAGGCAGCTGTTCATAAAGGACATGACCTTCGCCGCCAACAAGTACCACGCGAAAAAAGTAACGGAGATGATGCTCCGGCACGGCTGGGAATTCGCATGGAACGCGTACTCCCGCGCGGACCTTATAGACGAGGAACTGGCGGGGCTTATGAGCAGGGCGGGGTGCCACCTGGTGCAGATAGGCGTCGAAAGCGCGGACGAGCAGTTGATTGCAAAATACGGCAAAAAGGTTACTACAGACCGGGTTAAGGAAGCTTTCCGGGTTTTGAAAAAAAACGGCATCCGCGCCGGCGCTCATTTCATATTCGGGCTGCCGGGGGATTCGATGGAGAGCATCAGGCGAACCGTCGAGCTTGCCCTCCGGCTTAACCCGGTGTATGCTTCCTTCAACATCGCCATGCCCCGGCTGGGAACTTCCCTGGATAACGACGGCTGGCGAGACAGGCCGCTGGATTCTTCCGGTTCCGTGCCCTTTTACCCGGTTAACGGGGTTTCGCCGGAGCAACTGGTAAAGGAGCGCAACCGGGCTTTGAGAAAATTCTATCTCAGGCCGGGTTATTTCGTAAAAGTCGCCTCCTCCATCGAGACCAAATACCAGCTTAAAAACCTGGCCCGGCAGGCTCTCGGAATGGCCGGCGAGTGGTTCAAAAGCCCGGGCCTGGGAAAATAATTGATTTTTAACGGCTTAATAATCTCGACTTAAATTTTGTGTTCAATTTTCTTATTGAAAGGTTTAAAAATGAAAAAGTTTTTGATTATGCTGCTGCTTGCTTCTTTTCCGGCGGGTTTTTCGCAGGCGCAGGCGTCATCTCCCCCGCCGAAGCGATATGAGCCGATTTCGAGAAAACACACCTGGAAGGAAAGGTTCTTCGACATCGGCGTGATTTACGTCGCACAGTGGGTCGGATACGCCGCCACTCAGCCGGAAACTTTCTCGAAAATCCAGGGCAAGGACTGGGTGGAAAACGTGTTCGAGAAGGGCGCGGTGCTGTGGGACGGAGACGCCTGGTACTGGAACTTCGCCGGCCATCCCTACGTTGGAAGCGAATATTACCTCTACTTCCGCAGCCGGGGCTATTCCAGAAAATCGTCGGCCTTCGGGTCGCTGGTGGCGAGCACCATCTGGGAGGAGCTTACCGAAACCTTCAGCGAACCCTTCAGCTTCAACGATTTCGTTATCACACCGGTCACCGGAACCGTTATCGGCTACGCCCGCGAGCGGGGGGCGATGAAGCTTTTGCATACCGACAGCAAGTTCAAGCGCTTCTGGGGGCACGTCCTCTGGCTGGAAACCAACTTCTCCTTCTTCGAACAAGTGGAGATGATGCCGGCGGTAAGCCCGGACGGCGAGCAAGCCGGGATAATGTTCATGGCAACCTGGTAGGGGATTCGGGGAAATCCGGCGGCGCTGCCTTTACCTCCCGTCTTCCCAGCTCTTCGAGATGGGCTTTCTGTAATATCATGGCGTCGATTTCGAGGTTGGGCGATTCGCACACGCACCAACCCTCCACCCCGTAGTCTATGAACGCTTTGATAAGCTCCCGGTAGTTGAAATCCGATTCCTCGAGGTTCAGGTGCTCCCGCTCGCCCTTCGGGCCGTACTTTATGCCCGACACGTGGATGTGCATGTCCTTCAGCGCCCCTTGCCCGAGGCCGCTTTTGACGGTCTCCAACACTCCCGCAAACTCGCGGTAGGTGTTATAAGCGCCGCCCTGGCGGGCGTGCTGGTGGCTGAAGTCCACCGTGGGCTTTACTCCTTCCAACTCCCGCGAGATGCGTATGATTTCCTCCAGGCTGCCCCACTGGCTCGGCTTTCCCGATAGCTCCGGCCTTACGTCCACGGCGATTCCTTCCCGGGCGAGAGTGTCCAATATCCGGCTCAATTGTTTCTTCACCGTGTTGAACACCGCTTCCGGCTCGTTTTTCATCATGAAGGCCGCGTGGAAGGTTATCGAGCCTGCGCCGCAATACGCCGCCTGCCGGGCGGTGTCGAAAATCCGCTTGATGCTCGCTTCCAGCTTCGGCTTCTCGGGAGAGTTTAGGTTAATGTAATAAGGCCCGTGGGCGGTAAGGGTCACGTCTGCCTCCCGGGCTGCCTTTTTTATCTTCTCGCCCGTTTCCCGGTTGACGTGCACCCGGTGGACCCATTCCATCTCCATGTGGCGCAGGCCCAGCTCATCGAGCCGCCGGATGCCGGATATAGTATCGGATTTCGGGGAAGAACGGGGCACGCCGGCTGTTCCGAAGCGAAGCATCACGCGTAAAGTTCGTCTATATCCTCGGCGCCGGCTATGAAGGCGATATAGCTGGGCAACAGCGGCAGAACGCATGGGCTGACGAAGCTCAGGAATCCCGCCCCCAGCGCGGCGCCCATGGCCACGAGGCTCATGCCGCTGCGCACGGTTCCGGCGGCGGCGCTTTCCCACCCCAGGGAAATCCCCAGGGCGCCGCCGGTGAACGAGCGAAGGAAATTGACATGCTGGGAAAGAAAGAGAGCCCCAAGACATATCAGTAACACGCCCGATACTATCTCGATAACCCGCATGTGCTTCTGAAGGCGGGAAAACAGCCTCAGGAATTTACCCACCGCCAGTCCGGTGAGCATGAAAGGAATGCCAAGCCCGGCACAGTACAACAGCAGCAGCACTCCACCCGCCAGCACGGTGCCCTGGTCGGCGGCAAGGGTAAGAATGGCCGCCAGTATGGGGCCGGTGCAGGGCGACCATCCCACGGCGAAGGCCACGCCCACGAAAAATGACCCGAGGATGCCCTTGGCTTCCTCCGCCTTGTCCATGCCGCCCCACGTCTTTTCCAGGAAGGGTATGCGGAAGACCTGCATCACGTGCAGGCCGAAAATTATCAGTATCGCGCCCGCTATCGAGAACAGCCATCCCATGTTCGCTCTGAAAAAGTTCCCCACGAAGGCCAGGCTTACCCCGAGCAGGACATAAACCAGCGTAAATCCGAGGATAAAAAAGGCTATCTTTATGCCGAGTTTTTTCATGATTGTCCGTTACACTTGTAAATTACAGTATCACCGCCTGCGGTGGCTTTCAACCGGCAGATTCTATGCGCGACGGGAGTGCCTCGCCCATAGGGCTACAGCCAAGGGTCGCGCCTGCCACGTTGTGCAATGTGTTTAATATGTATAGTAGGCCCGGCACTCCTGCCGGGCGTTCCGAGCGAGATAGGTAGGCGGTTGACATTTATATAAGGTTTGGCATAGATTCGATTAACTTCGGATTGGAGTGTCAACCCATGATTGAAGTGGTAAACGATTTCCTCGGGCGGGTAAGCGGCGCGATATGGAGCCCTTACGCCCTGGTGCCGTTTCTGGTGATTTTTGCCGTGGCCTTTTCCGTCGCCACCCGTTTCATCCGATAAGGCACTTCCCTCACGGGATAGGCCTGCTTACCGGCAAGTACGACACGCCTGAGGAAGAGGGGGCGTTGAGCCACTTCAAGGCGCTGGCGACGGCCCTGAGCGCCACCATCGGGCTGGGGAACATAGCCGGGGTGGCGGTGGCAATACGGACGGGCGGGCCCGGCGCGGTCTTCTGGATGTGGGTAACCGGGCTTTTCGGCATGGCCACCAAGTACTGCACCTGCCTGTTGGCCCAGAAATACCGCCACGTGGAAGAAGACGGCAACGTTCGCGGCGGGCCCTTGTACTTCATCGAGAAAGGTCTCGGCAGAAAATGGAAGCCGCTGGCGGTATTTTTCTCGATAGCGGTGATACTTTCCAGCTTCGGGATAGCCAACCTTTTTCAGACAAACCAGGTGGCCAGCGAGTTTTACCGGAGCCTGGCGATTCCGCCGTGGCTGACCGGCCTGGTGCTGGCCCTGTTGATATACCTGGTGATAATCGGCGGCATCAGGCGCATCGGCGAAGTGGTGGGCCACGTGGTGCCTTTTATGTTCGTCCTTTACGTTCTGGGCGCGATAGCGGTGATAGTCATTAACGCCCCCGAGGTGCCCGGAGCATTGGCCATGATAGTCAAGGACGCTTTCACCGGCACCAGCGCCACCGGCGGGTTCGCCGGAGCGACCGTTTGGTTCGCCCTGTCGTGGGGCATCAGGCGGGGGATATTCAGTAACGAAGCCGGGCTGGGCTCGGCCCCTATAGCTCACGCCGCCGCCAAAACCAGGGAGCCGGTGCGCGAAGGGCTGGTGGCGATGCTCGGGCCGTTTATCGACACCCTGCTGGTCTGCACGATGACCGCCGTGGTTATAATCACCACCGGGGCGTGGAAAACCGAAGTTCTCGACGCCGCCGGGAACGAGTTGACGGGAGCGCCGCTGGCGGCTCACGCTTTCAGCCTGGGCCTGCATGAGTTGGGCGGCTACCTGGTGACCATCGCCATATTCTTCTTCGCCTTCAGCACCGCCCTGGCATGGTCGTACTATGGCGAGAAATCGGCGGAATACCTGGCCGGAAGAAAGCTGGTGACGCCCTACAAGGTGACTTTTGTAATAGTGGCTTTCATCGGGGCGCTGATGGCCACCTACGAGGGCTCGGCGTACTTCGACGCCATAATAAACTTCTGCGACATATTCAACGGGTTGATGGCGGCGCCTAACCTGATAGCCACCGCACTGCTGTTGCCGGTGGTGCTGTCGATGACGAAAGATTACTTCGAGCGTAAGAATAAGGGGTTGATGTAGGTGGCCGGACGGCTTGTTTACATTCTTTCCTTCAGGTAATTAGCGAACTTTTTATCTTCGCCGCACACGTGCTTGAGCAGCCAGTCCACCACCAGCGGGTTGACCTGAGCCACGAACCCCAGGGTGGGGCCCATCGATTTGAACCGCTCGGTAAGGCGCCGGACGTTGTCCGTGAATTCTGCGTGTAATTTTTTGTGTGCTTGCGCTTCGGGGTAGCCATATTTGTCCATGTAATTTTCTTCGGAGTTGAAATGGCTTACGACATACTCCTCCATGAACTTCATGATGTCTTCCACTTCCTCGCGACCTTTACCTTTCCTGCACGCCTCGAGCAGCGCATCCACCCGCCGGAACAGTTCCTTGTGTTGCTCGTCTATTTCCTCCACCCCGGTAGCGTAAATATCCCGCCACTTTATCGACATTGCCGCCTCCCTTAATGTCTACGTTTCGGATTTGAAAGTTTGGATTAAGCAGTGTGATTTTCGGAGTCAAAATACGGCGAATAAACTACAGCCATTTTCTTCTTTTGAAGAAGATTAGCATGAGAAGACCCAGCAGAATCATGAAGCCGACAACCGCCGGGTAACCGTAGTGATATTCCAGCTCCGGCATATATTTGAAATTCATGCCGTAGACTCCGGCTATGAAAGTGAGCGGTATGAAAATGGTGGCTATGATGGTGAGCACCTTCATCACCTCGTTCATGCGGTTGCTCACGGCGGATAAGTATATGTCCATCATTCCGGCCACCATGTCCCTGAAGGTTTCGACGGTGTCCATGACCTGTATGGTGTGGTCGTAGACGTCTTTCATGTACACCGCCGTGCTTTCCTCCATCAGGGAAACTTCGCCCCTTGTCATGGTGTTAATCAGCCCCCTCAGCGGCCATATGGACTTGCGCATGTACAGGTTTTCGCGCTTGAGCTTCTGGATGGTGTGGAGGTTTTTCTCCGAGGGGTTTGTGGTGACTGCGTCTTCCAGCTCCTCTATCTCCAGTCCCATCTTTTCTATAACCGCGAAGTAGTTGTCCACCACCGTGTCCAGCAATGCGTATGCCAGGTAATCCGCTCCTGATTTTCGTATGCGGCTTTTGCCCGAGCGGATTCTTTCCCTTACCGGGTTGAAAACGTCTCCGAGTTTTTCCTGGAAGGAAACGACGTAATTCGGCCCCAGTATCAGGCTGACCTGCTCGTCCTCGAGCGACTTGAGTTCGTTGTTGCGGGTGAGCATTCTCAACACGATGTAGACGAAATGCTCGTGGTCCTCGACCTTGGGTCGCTGCCCGGTATGAACTATGTCTTCGGTTACGAGAGGATGGACTCCCAGGTGGTTACAAACGGCTTCGATAATCTCCACCCGGTGTACGCCTTCTATATTCAGCCAGTGGGTTCCGGGTTTGTCTTTGAAGGAGAGGGCGTCGTCTATTGTTTCCAGCTCTTTTTCCTCGTAATTCTCCAGGGTATAAGTTGTCAGGGTTATTATTGGTTTTTCAACTATTTCATCCCCTATGTAGACGGGGGTGCCGGGAGGAAGTCCGGCTTTTTTTGAAGTTCCCATAAGCCATTGCAGGGTGATGGTTTTCTTAACGCCACCGGGTATTTTTCTGAAAGGAATCTTCATGGCGCCGCTCCTTTTCATTCCTTTTCCAGGTTTTCGATGATGCGCTTAATCCTTTCTTTGGAGCCGGTCGAAAAGTTTTGCTCGAGTGCTTGCCGGTATGTTTTTAAAGCCTCTTTGTATTTTCCGGTATTCCTTAATATTTTTCCCTCATGTAGCCATAAGGATATTTCATTCGGAAACCTTTTTCTCGCCCTTTGCAAAACTTTCACCGCTTCTTCGGGAAGACCGTACTGCATGTAAGCTGCGGCATGAAGATGAGCCAGGTCGGGGTCGAGTCCGTGCACCTCTTCCGCAGCCTCCAACACGTCGAAAGCGGTGGCCGTGTCTCCCGTTGAGAGCGCCAGGCGAATTCGGCCCTTCATGGCCTCCGGATAACCGGAATAATTTTTGAATATCCACGAGTAGAGGTTCTTCGCCTCCTTTATCTTACCCATATCTCCGAGGGCCATGGCCTTGTGCGTCAACAGCTTAGGGTCGTGAGGAAATTTTTCCAGCGCGCGTTCGAGGTAAGCAAGTCCTTCTTCGGGCCTGCCCGCCCGGACCAGGGTCATGCCTATTTCGCCTTCCACGAAAAGGCTCATTCCGGTTTTGGAACCGTGTTTTTTGAAGTATTTCAATGCGCTGAGAGCGTCCTCGTACTTTTCCGCCCGGAACAGGGCGCCGGCAAGATTGTGATAGATATCCACAAGGCTTCTGTCTCTTTGCAGGGCCATGTTATATCCCATAATGGCCTTGTGGTAGTCTTCCTTGCTGTAGTATGCCTGTCCCAGCTCATTCCATGACCGGGCGCTCTCCGGCGACTGCCTTACGGCGTTGGCCGCCCATTGGAGCTGACTCCGCCATTGCAAGTCGTGCTTTACGTTCAACGCCGCAAAGCACAGAAGAACCAGCCCGGCGGGCACAAGAAATCTCCTGCCTCCTCTCTCCACGGCCATTGCCGCCAGTCCGGCCAGCGCCCCGAGGGATGGGTAAAAATGATGATACGCCACGGGCACGTTGAGGGGTATCAACGCATAGGGCAGGTATGTCACCGGCGCCGACAACAGAAGAATCCCGCGAGTGGAAAACTTTTCGCTCAACCACCACCTGCATCCTATGAAAACCCACAAGAGCAAACCCGCCAGGGCCAGTATCAACGCCACGATTGCGAGATTTTCCGGGGATTCGACGCCCGGATAAATCTCCATCCGGAAGGGATAAAGGCTTTCTTTGAGGTATAACCACCACGCTTTCGCCTGAACTCCCAGGTTGACGAAAAAAGGCCGCACGTAATCTCCGCCCAGCGTTCTGCCGAGCACCGCCTTGCGGAAAACAAGATACGCCCCGGCCACCAGCGCGTATGGCGCAACCCTCTTTATCACCGTAAGCGGATTCTTTCCGAGCTTTTTGCCTTCAATCAGGAGAATCACCGCCGGAAAAATTATGGCCGCGGACACCGACAAAAGACCCAGCGCCATACATATAATCGCCAGTCCGACCAGCGGATACCGCCACCTCCCGGACTTGAAAGCTTTAAGATGAATTATGACTCCCAGGAGGATAAACATGAACATCAAAAGCGCCGACCGGGTGCTGACAAGGCGGAAGCAATAACCGGATATCGGGTGAAACAAAAACAACGCCCCGGCGAGCACGCTTTTACGACGCTCCAGGCCGCCCTTTTCGAGCAATAACGCCAGCAGAAAAGCGTTGAGGGCCAAAAGCACCAGGTTGAAGGCCCGCCAGCTCCAGGGATTTAGTCCGCTTACGGCGTAATTGACTGCATAGGTGGTAAGAAGAACAGGCCGGTAAAGGTCCGTCGCGTAAAAATATGAAAACATGGAGGGATGAACGAAAAAATCCGGTATATCATCGAGGTGGCTTAAATTCGGATTGATAACAATGCTGCCGATATCATCATGCACGAAGGGATTATTCAAAAAGGCGGAATGAATCGCCACAACCGCAAACAAAAACGCGGCGAAAATAAGCGCACGATTCCAATTGAGTTTCTTGCGCACTTTATCAATCACGTCGGCGGTATGCCGGAATCGGGGCCAAGTTGCCGCCGGAGAATCTCCGCAAATCGGCCCTTGCCCGGAAAAGCTATGAACATGCACGCAGCCCCCACTATGCACATGAAAAGGAGCGTGGAAAAGTCACCGAAAAGAAAAAATATCACCAGTCCTACAATACCAGCGGTCTCGCAAAACGACCATGCCAGTATCATGGTGCTCAAAGAGGACGCAAGCACCTCTTCGGGGTTGCTACCGCGTATTTTAGCGAAAAAGGGCAGCTTCTCGTTGTAAACCATCACTCCCCCCACCGCCCATAAAATTCCAATGACGGCCAGCACATGGGATACTATAATCGGCGGGGCGTTTTCGCCGAAGTTGAAATCTCCGGTCAGGGGCAACGAGTAGCCCAGTCCCAGGTAAATGAGCAGGGAAACTATCAGGCCCAGCCATATCACCCGAGCCGTCAAGAGTTTCTGATTAATCAGCGCCTCGAGTTTGTGGGGAACCGTCTCCATAATTTCCCTCCTTGCCGTCGCCCACTTTATCCCAAAAGCCGGGGCAAAACATCCTTTAGCGCTTCTAGCGCTCTGGAGCGGTGGCTGAGCCTGTTCTTTTCGCCCGCCGACATTTCGGCAAATGTTTTACCGGACGGAGGATGATAAAACAAGGGGTCGTATCCGAAGCCCTTATCGCCGCGCAACTCTCTCAGGATAACCCCCTCGCACTCGCCCCTCACCACCTCGCTTATGCCCTCCGGAGTGAGCAACGCGATTGTGCAAACGAACCGGGCGCTCCTTTCATCGTCGGGCACTTCTTTCAGCATTTTCAGTAACTTGGCGTTGTTTTCGGCGTCGGAAGCCTCCGGCCCCGCGAACCTTGCGGAATGCACGCCGGGAGTACCTCCCAGCGCGTCCACTTCGAGGCCGGAATCGTCGGCTATTGCCGGGCGGCCCGTGGCTTCGACCACCGCTCCTGCTTTGGCAAGGGCGTTTTCCTCGAAAGTGTTACCTTCCTCCGGAATTTCTCCGACCTCCGGGAACTCGTCCAGCCCGGTTATCTCGAGGCCTTCGCTATCGAGTATCTCGTTGATTTCGGCGAGTTTTCCCCGGTTTCGGGTGGCCGCCACCAGAACTCTATCATCGCTCATCGGTATGGTATTTTAGCATGGAGGGTTATCTCAAGCACTCAGACTGTATCGCCGAAAGCTCGGCTATGCCCTTTCGGGCGTAATCGAGCATTTTGTTCAGCGCTTGTTCGTCGAAAGGTTTCTCCTCGGCGGTGCCCTGAATTTCCACGAATCTGCCCGAGCCGGTCATGGCCACGTTCAAATCCACCTCGGCGCCCGAATCCTCTTCATAATTCAAATCCAGCAGCCCCTGGCCGCCTACGACCCCGGCGCTTACCGCCGCGACCGAATCGATAAGCGGAATTTTGTCGAAAACGCCTTTTTCGGCGAGGTTTTTCAATGCCTCGTTAAGGGCCACGTAAGCCCCGGTTACCGATGCGGTGCGAGTGCCGCCGTCGGCCTCTATGACGTCGCAATCAACCCATATCGTCCGAGACCCCAGGGCTTCCAGGTCGGTGACCGCCCGCAGGCAGCGGCCGATGAGGCGCTTTATTTCCAGGCTGCGGCTGTCGGCCCTGAATCTCGAACCTTCCCGGCGCTCGCCGGTGCTGGCGGGCAGCATTCCGTACTCGGCGGTTACCCAGCCCTTCCCGGCCTCCAGCCAGTCGGGGGTCTTTTCGGAGACGGAAGCGGCGCAAAGCACCCGCGTGTTGCCGGTTTGAATAAGAGCGCTACCCGCCGCCGTGCGCATCCAGCCGCGCTCGATGCTGACTGGCCGCAATTGGTCGGGAGCCCTGGAATCGGTACGCAAGGGAGTTTCAGCCTCCGGATTGGACTATTTTTTCCGGTTGCCCGCGGCCCATCTGGGCGGTTCTGCGCTGGACAAATTTTTGGATGCTATCGGTAAGCGCCCCGGCGATACTGTGCTGCATTTTGGAGTCGGTGAGGCGCTTGAGCTCCTTTTCGTTGGAGACGAATCCGATTTCCACCAGCACAGCGGGCATTGTCGCCCCCATCAGCACCAGGAAGGGCGCCTGCTTAACTCCGCGGTTAGGACTGTCGAGCAGCGAATCGAGCCGGTCCTGAATGGTAAGGGCCAGCTTTTCACTTTCCCGCAGATATTCGGACTGGGCCATGTCGAAAAGTATGGCTTCGAGGTCGGAATTTATCTCAGGAGGCAGGTCGCCTGCGCCGACCTCGAACTTCACAGCCCTGTTTTCCTTGTGGGCCGTTTTGCGAGCCTCGTCATCGCTGGCGGTGGCGCTGAGAAAGTAGGTTTCGAAGCCCCATCCGCCGTGAGGGGAGGCGTTGGCGTGAATGCTGATGAAAATGTCCCCGCCGGCTTCGTTGGCTACCTTCGCCCTCTCCTGCAGGCCCAGGAACTCGTCCTTCTCACGGGTGAGGATTACCTTGAGGCCCTTTTCTTCCAGCTTTTGTTTGGCCTTCAGGCTTACCTGGAGCACCACGTCCTTCTCGTACACATCCCCCGGCCCTACGGCGCCGGGGTCGCGGCCTCCGTGGCCGGGGTCTATGACCACGGTGTCGATTGGCTCGGGGGGTTGAAGGGATGCGCCCTCTTCGGAACGAAGTGGCTGAATAAGAATCAGTGAGAAAACGAGGGCGGAAGAGATTATCCCTGTAACGAACGCTCTTTTGTTTGCAGGTTTTATGGCCATAATTAAGCTTAATTTAGCTTAAAAATACAAAAATGTCAATAAATTTGCCCTACAATAAAAATAAAAGTAAATAAATGTATGGGCCTTGCTTTATTGCGACAGCGGTGACGTGGAGTTCGATGGAGAGGGATACTAGTGTTGTGTCCCGGAAATAGCCTCACTAATTGTTTGCCCGACCCTTCGAGCCATACGGCCTGAGAAGGACAGTTGGCCGATTTCCTGAGGAAAAACCGAAGGTTTTGTCCCTTACAGGCCGTCCGGCTCGAAGGCTCGGCCAACCTCCTCAGGGAATCGGGCTTACTTTAATAATTCATTTTTGAGACAC
>CAYWKU010000027.1:39211-46315 GCA_964459325.1 uncultured bacterium | reverse complement strand
GCAATATCCGGTGAATTGAATCGTAACTCGCTCGGAGCTATCATAAAATAAGCATGAAGAGCTTTTACTCATCGGGGTTGTTAGTGCTGCTCTCTGCATTTGTTGGACTGGCGTTTGTTTTCGCTCAGGAGAAAGGGCAGAAAAGCGCCGAATCGGGCGCCGAGCCGCCCCCTCACCCACAAGCCAAGTGCCCGGCCACCGACGCAGCCTCCCTTCATTACGAGTTCGGGTGGAACGGAATCCCCGCCGCGAGGGCCATCGTGAAAATCCGGAAAGCGATTTTTGAAGAGAAGCCTGTCATCAGGCTTCTGGCCAATGCGGAAACCGTCGGGTTGGTGAAGAGGTTGTGGAAAATGGAAGACCGGGTGGAAGCGCTGGTACATCCCGAAACCCTCAAGCCCGTGAAAGTGGAAATACACCGGGAGGAAGGCGGAAAAACCTACCGTACCAACATTTCCTACTTTCCGAAAACCTGCAAGGCCAGGGTGGTTAATGTAAAGGATGGGGGTAAAGTCAAGAAGAAGGAAGTTGAATGCGGTGACGCTTATGACCCCCTTACACTCATACTGCTTGTCAGGTGCCTTAAATTCGAGGTGGGGAAAACGGTTTCTTTTGAAGTGTTCGAGGGTGACGAAATCTACCGTGTTTTTCTTGACGTGAAAAGGAAGGAAAAGATAAAAGTCGAAGCCGGTACTTTCAGGGCTTTTGTCATGGAACCGTCATTCCGAAAGTTGCCGATTGAAAAAGATGATGACGATGACGATTCGAAGGTGGACAAGGTGACGATATGGGTGGCCGACCTTCCCGAAAGGTATCTGCTAAAGGTAAAAAGCAAGGTTTTCGTGGGCAATATATACGGCGAATTGACCGATATCGATTAAAAATAGGCGATTTCAAGGGATTTTTTTTAATTTCTTTGTTGAAAAATTTTTCAAAATAGTATACATTCCTGCAAAATGTGTGTGTCCGGGTGTAAAAATTTTCAATTGCCGGGGGGCGTTGTGAAATTTTTGACGGGTACCATGGCTGTCGTCTTTCTGATGACACTCGCGGCCTGCAGCTCAGCTCAAGGTTCTTCAACGGAAATTCCGAACCCCGACGAAGCCCAGCCGGAAGCCGATTTTCGGGCGGTCCCGTTCGACCTGGAAGCGCCCTTCCTGAGAAAGCCCGTGGTGGAAGAGGCCGTGTATGAATTCAAACCCGGGGACACCTTCCTGGGAGCGATGAACCACCTCGGTGCTCCTCCCGTCGCGGCCCGGGACGTGGCATACGCGCTGGAAAAAAGATGCGGCCTCGACCGGATAAGGCCCGGATGGGAATTCAGCGGCAAAATCCGGGAAGGCGAGGGCCTGAAATCTTTCCGGTTCCCGTGCGGGCCATACGAAACCGTTAAGGTTCGCTTCGAAGACACCGAGCCGGTTATCGACATCGTTGAAATCCCCCACCGGGAGGCGCAGAGGGTTTATGTCTCGCAGGTGGAACGCAACTCCTCCCTAATAGCAAGTGCCGTGGAAGAAGGCATCAGCGCGGGGCAGGTGATTGAGCTGGCGCGAATTTTCAGAAGCGATATCGACTTCAATAACGACATACACCCGGGCGACGAGCTCAGGCTGTGGGTCGAGGAAGTGCAGGACGATGAAGGAAACACCCTGAACTCGGGAAAAATCCTCAGTGCCCTCTTGATTCTGGACGGCAAGGAGCACTGGGCGATTTATTATAACCGGGCGGGGAAAAGAGGATATTACGACAAAAAGGGCTGGAGCCTGAAGAAAAGCTTTCTCAAATCTCCCCTGCCATTTCTGCGGGTAACATCCGGATTTACAATCAGAAGGTTCCATCCCGTCCTGGGGAAGAAAAGGCCCCACTACGGTGTGGACTTCGGCGCGCCCACCGGAACCCCGGTCATGGCCGCCGCCGACGGAAGGGTTATACACTCGGGCTGGATAAGCGGATACGGCAAATCCGTAAAAATAAGGCATTCTCCCCGGTTAGTTACTCTGTACGCACACATGAGCAAAATATTCGTCAACAGGGGCCGGTACGTTAAGCAGGGTGACACCGTCGGCCACGTCGGCTCGACCGGAATATCCACCGGTCCCCACCTGCATTACGGAATGTACAAGAACGGAAAACCCATCGACCCCATGAGCGTGGAGATGGAAACCACCGATGTGGTCAACTCCTCCGGATTCCGCAGACGCCGCGAAAAGGCGGTGCGGATACTTTCGGACCCCACCCCCGGCAACATTAACTGACCCTCCCCAAATATAAGTAGGCTCCGGGCCTACGCGAGCGTATCTCGCGAGAGGTCTTGATGTCGATTCCAGACCCGTAGAGGGAAGTTTCAGGGTGAAAAATCGCAAACGCCCGGCGGGCGCCCGGTTTTTTAAAGGTAGCGCTCCACTCGCTGGAGGTGTTTCCGGACGGAATGTTTTCGCTCCAGAAGGTCCTCGTACTTTCCTTTTTCCTTCTCCACCACTTCTTCCGGGGCGTTTTCGAGGAACTGGTCGTTGTTAAGTTTCTTCTGCACGGTTTCCAGGTCTTTTTCTATCTTGAGGCTTTCCTTTTTCAGCCGGTTGAATTCCTCGACGAAATCCACCAGCCCTTCCAGAGGCACATGGATTTCCACCCCGTCGACCGTATGGGCGGCTGTTTTTTCGGGAGGGGCGCCTCCCACCCTGATGTCGAGCGACTCCACCTTACCCAGGGTTTCGATGTGCACGCGCCTGCCTTCCAGTATCTCGCAGGTTTTTTCGCTTTCCGTTATCAAAACCGCCGGAATGCGGACGCCGGGCTTGATGCGGTTTTCTCCCCTGATGTTCCGCAGCGAGCTGATGACGTTGATTATCAAATCGATTTCGCTTTCGGCCTCTTCATCTATGGCGTAATCCTCGGGAGACGGGTAAGGTGCGGTCATTATGCTTTCCGTGCTTTTGGGAACGGGCAGCTTCTGCCATATCATCTCGGTAAGGAAAGGCATCAACGGATGCAGCAGCCTGAGCGCCCCGTCGAGCACGTCTATGAGGGTTCTCTTATATGAGAGGCCGGCTTTTTCATCCCGGCCGTAAATGGCGGACTTGGCCATCTCGATGAACCAGTCGCAATACTCCAGCCAGATGAAGTGATAACCGGTGTTGGCGGCTTCGTTGAAGTCGTAATTTTCAATGCTGTGGCGCATCCTTTCGGCGGCCCTTCCCAGCCGGGACATTATCCATTTCTCTTCGGTGGAACGGGGCAGAAGACCGGCTTCGTGGTAGTCGAAATTCTCCAGGTTGCGCAACGCCACCCCGTTGGCGGCCTGCCAGATTTTGTTGCAGAAATGACGGTAGCCTTCGATGCGGCTTTCGCTCAGCTTTATGTCCCTGCCCTGGGCGGCGAAGGCCGCAAGGGTAAACCTGAAGGAATCGGCGCCGAAGCGGTCGATAACTTCCAGCGGGTCAATTACGTTACCCTTGGACTTGCTCATTTTTTTCCCGTACTCGTCCCTCACGATAGCGTGGATATAAATTTCCTTGAAAGGCACATCGTTCATGAAATGAAGGCCCATCATCATCATTCGCGCCACCCAGAAAAACAGGATGTCGAACGCCGTGACCAGGCAGCTTGTCGGATAAAAGGTGCGCAAGTCTTCGTTGTCGTCGGGCCAGCCCAGGGTGCTGAAGGGCCACAGGGCCGAGCTGAACCACGTATCCAGCACATCCGTGTCCCGCTGGATTTCGGTGTTGCCGCATTCCGGGCATTCTGAGGGGTCCTCCCGGGATACGATGGTGTTTCCGCACTCGCAGTACCAGGCCGGTATCCTGTGCCCCCACCAGATTTGCCTGCTTACGCACCAGTCCCTGATGTTGGTGAGCCAGTCAAAGTAGTTTTTCTCCCATACATGGGGCACTATAACGGTCTCCCCGTCTTCCACCGCTTTCATGGCCCTGTCGGCCAGGGGGCGGGTATGGACGAACCACTGTTTCGACAACATCGGCTCTATCTCGGTCTTGCACCTGTAGCAGGAGCCGATTCGGATGGGATAATCGTCCACCGGCCCGAGGAGGCCGCGGTTGTCCAGCTCGTCCACCACCTTCTCCCGTGCCTCGTAGCGGTCCAGGCCCTCGAAGGGGCCGGCGTTTTCGCTGAGGACGGCGTTGGTGTCCATGACGCTTATCATCTCCAGTTCGTGCCGCTCGCCTATTTCAAAGTCGTCGAAGTCATGGGCGGGGGTTATTTTCAGAGCGCCGGTGCCGAACTCCGGGTCAACTCCTTCGTCCGCCACAATCGGTATTTCGCGCTTGATAAACGGCAGCACCAGGGTTTTTCCCACCAGGTGCTTGTAGCGCGAATCGGCGGGGTTTACCGCCACGGCGGTGTCTCCGAACATGGTCTCCGGGCGGGTGGTGGCCACTTCCACGTAGCCCTTCCCTCCCTTGTAAGGATATCTCAGGTACCACAGCCTGCCGGTCTGAGCCTCCTTGGGCAGCTCCACTTCCAGGTCGCTTAAGGCTGTGTGGCAGTCCGGGCACCAGTTAATCAGCCTTTCTCCCCGATACAAAAGGCCTTCCTCCCACAGCCTGACGAAAACTTCCCTGACCGCGCGGCTGAGGCCGTCGTCCATCGTAAACCGCTGCCTGCTCCAGTCGCACGAGCAACCCAGTTTCCGGAGCTGGTTCAGTATCATTCCGCCGTTTTTGTCCACCCATTCCCATACGCGCTCCAGGAATTTTTCCCTGCCCAGCTCGTGGCGGGACGTACCTTCCTTTTTCAATTCCCTTTCCACCACGTACTGGGTGGCTATACCGGCGTGGTCCATACCGGGGACCCACAGGGTTTTCCGGCCGGTCATCCTGTGGTAGCGGATGAGGATGTCCTGGAGAGTGTTGTTAAGGCCGTGGCCCATGTGCAACGAGCCGGTTACGTTGGGCGGAGGTATTACAATGGTGTACGGCTCGGCGTCCGAATCGGGGTCGGGGGCGAAGAAGCCGCTTTCTTCCCACCACTGATACCATTTTCTCTCGGTCTGGCGCGGGTCGTAGCCTTTATCTTTTTCAGTCATCTCGCAGCATCCTCCGGAGTCGGTCAAGCTTCGAGGCGGAATGATTTTCACTCCGATATATAAAGAAAGGGGATTGATTTTTCAATCCCCCGATGCTTGAACAAAATTCCCGGACAAAAAACCGGGCTTATTTCACACCTTGACCGCTCCCGGGGGTTAAGTGCAAATATGCCTGTCACCCGAAAGGTGAGAGCCGGTCTCAGGTTTTGTTATCCGCCATAAGCCACCCTGCGGTCAAGGCGTGCTACCCATAATGGGGATACTGGGGTCTTCAAGAGCCCTTACGTAGCGGCTCTTTTGTGTTATTTGTTATTGGTTACCTTTTCCCTTCTCCAGGTTTTCTATTCTTTCGGTAACCACTGCTTCCGCAATCTGAGGAATGACTTCCCAGGCGATTTTTTCCACCTTGTCAATGATAAGCTCCAGCAACTCGTCAGGGATGGTACTCAAACCGGCGGCTTTTGCAATCTCGTCCCCGGCCTCTCGGACCTGCTCCCTGACGGCTTCGGAAATTTGAGGTTGAACCGGCGCCTCTTGTTCCGCCGGGGCTTCTTCCACAGGTTGCGCGGCTTCGGCCTCCGGTTCCGAAACGGCTTCGGCTTCTTCAGCCTCTCCGGTTTCCTCCACAGCTTCCGCCCCGGCCTCAAACACCGGCTCCTCCGCTTCGGGAGCCGCTTCGGGCGGCTCTTCAAACGGACTCGGCTGCTGCCCGGTCTCCGGCGGAGCCTCGAAGGGCGAAGGCTGCTCGGGAGTGGCTTCCGGCGGAGGTTGGGGAGCCTCGGGGGGCTGCTCAAAGGCCGAAGGCTGAGTCTGCTCCGGCATGCTCACCTCCGGCGGCCCCTCCGGCCGCTGGGGTGCTTCCGGCGCCTGGAAATCGGCCGCCGGCGGCTCGTAGGAAGGCGCCTCGAACGGCGACGGGCCTTCCGGTTCCGGCGCAGAAGGCGCCTCGAAAGGAGAAGGCTCGGCCTCCGACGGGGTTTCAAATACTTGCTCTTGTCCCGCCGGGCCTGTT
The DNA here is from genome assembly GCA_964459325.1 of uncultured bacterium. GTDB lineage: Bacteria > RBG-13-61-14 > RBG-13-61-14 > CAYWKU01 > CAYWKU01 > CAYWKU01. The sequence goes on along the minus strand of CAYWKU010000027.1, from coordinate 40,262 downwards.
TCGGCCTCGGGCTGGGCCTCAAATATGGAAGGCTCCGGCGCCGAAGGCGGCTGCTCGGAAGGTTGTGCAGTCGGCTCTTCGGCCCTGGTTTCTTCAAACGGGGAGGGTTCGGCGCTTTCGGGCTGCGCAAATTCGGGAGGCGGCTCTTCGGCCATCGGCCCCTGCGAAATCAGCTCGGGCGCTTCTTCTTCCGCCATGGAAGTGGGCTCAACGGGCGCGGCCTCTTGCGGGGCTTCCTCCATTTCCACGGAACCCTCGGGGGGGCTTTCGGGCGGGCCGAGGTCGGCAGCTATCTCCCACGGTTCCGCCATTTTCGGCTCTTCCGGCGCTTCTTCCGGCTCCTGGGGAGTCGGCTCCCATGCCGGTCCTTCGTCGGGCGGCTCGGGCGCTTGCCCCCATGCCGCTTCTTCCTCGGATGTAGAGTACTGGTCAAAGCTTATCTCATCCGACGGAGTGGAAGGCTCAAAGGGTGGCGCCGAAGGCGGAGGCTCGGCGGCTTCTTCCTCGGGAGGTTGTTTTTCGGTGGAGGGAGCCTGTTCCCACCATGCCTGCTCCGCCTCCTGCGGTGGCTGGGGCGGTGGGGTAGGCTCTCCGAAAATATCTGCTTCCGGCAACTGCTGGTCCGCTTCCCCGGCGCCCTGGCTTTCCGGCGGCGGTGGGGGTGGGGCAGAAGGCTCGGAAGGCGGCGGCGGTGGCGCGAACAAGTCCGGCGATGGCGGTTCGGGCTGCTCGAATGAAGGCGGCTCGGGCGGCGCTTCCCCCGGTGAAGGAGGTTGTGGCTCGGGCTGCTCGAAGGACGGCGGTTCGGGCTGAGGAGGCGGTGGTGGCCCGAAATCGGGTTGAGCCGGCTCGGGCGGTACTTCTTGTGGAGCTTGCGGGGGAGGCGGCGGAGCGGCCTCGGGTTGAGGTGGTTGGGGCGGTTGCGGTTGCTGCGGAGGTTCCGGCGGCTGAGGTTGCTGCGGAGGTTTCGGTGGTTGCGGCTGCTGTGGAGGCGGTGGAGCGGCCTCGGGTTGAGGTGGTTGGGGCGGTTGCGGTTGCTGCGGAGGTTCCG
>CAYWKU010000027.1:0-39111 GCA_964459325.1 uncultured bacterium | reverse complement strand
GGAGCGGCCTCGGGTTGAGGTGGTTGGGGCGGTTGCGGTTGCTGCGGAGGTTCCGGCGGCTGAGGTTGCTGCGGAGGTTTCGGTGGTTGCGGCTGCTGTGGAGGCGGTGGAGCGGCCTCGGGTTGAGGTGGTTGGGGCGGTTGCGATTGCTGCGGAGGTTCCGGTGGTTGCGGTTGCTGCTGAGCGGAGGGCTCAGCTTCCTGTGCCTCCGAGGGTCTTGCGACCTCCTGCCTGGCTCCCTTTTCCAGCAGCTCGTTTACCTTGTCCAGGAAGCCCTGAGTGTCGAAGGGCTTGGTAATGTGGCCGTCGGCGCCTATCTGGGCGCTCTTAATTTCGTCGAAGGCTTCGAAGTTACCGGCCAGCAGTAGAACGGGCGTATTCATCAACTGCGGATCGCGCTTGACTTCCTCGCACACCTCGTATCCGTTCTTGCCGGGCATTACCACATCCGCCAGTATGAGGTCGGGGCCCATTTCCCTGGCAGTAACCATGGCGTCATCCCCGTTATCAACTGTGGTAAGCTCGAAGTCCCCGTCGGCCAAGGTGATTCTCACCACCTTCTGGATGGTTATGCTGTCATCCGCCAGCAGTATTCTTTTAGGCATCGACTCCCTCCTGTTTAATCATCAGGGACGACGGTTGAAACCGTTTTATCCGGTGAGACCGGCATCACCGGTTCACCCCTGTAAATTATCGTTTCTTCTTCTCCCGGCTCCATATCGTTGTCGTCCACCACGCCGATGACCTTATCTACGGTCACTCCAATGGGGCCGAGCTTGTGTTCCATGAGCAACACCAGGTTTTCTCCGTTCGGCGTATCAGGCTCGTTATTTCCTGCCGCTTTGAACACCGGCACGGCTTTACCCTCGTATAATATTGCTCCTTCCACTTTTTCGTCGGCCCGGGGTATGAAGGCGATATTTTCCCCGGAGACCAGTTTGAGCACATCTTCCAGCCGGGCGCTGAGCACCGTTTCTCCGGTTTTGAACAATATCCATTTTCCCGGCTCGAACGTTGCCATGGTTTCGCCCTCAGCAGCTTACCCGCTCGGCCGCGACCCGTTTGATGCCGCCGGCGTCGAGGGCGGGTATGAGCATTTCGCCTCGGCGGAAGAAGCCGCCGAAAATCCTCGCCGCTTCGCCTCCGATATGAGGCGGCCATTTAAGCTCGGGGGCTTCCTGGGCCGGGATTATTTCCATCACTTCGTCCGCCACCAGGCCGTAATTCCCCACTTTGTCGTAAAGCACTATCGTGATGCCCTCACCGGAAGGGTTCCGATTTTCCGGTTCGGCGTTGAAAAACTCGCGAAGATTCAACCGGCCCGTCAATTCGCAATAATCCGTTTCCTCCTCGTCGATCCTTACTATTTCCGTCAATCTTATTCCGTAACCATGCCCGCCGACTTTGAACAGCAGAATCAAACCTTCCCTTTCGTCGACGGGTGGGTTCCATCCCTCCGCAAAATTCACCATTTCAATCTTTTAATTTATCACAAAATTTATTTGTACGTCAAGCTGTTATGGGCAATCGAGGTGAGTGGAGGCTGAGCCCGACGGTTGAATATCCTGAAGGCCCCGGCTTGCCGCCCGGCAGGTTGGGGCAACTACGGGGCGGCTTAAAGCCCTCACGCGTGCCCGGCGCCTTCTTCCAGGTTCCGGGCCTGGGGCGAGCCGGCCTCTATTTTACCGAACCTTTCCTCGTATTTCCTCACGTTATCCTGTAATGCCATGAGGAACCTCTTCATGTGCGAGGGGCTGGAAATGATTCTCGCCCGAAGCTTGGCTTTCGGAGCGTTGGGAGGCACGTAGACGAAATCCATGACAAATTCGTCGGGGGAGTGGTTGACCAGCGCGAGGTTGGAGTAGATTCCCACGGCGACCTCGTCGTCGGCGACTATTTCCAGCTTTTTACCTTTGTTGTCGTTGTTTTCCATGCGGAACACCTCCTTTCGTATCATGCTAAAGGAATTAAGGGCGGAGCGCAATTTCCGCTTCCCCGTACATATTTGTATTGAAAACGGAAAGCGGCTATGTTAATTATCATAGAGAATTATAATGCGTATTCTGGTAGTAGATGACAGCCCCACCTTCGTTTCCGCGGTTTGTGATACGCTGGAGGCCGAAGGGTACGAGGTGGAGGTGGCCCGCAACGGCGACGAGGCCGTTCAATTGGGCAAGGAAATCAAACCCGACCTGATTATAATGGACATAGAAATGCCCTACCGTGGTGACCGCGCGGCTTCGGCGCTCAGATGCAATGGAAAGACCGCGGATATTCCCATCATTGCAATGACCGCCACAAGCAGGGAATCTCTGGGAGACAGCGCGAAGCTCTTTAACGATTACCTTGTGAAACCCTTCGGGCTGGACGAACTTATCCCGATGATAAAGAGGCTCCTGTAAAAATAAGCTTTGCCCCGGCGAGGCTCCGGGTGACACAGCACTTCCCAGCCCATAGTGACACTCGACCGGCAGCGCCGGAAAATATTTTATTCTTTGCTTCCATCGAGCAGCGTATCCACCACTCCGGGGTCTGCCAGTGTGGAGGTGTCTCCCAGGTCGCTGTCTCCCGATGCGATTTTCCTCAGGATGCGGCGCATGATTTTTCCCGACCGGGTTTTGGGAAGCGCGTCGGCGAACTGCAGCACGTCCGGCGACGCTATGGGGCCGATTTCGCTTCGCACGTGGCTGACAAGCTCCTTTTTGAGCTCGGGGCTTTTTTCAACGCCCGCATTTAGGGTGACGAAGGCGTAAATCCCCTGGCCCTTAATGTCGTGAGGCATTCCCACCACGGCGCTCTCGGCCACCTTCGGATGGCTTACCAGGGCGCTTTCTATCTCGGCGGTGCCGATGCGGTGGCCGCTGACGTTGATGACGTCGTCCACGCGGCCCATGAGCCAGAAGTATCCGTCTTCGTCCACGCGAGCGCCGTCGCCTGTGAAGTACAATCCGGGGAACTGGGAGAAGTAGGTGTCTTTGAACCGCTCGGGCTGGCCGTATACGGTGCGCATCATGGCGGGCCACGGCCTTTTCATCACCAGGTATCCGCCCTCGTTGGTCTCGGCCTTGCTCCCGTCCTCGCGGATAACCTCCGGTTCCACGCCGAAGAACGGCAGGGTGGCGCTGCCGGGTTTCAGAGGGAAGGCTCCGGGAAGGGGGGCTATGAGTATGCCGCCGGTTTCGGTTTGCCACCATGTATCCACGATTGGACACCTTTCGTTGCCGATGACCTTGTGGTACCACATCCAAGCCTCCGGGTTGATGGGCTCGCCCACGCTGCCCAGTATCCGGATGCTGGACAAGTCGTGCTTTTTAGGCCACTCGTCGCCCTCCCGGGCGATGGCGCGGATGGCGGTGGGGGCGGTATAGAATATGCTTACCTTGTACTTTTCGACTATCTCCCAGAAGCGGTCGGGTTGGGGATAACTCGGCACGCCCTCGAACATCAGGCTTGTTGCGCCGGCGCAAAGGGGGCCGTAGACGATGTAGCTGTGGCCGGTAATCCAGCCGATGTCGGCGGTGCACCAGTAAATATCCTCGTCCTTGTAATCGAAGACATATTTGAAGGTGGCGCCTGTGTATACCATGTAGCCGCCGGTGGTATGTAGCACGCCCTTCGGCTTACCGGTGGAGCCTGAGGTGTAAAGTATGAAGAGCGGGTCTTCGGCGTCCATAATTTCGGGCTCGCATTCGTCCGAAATGTCACCCGCTTCCATCTCCTCGTGGTACCAAGTATCGCGACCGTCCTTCCAATCGATATCGTTGCCGGTGCGCTTTACCACAATCACTTGTTTTACGTCCGGGGCCTCTTCGAGGGCCTTGTCGGCGTTTTTCTTGAGCGGTATGGTTTTTCCGCTTCGGAAGGAGCCGTCGGAGGTTATCAGCATTTTTGCCTTGGAGTCCAATATGCGGTCACGCAGGCTGTCGGCGCTGAACCCCCCGAAAACGATGGAATGCACGGCGCCAATCCTTGCACACGCCAGCATAGCGATTGCCAGCTCGGGAATCATGGGCAGGTAGATGCAGACCCGGTCGCCCTTTTCGATGCCCTGCTTTTTGAGCACGTTGGCGAACCTGCTGACTTCTTTGTGCAAATCCTCGTAGGTGTATTTTTTGGAGTCGCCCTCCGGCTCACCTTCCCATATGATGGCGGTTTTATCCTTGCGGGGGGTTTTGAGGTGCTTATCGAGGCAGTTGTATGCGGCGTTGAGTTTGGCTCCCTCGAACCACTCGATACTGATGGGGTCTTTGAAGCTCCAATCGACCACCTTATTCCACTTTTCGTGCCATTCGACCATCTCCTCGGCCATTTCCTCCCAGAAGCTTTCGGGGTCGTCGAGTGAACGGCGGTACATTTTTTCATACTCTTCCCTGCTTTTTATGTGCGCCGTTTTGCGTATATTTTCGGGTACTTCATATACGTATTCTTCAATACCCACGGAAGTAATAGTCTTTTCGTCGCTCATTTAAATGACCTCCATTTTTCAGGTTGTAAGGTAAGTTATAAAGAAAGGGAAAATACACTTCCTTTCAGAGGCTTGATGATATTAATTTAGTAACGCCGTTATTGAGTGTCAACCGAGGAGCCGGGAATTGCAGTTAGTTTTGAGGGGGAAGATAAACGCCCCTTCCAGCAGGTCAAAGATGTGCATAATGGCCTTCACTGCGCGCTCTTCATCGGTAAGGGGAGATTTATCGAACAGCGAGCGCCAGTTGCCGTTGATGAACTGCTGCAGCGCGTGCCGGGCGTTGGGGTCTATTTCACTGAAGCTCACCCCCATCCCGGCCTTGACGCCGTGCCTGGTGGGCTCCTGCCTGTAAACCACCACGCCCCTTACTTCGCCGTATCCGGGAGGATGAGGGACGGGGAGCTGGATGGTTACCGGGGTGCCGACGGGCTTGGGAGTGAAAGTCTTGATGAACATTCCGCCCATGCTCAAATCGCCGGAGTAATTGGTGTTAAATACCTCCGCTTCCTGCTCGGAGTTTACCCTTATCATCACACCCACCGGAAGCCTTACAAACCGCCGGCGCTCTCTGCCTTTGCTGTTATCTTCCATACTGCAAATATGGGGGCTCGGGTATACCTTTAAAGATTGTTTAATTAAGATGGCACACCTGCATTGAAGACGCAATCGGCGGGGTGACGGGGGCCCGCCGGGTTGGCGTGTCCTATTTTATGAAGTTGTAGAAATTACGGCTCCGAACTCTACGGAATTATTGTAGAATACTCTGGAACTTCGCAGGGTTTACCTGAAAAGGTGTCGGCGAACCCTTGAAGTTGTTATATGGAAATGCCTTTTTACGGTCCCCGATACAAGTCGGCGAATTCGATGAGCACATCATCGCCGGCGGCGGTGGAATCGATGGTGAAGTTTGCGCCGGTGCCAATGACCGAAACTTCCGGGAACGGATAGTCGCAAGAGTGTTTTCCCAGCGTAGCCAGGTCGCGCACGTTGTGGTGCAACGTATCATCCCCGGAGCGTGTGCTGTCCAGCACGCCGTCCGGCCCGGGATGAATCATCGGAACCGCGTGCAGCTCCCACGGGTCGTCTGTTATGCACTTGCCGTCTGCGGCGAAGTAGTAACCTATCTGGTTAATCATGTAAACTCCCCAGTCTATTCCGTGGTTGGTCATGCCGGGAAGCGCGAAAGCGTGATGACCCTGGTCGTTGACATAATGCCACCGGGCCGCGCTTACTAGGTCGGAATTCTTCGCTTTAACCGGAGGCAACGGCGCGAGGTCGCCGGATACGCACCGGGGGTCGGCCGAAGGGAAGCCGCATTCTTCGCCGTCGTCGTCCAGGTCTTCCGGGTCGTAAATGGGCGCATCGTATCCTTCATTCGGGACGTAGCCGATGTTGAGGTCGTTGTCTATTAACGATTTTTCCTGTTCAAGGCTCATTATCCCCGCCGCCCGGGCTATGGCGTTTCCGGTGTTTACCGGAACGAGGTAATCGCCGGGGGTGTTGATTATCAGCACTCCCTTTTCCGGAAAACCGGGCAGCGGCTCGCCCGCCTCGTTCTTTATATAATGCCTCGCCATGTTCGCCGGGTCAGTTCGGTCAATCACCAGTTGTCCCATTCCCAGGTATTGCCTGAACTCGGGGGTGTTTCTGCCTGCTCCGAAGCCGTGATACTTTGCTTGCCCGTAAAACACGGACGGCTCCGGACCTCCGCTATTGTCCAGCGATACCACTTCGATAATATCTCCCACATCGGCCGGAACACCCACTGCGAAATTCACCGCCGTTCCCGCCGCGCAAGAAGTCTGGCTCGGCGGCTCGCACCCGGCCTCGGCCGTTCTGCTTATGCCGTTGCTCAGGTTGGTCACCTGCACCTCGCCGAAATCCGGCAGGTAAATGTATCCGAAGGCTTCCGAAAGTGGTTCATCGTTGAAAGTAAGGGTGGCGCTTCCGCTTACTCCGTCGTAAGTTCCCGCCACGATAATTCCCGCTGTCTGGCTCATAATCGGCTCGGTAGCGGTCCGGTCGTCGCCTCGGATAATGACCTCCACCAGTCCTCCCGCCCCCGATACCGGCGCTCCGACCGTAATGCGGGGGTTGAGTGCCATGTTCAGGGAGCCGTGGATGCCCCCGAGGCTGGAGCCCATGTAGAAATGCCCCCGGGTGTTAATGTCGGTGGGGCCGCCGAGGTCGTACTGGCCATCGGCGTCGAAATCGCCGCTTATTTCCGGGCGGGTATCGCCATCGAAGTCAATCGAGTTCCAACGCCCGAAGTTGTCCACTATCCGGGCAAGCTGGTTGTAATCTATTACCGTCTGCCGCACCGTGTCGCGGGTCTGGAACACGTTGGCATTGAAAGTAATTTCTCCCGAGTCTCCGTATGTGTCTCCATCGATATCGTAAGCCCTGCCTTCCTTGCTTATAGCCTTAAAAAGACCCATGTTGAATAATTCATCGATAATTTCCTCGATTGTTTTTCCATCGATATCGTTTGAATCGATTGTGCCGTCGCCGTTCAAGTCACCCCCAAGCTCATTCAAGAGCGTTAAAACCGTGTCGCAGTCCGAAGACAGAGAACCCGCCGTGCATTGCTGAGACAGGTCAATATCAAAGTTGTTTTCAAGTAGTGCTTTCACGTGGGCATCGAGCTTGGAGAAGGAACCCATGGGCCCGTGCCCGAATGCATCCATCGAAACCAATGCCAGGCCGTACCGGTTAATCGCCGACACGAAGCCCAGCGCTTCGACGCTGGCCATCGTCAGACCGTGCCCGTACAGAACTACCGGGAAGGGAGGAGTGTTGAGCCGCCCGTCCCCGTTGGCGTCTTCGCTGAATCCGTCATCGCTGCCGTTCCAGCCGAATTCGGTAATATCGTCCGGCTCGTCGTTGTCGTCGTCGTCAACTCCGGCCACACCCGGTTCGCCGTCGGGGCCGCAGTCGTAGTCGAGCCTGCCGTTGCCCTGGGTGCATTTAAACAGGGACGACGGCACGCATGGGTCGCTGGAAGCCTGAAGCCTCAGGCACTCGGGGTCGTTGGGGTCGTGGTTGTCTCCGGCGGGGTCGGCCATGTCATCGCTGCCGGCCCACATATATTCTCCCTCGTCTCCGATATATCCCTCGCCGTTGTCGTCCACATCGACGATGCCGTACTCACCGTCCGCCCCTTTTGCGCCTGTTTCTTCCAGGTCTTCGCAGCCGAACTGATTACCTGCGCCCTGACAGCCGTCCAGACCGCGGTCTTCGTCTCTGGGTATCGAGAGAACCCAGTTGGGATTGACGGTGTTGGCATGAATCTTTCCGGCAAGCATCTGCCGGTCAAAGCTTATGGCTTGAGTATTCAGAGGATTGCCAAAATCGAAGTTGGGGAAAAAGCTTGGAGACTCGAAAGTTCCGAAAACAAAATAGTCGGTATATGTAAGGTCGATGGCGTTCAACATTTCGGCTTCGCCGATGAAAGGAAGCAGAAACCCCAGCAGAGGTTCCAGCCAGTCGCTGTTCAGAGTGTACAGGTTGCCGTCAAAATCGGCATTGAATTTGAGGTCCATGCTTTCGGGGACAGGAGGATATTGATTCTTCAGATAACCAAGGGGGCCTTTCCCGTGCCATATTCCGTTTATGATATCTTCCCATTCGTTCGTTATCGATTGAGTGGTGAAACTCCAGCAGAAGGCTACTTCATCAAGGGAGAGACCCGTTTGCCCGAGCAGGCCCGGCAGCGAAGAGAGAGATTCGGTCTGCTCAGGGTCGTTGATGTATGCAAACGGCGATTGCACCGGAGAGCCGCTAAGTCCTTTCAAATTTTTAGTGAGCACCACCGCGTACCTGGAAGCCGGGTCCATCGGAACGGCGGGCCTCAAAATGAGCGTGTCGGTTTCGAACTCATAGAAGTTTACAAATTCTACATCGGTATCCCCGTCGATGTCGGCCTTGTTATTCGGGTCCATCAGCCTGTTATTGGCTTCCGCGAGCGGGTCGTGAGGCCAGTAGGTTTTCGGGATGGTAATTATAGGCCGGTAACCTTTTCCCAGGTCCAGAGGAACGGTTTCCCCCGCATCCGGCCCGTTCAGTTTAATCAGCAATACGTTGCCGTCCGTTATCGTGTCCAGATTCAGCGGCTTGTCGAACCTCACCCAGATGGGGGCGTAGGTTCCGAACCCGTCCAGCGAGCGCAGGCGTTTGCGCACTTCACCTTCGATTGAAGTCGTCGCCGTAAGGGGAAGATGAAGCCTTTTGCCGGTAGAGGTGGAGGGGTCGGATACGGTGAAGTAATCGTTCGGATAAGGTGCTATCGGAAAGGGCGCCTTGTATGGTTTAAACACAACCTGTGGCCCCGGCCCATCGGACGCAGGAGCCAGGCCCCGCAAGGGAAGTTCGTCGGTGTCCGGGCCGCAAGCGGTCGCGACCAGCATAACCATCGAGAAAAGCACCATTATTTTCTTCATGAATCTTCTCCTTACTCAAAGAATAAAATGACCATTGCACTGTAAATTCCAGGCATATAAAAGGAGTTTTCCAACTACCATTTTAAGGTTGATGCCTGGACGGTTTTTCCATAAGGGGAATTTTGCTTATGGCAAAAGAAACTTTTCTCAATATACTACAAAAAGTAGCTGAAAACAACATAATATTCTAACAGGGTGTTGAAAAAGTCAGAAACGTAACGCCGCCATCCTTGGCGGCACTTGTAAGTAGCTGATTTTATTAAGGTGCCTTTTGCCGGCAAGCCATGCGGCCTGAGAAGGATGCCAGCGTTACGAAAAATAGCATTTTTCAACACCCTGCTAAAGCTAACCGGCCTGGATGTTAAACGGGTATTTTTGTAGCCGGAAGCCTTGCGGTTTCACATCCCCCATTGACTTGCTTACTCCCATGGTATAGAATTGCTGCTCAAATTTTGAATTTTCGTTCATATTTTCAATTGAAAGACCAAACAGGACGATGGAATACGCAAAAATAAAAGACTCTAATGGGAAAAAGCTGAGCCGCAAGCAGCGTGAGTACCTTGTCCGTCGCCAGAGCATTCTCGAAGCGGCGCTCAAGCTGTTCTCCGCCAAGGGATACTCCGGCGCAAGCATGCACCAGATAGCGGGGGCCAGCGAATTCAGCATCGGCACCCTTTACAACTTCTTCGAAACCAAGGAAACTTTGTATCTCACCATCATCGAGGAAAAATTTCTCGAAGCCAGGCAGAGGATAGAAAACGAGCTGACCGAAGACGACGAGTGCACCGAAAAGATAAGGCAAGCCGTCAGGGCGCTCTTGACGTTTATGGAAGAAAACCGCGACTTTTTCAACATCTTCCTCGGCCTTCGAACCGTGCCGGAACCGGCGGTTCACGGGGGAATACATGAAAAAGTCATTCAGCATTATCAGGAGTATTTGAGCTTCTTCCAGCAACTTATGGAAGAAGGCATACGGGAAGGGGCGTTCAGGGATTTCTCGTCCACCGAGCTGGCCCTTTCGCTGATAGGAAACGTAAACGCGGCTATTCACGAATGGCTTATCGGTCCCGGCGAAGATTCACTGCTGGCGCGCACCGACAGGATACTCGACCTCTTTTTCCACGGGGCCATGCATCACCCTGATTCAAAATAAGAAAAGGGGAAAGGATATGCGCAGAGCATTATTTCTGATAATGGTTATCGTTCTGGCCGTGGCGGCAGCCCGGGCCGTGGACTCCGAGAAGCTCGACCTGGGCGAATGCGTGGAAAGGGCGCGGCGCACGCATCCCGCCATACAGGCCGCCATGCACAGCGGGGAGTCCGCAACTTACGATAAAAAGGCCGCGGTCGCAAACTTCCTGCCCGCTTTCAAGGCCGAGTACCGCCACACCTGGCTGGACGAAAGGCCCACTTTCGAAATTCCCTCACAGCCGGGTATGACAATTCCCGGAGGCACGTACGATGTAACCATGAACCTGGGAGCGCCTATCGGAACGGTAACCGTACCGGTAACCTTTCCCGACATGACCACGCCCCCGACGCCCGCGCAGGAGTTGCCCGCCGGCGATGACGAGATGACAACCGTCACCCTTTCGGTGACCCAGCCTCTTTTCACCGGCGGAAAAATATGGCAGGGCTACAAAATCTCCAAGCTCCAGGAAATGACGGCAAAGCTCCAGGTTGCAGACGCTTACTCCCAGATAACCTTCCAGACCCGCAAAACATTCTATGACGTTCTGAAAGCGCGGGAGTTCGTGCAGGTGGCAAAAAAAGCCGTGGAAATGGGCAAGTCCCTCCGACAAAGGGCGCAGGATTTCTACGACGTTGGCATGATTTCCAAAAATCAGTTGTTGGAGGCGGAAGTCAGACTGGCGGAGTTCGAGCAAAACCTCACCCAGGCACAAACTTCGCACGACCTGGCGCGAACCGGCCTCGGGCTGCTGATAGGCCACGACGGCGAAGACCTGCCGGTCATCGAAGGGGAGCTGGAGTACGTCACCTTCGAGGCCGACCTTAACGAATGCATCCGCACCGGACTGGCCGACCGGCCCGATGTTAAGACGGCTCGCATCCAGGCGGAAATGGCCGACAGGGCCACCAAGGTGGAGTACGCCAACTGGATGCCCGACGTGGCGCTGGTGGGAGCATATTCCCACGAAAAGGGCAGCTTCTCCTCCGACGAGGACAGCCTTAGCCTTACTCTCGGTGCACAGTGGACCTTCTGGCAGTTCGGCAAAAAATACCACAAAATCCGCTCCGCAAGCTCCATGGCAAAGGCCGCCGAGGACAACCTGAAAATGAAGCGCGACCGGGCCAAGCTCGAAATAAAACAGGCATACATCCGGATAAAACAGGCCGACGCAAACCTGCGCACCGCCCGGGCGTCGCTCAATAACGCCGAAGAAAACTTAAGGGTGGTGCGGGCCAGATTCCGGCAGCAGATGGCCACCAGCTTCGACGTCCTCAAAGCTCAGACAATGCTTATCGAGGCCGAAACCCGGGTGGTTAGCGCGCTGGCCGATTACATGACCGCAAAAGCCGACCTCGACCGCGCAATGGGAGTGATTAATCCCACGGAGTTCGGCGCCGGCATAAGCTTGGACGAAATCAAGGAAGGCAAACTGCCGATGAAAAAGAACAAAAAGGCAAAGGCCAATAAAAAATAAAGAAAAACGGCGGCCCGCAAATGATATATTCAAAAACTGTTAAGAGGCTCTTTTCCCTTGTCCTTGCATTCCTCGTGGCATGCTCGTGGGCATGTTCCGGGCAACCGGAAAAACGGGAAAAGGGCGAAAAAGCCGAAGAATCCATACCCGTCCGATTCGGAAAAGTACAAAGGGGCGAGTTGTCCAAAACCCTCGAGCTGGTGGGCAACCTAACCCCCGGCAAAAAAGCCGTCCTCATGCCGAACGTCCCCGGCACAATAGAAGAACTCTACCGCGACGAAGGCGACGTCGTCTCCGAAGGCGAGCCAATCATTGAAATAGACTCCGAAGACGTGGACGTCGGCCTGCAAAGAGCCCGGGCGGGGTTGGCGAGCGCCCAGGCCACTGCGGCGCAGGCGAGGGTGCAGCTCAACCTCTCCCGGAAGCAATTCAGGCGCGTGAAGGAATTAAGGGAGCAAGGCTCGATTTCCAGGAGCGACTACGACCAGGCCGGGGCCGCCTACGAAGCCGCCCGGGAAGCGGTAAAGATGGCCGACGCCGGGGTGGAAAATTCGAAAGCCCTGCTTGAAAAAGCTCAAACTTACAAGGGAGACACAATAATCAAGGCTCCCTTCGAGGGGGCTATAGCTAAACTGATGGTTGACGTGGGCGACCGGGTATACACCATGCCGCCAACCGCAATGGTCGTCGTCATAGATTACGACACCGTAAAAATAGAGTGCCCCGTGGCCGAAAGGGACGTGGGAAGCGTCGAAAAGGGCAAGAAGGCCGAAGTGGCCCTCGACGCTTATCCCAACACCTCTTTCGAGGCAAAAATTGAGCAGGTGGCGCCTTACCTGGAGCCGGAGAGTCGCACCTTTACCGTGAAGTTGAAGCTGGACAATCCCGACCATAAATACAAGCCCGGCATGATGGCGCGTGTGTATGTCGATACCACATTCGAGGACATAATTTACGTCCACCGCGACGCCTTCAGCCTCAGCAACATCACCGGCAAGATTCGCGTGGTGGAAGTTGTCGACGGCGTAGCGAAAGAGCGGCCCGCCGTCAAGGGAAGGGACTTCGGCAAATACGTGGAAATAAAGGAACTTGCGGGTCTCGAAGTCGGAAGCCTGGTTATTACCAGCGGCGCCAGCGACATCGTGGAAGGCCAGCCGCTGGAGCTGGTGGCGAAAAAGGGCTCCGACGTAAAGCTGGAACCGGCGCGGGAATCCACCATGGAGCTTGCACCGGCTACCGGCGAGGAAAAAACGGAAAAATCGCCGCCTGAGGAAAAAGACGGCGGAGGAAAATAAATGAAGCTGCCGGAGATTGGCGTACGCCGGCCGGTCTTCACCACCATGATTTTCCTGGCGGTGATATTGCTGGGCGGAATAAGCTTCTACTTCCTCCCCGTGGACCTGCTCCCGGAAATCGAGCAGCCGGCGGTAAGTATCATCACCCCCTATCTGGGCGTCAGCGCCAAGGACATCGAGACCAACGTCACCAAGGTCATCGAGAACGCCGTCAATTCAGTCTCCGGCGTCGAGAAGATAACCTCCATCACCAAGGACAACCTGAGCGTTGTGAGTCTGAAGTTCGAGTGGGGCGCCAACCTGGACGAAGCCATGAACGAAGTGCGGACTCAAATCGAGTTCGCGCGACGGCAGCTTCCCGAAGACATCGAGCCGCCCCAGGTGTTCAAGTTCGGAACCGACCAGTGGCCGGTGTTGTTTTACTGTATTACCGCCGACAAAAGCTGGCCCAACCTGCGAACGCTCGCGGAGGACAGGATTGCCGACCGGATAAAGACGGTGCCGGGAGTGGGCACGGTCAGACTGCTCGCCGGCCTGCGGCGACAGATAAACGTAGAGCTCGACCTGGAGCGGTTGAAGGCTTACGGTATTCCCATCACCCGCGTGGGGAAAGCTTTGGCCGCCCAGAACCTGACGGTAACCGCCGGGGACCTGGAGATCGGCAGGAAGAATCTCCCCGTGCGACTGCCCGGTGAATTCCAAAAACTGTCGGAGATGGAAGAAATAATCGTTGGAATGGGGCCCGAAGGCGGCCCCGTAAAAGTCCGCGACCTCGGACGGGTTACCGACGGCTTCAATACCCAGGACGAGCGGGTGTTCATGAACAAAAAGCCAGCCATGCTTCTCTTTGTGATGAAGCAGTCGGGCGGCAACACCGTAAAGGTCTGCGACGGGGTAAAGAAGCGCATCGCCGAGATTCAGGAGACGCTCCCCGCCGACGTGGAAATCGTCAACCTGTACGACACCAGCAAGTTCATAAAGGACGCCATCAAGAACCTGGAGATAACCATAGTCGCCGGAGGCGTACTTGTTATCCTCATGGTGTATCTCTTCCTCCGCAGAATACGCTCCAGCCTGGTCATTGCCCTTACCATACCTTTCAGTCTTATTGTCGCTTTCGTGGCACTGTACTTCTTCGACTACTCCATCAACATGATGAGCCTGGCCTCGCTGGCCATTGCGGTGGGCATGGTGGTGGACACCGCCATCGTGATGCTGGAAAACATCACCCGCCACCTGGAAGAAGGCTCGGGCATAAACAAGGCCTCGGTGGAAGGCGCCGGGGAAGTCGGCCTGGCGGTTACCGCCAGCGCCATCACCACCATGGTAATTTTCGTGCCCCTTTGGTTCATCTCCGGCCTGGCGGGCGTGCTTTTCAAGCAGGTGGCATTCGCCGTGGCCGTCACCCTGATAGGTTCGCTACTGGCGGGGCTGATGCTTGCGCCCATGCTGGCGTCCAAGCTGCTCCGAAAAGACGTGCAGGTCGGTTTCAGAACCGGCGGAGGTAAGTTGGGCATATACAACCGCACCGAGTCCGTCTACACCCGCGTTCTCGACTGGGCGCTCAACAATCCCGGCAAGATCGTGCTGGTGGCGATAGCCGCTTTCGGCCTTAGCATGTTTCTCCTGTTCATTACCGAGACCGAGTTCATGCCGCCGGAGGATACCGGCGACTTCAGGGTGATGATAGAGCTCAGCCCGGACACCAACGTCGACGAAAGCACGCTGGTGGGATTGAGTGCCATGCAGGTGATTATGGACAACATGGTCGCCCCTGACGGTACCCGGGAATGGGAAAACGTGTTCATGCGCACCGGCCAGAGCCGCATGGGATTCGCCACAAGCGTCGGACAGGAGGAGGGCGACTATATCATCGAATGCGGGGCGCGACTTATCGACCGGGAAGAGAGGGCCCGCACCACCATGCAATACGCCGAAATCATCCGGCCAAAACTCAAGAAAATTCCCGGCATCATGAAACTGGACGTCAATCCCGGAAATCCCCTTCAAACCCTGTTCGGCGGCGGAAAGCCCGTCCAGGTGGAAATAAAGGGCGCAAGCATACCCGTCACCAACCGCTACGCGCGCGACATCCAGAAAGCCCTGGAAACCAACGTATCCGGCTTGCGGGACGTAACCGTCAGCCGGGGATTCGGCAGGCCCTCCATCGAGCTTGACGTGGACAAGGAAAGGGCCGGGTTCCTCGGCCTGAACAACGCCCTCTTAGCACAGCAGTTGCGAATGGCCATCTACGGGCACAGTGTAAGCGAGTTCCGCGTTGAGGACAACGAGTACGAAATAAACGTGCGATTACAGGAAAGCGACCGCCATAGCCTGGAAAAGCTTCGACAGGCGCCGGTGGTCAACCTGAACGACAAAACCATAACGCTGGGCAACGTGGCCCGGCTGCAAAGGGGCGTCACTCCCATCGAAATCGAGAGGCTGGACCAGCAGCGGGTGGTGAAGGTCGGGGCCAACACCGCCACCGGGGCCAAGCTGGGCGAGGTGGCTCAGGGAATAAGGGACGAGTTGAAAAAACTCCCGCCTCCGCCGGACGTGAGTGTAAGCCTCGGCGGCCAGATAGAGCAGATGTCGGAAGCCTTCGCGCAGCTTACACTGGTGGCGCTGCTGGGGCTGCTGCTGGTGTACATGGTCATGGCCTCCCAGTTCGGCAACTTTATAGACCCGCTGATAATAATGTTCAGCATTCCATTCGCCCTGGTGGGGGTGTTTCTGTTCGTGGTGATAACCGGCATCAGCTTCAATCTTTACACTTTCCTGGGCATGGTGATGCTTCTGGGCATCGTGGTGAACAACGCCATCGTCTTCGTGGACTACGCCAACATCCAGCGGCGAAAAGGGCTGGAGCTGATGGAGGCGCTTACGGTGTCGGGTAAAAACCGGCTGCGGCCCATACTCATGACCACCTTTACCACCATCGGCGGCATGTTGCCAATGGCGCTAAACAGGGGGGAAGGGGCCGAATTCTGGAGACCGCTGGGAATAAGCGTCATCGGGGGGCTGCTGCTGTCGGGGCTGGTGACACTGGTGCTCATCCCCAGCATTTACAGGCTCATATATTCCTTCCTCCTCAAGCGGGGACGCGGCGTCCGCGAGGAAATCGTGATAGACGACACCCGGCGGTATTAACATTGAATTTGGACAAGGGAAAGATTTGACAAGGGGTTTAAACCCCTTGTCTGTCGTGCAGCCGGGCGGGCACGGGTTGCCCTTCGGGCGAGGGCATATTAATTTTCTACACATGCACAAATTACGTTATCTTCCGATGATTGCGGCTCTGTTGGTTTTTCTTCTGGTCGGATGCCAGAAGGGGGAGGCCACATCAGTGGTGCTGGTGACCGTTGACGGCCTCTCGCCCCGCCAGGCGTCTCAACTGGCCGTTTTCGATGAAGAACCGGCCTCTTTCGAGGATGCCCTGACCCCCTCGCCTTCCACCCTCCCGGCGATGGCGACGGTCATGACCGGCATGCATCCCTTCACCCACGGGGTAAAGGGCAACTCCGACTGGAGGCTGACCGGCGCGGCGGTAACCCTGGCCGAGGTTTTCCAGACCAACGAATGGCGCACCGCCGCCGTGGTGGGAGTCTCGAACCTGGGGCCGGAAACGGGACTGGAGCAGGGCTTCGACACTTACAAGTGGGATTTCGGCTCCGTGCCCGCCGGGCCTTTCGCAAGCGCAAAAGTCGAGCCTGCAAAGGAAGTTACGGACAAGGCCCTGGGTTGGGTGAACTTGTTCGGAGACAAGCCGTTTTTCCTGTGGGTACACTACGGCGACCTTGCCCGGGACTGGGCTTCGCCTGAGGTTGACCGGGAAGAAAAGCCGGAAGCCCTTTCTTCCAATATTAAAAGGCTGATGGCCGGGTTGCCGGGTAAGGGTGAAAAGTCGCTGGTGATAATCACCGCTCCCGCCGCCAACGCGGCAGGCGCTCACGGCGAGCGCGGCCACGGAACGCTGGTGCATAATTCAACGGTGCGGGCGCCTTTGCTCGTGAAAGGCCCCGCCATAAAGCCGCGCAAATTAAAATTCCCCGCCTCGCTGGAAGATATAGTTCCTACGGTGGTAAGCCTGTTGAACTTCCGCCAACCTCCCGAAATTACGGGCCGCGACCTGGCTCCGGCCCTCCGAGGAGGAAGGGGGCCCGGTGAAGGGAGATGGCGGCTGATAACCGCGAACGAGCCGTTTTACGTCTGGAACCTGAGTCCGTTGACCGCGGTTGTGGAGGATGGGTACAAGCTTATAAGGGTTGGGGAGGGGGAGTATGAGCTATACAATCTCAAATCCGACCCCGGCGAAGAAGAGAACATTTTTAAAGCCGGCAAGGAGCCCGCGCCAGGTCTTATGAAAAGGCTCGAATCGCCCGGGGAGAGGCTGGCGGGACGGAAAAATTACGCCAAGACTCTTATGCCGGTTGAGGAGCCGGAGGAGGGGCTGCCTTCTCCGATGGAGAAAATAGAGTCGCTGCAATTGTTTGCGGAGGCTGCTTCATTGTACCGGGAAAACAAACTCCCCGAAGCGTTTAACGAACTGAAAAAAGCCCGCAGAATATATCCCGGCAACAAGCGGGTGGCAGTGGCATTGGCAACTATAGCCGACGAAATCCTGCCGGTGCCCCGCAGGGTTGATTTGTGGAGCGCAGCCAGAAAGCTTAATCCAAAGGACCCGATGGTGCTGACTTCCCTCGCCCAAACTTACTACGAAGCGGGCAGTTCCAACTCCGCCATGGTGCTCCTGAACGACGCTCTGGCCCGGGAATCGGAAAATGTTACCGCCCGGAAGCTGGCGGCGAGGATATTGGAGGAAAAAGCTCTGCTTGCCCGGGGCGAGAACAAGGTGAACATCCTTAAAAAAGCCCTTCAACACCGGATAAAGGTCATCAGGTCTGACCGGGAGAACCCGGAAGCATATTACCGGTTCAGCGGGATTGCGCTGAACATGGTTCAGGCACTTAATTCTCTTCCCGAGAAGAATCAGCCGGACAAGGATAAACGAGAAATTGTAATAAATTCTTATGAAAGGGCCGCCCGGGGGGCTTTGCAAAATGCGCTGGAGCTTGACCCCGAATACGCCCCGGCTCACCTGGCGCTTGGGAAACTGTTGATGGATAAAGACGAGAAGGATGAGGCGAAAAGGCATCTGAAAAAATATCTCGAACTGGAGCCGGAAGGCAGCGGGGCAGCCGAAGCCGAAAAGCTTCCGGAAGCCGAATAAGCGCCCGGTTGTTTTTAATCAAGCTGGGGGAAATGTAATGAATCATCCCATGTTCAGCGCGGAGCACGAGATGTTCCGCGAAAGCCTGCGCAAGTTTGTGCGCAAGGAGCTTGTGCCACATGCCGGGGAATGGGAGGAGGCTGAGTATTTCCCGGATTGGGTGTTCAAAAAACTGGGCGAACTGGGCTACCTTGGCGCTCACTGGCCGGAGGAGTACGGCGGCGGGGGCGGCGATTTCATATTCTCGCTCATACTGGCCGAGGAGCTGGCCAAAAGCGGCATGGCCGGGCTGGGAATGGGCGTCGGCGTACACATCGGAATGGCAAACCCGCCCATTCTGAAGTTCGGCTCCGAGGAGTTGAAACGGAAGTATATAACTCCCGCCGCCCGGGGTGAAAAGATAGCCGCCCTGGCCATTACCGAGCCGGATGCGGGCAGCGACGTGGCGAGCATCCGCACTTCCGCCCGGAAGGAAGGCGACGAGTGGGTTATAAACGGCTCCAAGGTGTTCATCACCAACGGCGCCCGGGCCGACTATGTCCTGGTGGTGGCCCGAAGCGACCCGGACAGCAAGGGGCGCCGGGGTATCAGCCTCTTCGTGGCCGATACCGACTCCCCCGGCTACAGGGTGAGCAGAAAGTTGCACAAGGTGGGGATGTGTTGCTCCGACACCGCCGAGCTTACTTTCGAGAGCCTGCGGGTACCGGCGGGGAACCTTGTGGGCACGGAAGGGGATGGCTTCAAGCAGATAATGTGGGAGCTGCAGGGGGAGCGCATCGCCAGCGCCGCCAGCAACATGGCCCGGGCCGAAAGGGCCTTCGAGCTGGCGCTGGAGTACTCGAAACAAAGGCGCCAGTTCGGCAGGCCGCTGTCGGGGTTCCAGGTCACCCGCCATAAGCTGGCGGACATGGCTTCGATGATAGAGTGCTGCCGACAATTCACCTACAACGTGGCGTGGGAGTTTTCCAAAGGCAATTACCCGGTGAAGGAAATCAGCATGGCCAAGCTGCTCTGCTCCCAGGTGGGATTCAAAGTGGCGGATATGGCTTTGCAGATTCACGGCGGCTACGGTTACACCTACGAGTTCGAAATCCAGCGTTACTGGCGAGACCTGAGGTTGCCGAGAATAGGCGGCGGCACTGACGAGATAATGAAGGAGATTATAGCGGGCCGACTCGGTTTGAAAGAAGATTAACCTTGAGTCTCCGACAGCTATGTGGTACAATACCCCGCATTTGCCAGGAGGGATTTGAGAAAAAATGATTAAAAAAGTTTTTCCGGCCGCCGTCATAGCGGCTGCCTGCATTGTGTTTGTGCTTGCGCCTTCGTCTTTCGCACAATGTCCCGGAAAAAATCTGGAAGTAAAAATAGAGGGTAACAAGAAAACCAAGGCCTCGACCATCCGCCGGTTGGCGAAGATACGCGGCGAGTGCGTTCCCGAAGAGGGGCTGGACGCTGCGGACATAAAGCAGAAGCTGCTTAACGCCCACCTTTTCAGCGAGGTGGAGGTGAACATCGAAGAAGGGGTTGAGACCGAGGTTGTTAACATAAGGGTTAAGGAAAAGTGGACGATTATCCCCGTCCCGGTATTTTACACCAGCGGGGAAAAGAGCGGCGGGGGGTTGATGGTTCTGGAATCGAACCTTCTGGGCCGCAAGAAGATGCTGGTGGTGGGCGGCAGCTACAGCAACGTGGGCAACAAGTACGAAGCCATCTACATAGACGACGCATTTTTCGGCACCGATGGAATTTTCGTCGTAAGGCCGCTTTTTATCGAAAGGGATATATTCCAGTACGACGATGAAGAGGAGATATACGGCTACCACGAGAAGTACAGCCTGTTTTTCACGATTTTTGGCTGGAAAATTACCGACCACATCGCTCCCGGGCTGGGTCTGATATACCGATACCGGGACATGAGTGAAGCCGAAGATTACGTGGCGCCACCCGAGCAGCATCACTCGAACGGGGCGATGTTCAACCTGAGGGTTACAAATACCGATTACACGGACTATTACGACAAGGGTCACCTCGGCACGGTGGTGCTGGAGCACGCAATCGAGGAATTCGGCGCCGACACGATTTATGGCCGGTTCAAAGTAACCTGGGATTTCACATATCCCGTGTGGAAGGTGCTCAGCCGCACGTTCGTAGAAGCCGGTATCAGCTTCGGTGAGGACGTGAGCATATCCAATTACTTCCGGCTGGGCGGCTCCAAGGGCCGGCGGGGAGTTCCGGACAGGGGGGTATGGGTGGACGATTATCTCTCACTCAGCCAGGCGTTTGAGCAGGAGCTGTACGAGCATAAGCTCGGAACCCTTACCATAACGGAGTTCGGGGACTTGCTGTTTACCGAAAGGGAAGGCGGTTTAAGCGCCGACCCCCGCCCGTTTCGCACCTACGGGGCACTCGGATTGGGGCTGAGGGTTTACCTGAAAGACATCGCCATACCGGCGGTGGGAGTGGACGGGGCATACGGTTTTCGGAACGAAGGCTTCCACGTAACCGCGTATATCGGGCAGGCTTTCTAGAGGCCCGGAAGCTATAACCGTGCGAAAAACGGTGCTTTTTCACCTTCCTTGACTTGGCCGCTGATATGCTTATTGTAAATAAATACATACAATTTGCATATTTTGCATATTTTAAGCCGAAATTATGAAATGAAGGGGATTTTGTTCCCAATGCGTTAACGGGAGGAGGCTTATGGACAAAAGAACATGCGAAAGAGATATGGACACCATGATGAGGGAAGAGGTGGCAAGGGTTGAAATGGTTATAAAACAGATCGAAAAAGCCGAAGACCGGGGGGAAGAAAAGGGAGGCGGAAAAGATAAGGTGGAGGAAGTCAGGGCCAAGCAAAAGAAAGCTCAGGAAAAACTCGATGAGTTAAAAGCGGCGGGTGAAGACAACTGGGAACACCTCAAGCCCGAGCTTGACGACGCTTTGAACGATTTGAAAAATTCGGTGAACGAAGCCATCAGCGCATTCTGACTGTAGAAGGCCGCTCCCGCAGCAAAAAGGCGAATAGCCGAGAAACATTTTTACTTCGCACAACACAACTGTTTTCAGAATTATCTTTTAATGTAATGCGAAATCAACTCCCCGTTAAGGAAGGAGGTCGCATGAAACTCGCAAAAAGCATTCCGGGAAAGTTCTTGGTGTTGGCTCTGGCGGCGGCTATCGTCGCCGCGGCGGCGGCGAGTGTCGCCGATGCGAAAGAGAAATCGGAAACCTCCAAAAAGGCCGAAAAAGGCGAAAGGAGTGAAAAAATGCTGACGGTTACCAGTTCCGCCTTCGGTTCCGGTGAGAAAATCCCGAAAAAATACAGCGGCGAAGGCGAAGACATTTCGCCTCCCCTGTCATGGAGCGGCGCTCCGGAGGGCACGAAGGAGTTCGCAATCATCTGCGACGACCCCGACGCTCCCATGGCCGAGCCGTTTGTCCACTGGGTGGCCTACAACATTTCGGCTGACCGTACCTCGTTCGAGGAGGGCAAATCTCAGGGCGCCACCGACGGCAAGAACGATTTCGGCAAAACGGGATACGGCGGCCCCATGCCTCCGCCCGGCCACGGCGTGCATCACTATCACTTCAAGGTCTACGCGCTCGACACCAACCTCGGCCTGGAGCCGGGTATCACCAAGAAAGAACTTCTCGACGCGATGGAAGGCCACATCCTCGCGGAGGGTGAGCTGGTAGGCACTTACGAAAGGTAAATCCCCTTTTCCGTTTGCCGGCGGGTTGCAGTATAAACTCCCCCGATACGGGCGATATACGGAAAGGGGAGGTGGGCAATGACCGGAAAAAAGAAAGTATACGTGGGCACTTCCGGCTGGCACTACGGGCACTGGAGCGGTTCGTTTTATCCCTCGGATTTGCCGAAGAGCAGGTTTTTCGACTACTACGCCGAATGTTTCCACACAGCCGAAATCAACAACTCCTTTTACCAGCTACCCGCTGAAAAGACTCTGGCCAATTGGCGTGATTCGGCGCCGGAAGGCTTTTTCTTCGCCGCGAAGGCCAGCCGCTACATTACTCACATGAAAAAGCTCAAGGACCCCGGCAAGCCGGTAAAGCAGTTTCTGGACAGGATGGGGGCGCTGGAGGATAAGCTCGGCCCCATCCTGTTTCAGTTGCCTCCCAAGTGGAAATGCAACCCCGAAAGGCTGGAGAGCTTTGTCGAGGGATTGCCCGAGGGTTACCGGTTCGCTTTCGAGTTCCGGGACACGAGCTGGTTCGATGACGAGACCTACAGGATTCTCTCCGACAACAACGCCGCCTTCTGCATCTACGAGCTGGACGGGATGCTTTCCCCGAAAGAGATAACGGCGGATTTCGTCTACGTGCGCCTCCACGGGCCGGAGGGGCCGTACCAGGGCAGCTACGACCCGAAAACCCTGAACGGGTGGGCCAACACTTTCGCCAAATGGGCCCGGCAGGGCAGGGACATATACTGCTACTTCGATAACGACGAAGCGGGCTACGCAGCCATCAACGCTTACGAGTTATATAAAAAGGTGCAGAAAAAGAAATAAACCGACCTATTAAGAGCATAGTAGGCCCGACACTCCTGTCGGGCGTTCCGCTCACAACATGGTAGGGGCGACACTCTTGCCGCGCATTCCGCGACGCTCCTTATGTGCCCGACAGAAGTATCGGGCCTGCCATGTTCGGTGGGTGGCCTCGACGTTATACGTCGAGGTTGCGTAAGCAACAAGAAATCTTTCTCCTGCGTCTTCGACGGCCCCGGTTCGCGCCTTCGGCGCCGGGCTTACGCTGACGCTTTAAGCCCGGCTACCCGCTATCAGTGGCATCCGGGAATCGTCATGGTAGGCGCGGCACTCTTGCCGCGCATTCCGCGACGCCCCTTATGTACTCGACAGAAGTATCGGGCCTGCCATGTGAACGCGGGGTAGTTGAACGTCATGAGCTGAATTTTTAATACGTCCCCAGGACCTTCTTCAAAAACCGCCTGAGCATTATAAACCCTGCAATCAGGGCCACGGCTATCGCTATCAGTATCCCCACATTTTCCATGTTGGGGGATTTCACGGCTTTGACCAGCCTGTCGCCGAAGATGGTGATTGCCACCACTCCCGGCGCCATGCCTATCAGGGTGCCCAACAGGTAGTCCCTGAACCTTACGTGAGTCACCCCGGCCACCAGGTTGATTATGGTGAAAGGCGCCACCGGGATTATCCTGAGAGCCATCACCATCAAGAGCCCCCGTTGAGCCAGCCGTTTGCTGACCTTATTCACGTTGTCCCCCGCCAGTTTCCGCACCACGTCCCTGCCGAGCAACTCCCCGAGGCCGAACACCATGCACGCGCTGGCCATGCTGCCCGTCATGGCGTATACGAAACTTTCCACGGGGCTGAACATGATGGAAGTGGCCAGTATCATCACCGTCACCGGGAACACGATAAGGCCCCCGATAAGGTAAGCCGCCAGCACGTAAAGAGGAGCCCAGTGCGATTGGACGAACGGCTCCGCCCATTCCACCAGAACTCCCGGGTCCACGTATTTGCTCAGGGGAGACCATTGCCATACCGAGCCCAGGGCTGCCAGCAGGATTACGAATGTTACGAAAAGAATGGCGCTTCTTTTTCTTCCCGGTTCCTTGAACTCTTCCATAATTACGTTCTCTACCGCGTCTTTCAGGTTAAAAGGCTGCACGGGGTCGAAAAAGGTGGATTCGGGCAGTATTTCCGCGGCCATCTCCGGCGCCTCGTCGGGAATGGGCCGCAGGCCGCGATTTTCTCCCTTTACCGACTCTATGGCCTCTATAAGCGAGCCTTTTTCCTCAATTATTTGACCCGTAACCTCCGGTTTCAACCCCAGGTGCTCACCAAGCAACCGGTCGCGAAAACTTTTTATCGAGCGGACATGGGCTTCGGTTTCAACCTCTATCGCCAGGTCGCATTCGGTGTCCAGGCCCATGGAGCGGTTGCTCAGGTTGGCCGAGCCTATCCTGACCAGGGTATCGTCGGCAATCAGCACTTTGGCGTGTATGAACACCCCGTGCTCCTCGTCTCCGTCCGAGACAAAGGGGTAATAGATTCTGAATCTGCCGAAGCGGTCTTCTTCTTCGAGACGCTTTATGAGCCGGGTTCTCATCAGGCCCAGGGTGTTCTGCTCAATCCACCGCGGCCCCTGCTTCGGGCTTATCATGACAATTTCCGGCCCCTTTTCTTCCTTCAGCCTTTTTATGAGTGCTTCTGCAATTTCCGAGGAGGTGAAGTGAAGGTTTTCGATGTACAGGTATTTATCGGCCGCCGCGATTATATCCTTGTATAACCGCTCGACTTGTTTGATTTTTTTCTTTTCATTCGATGTGTCTGTCAGGGATATCGCCACCGTCGCATCGGTCATATCCGGCTGCATGTTTTCAGGCCAGGGGTCATGGGTCGAAGCCGGGGGCGGCTCAAGCTGCTGGTCGGCGGCCCTGAGCCATCGTTCCCTCACCAATTTGCCCAGCGCCGCCGCCGCGTCACCGTCAACGGCCATCTGGATATCGTGAAACGGTGAATATTTGTCACCTCGCGGGTCGGCACGGCGGGGGTCGCCGGGGATATGCTCCGGCGTGTCCCACCTGCGCATGGCAAAGTCGAGCCCGCCCGAGAACGCCAGCTTGTCGTCTATTACCACTATTTTCTGGTGATGAGACGCTCCCACCGGGTGGCGGCCGTCGAACTTGAACTCGAGGCGGTTGTGAGCGCGCCAGCTCAGCCGGTACAATAAAAGCGGGTCGCGCTCCACGGTGAAAAGCATCGAGTAGTCCCATATCAGGAGGTGAATGGTCAGAGATTCCTTCCGCTTCACAAGCTTGTTCAAAAACTCGCCCAGCGTGGCCGGAAGCTCCGAGGAATCCTCGCCGTTCCTCTCCAGCAATATCCGGCTGTCGATGTCCCAGCCGGCAATCAGTATGGAATGCCGGGCCTTTTCGGCGGCGCTTTTGAACGCACGGAAGTAGGAGTCGGCATCCACCAGGAAGGACACCCTCTCGGCGCGGGTTATTTCCCGGCAGTTGGCGCCGGGTCGGGCTATTTTCCTGTCGAATGACATCGCCGATGTCATGCAACGGGCATCTTTTTCAGGTTGAGCTTGTAGTCGGTTTCAAAGGAGTTCATCAGGTCGAGGTACTGCTCCAGGTATCGGGTCAGCAGGAAATTGCCCCTTACGCTTTCTATGGCTTTTTTGCCCATTCTCATTCTCAGTTTTTCATCTTTGAGCAGCTCGACCATTCTCTCCGCCGCTTCTTCGACACTCGAAACCAGGAATCCGTTCTCGCCGTCGGTTATCTGGTACCGGATGCCGCCCACGTTGCCTCCGATGACGGGAGCGCCCTTCCACATGGCCTCGGCCACGGTCAATCCGAATCCTTCGCGTATGGATTTCTGCAATACCACCGCCGCCCGCCTCTGAAGGGCGTTCACCAGCGCCGTGTCCTGGTGGCTCAGAATGATGGTGCGCTCGTCCTTGTAATCGAGCATTTTTTCATATACCAGGGCGCCTTCCGGGTCGTCGGTGGCGATGTTGCCCAGAAGAACCAGCGTGCAATCCACCTTCTTCCGGGCCATGCGAAACGCTTCGATAACCCCTTGCGGGTCCTTCCACCTGTCGAACCGGGATATTTGAGCCACCAGCGGCAGGTCGGTGGGGATGTTGTAATGACGCAGCCGCTCGTCAACCTCCTCGTCGCTCATCTCCCGGTTGATGATGGAGAACGGGTCGATGGCCGGCATGAAGAAGACCTGCGGCGTTTTCAGCTTCCGCTTGTAGTCCTTCAGGCTCAGCACCACGGCGTCGTATTTTTCAACATAGGCGCTCAGGTACTTCCACAACTGCTTGTCGGGAGCGGTCATGTCCACGTGGCACCGCCACACCCACGGCCCCTTCTTGCGGTAGTGCTCAATCATGGGCAGCGGCTGGGGGTCGTGGATTATGACCAGGTCGTGGTCGAGGTGGTTGCGGACTGAATTTTCGTAGCAGACGGTTTCGTAAATCCTGAGTTTCCGGTCGCTTATGTTGATTGTTCCTCCCTGCAGGGCGTTGTGCATTTTCTTGGTTATGGAGAAGAAGTCCGGCGAGCCCTGTATGACCCTCCACCCGGTCTTTATGCCCAGGCTGTTCATGAGCAGGGTCATCGAAGAAAGAAGCTCGGCCACCCCGCCGCCGTAATAGGTGGAGTTGACGTTGGCCACGTGCAGGTCCTGCAGGCATTTCGCCTTTTCATAGATACGCTCAATTGTTTGAGCGCCGACGTATTTTTCGTAGTCCTCCACCTCAACCAGTTTATGCTCCGGGCTGATGTTCATTTTTCGCCTCTCTCCTTTCCGTCCGGTTTGTCATGGAGTGCATCAAAGGCTTTTTCGAGTGTTTACGATGGGTAACGAAAGCAAGCTGTAAGTTCACCCTTAGTATGCCCATTCATGTGGTAGTGCGCAAGAAGAGTGGGGCGCACGCCCTGCGGTCTTACAGGTTTATGGTAGGCCCGGCACTCCTACCGCGCTTTCCACAAAGATGCTTTGAGTACCCGGCAAGAGTGCCGGACCTACCATGCCGAAGCTCATAACTTTTCTTGATAGTAACCGGGGAAATGGTCATCTTTAGTTATACCCTCATGAGGTTGCTGTAACCAAAAAACTCAGGGTGTCCGGCAAGTTATGAAGCAAGGTGCGTTTTACAGGAATGGAAAGGCGGAATTCGTCGTCTGGGCGCCGTTTGCCGACAGGGTGGCGGTGAGGCTCGTTCACCCCGAACACCCGGATGTGTCTATGGAAAAGGATGAGGGCGGCTATTGGCGCGCCGAAGTGGATAGCCTGCCGCCCGATGCCCGTTACTTCTACCTGCTCGACGGCGAAACCCTCCGCCCCGCCCCGGCCTCGCACTTCCAACCCGAAGGTGTGCACGGCCCGTCGGAGGTGGTTGACCATTCCGCCTTTCAATGGGAAAACGGCGATTGGGAGGGGCTGCCTCCGGAGGAAATGCTCATCTATGAGCTTCACGTGGGCGCTTTCACCCCCGCCGGCGACTTCGACGGCGTCGTCTCACGGCTGGATTACCTGGCGGAGTTGGGGGTAAACGCGGTCGAGCTGATGCCGGTGGCGCAGTTTCCCGGCGAAAGGAACTGGGGTTACGACGGCGTCTTCCCGTACGCCGTACAGAACTCGTACGGCGGCCCGGAGGGTCTCAAAAGGCTGGTGAACGAATGCCACAAGCGCCGGCTGGCGGTGATTCTCGACGTGGTCTACAACCATCTCGGCCCGGAAGGCAATTACCTGCGCGACTTCGGCCCCTACTTCACCGACCGCTACAAGACACCGTGGGGGGATGCAGTAAACTTCGACGGGCCATACAGCGACCCGGTGAGGGACTACTTCATCGAAAACGCCGTCCACTGGTTCGATAACTACGGCGTGGACGCCCTGCGAGTGGACGCGGTGCATGCTATTTACGACTTCGGCGCGAAGCACTTTTTGAAGGAACTCAGCGAACGGGTTGCGGATTTTTCGGAAAAAAGCGGGCGAAAACGCCACCTTATCGCCGAAAGCGACCTCAACGACGCCAGGATAGTGCTGCCGCACGAAAAGGGCGGCTATGGCCTGGACGCCCAGTGGTGTGACGATTTTCATCACTCTCTCCATTCGCTGCTGACCGGCGAAACCGACGGTTATTACGCCGACTTTGGGGATCTCGAGCACCTGGCCAAATCCTACCGGGAAGGTTTCGTTTACGACTGGAAGTACTCGGTTTTCCGCAAGAAACGCTTCGGCAGCTCCTCCCGGGACATCCCGGCGGGGCAATTTGTGGCGTTTTCGGCCAATCACGACCAGGTGGGCAACCGGATGCTGGGCGAAAGGCCGTCGGCGCTCTTGTCCTTCGAGGCGGTGAAACTGGCGGCGGGGGCGGTTTTGTTTTCCCCATACATCCCCATGTTATTTATGGGCGAAGAGTACGGCGAGCCTTCGCCGTTTCTGTATTTTGTCGACCATTCCGACCCTGAGCTTATCGAAGCGGTACGCAAGGGCCGGGCCGAGGAGTTCAAAGCTTTCCGGTGGCAAGGGAAGCCTTCCGACCCGCAGGATGCGGATACCTTTAACCGCTCGAAGTTGCAGTGGGAGCTTACCGAGTACGATAAGCATGCGACCCTGTTGAATTTTTACAAGGAGCTTATCCGGTTGCGGAAGGAGTCGGCCCCCCTTCGCCGCCCCGACAAAAGTAACCTCAAAATATGGAGCGACGGCGGGGAAAAGGTGCTGTTTTTCACCCGGGGCGACGAAAAAAGCGGAATTTTCTGCATAATGAGCTTCGAGGGGGAAGACAAGTGCGTCAAGCCGGATTATCCTGATGGCAGGTGGAAGAAGATACTCGACTCCTCCGATGAAAAATGGCTCGGGCCGGGGCCGTCGTTGCCGGAAGTCACAAGGCCCGGCGAGGATTTATTCGTCAGACAATACGGCGTCGTTTTATTTGAGAGGCAGGACAATTCATGACGAGGCACATCTGCATACACGGCCACTTTTACCAGCCGCCGCGGGAAAATCCGTGGCTGGAAGACGTGGAGCTGCAGGATTCCGCTTACCCTTACCACGACTGGAACGAGCGGATAACCACCGAATGCTACGCGCCCAACTCGGCGGCGAGGATACTGGACCCGGACAAGACCATAATAGACATCGTAAGCAACTACTCGCGCATGAGCTTCAACTTCGGCCCCACCCTGCTTTCGTGGATAAAGCGGCACATGCCCGACGTATATGAGGGCATAGTGCAGGCGGACGCCGAGAGCATCGAGCGCTTTTCCGGCCACGGCTCGGCCATCGCCCAGGCTTACAATCACCTGATAATGCCGCTGGCCAGCGAAAGGGACAAGCGCACCCAGGTTAAATGGGGAATCGCCGATTTCGAGCACCATTTCGGCAGGAAGCCCGAGGGTATGTGGCTGCCCGAGACCGCTGTGTGTACATCCACGCTGGAGGTTCTCGCCGAGCAGGAGATAAAGTTCACCATTCTCGCTCCCCGGCAGGCTCTCGGTGTAAGAAAAACAGGAGCAAAAGACTGGGAGAGCGTGGAGGGTGACGCGATAGACCCCAAGATGCCGTATTTGTGCAGGTTACCTTCGGGTCGCCAAATCAACCTCTTTTTCTACGACGGCCCCATCTCCCAGGATATAGCTTTCGGGGAAGTATTACGCAGCGGCGAGAACTTCGCCGACAGGCTGGGAAAATCCTTCGTGGAGGACGATGACCCCCAACTGGTGCATATAGCCACCGACGGTGAAACTTACGGCCATCACTACCGCTTCGGCGACATGGCGCTGGCTTACTGCCTGTACCTGATAGAAACGGAGGAGCGGGCGGAACTGACCATATACGGGGAGTACCTGGAACAAAATCCGCCTACTCACGAAGTTCGTATAAACGAAAACACCTCCTGGAGCTGTGTACATGGCGTGGAAAGGTGGAAGGCGGACTGCGGCTGCCACAGCGGAATGAACCCCGGCTGGACTCAAAGCTGGAGAGCTCCGCTCCGGGAAGCTATGGACTGGCTCCGGGACATGCTCATTCCCCTGTACGAGAAGGAAATCTCCTATTACCTCGATGACCCGTGGGGCTCCCGGGACGACTACATCCGTGTGATGCTCGACCGTTCGCCTGAGAACATTGATAACTTTTTCGCAGACCACGCCCGGGATGAGCTTTCGGGGGAAGAAAAAGTAACCTGCCTGAAATTGTTGGAAATGCAGCGCCATTCCATGCTGATGTACACCAGTTGCGGGTGGTTTTTCGACGAAATCTCCGGCATCGAAAACGTCCAGGTGATGCTCTACGCCGCACGGGCGATGCAGTTGGCGTACGAGCTCAACGGTATTGACCTCGAGCCGGCCTACCTGAAAATTCTCCGGAAGGCGCCCGGCAACATTCCGGAGGTGGGCGACGGGGCCGAGGTGTATACCAGGTTCGTGAAACCCTCGGTAGTCGACCTGATGCGCGTGGGAGCTCACTACGCCGTATCTTCCATATTCGAGGATTACCAGGACGAGACGGAAATATTCTGTTACAAGGCCCGAAGCGATATATACGACAGGGAAGACGCCGGGAGGCAAAAGCTTGTAACCGGCAGGGTACACCTGCAATCGGACATCACATGGGAAGAGGAGGAGTTGACCTTCGCGGTCTTTCATTTCGGGGAGCATAACCTGTACGCGGGAGTGAGGAAGTTCGCCGAAGAGAGAAGTTTCGCCGAAATGAAGGAGGAGTTGAAGAAACTGTTCCACAAAAGCGACATCCCCGAGATTATCCGGCTCATGGACAAGCATTTCGGCGGCAACAGCTACACCCTGTGGCACCTGTTCCGGGACGAGCAGCGCGCCATACTCGACCAGGTCATGGAATCCGAGCTCAAGGAAATAGAAAACAATTTCCGGAGAATCTACGAGGATTATTACCCGCTGATGAACGTGATGAGCCAAATGGGCGTGCCGCTCCCCAAGGCAATCGCCACCCCCGTCGAGTTCGTGCTCAACACCGACCTCCGGGACCTTCTGAAGCGCGGGGAAGTTGACCCGGAGCAGTTGAGCAAGCTTATCGGTGAAATTAACAAGTGGTCATTCGAGCTGGACAAGGCCACCCTCGGGTACGTGGCGGGCAACCGGATACATTCGCTGATGGCGAAATTGCACCAAAACCCCCGCGATTTGGAGCTTTTAAAGAGAATAGAGTTTGAGATAGGCATCGTCAGCAACCTGCCGCTGGAACTCGATTTGTGGAAAACCCAGAACCTTCACTTCGCCGTTACCCGCGAGTTGCTCGATGAAATGCGCAACGCGGCCGAGGGCGGGGACGAACACGCCGCGGCCTGGGTCGAGCATTTCGAAAGACTGGGTCGGCATATTAACGTGAGCGTCAAGTAATGCGGATTCCCACGGCTACTTACCGGCTTCAATTCTCTCCAACCTTCGGGTTCAACGATGCCCGCAGGGCGCTGTCATACCTGTCGGAGCTGGGGGTATCGGACATCTACGCTTCTCCCATATTCAAAGCGCGGGAAGGCAGCGAGCACGGTTACGACATAGTGGACCCCAAAAAGCTCAACCTTCAACCGGGCTCCGGGGACGATTTCCGGGCGTTGATAACTGACGTCAAAAGCATGGAAATGGGATGGCTGCAGGATATTGTTCCCAACCACATGGCCTTCGACAGACAAAATCACATGCTCATGGACGTTCTGGAAAACGGGGAATCCTCGGCTTACTTCAATTACTTCGATATCGAGTGGGAGCATGCATCCGAGGACCTCAAGGGCAGGGTGCTGGCGCCGTTTCTGGGCAGGTTCTACGGCGAATGCCTCGAGGACGGCGAGATTAAGCTCTCTTACGACAAACAGGGGTTTTCGGTTAATTACTACGAGCATCGGTTTCCGCTACGCATGTCCACCTATGACCGGGTACTGACTCATAATCTGGATACACTTCGCCGGGACATGGGAAGAGATAATCCTGACTTTATCAAGCTTCTCGGCGTGCTTTACGTTATAAAAAGTCTCTCCGGCCCTCCGGCGAACGAAGAGCGCGCCGACCAGGTGTTGTTCATAAAGAAAATGCTGTGGGATTTGTACGAGCGGAACCGGCAAATACGGGATTTCTTCGACGATAACCTCGAGGATTTCAACGGCGTACCCGGTAGTCCCGACAGCTTTAACCTTTTGGACGAGCTTTTGTGGAACCAGCTCTTCCGACTTTCTTTCTGGAAGGTCGCCACCGAAGAAATAAACTATAAGAGGTTTTTCAGCATAAACGAGTTGATATCGCTCAGGATGCAGGACGATGAAGTGTTCGACGACACCCACTCGCTGATTTTCGAGCTGATAAACGAAAAGGCAATAACCGGCCTGCGTATAGACCACATAGACGGCCTTTACGACCCCACCCGGCACCTCAACAAGCTCAGCCTCCGGGCAGGCGACATTTTCGTGATAGCCGAGAAAATTCTCGGATACGATGAAAAAATTCCAACCATCTGGCCGATTCAGGGAACCACGGGTTATGATTTTCTAAACCGCATCAACCTGCTCTTCTCACGGGCCGAAAACGAAAGCGAATTTGAAAGCCTCTATTCGGAGTTTGTCGGCGACCATCAAGGCTACGAGGAGCTTCTTTACTCGAAAAGAAAGCTTATAATAGAGCAGCACATGGCGGGCGATTTGGATAACCTCGCCCACGTTCTGCACGGCATATCGAGGAAGATAAGGTACGGCTTCGACATCACCCTCTACGGCCTGAAAAGGGCGCTGGTGGAAATACTCGCCCTCTTTCCCGTTTACCGCACTTACGCGGACGGGGAAAAGTATCGCGAAGAGGGCGCGAAACGCATCCGGGAGGCGCTGGAGGGGGCAAGGCGCCGGTATCCGGGCCTGTCTTACGAGTTCAACTTTATCGAAAGGGTGCTTTTTTTCGATATGCCCGACAACATACCGGAGGAGGAAAGGGCCGAGTGGTTGCACTTCATAATGAAGTTCCAGCAGTTA
The DNA here is from genome assembly GCA_964459325.1 of uncultured bacterium. GTDB lineage: Bacteria > RBG-13-61-14 > RBG-13-61-14 > CAYWKU01 > CAYWKU01 > CAYWKU01. Next base: position 6,484 of record CAYWKU010000027.1, on the reverse strand, counting down.
ACGGCGCCGCTTGCGGCAAAGGGCTACGAGGACACCGTTCTGTACATTTACAACCGTTTCATATCCCACAACGAAGTGGGAAGCGACCTTGCAACCTTCGGGATGTCCGCCAAGGATTTTCACGAGTTCAACCGCGAAAGGGCCGCGCACCGCCCTCATTCACTGAACGCCACCTCCACCCACGACGCCAAAAGGGGCGAAGACGTGAGGGCAAGACTGAGCGTGCTTTCCGAAATTCCCCGATTGTGGGCCGATAATGTTCGTAAGTGGAAGGAAATAAACCGGGATAAAATCACGTGCCGCAATGGCGAAAAAATACCCGACCCCAACGACGAATACTTCTTCTACCAGACGCTGGTGGGAGCTTACCCCTTCAAGGATGATGATAGTGACGAGTTTATGGAAAGGATGAAAGGTTACGTGATTAAGGCCGTGCGGGAAGCCAAAATTTATACCGCCTGGATAAAGCCGGACGAGGAATACGAGCGGACCTTCCTCGGGTTCGTGGAAGGAGTTCTTGAATCGAAGGAATTCATGGGCGAGTTTCTGCCGTTTCAGAAAACCCTCGCCCACTACGGCGTTTTTAACTCGCTGTCTCAAACGCTGTTGAAAATAACCTGCCCGGGCATACCCGACATTTATCGGGGGTGCGAATTGTGGGAGCTCAGCCTGGTAGACCCCGACAATCGCAGGCCGGTGGATTTCGACAAGCGAACCCGCTATCTCGAAACTATTAAAAGCGCCGAAGAAACCCGACTAAACGGGCTGATTGAGGAAATGTTGTCCGATTACACCGACGGAAGGTTGAAGCTGTTTACGATATACCGGGCGTTGAACGCCAGGAAAAACTTCCGGGAGCTTTTCGACCACGGCGAATATGTGCCCCTGCGGGCCCGGGGGGCTTGCGCCGACCGGGTAGTGGCTTTCGCAAGGCACATGGAGGGCAGGTGGGCGATAATCGCCGTCCCCCGGTTTTTGACGGAGCTGATTGAACCCGGCCAGGCGCCCCTGGGCGAAGACGTGTGGCAGGACACCGCCGTGGCGTTGCCGGAGCGTGCACCCGCCCGATGCGTGCACGTTTTCACCGATGAAGTGTGCGATGGCGACGGAGAGATTAAAATAAGCGACGTGTTCAGTCGCTTCCCCGCGGGTTTTTTGGTGGGAGAGTCGAAATGATGGAAAAACGGGCCTCCGGAATACTGCTCCATATCACCAGCCTGCCTTCGCCTTTCGGGATAGGCGACCTCGGCCCGCAAGCATACCGGTTTGTGGATATTCTTGCATCAGCCGGGCAGAACTATTGGCAGATACTACCGCTCAATCCCACACATCTCGAAAGCGGAAACTCACCCTACGCCAGCTCCTCCGCGTTCGCCGGCAACACGTTGCTTTTAAGCCCCGAGCTCATGGTCTCCGAGGGACTTCTGACCGATGACGAGATTCAAACGGCCGTGCCTTTCGCCGAAGAAGGGGTGGATTATTCGCGGGTTATCAAGTTTAAGCGGCGGCTTTTCGACCCGGCTTATGAGCGTTTCGCGGATAACAACCTCGATGGTGATGACTACGTGAAATTCTGTGAAACGAATCGCCACTGGCTGGACGATTACGCGCTGTTCTGCGCACTCTGCGAGCATTTCGGAGACAAGCGGTGGACGCAATGGTCCCCGGAAATCAGGGACCGTAAGGCGAACGCGCTCGAAAAGATAACCCGGAAGCTTTCCGAAAGGGTGGAGAAGGAAAAGTTTCTCCAGTACATGTTTTTCAAACAATGGAGGGCGCTCAAGGGATACTGCCGCAGCAGAAATATACGGATTATCGGCGACATCCCCATATACGTGCACTTCAACAGCGCCGACGTCTGGAAAAATCCCGACATATTCAAGCTGGACGACGAAAAAAGGCCCGTTTACGTCTCAGGGGTGCCGCCCGATTATTTCAGCGAAACCGGCCAGCTCTGGGGAGACCCGGTATACGACTGGGACGTTCTCAAAGAAAGCGGCTATTCGTGGTGGATGCAGCGGATGGAGCACAACCTCAACCTCTGCGACCTCGTACGCATAGACCACTTCCGCGGCCTCGCGGCCTATTGGGAAATCCCCCGCGGCGAAACCACCGCCGTCAACGGCTGGTGGGTACAAGGCCCGGGAGCGGACTTTTTGAAAGCGCTGGCGGAAAAGTTCCCTGGCCCGCCCATAATCGCCGAAGACCTGGGCACCATAACCCCGGACGTGCGGGAGCTGATTAATCGATTCGACCTGCCGGGGATGAAAGTGCTGGTGTTCGCTTTCGGAGACGACCCGGCGACCAACCCCTACGTGCCTCACAACCACGTGCCTAACTCCATCGTGTACACCGGCGCCCACGACAACAACACCGTGCTGGGATGGTTCAGAAACGAAACGTCGCCGGAGGACAGGAAAAGGCTGTGGCGCTACTTCGGCAGGGAAATATCCGCCGATGAGCTGCCGGCGGAAATGGTGCGCATGGCCATGATGTCGGTGGCAAGGCTGGCCGTCATACCCATGCAGGATATACTCGGCCTGGACGCCGATTGCAGAATGAATACACCCTCCATAATTAACGGCAACTGGGAGTGGAGGGTCACCTCCGCTCAACTGGACTCCCCTGCAATCGGTTGGTTCAGGAAGGTTACCGAAACGTACGGGAGGGCCTGATGCCCCAGTGGCTGCAACCGTGGCGGGTCAGCTTCCCGCTGCTGACCGTAAGCATGGAAAACGGCAAATGCGCCCACCGGCTTCGGCACACCTTTCGGCAATGGTAGGCCCGGCACTCCTGCCGGGCATCAAACCGGCGTAATGCGCGACAAGAGTGTCGCGCCTGCCATATATTTAAAGCAGGGGTGGCACCCGCACGTACAAGTTGCCGCTTGTGCGTGGCACCATACACCTGGAACCGGCTTGCGCAAGCAGCGATAAAAGACAAGGGGCTTAAGCCCCTTGTCCGAAGGGAAAGTCCAAGCGCCGAAGGCGCAGAATAGGTTTTCTTTGCCTGGTTTCTTTTTTCCAAAAGGCAGGAGCTTCGCTCCTGTGCCTTTCACTGCGCTTCGTGCTTGGCCTCGAGAAAGCTCAATCTCCTCGTTCGCTCGCGGAAATGCAAATGTGCAAGAAGAAGTCTTTGCGCCGAAGGCGCAGAATAGATTTTCTTTGCCTGGTTTCTTTTTTCCAAAAGAAAGCAGGTTATTGCCGAAATGCGCCTCGGAAGCTAAAGTCTCGGCGTGCCCCGGCGTGGGCGCTCCATATCGTTAGCCGGGAGGAACTAATCATGGCCGTTACCGATAACCTGGATATGAAAGCAATAGGCGAGGAGGCGCTCGAGCACCTGCGCGAGCTTATACGCATCGACACCACCAACCCGCCGGGCGGAGAAACCGCCGCGTGCGAATATTTGCGCGATGCGCTCGCGAAGGAAGGTATCGAGTCGGAAATACTGGAGAAGGAAAAGGGTCGCGGCAACATCGTGGCCCGCCTTTCGGGCGACGGCTCGAAAAAGCCGCTGCTGTTGCAGGGGCACGTGGACGTGGTAGGGGCCGAGCATGAAGCGTGGAGCCATCCCCCATTCGCCGCCGAAATTGCCGACGGCTACCTGTACGGTCGCGGCGCGGTGGACATGAAAAACATGGTGGCCATGGAGCTGGCCACTATCATCACCGCCAAAAGGCAGGGATGGCCGCTCAAGCGCGACATAATATTCGCGGCGGTGGCCGACGAGGAGGCGGGATGCGTTTACGGGTCGAAGTTCCTTGCCGAGGAGCACACCGGCAAGGTTACGGCGGAGTACGCATTCGGCGAAATCGGCGGGTTCAGCCTCGAAGTGCGCGGCAACCGCTTCTGGCCCATAGGCGTGGCGGAGAAGGGCGTTGCGTGGTTGCAAATAAAGGCGAAAGGCGCCCCGGGTCACGGCGCCATGCCCAACCCGGACAACGCGGTGGTTAAAGTTGCGGGGGCGGCGCACAAGCTGGGGAAGGCGTCCCTGCCGCTGCACTTAAGCGACGTGGTGCAGACTTTCATCAACGCCATGGCGGACGCTCAACCCAAGCCGGTGGGGAAAATACTGCGGCAGGTGACCAATCCGCTGCTCTCCAACGTGGTGACATCGAGGCTCATCCCCGACAAATCGGTGGCCCGAAGCCTCTACGCCAGCCTGCACAACACGGTGAGCGTTACAGTGCTCAGTGCCGGGGAAAAGATAAACGTCATTCCCGGCTCCGCCACGATGAAGGTGGACGGGCGCACGCTGCCGGGTCAGACCACCGACGATTTAATTACCGAAATCAAGCGGGTTATCGGCCCGGATTACGAGATAGAGGTCCTCTACGACATGCCGCCGGTGCTTACCGACATCAACGACCCGGTTTATAAGACAATCACCGATACGATAAAACGGCACGACCCGAAAGGGTTGCCGATACCCTACCTGGTGCCCGGTTTTACAGACACCAAGTATTTCAGCAAGACCGGCGCGAAATGCTTCGGCTTCAGCCCGGTGATGTTCGGCGCGGGGGAGAAGTTCGCGGAGCTTTTCCACGGCCACGACGAGCGAATACCGGTGGAGGGTTTCAAAAAGGGCACGGCCATATTGCTCGACACCGTGCACGAACTGGTTTGTTGAGGAGAAATCCACCGATGAAGTTCGTGGTTTCATTAAAGATGGTAGGCCCGACACGCCTGTCGGGCAAACTGGCGCAAAATAAAGAAACCCCGACCTTCAGGTCGGGGAGTTTCACAACCTGTTATGATAGCCCCGGCTTTTAAGCCGGGGAATTGTCGGAAACAGTTGATAGCCCACAAAACTTGCTTGTGTGGGTGAGCGAAGCTCACGGGTAAACAGGTAGGGTGGCCCGGACGTTATACGTCCGGGTACGAAGTACAAGAAATATTGCGTGCTATTTCCGGGTGGATGAAAAAAGGTGTGTAATTATCCCGAAATTTCGCAGTCATATTTCTTGTTGCTTACGCAACCTCGACGTGTAACGTCGAGGCCACCCGTCCGACACTCTTGTCGGGCATAAGGAACCGTGGAATGCGCGGCAGGAGTGCCACGCCTGCCATGAAACAGGCAACGCGGATGTTAATTCCCGTTGGGGTGGCGCCGATAGATTTTCTATCGGTGCGGGCGGCGGTCTATGGAGTGCGCCGGCTCCGACGGCGCTTTCAAGTGCGAAGGCTCGACTTCGCACACACCTTACGCTTCCTTGGCCCAACAAGCGAGTCAAGCCTCGCTTGAGTAAAAGCGGCGTTAAAACGCCGCACTCCAAAAGTTGATAGTGAGCGAAGCGCACGGGAAAAAGCAACCCGCAGGGTGGCCCGAGGTTACACGTCCGGGTTGTGCAAGCAACAAGAAAAGACAAGGGGCTGGAAGCCCCCCTGTCCGGGATAATCCGCGCCCGCCCGCACAGGTTTCAGACCCGCTTGGGGTTTTATCTGTCTTTACGGAGTTTTTGCGCAGCGAAAGCCGAGGTCGTCGTAACCGGTGTCGGGTTTGTCGGCATAACGAGAGGCTGAGCGCAGGGAGTAGGGGTTGGAGGACCAGGAACCGTCCCTCGTAACACGCTTTTCACCCGATGCCGGCCCGGTTGGATTCCGTGACGGACTGTCTTCATAGTAGTGCCTGTCATACCAGTCCGAACACCACTCCCTTACGTTCCCCGCCATGTCCATGGCTCCGTAAGGGCTTGCCCCCTTCGGCTTGCTTCCGACCGGCCATGTATGCTTCTTGTTGCAGCCCCCTTCAAAATCCCACATCACCGCATAGGTGCAAGTCGGTTTCCGGATGCCCCACGGGTATTTTCTGCCGTCCGTTCCTCTGGCCGCTTTTTCCCACTCCGCTTCCGTCGGCAGTCTTTTGCCCGCGTATTTGCAATATGCCTTAGCCTGATTCCAGTTTACACAATTGACGGGGTGATTACCCCTGTTAGAATGTTCCCAGTTGCAATCCCGGTCGTCGTTCCCGCTTTCCGGCGGGCTGCACTTGTCCGCATCTACACATTCCTTGTATTGGTTCACAGTCACTTCATACTTGTCGATATGGAAAGCGTCGAGGTAGACTTTATGGTATGGCATTTCATCGCTGCTGCACCCTTTATCAACCGACTTGTCGGCGCCCATCATGAATTCTCCGGCGGGAACCGTTACCATCGGGGCGTTTTCAGCGACTTTCTGTCGGTCCACCGCCGCCCCCGATTCCCCGGCTTTATCGTTTGCCTCTCTCGGACATGCCAGACTGAAACATATGACGAGAATTGATATTACAGTAAGCGGGTTGCGCTTCATTTTAAAAGCCCTCCTTTTTGATTAAAGAGATTTCTACATTATTTCGGCGTATTTTGCAAGATGAAATGAGGAGATGGCCACTACCGAAGTTACACGTCGGGTTTGTGCGGCAGGATAACAGGAAACCATGCACTGAAAAAGTTGATAGCCCACACAACTTGCTTGTGTGGGTGAGCGAAGCTCACGGGAAAACA
>CAYWKU010000026.1:0-46509 GCA_964459325.1 uncultured bacterium | reverse complement strand
TATAAGTATTACACCCAGTTGGTGCTTTTTCACTTACCTAAAGCGGGAAGCTTGGCCGGCTGGATGCATCTTGAAGTTTGGGCGATTTCAGCTACTCTATGAACTTATAACTCAGAAGGCTGATTTGTTGCAAAAATGGACATTTTTTACTCGGATGACTACGGCATAGATATCGGCGACCACCTCTTTCCCATGGAAAAGTACCGCCTCACCAGGGAAGTACTCATGATAAAGGGCGAGTTCGGGGTGGAAAACTTCGAGGAGCCGGAGCCGATAAGCGAGGAAAATATACTCAAGTTCCATACCGAAAAATACCTGGAGAAGCTGAGGGGACCGGGGCTGAGTACCGAGGAGATGGAAGTTCTCGAAATGCCGTACTCGAAAGAGTTGTTCAAAAGCATGAGGCTCCACGCCGGAGGCACCCTCGGGGCCGCCAGAACCGCCCTGCGCGACGGCGTGGCGTGCAACCTGGGCGGAGGGTTCCATCATGCCTACCCCGACCACGGCGAGGGCCTGTGCCTTCTAAACGACGCCGGGATAGCCGTCCAAACCCTGCTCGACGAGGGCGCCGTCGAGAGGGTGCTGGTGCTCGACCTGGACGTCCACCAGGGCAACGGCACGGCCTTTTTTTTCAAGGACGACGAGCGGGTGATGACCTTCAGCATGCACTCGCTGAGCATCTACCCCCACGTCAAGGAAACCGCCGGCATGAACATCGGCCTGCACGACAGCATAGGTGATACCGAATACATGGACACCCTGCGCAGCTTCTTCTATCCCCTTTTCGACGACTTTTACCCCCAGTTGGTGGTCTACCTGGCGGGGGCGGACGTTTACGCCAACGACCTGGTGGGAAAGCTGGGGCTGACAATCGAGGGCATCAAGCACCGCGACGAAGCGGTCTTCTGGGAAGCCGCCAGCCGGTGCGTGCCCATAGTCAGCCTGGCCGGGGGAGGATACCCTCGCATGGTGGACGACGTGGTCACCATCCATGCAAACACCGTCCGCGCCGCCGACACAGCGGCGGTGACCTTCCGCAGAGCAAAATGCAACATTTAATTTCCGGGAAAGGTTAAATAGTTAATTGATACCTTGGGTGGCCCATCCGGGCGGATGGGTTGCGAAGCAACAAGAAACATTACTTCAAAGTTTCGTAACTGAAATTCCAGTTTTTCATCCGGAAATTCGGGGAGAATTTCCTGTCCCCTTACGGGGACCCGGACGTATAACGTCCGGGCCACCCTGCGAGGTTACATGGGGCAGTTTCGGGGATTCGGAGGAGGTTAAGTTTTATTTCCGTTCAGCTCCTTTAGCAATCTCGCTTTCAGCCCGATTAAGGTTAATCCCACTATTTCTTTTCGATTCTCGTCGAGTCTTAAAATTACACCTTCCCCGATATCCACCCCCGTGGCCGGTTTAGGTTCCCGGACGGACAGGTAAAGGACATCGGCTTCCTCGTCATAATCCCAGCTTATGGAGTCCGATTTTTCCAGTATTTTCAGCGTTTCCATAGCGTTTCCCTTCTATTGGACGTTTCCCTATCTCCTATAGAACTCATCACGAATCCGCCTGTAGAAGGCCCATCTTCGAGTATCAGGTTTACTTCTTGACTCCACATACGAGTACCAATAATCATGCAATTCTATAGCCATCAAAGCCTTTTCACCCTCTTCGAGATATTTATGAGTATTTTCGGGGTCAATGATGGGTAATTGTACCATTAAAAGATAGGTTGCTGTTACATTTGGCATAATATCATACACCACTCTCCCGGTATTAAAGGCAAATGCTATCTGTTTTTCTTGCAGAGCCTCATTATTTTCTAATATTTCAAGGCTATGAAAGACCTCAATACATTTTGTAATGTCCTCACAAGAAATTTTATATTTATCAAAAGTTAAACGCCAATATTCATCCCAAGAATCTAACGCATATTTAGTAAGATTTTGATGTTGCTTTAATAAACCGAAATTTTCTTCACCTGTCCTCCGTAACGCGAGAAAAAATAAACGTTTTTTTTCTTCGTCGGGCATCGTTTTAATTTCTTCCTTGCCTAAACCCTTAGCCCAGTTGTATTTTTCTGTGAGGGCGGCCTTTGCCATATCTTTATCAATTCGCTCACTTATTTTCTCCAAGTTGGACCAAAATATACGAGGAATATCAACCTTTCTTACTAGCCCCATATCATCATCTGCAACATTTTGTTTGAACCTTAGTAAATCTTCAGGCGGCCTATATGAAGGTTGTGCCATTCCAGTTAGAGCAATATAAAACATCATATTTTGATTAACGGATTGCATTTTCCGCCAATGTTCTTCGGTCAGTTTCCTCGTATCTGTAGGAAAGCCTTGTTGTTCAAGCTGTTTTATTTCATTTTGCTTCAAACTAGCATGAACGATAGTGTTTCGCAGATATTTGATTGCTAAAAAATCCTCAAAGACTTCTCTATCTACCTTGATTCCTGCGATGTGAAAAGCATTGCATAGGCTTCGAACTTTCTCAGAATTGGGGGTATGTTTGCCCCTACATTGCTCCAACCAAGGCTCTAAAATATTGAAATTATCTCGCTTCCTCCATTGTTCAAGCATAGCGTCTAAACTGCCAATCATTATTACAGCAAACATTCGACAAAAAGAGGCGTCACAAAGCCACTTTACTTCTTTCCTCAGGGGGTGGGTAAGAAGGGCCTTTCTTCCTTCCTGAAGATAAATAATGTCATCTGAATAAGTGTCAATAAACTCGGGATGCTGCATGATTATTGCTTATTCCTTTATAAATATTTTGCTGTTTTTGTTGTTATTTCATTTCAATTTAACATTCTCCACTTCAAAAATAAAAATATATTCATTGACCACACCCTCTATCTGCAGTGGCAACAGTATTTGGATAGTTTTCCCTATATACTTTTGTGCTTCTTCCGAGGTTATTCCAGAGGTAGGAAAGAAAGGTTCTACTTCCCAATACCCACCATAAGGGCCACTTACGAAGTATACATTTTCGGTTGGAACGATCAAATCGGAAATAGTTCCGTTCCGCACAATCACGCTAGGTGGTTGTGAATCATTGCGGTCAACATATTTGACCCCTTTATGCATTACCCGGTGGGTTAATCCATTATAATCTACGAACGCCGCTTCATCCCATATAATCTTAATGGAATGGTTAGTTTTGTTCGTAAGCTTAAACCAAATTTGATTTACATTTACTATCCACCATCTAATATCAACCATTTCATCTTCAAAATGATATTTCTCGACTCCTTCTTCTTTAATTTTTGTTATCTTTTTGACCCCGTACCTTTTCTTTGCCTTTGCTGGTCTTTCAACCTTCGTTAGCTCTATATTGTAATAAGGCTTTGGACATCCGGTGAGAAAAGCTACCAAGGCGATGAGTACTAAGATAATCTTAAAAAAAGCTTCATGCCTACCTCCTTTCAAATTGAAACTGACAAATTGTGGTAAACTTTGATCCATATGTAGTCAATATACATAAAACAAACTATAAGTCAACCCCTTTTGGGGGTAGAAAGTTTGAACATGAAACCTGGCTTTTTGCCGATTCTGGTAGCCGAGTGGTATGTAGCTGTGGCACGTCGGCTGCATTTCACTTGCCCATATGCGCGTTACTTTTTCCCCTTTCTCAGTACCCCCCGCCTTCCTTGCCGATGTTGGCCAGCGCTATGCTGCCGGGGCTGACAATGCCGGGCCGGGAGTGCACGTTGAGCATGTTGACCCCGCCACGTTTGCGGGCTTTTTCCAGTTGAGGGCGGACGTCCTCGATTTTCTCGACCTCGACCGCGTTGCCCCCCAGCGCCTCCAGCATCTTATGGTAGGGCACCTCCCCTATTTCCACCCCGCAGCACCGCTCGGGGCCGTACTTCATCATCTGGCTGTGTTTCACCATCCCCCACGCGTTGTCATTGTTTACCACTACCGTGACGTTGAGGCACCGGCACAGCGCCGTCTGCAGCTCCATGAAATTGAATCCCACGCTGCCGTCGCCGGTAAGCAGGTGTATATGCTTGTCGGGATAAGCCATCGCCGCTGCCAGGGCGAACGGGATGCCCACCCCCAGGCACCCGAACAGGCCCGACTCAAGCGTGGCTCCCGGCGCCCGGTTGCGGCGGAGCATGTTCATCCATATCTGAGTGTCCCCGCCGTCCAGGGCCAGGATGTCGTCTTCCGCAAGGCTCTCGTCAAGTTCCCGGCAAAGCCTCAGCGGGTGCATGGGCAGCTCCTTGTCTTCCAGTTGGGATTGGAAAAACTCCAGGGAAGACTTTTCGGCTTTCTTTAATTCCTCGTGCCATTCTTTATAATTTTCGGGTTTGATTTTGCCTTCCGCGGCGGCCGCCAGTTGCCCCAGAGCCCGCCCTGCGTCGGCCACCAGTCCCAACTCGGGCACGCGGTTCCGGCCCAGCTCGCCCGGGTCTATAGTCAGATGTATAAGTCTGGCGGCGGGGTTGAATATCTTTCCATGCGCGAAGAACAGGCTTATCCGGGTGCCCACCAGGAAAATCAGGTCGGCCCCCACCAGCGCCGCCATCGCCGCTCCCGGGCGGATGGCCAGACCCGGGCCGTAGCACAACGGGTGGTCGTCGGGCATGCTCCCCTTGCCGCCCGAGGTGGTGAAAACCGGCGCCCCGACCGTTTCCGCGAAGCGCTCGAGTTGAGGTTCCGCGTTCGAGTACCATACTCCACTGCCGGCCACCACCACCGGCTTCTTCGACGCCGCCAGCATATCCATCACCTGCCCCGCTTCCCCGGGCGCAATGCCCGGCGTGGGTCGGGGCAGGGGGGCGGATTTCACAACCTGGCTCTCCTCAATCGCCGTCTCCAGGATGTCCGCCGGCGCCTCCAGGTAAACCGGCCCGGGAGGGCCGCTGCGGGCCCGTTTGAAAGCTTCGTGGACGGCTTCCTTGACCCGGGACGGGGTTATCACCCTGCGGGCCCACTTAGTGATGGGCTTGATAACATCAAGCTGGTTCAAATCCTGCAAATCCAGCCGGTCGGACATGTCGGTGGGCACGGAGCCGGATATGCACACCATAGGCGCTCCGGCCATGTAAGCGTCGGCTACGCCGGTCAGCGCGTTGGTAAATCCCGGCCCGGCTGTAACCACGCATACCCCGGTCCGGCGGGCGCAGCGCGCCCATCCTCCGGCCATCATCGCCGCCGCCTGCTCGTGGCGGGTGGTGACCAGGTTTATTTCCGAATCCAGGAGCGCGTTGTAAATGGGCGCTATGTGTCCGCCGCTTATACTGAAAACGTGGCTGACGCCCTCGGCCTCCAGCGCATTCACTATCATATTTCCCCCGTCCACTGTTGCCATGTTATCTCCTTTCGGCATTTGACCTTCCGGTCAGGAATCCGCGGGTTTTATAACTCCATAAGCTGGCCGCCGGTGACGTTCAGGGCCTGGCCGGTCATGTAGGAGCTTTCTTCGCTGGCCAGGAACATCACCACGTTGGCCACGTCAGCCGGCTCCCCCAGCCTTTTCAGGGGAATCCGCCCGGCCAGCACTTTGCGGTACTCTTCTTCGCTGAGCTGTTCCGCCACGGCTTTGAGCTTCCATCCCCACCTGCCCAGCTCAGTGTCTATCTGCCCGGGGCAGACTGCGTTGACCCTTATTTTGCGGGGCGACATTTCCAGCGCCATGACTTTGGTCATCATGTTCAAGGCGGCCTTGGCGGTGCAATACGCCCCCAAAAACGCCGACGGCGCCTTGCCCGCCCTGCTGGATACGTTGATTATGCTTCCGTCTTCGTTCAGCAGGCCGTCCAGCGCCCTCACCACTCTCAACGGGCCGTGGAGGTTGAGGTCGAAGGTGTGGAACCATGCCCGCTCCTCGATGGCCATGAGGGTGGAGGTGCCGGGAGCGCCCCCGGCGTTGTTGACGATTATGTCCAGCTTTCCGAGCTTCTCCCCGACTTTTTCGGCCATTTTGCGAATGCTCTCGGGTTTGGTCACGTCCAGCGGGCACCCGTAAGCTTCGGCGCCGGACTCGTTGAGGGCGGCCACGGCCTCCTCCAGGTCGCTGGCCTCCGAGCGCCTGACGTAGCCCTCGAACTCCTCGGAGGGCATGTCCAGGTCGGCTATCATGACCGATGCGTCTTCGCCGGCCAGCTTTTTGGCGATGGCGAATCCGATGCCGGTCTTTTTGCCCGCGCCCGTCACCAGGGCCGCCTTTGCTTTGAGTCTTTCACCCATTTTAACCGCTTCCTTTCTTTGTTATATCCCTATATATGCCCGACAAGAGTGTCGGGCCTACCATTATTTTTACATGGTAGGCGCGGCACTCATGCCGCGCATTTCACTAATGCGCTTCGCCCCAGTCGGAGCCGTGTCCCACGTCCACGGGGAGAGGGACTTCGATTTCCATGACCGACTCCATTATTTCTTTAACCGCCCTTTCAATCTCCGGCACGTCCTTCTCCGGGGTCTCGAACAGGAGCTCGTCGTGCACCTGGAGTATCATTTTGGTGTCCGGGTAGTTCTCATCGAGGAAATTCTGCACTTCCACCATCGCTTGCTTGATTATATCCGCCGCCGTGCCCTGGAGGGGGGCGTTTATGGCCGCCCTTTCGGCGTTGGCTCGAACGGTGCGGTTTTTGGCGTTTATCTCGGGCAGAAAGAGCTTTCTTCCCCGCAAGGTCTGGACATAACCGCTCTTCCGGGTTTCCTCGATATTACGGTCCATGTACTCCTTCACCTTTGGGTATCGCTCGAAGTATGCGTCGTGTATTTTTTTCGCCTCGTCCCTTGGTATGCGCAGGTTCTGCGCCAGCCCGTAGGGGCTCATGCCGTAAGCGATGCCGAAGTTTACCACCTTGGCCATGCGCCGCTGGTCGGATGTTACTTCTTCGGTGGATACGTCAAAAAGCTCCGCCGCCGTGCGGGCGTGAATGTCCTCGCCCTTGCGGAAACTTTCAAGCAGCGTCCGGTCGCCGGTGATATGGGCAAGTATACGTAGCTCAATCTGGTTGTAATCGGCGCTTACCAACAGGCGCCCGTTCTCGGGGACGAAAGCCTCCCGTATGCGCCTGCCGATACCGCTACGGACGGGTATGTTCTGGAGGTTGGGGTCGCTCGAGCTCAACCGCCCGGTGCTGGTGACGGTCTGGTTGAAGCTGGTGTGGATGCGCCCGGTTTCGGGGTTGATGAGCCTGGGGAGGGAGTCGGCGTAAGTGCCCTTGATTTTGGACATGCTGCGGTAGTCGAGTATGAGCGAGGGCAACTCGTGCCGGAGCGCCAGCTCCTCCAGCACCTCCTGGTCGGTGCTCCTGCCGGTTTTGGTCTTGCGGATTACCGGCAGCCCGAGGTCGTCGAAGAGCACCTCGGCCAGTTGCTTGGGGCTGTTGGGGTTGAACTTGCGCCCGGCAATCTTGTGCAGCTTTTTGAGTAACTCCTCCAGTTGTTTTTCTATCTCGTCGCTTATCTTCTTCAGCTTATCGCGGTCCACCCGGACGCCGTTTTTCTCCATGCGCATGAGCACCGGTACCAGCGGCATCTCCAGGTCGGTGAAAATTTCCCACAATTTCTCCTTCTTCAGCTTTTTTTCGAGCACCGGCCTCAGCGCGAATGCCACTTCGGCGTCTTCGCAGGAGTAATCGCCGGCCAGTTTCACGTCGATTTCCTTGTATGGCCGGGCTTTTGCCCCCTTTCCCACCAGGTCCGAATAGGTGGAGACCGAGCGGCCCAGGTACTCGCGGGCCAGCACCTCGAGGCTCTGGCGGTAGCGGGCGGGGTTGAGCACATACCCGGCCACCAGGGTGTCGAAGCTGATGTTCTTCTCCAGGTCCAGCCCGTGTCTTGCCAGCGCCAGCATGTCGTACTTGGCGTTTTGAGCCACCAGCTTTGTCGATGAATTTTTCAGCACCGGCTCGAGGTCTTTCAGAACTTCGCCGGTGTCCGGTTGCTCCGGCACGCCCAGGTATTCGTGGGCCAGCGGGATGTAGTAGGCCTTGCCCTCCTCGATGCAGAAGCTGATTCCGATAAGCCGCGCCTGCATGGGGCTGAGCGAGTCGGTTTCGGTGTCGAAGCTTATCCATTCGGCCTCTTTCATAGATTCGACAAGTCCGTTTAACTCCTCATTCGTTGAAACGGTGTAATATTTTTCGGTGCTGGAAGTTTTCGCTTCGCCTTCCGGCGCTTCGAAGAGGTCCATGAGCGAATGAAACTCCATCTCCGCGAGCAGGTTCCTCAGTTTGGCAATATCAGGCTCGCCGGGGGTAAGGTCGTCCGGTTCGACATCGAGGGGCACGTCGGGGTCGAGGGTGACGAGTTTGCGGCTGAGCAGGGCCTGGTCGCCGTAATTCTGGAGGTTTTCCTTGCGCTTTTTGCCGGAGATTTCATCTATGTTGGCCAGCACCCGGTCTATGGAGCCGTATTGCTCGATTAGCTGCCGGGCGGTTTTTTCTCCGATGCCGGGAACACCGGGGACGTTGTCGCTCGAGTCGCCCGCCAGGCCGAAGATTTCGATGAGCTTATCCGGCCCGACGCCGTATTTTTCCTTTATTTCTCGGAGGCCGGTGGTTTTGTCCTTCATGGTGTCCAGGAGCTTAATGTTTTCGCCGACTATCTGGCCCATGTCCTTGTCGGAGGTGACTATGAGGACTTCGTAGTCGTCCTTTGCTTTATTTGCGAGAGCGCCGATGACGTCGTCGGCTTCGTAGCCCGGGACGTCCAACGTGGGGATTCGCCACAGGTCGACTATTTCCCTGACGCGGGGCAGTTGCTCGACCAGGTCTTCCGGCATGGCCTCCCGGTTGGCCTTGTACTCAGGATACATTTCGTTGCGGAAGGTGCCCCCGGGCGGGTCGTACACGATGGCCACCCTGTCCGCTTCCAACTCCCGCAGCACCTTCTTTATCATCTGTGCGAAACCGAAAACCGCGCCGGTAGGTTCGCCTTTCGAGTTGGACAGCTTGGGCAGAGCGTGGTAAGCCCTGTAGATGTAGGAGCTTCCGTCTATGAGCACCAGTCTTTTTTTGTCCTTGTCAACCATCTGAAGCCTTCGCCGCTAAAGTTTCCTGATAAAGAGTCAGAATTTCTTAACAACCCGAGAGATAGCGGGGCCTTTTTATTTATAAGGCAGGCTGCAATCTTTAGTTCCCGTGGGAGAGACCTTTGGTCTCGACAGCCAACGTGACCGGGAGGTCGCTCCCACACCATCGGTTTTCACAACCTTCGCCTTCGGCCCCGGACGGGCTACTAATTATAATGCCCCATAAACTGCTCTACCCGGTGTTACCCTTGACAGGCAACTCGCTCATAAGAATAGCGCGGGCGCCGAAGCGTTGCCAACGGGCGCTCATGCTGTACAATTAGTCCCCGAAAATCCCGTACATGGATGGAATTCGGCTTATTTTACGCCATGAGCCGGCCCGGAGCGAAAGTGCTACCTGTAAAGGTAACCCGGAAGAGGGGGTGAAGGCGCTTCTTGAACTTTCGTATCCTCAGCGTTTACTATAAAGCAGATTTCCCGAGCCGGACGGGGAGGTTATTTCAGGTGAATCATGCATGAGTGGGCCTTTTTATTACGTCACATAGCGCGCGACGTTCTGGCGCTTGTGGCCGTCGGCCTTTTGCCCTCGCTGGCGATGATGGACCGCGAGCGCAAAGGCGCGGTGGGATTCGCCCTGGTGGGGATACTGGGGTTGGCGCTCCTGACCACCTCGATAGCTCACATCCGCCTTTTTGAAACCCTTGTGAAGCTTCCGGAGTACGGTTGGGTGCACAAGCTGACGCTGGCGGTGGTTTTCGGGGTGTTGGCGCTGCCTGTGGCGTGGGTCACGGCTACTCGCAAGATAAAACCCGGCTGGGTGTTGATAGCGGGGTTATTGGGATGCTCCTGCCTTTTCTCACAAGGGGTGGCAATGCAGCTTGCCGAGCCGAATCTTGCCGCGGAAATTTCCATGTGGCGTACGGTTCGGGGGATGAAGAGGCGCATAACAATCCGGGACGCCGGTGGCCTGGCGCGGATTATCGAGCGGGTTCGGGCCGAGGGAGACTCGAAGTACTACGACCTGGTCTTCAAGCCCATACTGGAGGAAGCTCTCTGGCATAAGCACCCGTCGGTGGCACGAGCCGCCGCCACGAAGTTGGCCGAGGGAGGCGACCCCGACGCTTTGCCACATATACTTGAAGCCATGACGGACGCTCCGCCGGAGCCCCGAAGGGCCGTGAGAAAGGCCGCACGGAACCTGGTCGAACAACCCGGCGCGGGAGAGATGCTGGTTAAGGTAATCCTTAACCATCCGGGCCCTCCGCGTTACGAGGCCCTCGAGTTGATGTCCGCCCATCTGCCGGGTGAGCTTCAAGAGGCGCTACCGCAACTTTTACGAAGCCCGGAAGTGGAGGTTCGGGAGGTGGTGGCAAAGCTTATCAAATCCGAATCGGCCGGGTTGAACATATCGGAGTTGACGGACGGGCTTTTGAAAGCGTTGAACTCCGACGATATACAAACCAGCGGTTCCGCCGCCCAATCGCTGGTGGCGCTCGGGGACCTTCCGCAAGTTACGGAAAAAATCAACCCCAAGCCTTTAATCAGGCTGCTTACCGAAGGCGGCCCCCGTTCCCGGCGGGCGGCGGCAAGGTTGTTGAACCTGGTGGAAGCTCCCAAAGCGGTTCCTGCCCTTATAGAAGCCGCCAAGTCGGAGGACAAAGACACTACCACGGATGCTTTGAACGCGCTGGTTAGCTTGAAGGCCGGGGAGGCCCGGGAGGTGTTCAGGAAGGCCCTGATGAGCGACCATCCCCGAATAAGGGAATTGGGATACCAGGGGCTGAGGCAGGTGCTTCCCCGTAATGTGAGGCAGAGAAGCGAAGTGGTCAGAACCATTGTCAGAGCGGTGCACCGGGAAAGGCATCCCGCCGCTCGCCGTTCGGCGGCGGAGTTGTTGGCTTGGCTGGATTTGCCCGGGGCTTTCCGATACGCCGATGCTCTTCAGGAATCAGCATCCGAAACGGCGGACAAGCTCGCGGCCGTAAGAGCTTTCAGCCTTTTGGGAGAAGAGAAGGCCATCAGGGCCCTGCTCAAGCTTACCGGCGACGCAGACGCCGAGGTCAGAAAGGCCGCCGTGGAAGCGGTGGGCAACGCGGGAGACTCCAGCATGATACCTCGATTGAAAAGGCTGCAGGACGACCCGGACCCGGAAGTCAGGGAGGCCGTGGAATCGGCCATACGGCGACTTTCAAAAAGGCCGCCACCGAAGGAAGATGGAGACGCCTCACCCGGCGAGCCTTCGCCTCCGGAGCCTCCCGAAAGCGGGCCGACGCCCCCTGCGCCCGAGCCGCCGCCGTGGTAGACTTTCCAGGAACTTGAATTATTGTCGAATTATTGGTAAAATTTCACTTAATGGCGGTGAACGAACCGCTTTGGATGTTGTCCTCTTTTAATTAGTTGACCGGGTGGAGTTTCTTTCGAGCAAACCTTTCCAGAAAACTCGGCGGGTTTCCGTTTCGCGAGATTTAGCTCATTTATGACAAAGCGCGATAAAATACTGACATGTATCACGGTTGCGGGGCTGATTGCTCTGGCCGCGGCCTGTGGCCCGAAGCCACAGCAAAAAAGTCCTCGCGAGCCGGCCAACGAGCATTACATGAAAGGAGTGCGATACTACAACAGCGGGAAGATTACCAAGGCCGTGGATGAATGGAAAAAGACGGTGGAGTTGAACCCGAAGCACGCGGACGCTCAGTTCAGCCTGGGGTTGGCTTACGAGCAGGCGGGGGATGTTTTAAAGGACGAGGACAAGGTTTCGGAATCGCGTACTGCTTACCGGACAGCCATTAACTATTACAGAAAAGTTTCGCGGCTCATGCCCCAGGACCATGCGGTGCAAAACAATCTTGCGAACGTGCATTATGCGCTGGGCAATTACGAGAAAGCCGCCGCCGGTTACGAGAACGCGATACAGCTAAAACCCGGCGAGCCGGATTACCATTATAACCTTGCCAACACCTACAGCAAGATGGGAATGACCAAAAAGGCCGTTGAGCATTATCTGGGGACGCTGGAAATCGACTCCAACTACTTCGACGCCTATTACAACCTGGCCAACCTTTACGAAAAGCTGGCCCAGGAGGATAAGGCCATCGAGTACTATCGGGAATACGCCAACCGGGAAAACCGACCCGGCGAATCCGAATGGGTGGAAAAAGCATGGCAGAAAATTTACAAGTTGCGGGGAGGGAGATACTACTAAAGATGCAGAAGCGTTGAGACTTTGATAAAGCCGTGAACTACCAACTTGACAAACCGACCGATTGTGTTAATATGAGACTATAGCTTCTGTAATTTAGTTCTTTCCGAGAGACCGTCTCGCAAGATTGATATCTAACTACTTTGAAGTTTCCGGCAAAAGGGTCGCAGTTCCTTAATATAAGGATTCCAACAAAAGAAATGGTCACCACGTAAAAGACGGGCGTTTGCCCGTGTTACCATCCCGTCAAAAGACATATCTGGAGGAAACAAGTGCGCTTCCACGAAGTAGACGACGAAGTTAACGACGGACTGGAGGCAACTCCGGTCAAGCAGGGAAAATCCCAAGAGCTCAACCTCAAGGAACTCAAGAAAAGAACCATCCGGGACTTGAGCAAGCTAGCTCGCCAGGTGGGCGTCGAGGGCGCCAGCACCATGCGCAAGCAGGAGCTTATCTTCGCCATACTTCAAACCCGCGCAGAAAAGAACGGCTTGGTTTACGGCGAAGGCGTGCTCGAGGTTTTGCCGGACGGGTTCGGGTTTCTGAGGGGGCCCGATTTCAGCTACCTTCCCGGGCCGGACGATATTTACGTCTCCCCCAGCCAGATACGCCGGTTCAACCTTCTCACGGGCGATATTGTAAGCGGCCAGATAAGGCCTCCGAAGGACGGCGAGCGATATTTCGCGCTGTTGAAAGTGGAGGCGGTCAACAAGGAAGACCCGGAATCCACCAAAGACCGGATTATGTACGACAACCTGACCCCGGTTTTCCCCGACGATAAGTTCATGCTGGAAACCGGCGACCAGCCCAACAACTTCTCCGCCCGCATTATGGACCTCTTGACGCCCATAGGTAAGGGCCAGCGCGGCCTGATAGTCGCTCCCCCCCGCACCGGCAAAACCATGCTGCTGAAAAACATCGCCAACTCCATCATGGCCAATCACCGCGAAGTGATGCTCATCGTGCTGCTCATCGACGAGCGCCCGGAGGAAGTTACCGACATGGAGCGCAGCGTCGAGGGTGAGGTGGTCAGCTCCACTTTCGACGAGCCCGCAACCCGGCACGTGCAGGTGGCGGAGATGGTCATCGAAAAAGCCAAGCGGCTGGTCGAGTACAAGAAGGACGTGGTGATATTGCTGGACAGCATCACCCGGCTGGCGCGGGCTTACAACCAGGTGGTTCCGCCCAGCGGGAAGGTCTTGAGCGGCGGCGTGGACTCCAACGCCCTCCAGCGGCCTAAAAGATTCTTCGGCGCCGCCCGGAACATGGAAGAAGGCGGCAGCCTGACTATCATAGCCACCGCGCTGGTGGATACCGGCAGCAGGATGGACGAGGTTATCTTCGAGGAGTTCAAGGGCACCGGTAACCTGGAAATCCACCTCGACCGCAGGCTGGTCGACAAGCGAGTGTTCCCCGCCATCGACATACACAAGTCGGGCACCCGCCGGGAAGATTTGCTGCTCGACGAGTTCAGCCTCAACCGGGTTTATATACTGCGAAAATTCCTCAGCAACCTCAACGCCGTGGAAAGCATGGAGGTGCTCCAGGACAAGATGAAGGGCACCAAGGGCAACCGGGAGTTTCTGGAGAGCATGAGCGGTTGAGGCTTTTGCGCTCCGCCTCTCCGGCGAACAAGTTACATATTATTGAGGGTATGAGGGCCATTCCGGGGCTGACGGCTTGGGGATTTGGTTTATGTGAGGCAGGTTAACCGACATTTTTTTTGGAAATCCCCCTGTTTCCGTGTTTCAATCGGAAAAATCCTTAATTTTTAATATTTTTTGGGGGCCGCCCCTTGAATCCCACGTCGAGAATAGTTATACTACCTTCTGGCACTCAGTTGGGCGGAGTGCTAACAAGCCTTGCCGTGTAATAAATGGATTTTGAATAATTATCCATTAAATAAAAAGGAGGATACCTGCAATGAAAGTAAAACCTCTCCATGACAACATCCTGGTGGAAAGGTTGGAAGAGACCGAAACTACCAAGGGTGGAATCATTATCCCCGACAGCGCCAAGGAAAAACCCGCCCAGGGCGTTGTGGTGGCCGTCGGCGCCGGAAAAGTCGATGAAAAGGGCAACTCCGTACCCATGGAGGTAAAAAAGGGCGACAAGGTGCTTTTCAATAAGTACGCGGGCCGCGAAGTAAACATCGGCGGCGACGAATACCTCATTATGCCCGAGGACGATGTCCTGGCGGTCATCGAGGATAAGGCCGAAAAATCAACTAAATCCAAGAAAAAATAGCTGAGGAGGGATAAACAATGGCGAAAATTCTACAGTTCGAGCAGGAAGCCAGAAATTCCATACTGGATGGAGTAAACAAGCTGGCGGACGCCGTGAAAGTAACTCTGGGGCCGAGGGGAAGGAACGTTATCATAGACAAGTCCTTCGGCTCCCCCACCGTAACCAAGGACGGCGTTACCGTGGCCAAGGAAATCGAGCTGGAGGACAAGTTCGAGAACATGGGCGCTCAGATGGTGCGCGAGGTGGCCAGCAAGACCAGCGACGTGGCCGGTGACGGCACCACCACCGCCACCGTGCTGGCGCAGGCCATCTACCGCGAGGGCATCAAGCTGGTGGCCGCCGGAAACGACCCCATGGAGCTCAAGCGCGGCATCGACAAAGCCGCAGAAGCCGTCGTCGAGCAACTCCACAAAATCTCCAAGCAGACAAAGGACCGCAACGAAATCGCCCAGGTGGGCACCATCAGCGCCAACAACGACAGCATGATAGGCGAAATCATCGCAGAGGCAATGGACAAGGTCGGCAAGGAAGGCGTCATTACGGTCGAAGAGGCCAAGAGCATGGAGACCAGCCTGGACGTGGTCGAAGGGATGCAGTTCGACCGCGGCTACCTGTCTCCCTACTTCATTACCGACACCGACAGGATGCAGGTGGAGCTGGAAGACCCCTACATCCTTCTGTTCGAGAAGAAGATTTCCAATATGAAAGACCTGCTCCCGATGCTGGAGCAGATTCATCGGCAGGGCAAGCCGCTTTTGATTATCGCCGAGGACGTGGAAGGCGAAGCGCTGGCCACCCTGGTTGTCAACAAGCTGCGCGGCTCGCTGCAGTGCGCCGCGGTAAAGGCTCCCGGATTCGGCGAGCGCCGCAAGGCCATGCTGCAGGACATCGCCATCCTGACCGGCGGTCAGCTTATCGCCGAGGAGCTCGGCTAC
This sequence comes from uncultured bacterium, assembly GCA_964459325.1. Taxonomy (GTDB): domain Bacteria; phylum RBG-13-61-14; class RBG-13-61-14; order CAYWKU01; family CAYWKU01; genus CAYWKU01. Next base: position 31,125 of record CAYWKU010000026.1, on the reverse strand, counting down.
AAGCTCGAAAACCTCACCCTCGAGCAGCTCGGCCGCGCCAAGAGAGTGGTTATCGACAAGGACAACACCACCATCGTCGAGGGCCAGGGCAAGAAAAACGACCTCCAGGCCCGCATCAAGCAGATTCGCACCCAGATAGACGAGACCACCAGCGATTACGACCGCGAGAAGCTGCAGGAGCGGCTGGCCAAACTGGTGGGCGGCGTTGCCGTCATAAAGGTGGGAGCCGCCACCGAGACCGAGATGAAGGAGAAGAAGGCCCGGGTCGAAGACGCCCTCAACGCCACCAGAGCCGCCGTCGAAGAGGGCATCGTGCCCGGCGGGGGAGTGGCTTACCTGAGAGCGGCCCCGGCGCTGAACAAGCTGAACGATTTGACACCCACCCAGAAATTTGGGGCCAACATAGTAAGAAAGGCCATCGAGGAGCCCCTGAGGTGGATATCCATAAACGCAGGAGTCGACGGAAGCATCGTTATAGATAAGGTCAAGAGCGCCAAGGGATCCAACGGCTTCAACGCGGCCACCGAAACCTACGAAGACCTGATAAAGGCGGGTATCGTGGACCCCACCAAGGTGGCCCGGATTGCGCTGCAGAACGCGGGCAGCGTGGCCGGACTCTTGCTTACCACCGAAGCCATGATAGCCGACAAGCCTGAGGAGAACGAAGGCGCCGCAGGTATGGGCGGCGGCGGAATGCCCGGCGGTATGGGCGGCGGAATGCCCGGCATGATGTAGTCGCTCAGGCGAAAAGGCTCAACAAAAACAGGGGCGGGGGCAAAAACTCGCCCCTTTTTCTTTGTGCGCCCGGCAGGGCGCACCCACTTGAAGGTGTAAGTCCTTCGCAGGCCCGTCAGGAACCGCCGTATACGGAACCGTACGTACGGTGGTGTGAGAGGACGGGGGAGGCAACTCTCCCTCCTACTCGACTGCCTTTCCAAGACGTGAAAAATTAAAGTTGTCCGCTCGCGCTCCGGGGATGCCCGCATGAGTAATACTCATAACTGAGATGGCCTATTAAGCGCAAGAATCGGCGCTAATCGCTACCGCTATCGATCTGCCAAGCCGGTTTTCATGAAACCACCGGAACGGGGAGGAGCGTGAAAAGAAGCATGGCTCATTTTTTCAAGAAAACCCGCTGCCGGGCTTTTCCCTTGACTTATCGATTTCAATGTAGTATCAATTAATAAACTAAAAGGTGTAAGAAGGGGGAAGAAAAATGGCGACGACGCAATTTTCCGTAGTGGTGGAAAACTCGGTGGGAAAAGCCGCCGAGGTGTTGAACGCTCTGGCAAAGGCCAAGGTGGACATCCGTGCCGCGAGTGTATCCGAAACGGCCGAGTTCGGGGTGATGAGACTGGTGGTCAACAACGTAACCAAAGCCAGACAAGTGCTCAAGAAGAAAGGTTTGACTTTTTCGGCGGAATCCGTGTTGGCAGTGGTGGTCAAGGATAAACCCGGCTCCCTGGGAAAAATGCTCGGCCCGATAAGGGACGCGAAAGTGAACATAGATTACTTCTACGCCTCCACGTGCGATTGCTCGGCAGGTTCGTGCGGTTGCGGGCCGGAAGGATGCGACAGCATTATCATAGTCCGCACCTCCGACAACAAGGCAGCCGAGAAGGCGTTAAAAAAGGCGGGCTACAAGCTGAAAACGCGCTGAGCGCATAAAGTCCACAATCCGCTTTTATATCCCGGGCGGCGAAGAATATCACGTGTAATCTTTGCTTGCCATGAGAGGATGAATTAATGATTAAAGTGGAGTTTCCGGTCTCACGAGTAGCCGATTAGCGGGGCGTCTTGACTCTCTTGGCTTCTCATGCAACACTAATAAGTCTGAATTTTTAAGTGAGGGTAGATTCATTCGAGGCTCCATCGCTTTAATAATTGTACTTTACGTGCTGGTATTTATAACGGGAGCGATAGCTCTCGGGCTGTATATAGCCCTTACCGTATTTCCCCCCGAGGGCAAGGACAGTGCCGTGTTTCCACCTTCCAGGATAGTGGCGGAAATGCCCGCGGAGAAACCAATCCCGTTTGCGGCCCTGCCGGAGGAACCTTATCACCCGCCGGTTAAGGAAGAGGGCGCTTTGACGGATATTGTCCCCTCTCACGCACGGAATGCGATTTGTGCGAAGCGCGGGGATTATCAAAATAGCAAGGGGTTTGAACCAAGTTTCACATAACATGACCCATCAGTCGAAGGAGGAAGTTCTATGACTAATTACCTGTTCACCAGCGAATCGGTTACCGAAGGCCATCCGGACAAAATCTGCGACAACATATCGGACGCGGTATTGGATGCGCTGATAGCCAGGGACAAAAGCAGCAGGGTGGCCTGCGAGTGCCTGGTCAATACCGGCATGGTAATAGTGGCTGGGGAGATTACATCCCAGGGATTGCAAAGCATTGACATCCCCACATTGGTAAGAGATGTCATCAAGGGCATCGGATACACCGACGCTTCCATGGGTTTCGATTACGAACACTGCGCCGTGCTCGTCTCTCTGGACCAGCAAAGCCCGGACATTTCCCAGGGTGTGACGGCGGGAAAGGGTCTGCACAAGGAACAGGGCGCGGGCGACCAGGGGATGATGTTCGGATACGCCTGTCGTGAAACGCCGGAGATGATGCCCATGCCCATCTCCTTCGCCCACCGACTTACCGGAAGGCTGGCGCAGGCGCGAAAGAAAAATATCGTGAAATGGCTCCGCCCCGACGGGAAAAGCCAGGTAACTATAGAGTACAGGGATAACAAGCCGCGCCGCGTTGATACTGTGGTAATCAGCACCCAGCACGACCCCAGCGTAAAATACAACCAGATAAGAAAGGATGTTATCGAAAAAGTAATAAAACCCGTCATTCCGGCCAAGCTTTTGGACAAAAAGACCAAGTATCACATTAACCCCACCGGCCGCTTTGCTGTGGGCGGCCCCCAGGGCGACTGCGGGCTCACCGGCCGGAAAATCATCGTCGACACATACGGCGGAAGGGGAGCTCACGGCGGTGGAGCTTTCAGCGGAAAGGACCCCTCCAAGGTCGACCGCTCCGCCGCCTACATGGCCCGCTACATAGCAAAAAACATGGTCGCCAGCGGCCTCATTGACGAATGCGAAGTCCAGCTCGCCTACGCCATCGGCGTGGCGGAACCTGTCAGCGTTAACCTGTTGGCCTTCGACAAGAAGGGAAACATGCTCGACCAGGTAGGGTTGGCGGAAGTGGTCAGAAGCATTTTCCCGCTAAAGCCCGCTCAAATAGTCAAGCATTTGGAACTGCTTAAGCCAATTTTCCAGAAAACCGCAAGCTACGGCCACTTCGGGCGCAAGGAAAAGGGCTTCACGTGGGAAAACACCGACCGGAAAGACAAAGTGAAAACACAATTGAAGAAAAAAGGAGTTGTTTAATGAAGTTCGACGTCAAAAACAAATCTCTGGCGGCTGAAGGAAAAAAGCGCATCGAATGGGCCGCCATGGAAATGCCCGTCCTGTCGCAGATTCGGGAGCGCTTTAAAAAGTCCAGGCCGCTCAAGGGAGTACGCATCGCCGCCTGCCTCCATGTAACCACCGAAACCGCCAACCTGATGCAAACTCTGAAAGCCGGTGGAGCCACACCATATCTGTGCGCTTCCAACCCGCTTTCCACTCAGGACGACGTGGCGGCGAGCCTGGTGGTAAACGATAAAATATCGGTAAACGCCATAAAGGGCGAAAACAAAAAGACATATTACAAGCATATCAACACGTGCATAGACGCAAAACCTCACATCACTATGGACGACGGCGCCGACCTGGTCAACGAGCTGCATTCCAAGCGGAAAGATGCGGTGAACAACGTGATAGCCGGCACCGAGGAAACAACCACCGGGGTCATCCGCCTGCGCTCGATGGCCAAAAACGGCGTGCTGCGCTACCCCATCGTGGCCATCAACGACGCCGACACCAAGCACCTCTTCGACAACCGCTACGGCACCGGCCAGAGCACCGTTGACGGCATAATCCGCGCCACCAACAGGTTGCTCGCCGGGAGCAAGTTCGTGGTGGGCGGCTACGGATGGTGCGGCAGAGGTATCGCCTTGCGGGCAAGGGGCGCCGGGGCGGAAGTCATCGTCACCGAAGTCGACCCTCTGCGAGCGCTCGAGGCAGTTATGGACGGGTTCAGGGTCATGACTATGGCGGAAGCCGCCCCCGTCGGTGATTTCTTCTGCACAGCCGCCGGAAACACCAGCCTCATCAGAATGGAGCACTTCAGAAAGATGAAAGACGGCGCTATCGTGGCCAACAGCGGCCATTTCAACGTGGAGCTGGACCTGGTCGAGCTCAAGAAGGCCAGCAAAAAGGTGCGCAACATCAGACCCTACAACGACGAATATGCCCTTAAAAACGGAAAAAGAATCTACGTTCTCGGAGAAGGGCGGCTGGTCAACCTCGCCAGCGCCGAAGGCCATCCCAGCGCGGTCATGGACATGAGCTTTTCCAACCAGGCGCTTGTGTGCGAGTACCTTATGAAAAGAAAGAAAAAGCTGGATAACGTGGTCATCGACGTGCCCAAAAAGATTGACGAGGAAGTGGCGAAGCTGAAGCTGAAAGCCATGGGCATCAAAATCGACGGCCTCACCAAAAAGCAGAAGGACTACCTGGCAAGCTACAGCATCGGCACTTGAGCCGATACCATATAACCGCAAGACTTTAAAAGCCGGAAGGGTTATGCGCCTTCCGGCTTTTTATCTGTGGGCGCTTTTTGGAGTTTTTCCGCCTTCTGAATAATTGCCACACCGCACCCGCTTTCCCGGGTTCCGACAGCGGGCGTTACCTGTAAATTCTCAGCTTTTGGCCCATTCTTAGCCGGTTGGGGTTGGAGATGTTATTCCATTTCATCAGTTGGTCCACGGTAACGTTGTACTTCACCGCCAGGTATGACAGGGATTCACCCTGCCTGACTACGTGATAAACGGCTTTCGGGGCGGGTTTTTTTGAAAACAGGTTCTCCTTGCGGTTTTTCTGGGAGCGCTTGCTCAACTCCAGAGCGGTGGAGTAATCGGAGCAGTAGAGAACCAGGTTCTGGCCGGGATAGATGGTTTCGTCCTCGTCGAAGTCGTTCCACTTGCTGACCTGTTCCACGTCGGCGCCTGTTTTTCGCGCGATTCTCCACAGGGAGTCGCCCTTGCCCACCACGTATTGAACGGAGTATTTACCGTCTTCCTTTTTTATTTCAGGCTCCCGTGTAACCAGAGGGGGCGGGCCAATCTTCCGCACCGGTATTTTCAGCTTTTTGCCGGATTCGATTTGGCGCCAGGAATCGAGTCCGTTGGCCTGGAGAATAACTCTCGAGTTAACCCTGAACCTCCGGGCCACGCCGGCCAGGCTTTCGTTTTTCCCCACCCGGTACGAAATGAACTTGTTTCTCTCTTCCTCCATCAGGGCGTCCAGTTTCTCCTGCAATCCTTCCGAATACTCCTTCGGTATCCGTATAGTCCAACCGCCCGGCCACGGTGGAGTGGTTTCGTACAAGTACTGGGCGTTCAAATTTGCCATGAGAGGGTACGGGGCTCCGCTTATCCTCGATATTACGTGTATGTCGGTAAGCGGCGGGGCTTTCACGGTAGCGTATTGCATTTTTTCCGGCATGTTGAGATTGTTAATACCGAACCTTTCGGGAAACTTTCCCAGCAGCATGGCGGCATACAGCTTGGGGACGAACTGCCTGGTTTCCACTCGCAGGCACCCGAAGTCGCTCAGCTTCCAGAAGTCTACCGTGTCGTAAACCCTGGTGGCCTTGGATACGTTTGTAGGGCCGGCGTTGTAAGCGGCGAAAACCAGCGGCCAGCTTTCGAACCTCTCGTACAATTCCATTATGTACTTGCCGGCGGCCTCGCTGCTCTTGACTATATCCAGCCTTTCGTCTATCCAGTCGGTATTCTTCAAGCCGTATTTTTTTGCAATCACCGGCATGAGCTGCCACATGCCGGCGGCGTTCATTACGCTGCGGGCCGTAGGGGAAAAGTTGCTCTCCACCATGGCCAGATAAACCATGTCCCGGGGGCAGCCGGCCTCGTACAATCCTTTCTTTAAAAGCGGCTTGTAATAAGCACCCCGCTCCAGCACGGTGCGGACATGCCGTGAGCCGTGTTGCAGGGATATTATTTGTTTCCACACGCGCTCATTCACGATTATGGGGATGTCGTAGTCGGGGGAAATGTACTTGAAACGCGGAATCGGCTCCGGTAAGGCAACACCTCTTTTCCCGCTCCCTTCCGGATTCGACGAAGGCAGTGGTATGGCCCTGTGTTCGGAAGATATGAGCGGTTCGTGCTTGGCCCTGACCTCCCCGGCACGACCATGTGCACCCGGGATGCTCATTATCGCAACGCAGGCGAAGAAAAGGACAACGGTAAGCGCCGGGAATAGTCCGGTAAGGCTATTGAGAGGTTTTTTCATTAGAAGGCGTAAATTACCCCCAACCGAACGGGAACAAAGCCCACGTTGTCGGGGTCGTGTATGGAGAAATCTCCACCGCCCACGGGATTTCCGCCCAGCAGGCACCGGGCTTCACCGAAGGCGCCCCAGTGCTTTGTAAAGAGCCATTCCAGGCCAAGACCTGCGTCCGCAGCATAAGTTGTGGAAGTCCTGAACAGAGTATTGTCGACTTCCGAGCCCGGCTGGTCGACGCTGACTGCGCTGTAAAAAATACCGCCGCCGTCGACCCTGATATAAGGCCTCGGTAGTTTACCCCCCGAGCCGAGCGGGAACAATTGAGCGCCCAGCATCACCGGGGACGCCCACCATTTGCCGACGTCGTTTCCGTTGAGCTCGTCCCCTTCGAACATATTGACGCTGAAGCCCAGACCGGCCCGGAAGTATTTGTTGATTGCTATCATGCCGTCCAACCCTACCCCCCAGCCGGGCTCGAACAGGTCGGCGTATTCGGGCGGCGAGTCTTCGTTGGAAATTTCTCCAGAGGCTATCATGGTCACAATCGGCCCTCCCGATATTGCCATGTCCCCTTTCTCAAGGGCGAGCGCAAGGGAGGGGCAGGCGGCCAGAAGTGCAAACACTATAATAAATCTCGCTCTTTTCATTATTTTCCTCTGAATACGCCTTAAAATACCACAAGGGCGCTAAGGAGCAACGTTCACTTTCGTGAAACGGTTTATTATTTTTTCTTGGCAGTTATCGGTTTATCCCAACCCGGAGTTTTTTTGTCCTGGAGTTTTTTCAGCCACAGTGATATGCCGCCGACCGTCAGTCCGCCCCAGAAGAAGCCGCCTCCCATGAGAATGCTCAAAAGAAACCCGAGATAAGCTCCCTGAAATAGCAGCCTTATACCCATAGCCGTGGTCAGAAACCCGACCGCAATGCACATTATCAGGGTGGCGACTCTGGATATCCACGCGGGGCGCCATCCCTGGTTGGAAATTATCAACCACCTGAGATAGAAGATTTTCGCCCGTTCTTTGAGTGGCGGTTTGTAACCGGCTTTGGTCGCCTGGCGGCAGTCGCGATAAGCCTGCACCCAGTCGTTTTGAGCCGCGAACACTTCGGAGCGCAATGCAAGGGCTTCCCCGAGCGATTCGTCGGATTTGAGCACCCTGTCCAGCACTTCCCTCGCGCGGCCGTTGTTCCCGGCCTCCAGGTGGGCGCTGGCAAGCTGTATGGCCGTATTTGCGTCACCGGGTTTTTCGCGGAACCCGGCTTCCAGCTCCTTGAGTTTTGTCTTGGAATCGCTCATCTTTCGCGCGGGAGTTACCTTTCACTAAGTTGACGAGGTTAAACCGGGATGATATTTTGTTTTTAGAAGCTTCGCCACCGTAGCTCAGCCGGCAGAGCAGTCGATTCGTAATCGACAGGTCAGCGGTTCGAATCCGCTCGGTGGCTTCAAACCTCGATTATAACTATAAAAGCCGCCGGCTTCCACGACGATTTTGCATTCTCCCGAAATTATTCCGATAAGAAATTGCGTTTTTTTACACGTACCGGTGGGTTACTTCCGGTTATTCCAGGTCGTATTTTTTGATTTTACGCCACAGGGTGGTGCGGTGTATACCGAGTTCCTTTGCGGCGGCGCCTTTGTTGCCGGCGTGTTTTTCAAGCAGGTCGCGCAGTAGTTTTTCCTCCGAGTAGTCCAGGTAAGCGGCTTTGCCTCGAGCGGAGGTTTCGCGCGGGGTTGCGCCGGTCAGATATTTCGGCAGGTGATGGAGTTGAATTACGCTCTCCTTGCATAACACGAAAGCGTGCTCGATGGCGTTTTCCAGTTCCCTGACGTTGCCGGGGAAGTCGTATGATGTAAATCGCGCCAGCACTTCTTCGCTAACGCCCTCGATGTTTTTGTGGGTTTTTGCGTTGAACCGCTTGATGAAATGCTCCACCAGCGGCGCCACGTCTTCCGGTCGTCGGGCGAGTGGAGGTATTTCGAGGTTGATGACGTTGAGCCGGTAAAACAAATCCTCCCGGAACTCGCCCCGGGCTATCATGCCCTTGATGTCCTTGTTGGTGGCCGCCAGCACCCGGACGTCCACGAGCTGCGTCTCGGTGCTGCCCAACGGCTGCACCTCGCCGTACTGAAGCACTCTCAATAACTTCACCTGCAACGGAGGCGGCATATCGCCTATCTCGTCCAGGAGAAGGGTGCCACCCTTAGCCAGTGCGAACCTGCCCGGCTTGTCGCGATGAGCGTCCGTAAAGGCTCCTTTTTTATAGCCGAACAACTCGCTTTCCAACAGGTTTTCCGGCAATGCCCCGCAGTTTATAACTACGAAAGGCCCGTGGCTGCGGGGGCTGAGGTTGTGGATGGCCCTGGCCACCAGCTCCTTTCCGGAGCCGCTGGGGCCTTGTATAAGAATGTTGGACTCGCTCTGGGCGATGTCCGGAAGGAGCCTGAATATCTCCTGCATCTCGGCGTTGCGGCTTACCAGGTTCTGAAAGGTCTGTGTGCCCAGAAGCTGGTCGCGCAGCTCTTCTATCGTTATAAGGTTGCGGAAAAGAACGGCTCCACCGACCACCCTGCCCTCGGAATTCTCCAGAACCGACGTGCTCACGCTGATGGGCAGCCTCAAATCGTCCCGGGTTTGTATATTTATGCGAATGTTGCTGATGGGAAGGCCGCCCTCCATGGTTTTCATCAGCGGGCATTGCTCCTGGCACACGTCGGCCCTGATTATCTCCGAGCAGTGCTTCCCCACCACTTCATCCCTGGCGTAGCCGGTAATTTCCTCGGCGGCGCGGTTGAAATACGTAATCCGGCAGTCGGTGTCGGTAGTCCAGACCCCTTCGGTTATGGAGTCCAGCACCATTTCATGGAGGGGATTTGTGTCCTTTGTCTCGGTCATGAAAATTCGACCTGGCTTCTTTCTGATGCCCGAGCTTGCACACCGATAGCGGAGCTATCGGTGTTACCCCTTGGCACGAGTCGGTTCTGAGTTTTTATTCTTCCCCTCTCGGCGCCGACAACAGGTCCGCCAGCCGGGTATCCAGACTTGCGGGTCGAGCCCTTCCACGGGCCCAGTCGCGCAGCTCCTTGATTTCGTCTTCCATGGTGGTGGAGAGGGGTATGGTGGTGCGGATTGCATAGAGGATGTCGTCGTCATTTACCTCCCGGTCCTGGGAAAAGGCCTCGAACATTCCCGAAACGACCACCGCCTCTATCTCGGCGCCGCTGAAGCCTTCGCTTTCGGAGGCAAGGCTCTTGAGGTCAAACTTTTCCGGGATACGCTCCCTCAGCTTAAGGTGTATCCTGAAAACTTCCTCTCTTTCGCCCTGAGACGGCAGGTCGACGAAGAAAATATCGTCGAAGCGTCCCTTCCTTAAAAGTTCCGGGGGCATTTTGCTTATCGAGTTGGCCGTCGCTACCACGTAAACCGGCGAAGTTTTTTCCTGGAGCCAGGTGACAAAAGCGCTCAGCGACCTCAAGCTCACCCCTCCCCGTATATTGTCTGTTGTTCCGAAGCCCTTTTCTATCTCGTCCACCCACAACACGGCCGGAGATACGGCCTCCGCTGTATGCAGAGCCTGCATGAGCATTGACTCGCCGCTTACCGGGTCTATCCGCGACAGGTCGAGCCTGAGCAACGGCAGTTTCCACAATTGTGCCACCGATTTGGCCGACATGCTCTTGCCGCAGCCCTGAACTCCCAACAAAAGCAGCCCCTTAGGCTGGGGCAGCCCGTATTCTCGGGCCCGCGAGGTAAAAGCCGCCGCCCGGGCATCGAGCCATTTTTTCAAGAGTTCCAAGCCCCCCACGCTGTCGAAGGTTATGGTCGGCTCCAGAAATTCGAGCGCCAGGGCGTGCCTTGCCAGGGAGCGTTTCTCTCTCAGGATGGCGCCCAGGAATCCGCCCACGTCCTTCGGAAGGTGCCCGGCTGCCAGCTTGAATACCCGTAGCGCCTGTGTCTGAGTCAACCCGGCTGCGGCCACCGAAGCCCGCTCGGCGTCTTCCGCCGATAACGTCTTTCCGAGCTCGTTAATCGCCCCCTTAAGAAGCGTTTTCAGCTCGTCCCCGTCGGGCAGGGGCACGTCCATGAATGAGACATCTTTGCCCAATTCCTCGGGAACTGAGCTGAAGGGCATGGAAAGAACCACCTGCGCCGCGCGTTCCGGAGACTCCAGGGCTATGTCCCTCAATACTCTGACGCATCTATGGTTATCCCAGAATTGGTGAAAGTCCTTGAGCAGTCCCACTGAATGGCCTTCACCCCGCAGCCTTAGCAGTGCCTCGTAGGGGTCGGGAAATGATTCCACGGGGTTGTCATCATCGATGCCGCTGTGGAATCCACGGGTTGCGCTCCATATAAACAGCTTCTTTTCCAGTATCCGGGCGGCTTTTTTCGCCACCCTTTCCACGCAATCCTCTTCCCAGGAGTTTACGACAACTATGGGGGTACCGGCCTTCAGCAGGCCGCTCAATTGCACAGCCAGACTTTCCTCCCTCGGCAGCTCCTCCGTGCTCATTAACTTTCTTCTTTCTTCAGCATATCGCGGATTTCTTCGGTGGAAAGCTTACCCGCTACGGCGGGCGCCACTTCTTTGGCGATTTTTTCTTCGGAGTATCCGATTTCCTTGAATTTCAAGAAGATACGCTTCTGGGCCCCTGTTCGGAGTTGTATTCCGCAATTTTCCTCGATGCTGACCCACAACAGTTCCTCGGTACTGATTTCATTTTCCTGAAAAATCCTTACCCAGACTTCTTCTATGCCCAGCTTTTTCATGGCCTGGTATCGGGCGTAACCCGCCACGATAAACAATTTGTCTATACTTTTCTTTACCAGCAGGGGGCAAAGTTGCCCGACCCTTTCAAGGCTGGTAGCCAGCCGGTCCACGTTGGGCGGATGCAGCTCGAATACGAATTCGTCCCAGCCTTCGTTCTCCACGTCAATCCGGCTCAGTAATACTCGTTGCACTTTCAATGTCCGCACCTCCCGCTTATTGGAGTTATGATAATTTGCCGGCCATGTTTAGGCAAGTTATCGAGCGATAACGAATGGGACAAAATTGCCGCCTCATCCGCCGTTTTTGTCCCCTTCCCGGCTTCCGTTTACAAAAAACTTCAGGGTAAGGAATTTGTAAGCCCCCGGATTTATGCAATTTTTATCGAGCAACCGGATATGGCATGGGAAGTGCAATCCGTAGAGTATAAGGGTGGTCACCGGCTCCGGGAAAGCTCGCAACGATAGCTGCACGGTTTTCCGCATATTCTCCCAAGGGGTCAAGCCTGATCGCCCATACGATATAGGGAGCCTCGCTCGGCACTTTCGAGTGAGGCTCCTTCATTTTTGTGCGCCCGGCAGGGCGCACCCACTTGAAGGTGTAAGTCCTCTGCAGGCCCGTCAGGAACCGCCGTATACGGAACCGTACGTACGGTGGTGTGAGAGGACGGGGGAAGCAACTCCCCCTCCTACTCGATACCGTTTTCTTCCGGTCTTTGAAGTGTTCGGGCCGGCAACGGGAAGGTCTGTATCTCCCTTATTTTCCTTGTGTTTTTCAGCCCTTTTGTACCCTTGACAAACATAGGGCGGTTATTTATCATATCACCTTCCATTTTGATGGGTGGAAAAGATGCCATGGAAAGTCGACCCCGATTTGTGCACCGGCTGCGGGTTATGCACCGAGCACGAAGGATACTTCGAACTGGACACCGAAGGGGGCGTGTCCGTGATGATAAAACCGGAAGCTTCTTCCGAAGACCCCGAATGCGTCGAGGCATCGGAAGACTGTCCTACTGAAGCTGTTTACTGGGAGGAATGACTTTTCAGGAGGCGCTTGATTTCCTGAGAAGAAGTCGCCTGATGGCCAGCGCAAGACCGGCGGTTGTAACGAAATATATTCCGTAGGCCACTATCGATTCGGCATCGGGCCAGATAAGGCGGTAAACCACGCCCTGGATAAAAAGGAAAGCAAGCACGTAGACAAGCTTTACCATCCACTCCACGGGCTGTTCGCCGCCGCACAGGGGGCAAATTTCCTGGCCGGCTTTAATGGTCTGACCGCAATGAACGCAACGAGCCATCAATTCACCTTGCGAACTATATTAGGCAACGCGGCGCGTACCGTCAACGAGGGAGCAGGAAAATGAAAAAAAGGGACTTAAAGAAATTTCAGAAAATGCTGGAGGCCGAGCGAGACAAATTGTACAAAATGGCCCGGGACACCACGCGAGAACAAAGAAAAACGGAAGAAGACGACCTTATGGACGATATCGACCTGGCAAGCAGCGAGTTGGACCAGTCCATGACATACAAGCTCAGGGACAGGGAAAGAAACCTGTTGCGAAAAATCGAAAAGGCTCTCGGAAAAATAGAAGACGGAGACTACGGAATCTGCGAAAATTGCGGGGAGCCTATCAGCCTCAAGCGCCTGGAAGCACGGCCGGTGGCCGAGCTGTGTATAACCTGCAAGGAAGAGCAGGAAAAACAGGAGCAATGATGCCTTCACTCGGGCCCGGCTCAGTTTGCCCGGGATAAAGAGAAATGGCTGTCTTTTCCGAAACCTTCACCGTTTCCACCAAAGCTGGAACCGATGTTCATGACATTACCGACCGGGTGAGCCGGGCGGTAGTGTCCTCGGGCGTTACAAACGGAATAGCACTGGCCTTCGTGCCTGGCAGCACGGGCGCGATTTCGGCCATCGAGTACGAAAGCGGCGCCGTCCGGGACCTGGTTAGGGCCATCGACCGGGCCGCCCCGGAAGATATGGTATACGCCCACAACGAAAAATGGCACGACGGCAACGGCCACAGCCACGTGCGCAGCGCCCTCATCGGGCCCTCCTTTTCGGCCCCGGTCATTGACGGGAACCTGATGCTGGGGACATGGCAGCAGATAGTGCTCCTGGATTTCGACGTTCGCGACAGGCAGCGCAGGGTAATCGTGCAAGTGGTCGGAGAATAACGCTTATTCGCTTGACAAACCTCCCGGGTGGAGCTAATTTTTTTATAGAAATTAGAAATGAGGATGTAGCTCAGCGGGAGAGCGCTACCCTGACACGGTAGAAGTCGGCGGTTCAATCCCGCCCATCCTCACTGAATAAAAAAACACGGTTAGTTGAAATGGTAGCCGAGATGCGCCCGTCTCGGCTGCTGTTTATATTGATGGTATAAGGAAAACATCTCCCAGGGAGAAAACGAAGTGAAGATTGAGGTAGAAGGGGCGGGAGAAGTCGAAGCTCCCGAAGGCTCCTCCTGGAAGGATGTCCTGAACAAAACCGAAGGCATCAACCCGGAGAGCATAGTCGCCGTTGCAGTGAACAGGCGTAGGATGGATTTGTCCGCTTCCGCCGAAGAGGGGCACGCCAGGTTTATAGACATGGATTCCGCGGAAGGACTGGATATTCTGCGCCATTCGGCCTCTCACGTCATGGCCCAGGCGGTCAGGGAACTTTTCCCCGACGTCAAGGTGACCATCGGCCCGGCCATAGAAAAGGGATTTTACTACGATTTCGACTACGAGCCCGGCTTCAGCCCCGAGGACCTGCCTAAGATAGAGCAGCGCATGAGCGAAATAATCAAGCGCGATGTTCCTTACGAGCGGGAGGAGCTCAGCCGTGAGGAAGCTATCGAGCTGTTTAAAAAGGAAGGCGAAACCTATAAGGTGGAGCTTGTCGAGGAAATCCCGGAGGGCGAGACGGTCAGCCTTTACCGGCAGGGCTCCTTCACCGACCTCTGCCGCGGGCCACATCTGCCAAGCACCGGCTACATAAAGGCTTTCAAGCTTACCGCGCTGGCGGGAGCTTACTGGCGGGGAGACGAGCGCAACCCCATGCTTCAGAGGATTTACGGCACCGCCTTTCCCAATCAGGAGGCGGTCGATGAATACCTGGAATGGGAGGAGGAAGCCCGCCGGAGGGACCACCGCCGCATCGGCAAGGAGCTCGAGCTTTTTGCGCTCTACGAAGAAATCGGCGCGGGGATGGTGGTTTATCTCCCGAAGGGCATGACCCTGCGCAACATCCTCATAGATTACGAGCGCCGGGAGCATCGAAGGCGCGGCTACGAGGAAGTCATGGGCCCTATTCTCATGAAAAAGGAAATATGGGAAAAATCCGGCCACATGGCCAATTACCGCGACAAGATGTACTTCACGGAAGTGGAAGACCAGCAGTACGGGGTAAAGCCCATGAACTGCGTGGCCCACATGCTCATATATCGTGCAAAGGTGCGAAGCTGGCGGGACCTCCCCAAGAGGTACTTCGAGATAGGCCAGGTTCACCGGCACGAGCAGAGCGGCGAGCTGCACGGGCTGACCAGGGTGCGCACGTTCACCCAGGACGATGCACATATTATATGCACACCCGACCAGCTACAGGATGAAATATCGGACATAATGGACTTCACGCTGGAAATACTGGAATTGTTTGATTTCCAGTACGCCATCGAAGTGAGCACACGCCCGGAGGATAAGTTCATAGGCTCCGCCGAGGACTATGACCGTGCCACGGAAATACTCATGGATACCCTCAGAAAGAAGGGGCTGGATTTCGCCGTGGACGAGGGAGAAGGCGCATTTTACGGGCCGAAAATAGACGTCAAACTTCGCGATGCCCTTGACAGGCCTTGGCAGTGTGCTACCATTCAATGCGACTTTGCATTGCCGGAAGCCTTTGATTTAACTTATGTTGGCGAGGATAATCAAAGGCACCGCCCGGCGATGGTGCACAGGGCTATTCTTGGCAGCGTTGAAAGATTTCTGGCAATCCTGACCGAACATTATGCGGGAGCCTTTCCTTCATGGCTGGCCCCCGTACAGGCGAGGGTGCTGCCGGTTGCCGACAAATTCAACGAGTATGCCGAACAAGTCTATAAAAAATTGAAAGACGCCGACATAAGAGCCGAAACGGACTCAAGGTCCGAAAAGCTCGGTTATAAAATACGCGAAGCTCAAACTCAAAAAATACCTTATGCCCTGGTGGTAGGGGGTAAGGAACAAGAAGAAGGGACGGTTGCTCCGAGAAAAAGAGGCGGGGAGCAGTTGCCTTCAATGAGCGTGGAGGAATTCATCGGGCTGTTACGCGATGAAGACCCCACACGCCGACCTGTCGGCCCGTAGCAAGGAGGATTTGCCATCAGAAAAGGCTCGCACGGTTCAAAGGGCAAAAAAGAAAAGGGACCTCGAACCAACCAGAAAATAAAATCCCGTGAAGTCAGGTTGATAGGTCCGGACGGAGACCAACTGGGAGTTTTTATGACATCCGAGGCGTTGCGGCGTGCCGAGGAGGAGGGGTTGGACCTCGTGGAAATCGCGCCCAATGCCGACCCTCCGGTGTGCCGCATAATGGATTACGGGAAATATAAGTATCAACAACAGAAAAAGGAGCACGAGGCAAAAAAGAAACAAACCTTTATACAACTCAAAGAAGTAAAGGTCAGGCCCAAAATAAAAGACCACGACCTGGAGACCAAAGTCCGCCACATCAGGCGCTTTCTACAGGGCGGAAACAAGGCCAAAATTACCGTCATCTTCCGGTGGAGGGAGCTTTCCCACCCGGAGATGGGAAAGGAAGTGCTCGAGCGGATTCAGCGGATGATAGAGGACGTGGGCCAGGTCGAAAGCCAGCCGAAAATGGAAACGCGCTCCATGACCATGGTGCTGGCGCCCCAAAAGGGCCAATCCGGCCAATCTAAGGGAGCGAAGGAAACAAAAGAATCAAAGGAATCCGAAAATGCCTAAAATGAAAACCAACAGGGGAGCCGCCAAAAGGTTCAAAAAGACGTCATCGGGTAAAATCAAAAGAAAAAAGGCTTACCTGAGACACTGCCTGTCGAACAAGAGTAGGGAGCAGAAGCGAAGGCTACGCAAACCCGCCTTTGTGGCTGCCAATGACCGCAAGAAGGTCGAAAGGCTGCTGCCTTACTCTTGAGGCCGGAAACCTGGAACAATCGAATCAAGGCAGGGGCCGCGGTATAATCCCCTGCATTTTTTACATCGACACCGGGGAGAGTTTTAAATGTCACGCGTAAAACGCGGATTCAAAGCCAGAAGACGACGAAAAAAAGTCCTGCGAAGCGCAAAGGGCTACTTCCAGAGCAGAAGCAAAATCTACAGCACCGCCCGGGAAGCGGTCATGAAAGCGTGGACTAACGCTTACAGGCACCGCAAGCAGAAAAAGCGCGACTTCCGAAGCCTTTGGATTACACGCATAAACGCCGCTTGCAGACTCAACGGCGCCTCATACTCGAAGTTCATAAAGAACGCCAAAGACTCAGGCGTCGAGCTTGACCGGAAAGTTATGGCGGATATCGCCGTCAGGTACCCGGACGACTTCGCTCATTTAGTAAACGAAGTTCAGCGAAAATCGTGAAAGAAGAACTTGAAAAACTTTACAAGCAGGCCCGCAAGGAGATATCGGAGGCCGAGGACGCGCAACAGCTTGAATCCGCCCGCATCAAATACCTCGGCCGCAAGGGGTCGTTGACCTCCCTGCTGCGCAGTACCAAAGACCTCCCCCCCGACCAAAGACCGTCCTTCGGAAAAAGAGCGAACGAGGTCAAGGCAGAACTCGAAGCGGTCTTTAATGACCGAAAAAAAGACCTGGCCTCCACCGACCATTTCAACGTATCGAGTTATAAGAAGGTGAAGAGCGGGCAATCAGACTTGTCAGCTTCTATAAGCGTAAACTTGGACGTAACCCTGCCCGGTTTCAGGCCGGGGAGGGGCGGCATTCACCCGGTGAACCGAATGTTGAACGAAATGGTCCGCGTATTCGAGGGCATGGGTTACAGCGTGGCCTCGGGGCCGGAAGTGGAGTTGGACGAGTACAACTTTACCCGACTCAACTTCCCTCCCGACCACCCGGCCAGGGACATGCAGGATACGTTCTTCGTCTCCGACGACGTGGTGCTCCGCACCCATACCTCGCCGGTGCAAATCCGGGCCATGGAATCGGCGAAGCCGCCGTTCAGGATAGTCAGCCCGGGTAAGGTTTATCGGCATGACCGCGACCCTTCCCACTCGCCCATGTTTTTCCAGCTCGAGGGTTTCGTGGTGGACAAGCGCATCTCGATGGCCGATTTAAAGGGCGCGCTCACCGCCTTCGCACGGGAAATTTTCGACGAGGATACCCCGGTGAGGTTCCGGCCCAGCTTTTTCCCCTTCACCGAGCCGAGCGCCGAAATGGACATCGGCTGCATCTTCTGCGACAATCGCGGTTGCCGAATGTGTAAATACACCGGGTGGATAGAAATCCTCGGCTCGGGGATGATTCACCCCCAGGTGCTGCGCAACGTGGGCGCCGACCCCTTCGAGTGGACGGGATTCGCCTTCGGCATGGGGGTGGAGAGGATAGCCATATTGAAGTACGGCATCGAGCCTATAAGCACCTTTTTCGAGAACGATTTGAGATTTTTGAGACAATTCTAAAGTTTCGGGAGCCCGCCTGTGAAAGTAACGCTTGAATGGTTGCGCCGGTTCGTTCCGATTGAAGCCGATGCCGACGAAGTGGCCCGCGTCCTTACCATGACCGGCTTTGAAGTGGAGGCCGTCGAGCGCGCGAGCGGCGACGCCGACAGGCTGAAAGTGGCGCAAATCGTCAAAATAAAACCTCACCCGAACGCCGATAAGCTCAAAATATGCGAAGTGGACACCGGGGATGACACCGTGGACGTCGTCTGCGGCGCTCCCAACATAAGCGAAGGCATGAGGAGTATATGGGCCCCGCCCGGAACCCGCCTGCCGGGAGGGCGCACAATCGAAGAAACCGTCATCCGGGGAGCCCGCAGCGAAGGAATGCTCTGCTCCCTCCGGGAGTTGGCCCTCGAGGAAAAAAGCAAGGGTATACACGAGTTCGGAAAAAACGCCGAGGTCGGCAGCGACGCCGCGCCGATACTGGGCATCGAATCCGAAGTCGTATTCGACATCGGCATTACGCCCAACCGGGGAGACGCCCTCAGCGTGGTGGGCCTTGCCCGGGAGCTTGCCGCAGCCTTCGGGGTGGAGTTAAAGAAACCGGATACACAATGCCCCGAAAGCGGCCCTTCGGTGTCGGATATTGCCACCCTGGAAGTACACGACCCCATCGGCTGCCCCCGTTACGTGGCCAGGGTAATTCAGGGCATCAAAATCGGCCCCTCCCCCACATGGATTCAGAAGAGGCTGGAAACATGCGGCGTACGCGCAATAAACAATATCGTGGACATCACCAACTACGTCATGCTGGAGATGGGCCAGCCGCTGCACGCCTTTGACATGGACCGACTCGCCGGCCCGGGCATAGTGGTCAGGCGCTCGAAGGCCGGAGAAAAATTCGTCACCCTGGACGAGATGGAGCGTCTCCTGGAGGACGACCTCTTAATCTGCGACACCGAAAAACCCGTGGCGCTGGCCGGAGTTATGGGCGGGCTGAACTCGGAAGTTACCGAAGAAACCGTCAATGTCCTCTTGGAAAGCGCCTGCTTCGACCCCTCCGGAATACGCCGAACTTCGAAAAGGCTGGGGCTGACCAGCGAAGCCTCCTACCGGTTCGAGCGAGGCGTAGACCCATGCCTCCAACTGGCGGCGGCCGACCGGGCGGCGGCGCTCATGGCCGAATACGCAGACGGAAAAATCGCCAAGGGAGCGCTGGACGATGCTGTGCCCGTCCCCGAGCCGCCGGATATACTGCTGCCCGAGGAGCGGGTGGAGTTGTACCTGGGGGTGAATGTCCCTTCGGCTGTAAGCAAAAGGTTGCTCGAATCGCTGGAGTTCGACGTCAGGGAGGCCGACGAGGGACTCATCGTCATTCCTCCCACATGGCGGGGGGATATAAACGAGGAGGCGGACGTAATCGAGGAAGTCGCCCGGCTTTACGGTTACGACAAGCTCCCGGCGACCCTGCCCGAAGGCAGGCCTGAGCCGGTTGTCCACGAGCCGGAGGACGATTTGGCCGACCGGCTTAGAATGGCGCTGACGGGAGCGGGTTACTTCGAGATTGTCACCCTCAGCTTCATGAACCCCGGCGACCTGGATAGCCTCGGAATAGAATCCGGGGATGACCGAAGGCGCGCCGTGGAGCTTATGAACCCGCTGAGCAAGGAAGAGAGCGTCATGCGCACCACCCTGGCGCCGGGCCTTTTGAAAACCGCCCGCTACAATCTGAGCAGGTTCCAGGAAGATGTGAAGCTCTTCGAGGTGGGACGGGTGTTTATCGGTAAGGAAGGTCAACCCCTGCCGGAGGAGCCGATAAGGGCAGGCGGAATTATGGCGCCGCCCAGGCGAAGTCGCTTTCACCGGCCGAATGTCCATCCCTTCTACCTGGCGAAGGGAGCGGTGGAGGAAGTTTTCAGCGAGCTCAAACTCAATAACGTGCGATTCCACCCCCGCCCGGGCGAGCCGTACATGCTAGCCGGTGAATCGGCGGTTATATACTCGGGGGAGCATTACCTGGGCCACGTGGGCCGGGTGAAACCTTCCGTAGAAAAGGCGTTCGAGATACCGGAGCCTGCGTTTACGTTTGAACTTGACTTTGCGGCGCTTTTGAAGCTATCCTCCCGGGTACTCAAGTTCAAACCCCTGCCGGTTTACCCGCCGGCCTTCAGGGACCTCGCCGTGGTGGTAACCGACGAGGCGCCGGTAGCGGAGTTGGAGGAAGCCGTCAGGGAAGTTGACAACGAAGTTATAAGGGAAGTCAGGGTCTTTGACGTGTACCGGGGAGAACAGGTGCCCGAGAGGCACAAAAGCGTAGCGTTGTCAATAGTTTACCAGTGGCCGGACAAGAGCCCTGTTGATGAAGAGGTAAACCGGTTGCATAATAATGTGGCAGGTAAGCTCGAGAAAAAGTTCGGGGCGCGCATCAGGTAAAATCTCGATTAACCTTTAAGCTGAACAAGGGGGAGAGGCGTTATGACCAAGGCGGAGATTATCGAAAAGGTCAACGAAAAGCTCGGCGGTTATTCCAAAAAAGATTGCACGGAAGTGGTGGAAACCCTATTCGAGATAATGAAAGATACCCTCGAGCAGGGGGAAAAGATAAAAATAAGCGGATTCGGTAACTTCGCCGTTCGACACAAAAACTCCAGGGTCGGACGCAACCCACATACGGGGGAAAGTATAGAAATAAGCGAGCGGAAGGTGCTTACCTTCAAGGCCAGCCAGATTCTAAAGGATGCCATAAACAAAACTCCGGGGAGTTGATGAGCTTCGCTCCGACCATTCCGGACAAGCTTTTCTTCAGAATAGGCGAAGTATGCGATCTGGTGGGGATAAAGCCCCACGTTCTCAGGTACTGGGAGACGGAATTTCCCCAGTTGCGCCCCTCCAAAACTTCCGGCGGGTCGAGACTCTATCGTCGGAAGGACATCGAAAGAATCTCCACCATAAAATACCTGTTATATGAAAAACGCTACACCATCGCCGGCGCCCGGAAAGCGTTATCGGAACTACAGGCTTTGGAAAAGTCCGAAGACAGCGCCGAAGCCATCAGACAGGCCCTCGACAGGCTCAAACAAATCCGCGAGACCCTCGAATGAGCTTGGTCGACCAATCCGTCCAGTGAATCCCAACCCCTCAAAAGAACACATTGGGGGTAAGCTTATGAAGGTTAAATACGATAAAGAGACCAATGCGGCTTATCTGCAGATGCCTTCCAAAAAACCCGACGGAGCGGTGGAGGTGGAGGAAGGCGTTATCTTCATACCACTGAAGATAACGAGATCGTGGCCATCGAGATACTCGATGCTAGCCGGAGGATTCCGATTAACACGCTTTACAAACTGGAATTGGCCCGTACTGCTGTATGACGAACTCCATATTTCGTGCAAATTAATCTAATCCATAGTTGGGAATTAAAAGATGAAATCAAATACGCTAAGATTTTGCGAAATCATCCGCAGGAGATCCCAAGAGAATCGGCGGGCAATACAATGCTTAACGCCTCTACATAATGTATTGAGTCCGGCGATATCGATTCTTCGTCAAGAATTGGATTCAATGGTTCGTGTAATCTATTTGCTTTCTATCAATGACCTCACCGAGCGTCAAAGGCTTATCGAGTCAACACTCCGAGGCCAAAAATGGAAAATTCATACTCCCAATGACAAATGGCGAGGCGTGAAAGACCGGGAAATTATTGACCTGGCCCAGAAATTACAGGGATGGACACAATCCGTCTATAAATTTGGATGTGCATTTATTCATCTCTCTGATTTTCACAATCACTTAGTAGAAAATCCTTTCAATAAATTGGAAGAGTCCGAGAAGCAAGATATTCTTTCTCATATGCGTTACTACCATGGAGGGCCGCGCCATGATAATCCCGACATAGTAGAGATTTTGTCTTATGTTCCAATGGTATTCAATAAAATTGCCAGCAATCTGGAGTGTTACCTAAAGCAACTTGAGCAAAATAATACGCTCGACGAATAGGTGGACTAGTGTTGTGCCCCGGAATAAATTATTTAAAAGTAAGCCCGATTCCCTGAGGAGGTTGGCCGATCCTTCGAGACAAAACCTTCGGTTTTTCCTCAGGAAATCGGCCAACCGTCTCGAAGGGTCGGGCTGAACAATTATCTAACCCGTTTCCGGGACGCAACACTAACCCTTCGCTTTACATCGATTCCCGCCGCGATTAAACTACTTATCGAATGAAGGGAAAAATCGGAATACTCGGGGGAACCTTCAATCCCATACATTACGGCCACCTCAGGCCCGCGGAGGAAGTCCGGGAAAAACTGGGGCTGGAAAAAGTAATCTTCATACCGACCTACATTCAACCGCTCAAAAACAGCGGCGAAAACCTCGAAACCGGGCGCCGGCTGGAAATGGCAAAGCTTGCGGTACAAGACAACCCCTTCTTCGAGGTGGACGATTGCGAAATTCGCCGCGGGGGTGACAGCTACACCGTGGACACCCTCGAACATTTCAGGGAAACTCACCCGGGGGCGCAACTTCACTTCATCGCCGGCTCGGACTCGTGGAAGACCATAACCCACTGGAAAAGCTACGAAAAGCTTTTCGAGCTGGCCTGGATGGTCATAATGAACCGCAAGGACGATTTACCCCCGAACCCCGACCGGGTGTTGCCCGTTGAAGTGGCCGACAGGTTATGTTACGATGATGGTAAATATGCTCATCCATCAGGCGGAGGCGTACTTTTCGTATCGGTTACAGGGTTGGACATCAGCGCCAGCGATATACGCGCAAGATGCGGGCGGGGAGAGAGTATCAGGTATCTTCTGCCTCCGCGAATCCACGATTACATACAAAAAGAAAAACTTTACACCGGCGAATCAAAGGAGGCCGAATGAGTAGTCCGATTAAGGCCGGGGAGGCGCGTTGACCACGAAAAAATCCGGCCCCGGAAGACCGAGAAGAGCCAAAAAGAAACCACCGGAAGGAATCGACATGGCCCGTGAGTGTGCCCGGGCCGTCATGAGCAAAAACGCACAGGAGCCGCTGATACTGGACATAAGTAAGTTCGCCACCGTGGCGGATTATTTTATCATATGCCACTCCGAGACCGGCAGGCAGGTACAGGCCATCGCCGAAACGGCAATCGAAGAGCTCTACAAAAAGGGCGCGGGACTGGTGGGTGAAGAGGGAATAATGGAAGCGAAATGGGTAGTGCTGGACTGGGGCGACGTGGTGGTGCACGTTTTCGAGAAAAGCTACCGTGAATTTTACGACCTGGAAAGGCTCTGGATTCACGCGGAAGAAGTACCGCTGCCAGAGGAATAAGTGAAGTTACTTCTGCTGGCGGTGGATAAGCTCCGCACCCCCTATATAAAGGAAGGCTGCCGCGATTACCTGGGACGCATCAACAAGCTTGCGCCAATCGAAGTAAAGGAAATTAAGCCGGGAAGGGGCGACAACCCGCAAAAAACTGTCGAGGACGAAGAAAAGAAATTACTCCGGGCCGCCGGAGAGCGCGGTTACAGGAAACTGGCCCTTCATCCCGAGGGAAAATCGTTGACTTCCGAGCGGTTTGCGCAACTGCTCAAAGATATAGAGGATGGCGGCGCCACCGGAGCGGCTTTTATAATCGGAGGAGCCCATGGGCTGGGCGGAAGGGTGGCCGCCGAGGCCGATTACACGATTACAATGGGACCGATGACCCTTTCCCACGAGCTGGCCCGGCTGGTGCTGCTGGAGCAGATATATCGCGCTCAGACCATCTTGCGGGGCGTGCCTTACGCCAAATAAACGGCGGTTTGATGTATGAGAAAGTTTCTGAATATCCTCTTCGGCCTGGTGGTGATTGTAGGGTTCGGCGTCATATTGCCGATAAATCATGTTCGGGTCCCGCTGAAATGGTGGGGCGGAGCGCAAGGCGAAATGCCGCTGGCAGTCCTGCTTTTTTTTACCTTCCTTTCGGGAATAGCCTACCTGACCCTAATCATCGGCGTTAATCGGCTGGTTAAGAGCATACAAAGGCGGGAGGAAAGAGCCGCTCCCGGGGCGCAACACAAAGCGCTCAAACTTATGGAGGCGGCCAACAGGGAACTGGCCCGCGGCAACGAAGCCCGCGCGGAGGAAACCTACCTGCGCGCCCTCCGGCAACACCCCGGACTTTCGCAAGGTTATGAGGCCCTCGGCGAGCTTTATCGCGCCCGTGGCGATGCGGAGAGAGCGCTGGAATGGTACTCGAAATCCGTAGCTCTGGAGCCGACCAATGTGGCCGTACAGGTAAAAACGGCCGAGATGGCCATGAAAAGGGGGGACAGTTCCCGCGCAATCAAGGCCCTGCGGGAGGCCGTTCGGGCTCAGCCGGAGCATCCCCGGGCCAAGAGGCTGCTCCCGCCGACTTACGCGGAAGCCGGCAGGTGGCGCGAAGCGGTTGAGGCGCAGAAAAAACTGGCAAAAGGTCTGCCCGCAAAGGACAAAGCGGCCGAGGAGGGCAAGATACCCGCTTACAATACCGAATACGCTCGTTCCATGGCGGCGGAAAACGGCGAAGCCGCCGAAAAGATACTGGCGGACGTGCTGAAGAAAAACCCCGCCTACCTTCCCGCCGCCGTGCTGGCTTCGGAGTTGAAATCCAACAGGGGAAAGACGGAACAGGCCCGTGATATGCTCGAAAGGGTCCTCGTTCAGCGGCCGGAGCCTTTCGTATACGAGCGCCTGGCGGCTTTGAATACCCCTGACTCATTCGAGCGCGCCGAAAAAGCGGCCGCGGAAGTTCTGGAGCGGAATCCTCACAACCACTCCCTGCGGGTGGCGAGGGCGCGGGTGTTGCTCGAGAAGGGCATGCCGTCCAAGGCGCTGGAAGAGCTGGAAAATATAAGCGGCGAGCTAGGGTTGGAAAAATTCGTGGTTGAAGCCGCCGCCCTGTGCAAGCTCGGTAAAACGGGCAAAGGCAGCGAAGCCATACGGCGGGCGCTGGAGTTGGCCAGGCCCGCGTACATCTGCAGCAACTGCCGCCATCAATCCCGACACTGGGCCGCCCGGTGCCGGGTATGCGGCGAGTTCAACACCATCAGCGCATCCGGTACCTGAAAAACGGGAGAGGGTATGCCACCGATGCACTTTAACCGGAAAATGTGGTTGAATGCCCGCGCCCTTCGAGACGGGCTTCGCCCTCCTCAGGGAAGCGGGCATCTGCCGATTTCCTGAGGAACGAAGTGTCTCGAAGGATACGGCAGATGCCGAGCATTGTTTTCTCCAAATTCCAAATGGCTTTCTCGGGTTGCAAAAACCGCTGAAAGGAGCGATTCCCATGCGTTTGACCGGTGGTGAAATAATTGTCGAAACCTTGTGCAGGTGGGGCGTGCCATACGCCATTGGCATACCCGGCCACGGCTGCCTCGGGTTGCAGGACGCTTTCGTGGGCCGGGAAGACAGGATAGGTCTCATTCAGCCCAGGCAGGAAATGGCGGCGGTGCACATGGCGGACGGATATTTCCGGATGACGGGGACGCCACTGGCGGTTTTTACCTCCATCGGCCCCGGGGCCACAAACACCGTCACCGGCGTGGCCACCTGCTACGTGGATTCCACCGCCGCTCTTATAATCACCGGCGCCGCACATACTTACATGAAAGGCAGGGGCGTGTTGCAGGAGATTGAACGCACCCTGCCCGCTAATTTCCCTCGCATCCTGGAACCGGTGGTCAAGAAATGGTGGCAACCGCAGTCCCCCGAAGCTTTACCTTCCATTATGCGAAGGGCGTTCATCGCCATGCTCGGGGGCCGCAAAGGGCCGGTACTGGTGGATTTACCCATGGATGTGCAGTCGAAAGCGGCTAACGTCAAGCTGCCCGGCAAGCCGATGGTCGGACGCGGCGGCGGAATGAAGGGGAACGAGGAGGATATCCAGGCGGCGCTGAAGCTGCTCATCGAAGCCGAAAGGCCGGTTATACTGGCCGGAGGCGGAGTTCTGCACTCGGGCGCATGGGAGGAGCTGAAAATGCTCGCCGAACACCTCGGAATCCCCGTAGCCACCACCTGGCAGGGCAAGGGCGCTTTTCCCAACGACCACCCGTTGAGCGCACTGCTGCCCGGCTCCAAGGGAACGCATGTGGGAAATCATTTCTGCGCCAACGCCGATGTTATCTTGGCGGTGGGCGTAAGGTTTGCCGACGAGACGACATCCAGTTACAAGCACGGCGTAAGTTTCTCCATACCTCCGACCAGACTGATTCACGTGGACATCGACCCGGACGAGATAGGCAAAAACTACCCGGTGGAAATGGGTATTCAGGGAGACGCCAGAACCGTGCTGGAGCAGCTCGCCCACGCTGCGGACGATGCGGTTTATCCCGCCGATTATCGGGGTAGCGAGTATTTCAAGGAGCTTGAAAGGTGGCGAAAAAACTGGGAAAAACACCTCGAAAAGCAACGCCATGAAAACAAGGAGCCACCAACTATTTCCAACTTGTTGCATAAGCTGCGGGGCTTTCTTGACCGGGACGCCATCGTAACCACCTCCAGTGGCAACATACAAGCCCAGGTGTTGCAGGAGTTTCCGTTTTATGTCCCGAAAACCAACCTCACCACCGGCGGCTTTTCGACCATGGGATGGGCTTTCCCGGCTGCCATGGGCGCCAAGTTGGCCTGCCCGAACCACCAGGTGGTAGCGCTTGCCGGGGACGGAGATTTCATGATGACCATGCAGGAGATGAGCACCGCCGTGCAGCACGACATACCCGTGGTGGCCGTTGTGATTAACAATTACGGCTGGCAGGCGATTACGGATTTGCAGATAGAAGTTCTTGGGAAAAACAGGGAAATCAACACCAAGTTCAGGGATAAGAAAGGCAAAAAGTATAGCCCCGACTTCGCGGCGGTGGCCCGCGATTTCGGCATGCAGGCGCACAAGGTGAAAAAATCCGGGGGAATAGTCCCGGCGCTGAAAAAAGCCTTCGCCTCGAACAAGCCGGCGCTGGTGGAGGTCATGGTGAACGACGAGCATCCTTACAGCGGAAGCCCGCCTGCCGGATGGTGGGACGTGCCGATACCGGATTACCTGAAACAGAAACGCAAAGCCTACAACCGCCAGCGCAAGTCCGAGAAACTGTATTAATTCCGGGGTCTTTTGCGATGATTCGCCTGGTAACGGGAGAGGGCAAGGGAAAAACCACTTCGGCCCTGGGAACGGCGCTCTGCGCCGCCGCCCGTGGGTTGCGGGTCGAGTTCATCATGTTCATGAAAGGCCGGATAGCTTACGGCGAAATAAACTCCTGCAACCACCTGGGCGAGTGCATGACCATCCACCAGATGGGCCGCCCGGATTTCGTAAACCGCGACAACCCCGACCCGGTGGACATCGAATGGGCCCGGAAGGCGATGGCGATGGCAGGGAGCATTACCGACGAGGGTAAAGCCGACCTGCTGGTGCTGGACGAGGTGCTGGTGGCGGTGGATTTCCGGCTTGTCGAGGAGGCGAGGTTGTTGGAATTGATGGAGCGTGTACCGGCCGGGATGACGGTAATATTAACCGGCCGGTGGGCCACCGAAGAGGTTATCAAACGCGCAGACACGGCCACCGAATGCGTGGAGCGGAAACATTATTTCACCAGCGGTGTCATGTCACGCAAGGGCTTCGATTTTTGAGAAATTCTGATAATTTACGCTCCCCGAAGGGGCCTTGACACCGCATAATCCGCTATTACCCTACTAACACTACGTTGATGCGGGGTGGAGCAGTCTGGTAGCTCGTCGGGCTCATAACCCGGAGGTCGCTGGTTCGAATCCAGCCCCCGCTACTCGAAAAAGAAAAGGCTCCGGAGGTTCATTACCGAACTCCCCGGAGCCTACTTCTTTGTATTTAAAATTTAGCTATAAATAAGGTACAAAAATAAACGTAACTGTTATTGGGGTTAATAATTTGTATAAAATTTATTGTCGCTAACTCCACCTGAATTCATGAAGCGTGAGGTTTACCATTTTGGCCTTTTCTAAATTTTATACAAGTGATTTCTTAAGTGATTAAAATTAAACGAATTCTTGTTCTTTTCCAAAGCAGCCAAATGGAGGTCTAGGTCCATAGTAATCAGATCAATTTGGTTATTCAATATATCAAGAATTCCAGCGTCGGTTATGCCTACCTTGAAGAAAATTTTCTTATTAACAATTTTAGCGCTAGGTTTATATTGCTCCTTATATGAGTTGACAATCCACCGAAGCGTCTTCATAACTAGCGTTTTATCCGGTTCCCCAATTTGCGCGATTAAATTGTAACTCTCTGTTAATATGTTTGGTGTTATAATAACTTCGTGGTATCTCTGAAGTAAATTCTTTAATATTTCATAGTCTTCATTGGTGAAAGTATTTCTTGTCCTTTTATGTTTTCCGATAAGAGAGCGGCTCGTAAAACCTACAACCAAAAGTACTACTAAACTCGTGTCTAAGACGACAAATTTCATAATGAGCTACAAATTTAGCGATTTTTTATTGAAACAACTTCCCCTGTCATATAATCGATTGTTATTACTTTGTAAGAACGCTTTGGTGGGGGTGGGCTAGAAATAACTGAAAATGCAGTGGTCGAATAATCCCATGGTCGTGAAAATCCAATTGTCACTAACCATTTATTGTTTTCCTCGTCGAATTCAACCTCTTCAAGACCAAGATTACTGATTTTTTCTTCTGAAAAAAGCGTTTGAGCGTGTTCCATTGCTTTTTGTACGGCTTCCTTGACATCCATAATTGTTTCTTTCCCTCCAGACGAAATTAATGATGGATTATGCCAACTGCCTTCAGTAACGCATAGCACCTCGTGAATTGCTTGTTAAATTACCTGATTAAGATGCATAGTATAAACTTTCTGCTTTGAGCCATAAGCTGGGGTTTTGAATTTTGCGCGAAATTAATGTCAGAACACCAGGTCTTTTCGTTTGATTTCGCCGCTTTCGACCTTTATGTGGTAGTCCTCCCGGCGCTCGCCGACTTTTATGCTGATGCGGTGAGTGCCGGTGCTTTTGCCGGCCACCGACCATATCCCTTCGTCGGGCAGGCTCAACACTTTACCTTTCACCCTGCCGGATGCGTCGGGTTTACCCCACACGATTAACTTGGCGTTTTTTATGGGTTTTCCGTTTTTATCCTTCAGGTATCCCCACGCCGCGCCGGTGCGCTGCGGGCGAATGGGAAGGCCCAGGATGTCTTTATCGGGGCCGGGATAATAGTCTATCCAGCGGGCGTTGTTGGTGTCTTCCACCTTCGAGTAAGTGTTTCCGGTGTCGGCGTTCAGGTTTTCCACCGGGTTGTCGGGCACCGGCGTGGAAGGCTCATCGTCTATCCACCGCAATATGTGGTAGGGGTCCACGTATCCCTTCGTGGACTCGCCGTCCGTGAATGCCCACCCGTAGCCGGGGTAATATATTTCCACCCAAGCGTGGTATCCTCCGCCGTGAGTTTTCACGCCGAAGCGCTCCACCTTGGCGCCCCAGTTTTCGCCCGGGACCAGGTACCCGTGAGCGTACCGGGCGGGGATTCCCGCCGCGCGGCAAAGGGCGATGGTCAACCGGGTGTAGCCCTGGCAACTGCCTTTCCCTGACCGGTAAACGCTGAGCGCGTCCTGGTCGACCGGGATGGTGTAGTCGATGTGGTCGTGCACCCAGTTGGAAATATCCTCCACCGCCGACGCCACGGTTTTCGAGCCGCGGGTCAGTTGTTTTGCCTTTCGGGCGATGGAAGGATGGTTGCTCTGTAGGTCGCTTTCGGCTCTTAAGTATTTATTGAATGAGCCGGGAAGTCCGCGCACCGGGAAGGGAGTGTCGGCGTCCATCCGCTCCATGTCCACCTCGATAAGCACCCGGGTGCTGAACTCGTCCTTCTTGAGCACCTTCTGGGTATAAGTCCGGTTGCTGTAGTCGGGAATATCTTCCACCGGGTGGTTTTGCCAGTCGGCTGCTACGATGTCCAGTATTACCTTGTGCTTGCCCTTCATCACGCGGGTACCGGCCTCGGCCGGGCCGCCGACGGCGAAGATTATGACCGCCAGTGTCGTTATCGCCGACGCGAGTTTTATCGCAAGTGCTTTATCTCTCATGGGTTCACCTCCGCCTTAAAAGACCACCATCACCCGGCCCAGCCGCAGGTAGCCACTTCTGGACTCGGTGTGGCGGACGTAATCGCTTGCCGCGTCGGACAGAACGGGGTCGGTTTTATTTTTGCCTTTAACGTCGCGGGCGACAACCACCAGCGGCTCTTCGGATACCCGGTAATGCCTTTTGGCGGCGCCCAGGTCGCGGGCGTAACCGGTTATCCCTGCCTTTATGGTGGTTTTGTCGTTGACGTTGTTTTTCGAGTACAATATTTCGCCCTTCCGGTTGTAAACCACAGGCAACAGGGCCGGCCTTGCATTCTCCTTGCGGGCGTCTATCACCAGTCCGTCCCAGTCGAGCTTGTTCTGAGGAAACTCCTCCTTCGGCGGCTCGGGCGGGGGTGGCGGTTGCGGAGACGGCTCGGGTTCGGGTTTCGGCTTTGGCTCGGGCTTTACGGGAGGCGACGGCGGTGTCGAGGGCGGAGGTTTCGGGGGGTCCTTGTCGGCGGTTTTGGACGAGTAGTTGTACTTGACCTCCTTCTTTTTAGGCGGCTCGATTTTCTTTTTTATCTGAGGGTCGGTCTTGGAAGTCTGCAACAGGGTGCGGGTGAGGTTGGGGTAAATGGGCATGGCCATTGTAACCTCCGCGGTGCAGTCGGGCTTCATGACCGGCTGACCTATCATGACCGCGCCCCTTATCATGCCGTGAACTTCGGTGCGAATGGTGTCGGACACGGACAGGTAATCCTTGACCACCGTCTCGGAGTTTATGGTAACGCCCTTAACTATTTCCAACAGCTTGCGTTGAGCGTCCTTGCGTGCGCCGAGTATCAACCCCGCCCGTTGCGCTCCGGCGGGGAACTTCGGGTTGCACGCGCTCATTCCGGTAGCGTATATCCAGCCGTTGCTCCAGTTGATAAACCCTGAGCCACTGTGCTGTATGGCATCGTCGCTTGAGCTCTGACCGGAAGCAATGGGTCCGCTGACAAACAGACACAGCGCCAGTATGATAAGAAGTTTTGTTTTCATTGTACCCTCCTTCCGCCGGGGGAAGAGCAAGAAGTTGCGCCCTTGGGATAAACACAACCGGGCGACGGAGCCGCACGGCGTTTTTCAGTTTTATCCTTTGAAAATCTCCAGGGAAAAACCGGTTGAATTGTAACATTGCTGTGCCGAAAAGTCAAGGTAAACCGGGTTTTCCAAGATTCCCGCTTAACGAGTTGGCAATGCTTTTTAGGGAGGGATTTTGGGG
>CAYWKU010000025.1:0-50080 GCA_964459325.1 uncultured bacterium | reverse complement strand
GAGCAACGGACTTCTAATCCGTAGGTCGTGCGTTCGAATCGCACCAGGCGCGCTTATTTTTCAGGTACTTACGCGTTTTCCTCCTTTTTCTCATTTCTCTTGGTGGCGGTGTAGGTGGCGGTCTTATTTATGGCTTCCTTCAAATCCTGCTCGTCAACGGTGTCGTAACGGTAGTGAATATTCAGGGTTTTATGGCCGGATATTCGCATCCTCACGTTTTCGGGGACACCCGCTTTTCTCATATTTGTGATTGCGGTATGTCGCAAGTCGTGAAAACGAAAGTCCTCTATCTCCGCTTTCTCCTTGGCACTTTCGAAAGGTCGTTTGATTGATTTGACGACAAATCTGTATTCTGCCCTCTCGCTTGGTTGGTATGTAAAGACCGGCCTGGGTTCCGTTATCTGCCTGTGAACGATCTTTTTCCCTTTCTTCTCCCTCGTGTATATCGGACCCACATAATTCCTGAGTTCCCTGAGCATCTCTTCAATTTCATCCGAAAACGGAACCTCTCGCGGCCGTTTCTTGGTGTGTTCTTCTTCCAGGATTATGACCTTCCTATCAAAATCCACTCTGTCCCATGTTAGGGTGAGGATTTCGTTCTCACACATTGCAAGGTCGTGGGCCATTCGGAGTATCGGCACAATATGTGGTTCAGCGGCATTGAGGAGCCTTTGATATTCTTCGGGAGTAAGAACTCTGTCTCTCGCTTTTTCAGGCAGGAGTTTTATTCCTCGCATTGGATTTCTATCAATAATGCCGTCGTTTATCGCCTGATACAATACCGACCTTAGCAGAGCCAGTTCTCTGTTGATTGTGGCATTTGACGGGGAAGAGCCTTTCCGGGTGGTTTCTTTCAATCGTTTTGCGATGTACGTTTTTATCATTGAGTGTGTTATTTCCTCAGGCTTGTACTTACCAAAAAAGTTGAGCAGATAGTTTGAACTCAATTTGTCTCTTTCGTAAGATTTCTTGGTTGCTTTGGAATACTTCAGGAAGTTGTCCATCAATTCTTTGAAAGTGATTGGACTGCGTTTGCGGCGCATGAAGAACTTGTCCTCTTTTATTTTCTGGATACGAACGGCTCTCATTTGTTTTGCCTGCCTGAAGGTTCTGGCCTGGCAAGTCTCCACAAACCGCTTTCCATCCAAGTAGATGATTATCCTGAATTTATCTCCTTCCTTGTAAATACCTTCGCCGAGATATTCCCGCTTACTACCCATGATTTCCTCCTTTCCGGTCAGGCCGCTTCATGCGGGTCGGTTTTGTTCAGAGCCTCGGCGATTTGAGGCTCCGCTTCTATGCGTTTGCTTTCCAAAATCTCAATAATTTCATCCTCGCGAAAACGAATTCGTCGGCCGAACTTATAGTGGGGAATTTCCCGTCTATAAATCAGTTGATACACCGCTCCCCTGCTCATGGAGAGCATGTCCGCCACTGTGCCAATATCGAGGTACTTTATGCTGGGTTCGGAGTTATTTTGTGGAGAAGCACATTCCGAGGATTTTTCGCTTCGATTATAAACATCTACAAATTTCTTCTTTTTTTTCGGTTTGGTTGATAGGTTGACCATGTTACGCGTTCCTTTCGTCCGGCGTGCCTGCATGTAGCAAGCATGCCAAAGTTAGGGGTTATTTTATAGAGGTGGTTATCTTCCGATAACCAGTTATCTATATCCGGCAATAAATACGGAATAAATGAAACGATTTTGGCTTGTTTTTGACTTCTGATTTGTTCATCAAGGGTGAACATCGCGATACTCCTCAAAAGCGCATACAGCGCATTCATCAGGTTCAGGCTTCATCAAGAAAGCCTTGTAGCTCCGGCATCAGATTTTGCCGGAGCCGAAGGCTATCTTATTTCCCTTTTCGGGATAAAAAAGCCCAAAATATGAGCACTTTGTTTATTCCTGGGGTTTATACCCGCGATGTGTTTCAGGCGGCGTATTTTGGGCATTTTGGGGGCTTGGAGGTGCTATTTTTGCGCTTTTTAGCCTTCTTTTTCCGTTTCCCTGCAAGTCCAAATGCCCAAATTTCACACTCGGTATGTTCACACGTTTTCGCGTTATTTATAGCCTCATTCTTGTACTCATATTTCGGGTCGAGACGCCCGTTTACCATTCCCCATCCGTTACAGTGTCGGCAATAGTCCTCAATCGTTTGAGTTATGCCATATGCACCTTCTTCTACTTTACCCAGCCGACGGGGATAAAACAGGCAATCTGTGGAAAGACAGTCTTTCACCGCCTCGTAATCGGACTTTCTCGGATTTCTCATATTTCCGCCCTGGCAATAAATACAAAATCTTCTTATAGCCTTATTTTTTGTAATCTTCACCATAATATATCATATCCTCCTCTTCATAATAGCAAGGTAAGCCCATTTCAGGCGCCAACTTCAGTTTGCCGTTGTCATTGAAGTCAATAACAAGTTGTTTGGGGTCGAAAAGTTCCGCATTGTCTATTTTCTCACTAAGCACTCTTCTACGCTGTATTTCGTCCATAATAATCTTCAACTCTTTCCTCGTTATTCTCATATTTCGCCGTACATCCCTAATATCCTTCTTGGTCAGCGGCCTTTCTTTGCCAAATATGGCCTTTGTTTCTTCCAATAAACCTGCTAACTCAAACAATTTTGCTATATACTTTATTTTCATGTCTTTTGTAACCATTTCGTACTCCTTTCATAAAATAGTTCTTCGATTTTCCTTCGATAAATCAATGATTTACTCCCCTCATATTGGTATAATATAACTATCCGCTTTTCCTCCATAGGTGTATATCCATAACCGCTATCAGGGCGGTATAACAAGCCATGGAAGCCTATCACGTTGTTTCATTTCACCATCCTCCTTGACATCTGCTAAAATTGATGTTATAATATACACTAAGTTGGTTTTGATAATGTAATATTCTATAATATATAATACCTTCTCAACCTATTATAATAACATGAAAATCCGCAAAAGTCAATGTAAATACGAATATAATTATAATTCTTTATAACACTTATCTGCTCCATTTTCAACATAATATCTCTCCATTTGCCTGCAAAACAAGCATATACGGGTCTTCCAGGTATCAAGCATAACTCCTTTCTGACGTATTATTCTCAATCTCCCTCTTGTGCCTCAATAGTCTTCTGCTTCTATAGTCGCTATATCTGTCTCGTATTTCGCTTTCGGAAAGCAGGGTCGCTATAGCGGTATCAATGTTTTGGAAATCATCCCTGCTCCAATCGAAATCCACCGTATGCTCATACAGGCATGCCAGCCCGGCATCGGGCATTTGTCCCTTGATTTTGCGGATTATGCCGAGCTTTATGGCAAAGTCGCGTCTCTGTGTATAAGTGGCGTTGGAGGCTCCACGAAAGCGGCTGAGCAATTTTGATGAGAGATTGATTTTCCTGCGCCCGTTGGAATGACCTTTGATAAAGGAGAACAAATCAAATAACCAAGCCTGCTCGTCATAAGTCAATTCCTCCTGCTCAATTATCAAGCGCACTTCCTTTTCTGACAGTCCTCGCCTTTGTCCATTTCTACGTCTGGCGAAATACCGTACCTGGTGGCTGAGGATTTTCAGGACATTTTCCGCATTTTTGTTCCAATCTTTTGAATAGCCGTTGTTTTTCCGGGCAAGCCAATCACTTACGAAGTCATAGACTTCTTCTTCGTCATATTTGAGGTAGGTAAAGGCATAAATAATAAGCCGGGTAGTGATATAGTATCTTGTTCCGAACTCCTCCAGGCCATTTTTGAGGTAATATTCGCAAAATTCGATAAACCTCTGGTTTTTCTTCGTTGATTTTGGAGTACTTGCTGCTTTCGCTGCCTCATCCGTTGAAATCGGAGTAGAAGAACTAAAAAGGGGTGTACTAATAGAGGCTTTATTTTGTTCTTCCTTATACCTGATTTCTTCCGTATTGAAGACCTCAAGAAGCAATAGTCTGTCTACTGTATACTGAATACGGAAAATATCTTCGTGTTTACTGTTTGTACTTCGAAGCAAAGTATCCGGGTCAAGGATATAGCTGTCCTTGCCTAAGGGTAGGCGTAGACCATGTTTCAGTTTATCAATTTCGTACTTACCTGCCTGGGCCTGAATACCCCTGAAATGGAGCCTTATACTTACAAGTTGAATAAGGTCATCCAGCAACACAGGCTCCAATAAGAACTGATAGAGGTGAACGCCGCCACTTGAGGAACTCTGTATCAGCAAACCAGCGGGAAATAATTCCCTCGCGATTTCCATCCGGCGATAAAAATCCCTTTTGCCTGCTTTGGTCGGGTCCTTTATGTCGATATCAATCACGAAATAGTCGGTATATTCTCCGCCAGTTACACCGTATCTGCTTGTTTCAGCAAGATGTTTTGCTATCTGGGTATCAGTGATACCGTCTCCTTTGCCTCTCCTCCATTCGTGCTTGCCATAGGGCACAAGGTAGGGATGGCGATTTGATGCAAACTGGTGAACATAGAACTCGAAATCCTCCTTGCTGATGCCTGCTTTTTTCAATAATTCCAGTATGCTATGCTTTTTCCTACTCATACCTGATTTACCCTTTCAACCCCCGTCAAAGAACACAAAAAGGCCTCTAAAGGCACACACAGGTATCCCGGAGTGCCGATAGAGGCCCTTCTTTCAATAAATTCCGCTACTATTTTTTGGGGGTTGCCGAGAGCAGGTAGATTGGTTTCCCGCTTCGGCCGGCGAGCTGAACTTCTTTTTTTTATTTCCATTTGCGTGGCCGTTCATTCTGCCGTGACCACGCTCGTGCTTTTCGAGTAAAGCTAATTTTTGATGGTGTAGCTTTACGTCTCTTTTACCTTATAATGTAACATGAAAAATCCAAAAAGTCAAGTAAAAAATTATTTATTCAATAATATCAGATACTTATAAAGTAGCAGTTTTAGGTGGACTAACAGGGTATAAATACTCCCAGTAATACTCGTTGCTATACTGATAAGATGGAATATGGGAATAGTAATAATTGATATATTTTATTTTATAATCTTCACGTGTCTTTTGAGTTCTATAAAGTCAGTAAAAAGAGGGAACCCATGAAGGCTCCCTCTGTATATATATCAGTCGCAAACTTCCCGGAATTGGCAATCTCCACACTGCCAGCCGTTGTGTCGGTAAAACACTTCGAGTTCGATGGCCCTGCTGACTTCTCTTATCAATTGGAGGGTTTTCTGGATGTCCTTATTGCTGCGGGTGGTGGTAAGTTGCTGAAATTTGGGCGTTTTTGTCCTGGTCAACACATCAAACCTTACCTTGGTTTCGTAGGCTTCTTCCAGTAGGCCTTGCTGCTGAAGGCCGTATAAGTAGATTGAAGGCTGGTGGCTATATTCGATTTGTCCGGGTGAATACGCTCTGCTGGAGGTTTTGAGTTCCACAAGCACTGTCTCCCCGGTTTCATTTCTCTCGACGAGGTCTACGGTACCCACTAATTCCTTATCCAGTTCCTCTCCG
Organism: uncultured bacterium; assembly: GCA_964459325.1. Classification (GTDB taxonomy): domain Bacteria; phylum RBG-13-61-14; class RBG-13-61-14; order CAYWKU01; family CAYWKU01; genus CAYWKU01. The sequence continues at coordinate 44,610 of CAYWKU010000025.1, read as the reverse complement.
GTTTCGGGGTCAAGTAGCTCAACTTGGAAGCGGCTTTCCACGGCTATAATCTCCTTAGGTTGTTCGCGCTCCTGGTGGAATGTCTCCAGCATTGCCAAGCCTCGCTCTTGGAGGCTCTCGCGGTTGTTGCCGTTCTTCCAGGCTATGTCCGCCGGTTCCTCCCTCCAGCCGTCCACAAAAGCCTCCTGTAAGCCTTCCAGAGGCATCTGTGAGCCGTTTTTCTGCCAGTGCCGATAGTATTCCGCCACCGCAAAATGGATGTGCTTACCGAAGACAAGCGCCTCCGGCTGGGCTTCGATGGGCACTTTCAGCACATAGTTATAGAAATACTTCTGTGGGCAGGTTAGGTAAGTTTGAATTTGCGAGTAACTGACCGTCTTCCTCACCGCTTCTTCCCGGTTTTTAGGGATACCTACACACGTCATGATACACTCCTTTCGTTTTGGGTGGTTGGTTGAAGGTTATTGGGGCTTGAGAAGACGATATTCGCGTGATAAGTTACTAATTAATATGTATAATTGCTCTAACTATGGAGGCAGAGATATGCACGTTATTTACTCACACAAGGAACTACCCAAAAACATTCTTAAGGATATCCAAGCTACTTGTAAGGAATATTGGGACAAGTCCGGTGAAGATAATTGGTACGAGAGTATTATGCTCCATCATAGAAACTTTAAGAAGGGATTGCGTGGTGGTAATGCAAAGGTTTATGAAGAACTGATTGATTTTCTTGATCACTGGAATTGCCACATATCAAAAGATAATGATAGAAAGAAACAATTTCGTAAGAAAATACCACCGATCATCCACCATGTGGATAGAGCAAAATTACCGAGTTCCTTGGAAGCTGTTCAGATTAAAGACCTTCCTAAAATAAGCGGTTTTTTTGAAGACCTCAAGAACATCAAACACATCGGACCTACCATATCGAGCAAAATTCTTTCCCTTTTCAAACCTGAACTGTTTATGATATGGGATAAGGCTATTTGTGAATTCTATGGATTTGCCGATAACGGGGTGGGTTATTCCCGTTTTATGCTTTTGATGCGTGACTTTGCCAAGGAACTCAGGCGACGGCATGGCAATAGAAAGCAATCCGTGGAAGATTTTTTATGCCATGATGGCCGAGTAAATTGGGTTCCTCCTATTGCCAAATACCTTGATGAATACAACTGGATGAAGATTACGAAAGGCTCATTTTAAGGTGTTTCCTCTGAATGAAATTGCTCATAAACCTGCTTCATCAAGTATTTTTCCACTGTTTCTTGAAACTGCTGGTCATTCATGAATTTAGCTGTTATTTCTTCGTTTTGTTCCATTCTGTCTATGAAAAGGTCCTCCAATGCCTTTCGGAAAACATAACCGAAGTTTTCCATGCTACTTGCAAGTGCAGATTGGCGCAGCTTTTTATCACTTAGGGCGTCTTCACGAATAGAGTCGAAAAATAGTTGGTCACCAGGCTTAAAATCAGTCCCAAAACGTTCATTTAGAATGCCGATTAATTGAGACAGTTCAACATCATCATCCCGAGCAACGCCAGTTCCAACGGAGGTGGGACCAGAAATCTCTTCTTCTTTCCCGGCAACCAAATCTATAGAACCTTCGCTAATTTTCTGTAACCTATAATACTTGAGTGCCACCTCATCATCGAACCTGTAGGCCGGTTCATGTTCGTATTTGGGTAACTTGGTAAGCAGAAATCGGATATAGGAGTAGAGTTTTTCCAAATCAGGATCCAGAAATGGTATAACTTGTGATATAAAGGCATAAAGGTTCCGGTAAGCGACTAAGGTCTTCCTGAATTCTTCGCGAATTTCTTCATCCAATTGGTTGTACCGATTTACGGCGGGATCAATGCAGGCGTTCATACGCTCGTGGTCCCTATTGCTTGGTCTGGGTTTATAAAAAACCTTGCAAAATTCCTCAACTTCTGCTTTATAGTAAACCTGATGGGCGTCAAGCTTTGCCTGTAATTCGTAGAGTTGTTCCGCTTCGGCTCGCTCTCCAACAAGCGTTCTTTCGTAATAAGGTTGAAAAGCAGCAAGTATCTCTTCTGGCTCATTAACAAAATCGAGGACAAATGTGTCCTCTTTTCCAGGAAAGGTACGATTAAGGCGTGAGAGCGTCTGCACTGCCTGGATACCCGAAAGTCGTTTATCAACATACATTGTGTGAAGGAGCGGTTGATCGAAACCCATCTGGAACTTTTCCGCCACCAAAAGGATCTGAAACTCATCAGTCCCAAAGCGTTCCGGCAATTCTTTTTCCCGGATCCCTTCGTTCATACCTACTTCGGTGTAGTTTACTTCTGGATCTGGAGCATCCGGATCCACAACTGTCCCGGAGAAAGCGACAAGCGTCTTTATATCCGTGTAGCCATTTTCAGAGATATACTTATCGAAAGCTTGTTTATATCTTACCGCGTGTAAACGACTTCGTGTTACAACCATAGCCTTGGCTTTTCCGCCAATTTTGTGCTTCGTAAAATGCCGGAAATGTTCCACCATGACCTCGGTTTTTTGAGCAATGTTATGCGGGTGCAAGCTAACAAAACGGGCCAATGCACGCGCTGCTTTTTTCCTGCTTACTTTCGGGTCATCTTCAATAGATTTTACAAGCCGATAGTATGTCTTATAGGTGGTATAGTGTTGAAGGACATCAAGTATAAAGCCTTCCTCAATAGCCTGACGCATACTATACAGGTGGAAAGGTTGTGGTGTCCCATCAATCCCTGGTCGCCCGAACACTTCCAGAGTTTTATATTTGGGTGTGGCTGTAAAGGCAAAGAAACTGATGTTGGGTTGTTTACCACGTTTCAGCATCGTTTTGAGAATTTCTTCTTCAGTATCAGGTAAGTTGCTTTCAGCCGCGTACTCGGCTGCTTCCTCTCGCACAACAGACTCCGACAAAACCCCCTTCATCTCAGTTGCCGTCTGCCCACCCTGTGAGCTGTGAGCTTCATCAATAATAACTGCATATCGCCTCTTTGGGAGACTATCCATCTTATCCATCGCAAACGGGAATTTGTGTAGTGTGGTGATAATGATGGGTACGTTTGATGTTAAAGCTTGCGCAAGTTGAGTTGAGTCAATATCAATCTTTTGAACCACGCCCTGCTTATGTTCGAACTGATACACTGTATGCTGTAGCTGTTGGTCGAGAACAATTCTGTCCGTCACAATAATAACCGAGTCGTAAACTCTTTCATCTGTATCGTCATAAAGGCTGGCCAAGCGATGTGCGAGCCATCCGATGGAATTTGATTTCCCGCTCCCGGCTGAATGTTGTACGAGATAGTTGGTTCCCGGGCCTTTTTCACGTGCATCAGCAAGAAGAGAACGTACACAGTTGAGTTGATGATAGCGCGGAAAAATCATCGTTTCGCGCTTGACCTTTTTGTCTTCAAATTGCTTTTCTTCGACTTGCAGATGTATAAACCTTGCCAGAATGTCCAGAAAACTATGGCGCTCAAGGACTTCTTCCCACAAATACGCAGTCTTATAACCTTCGGGATTTTCAGGATTACCTGCTCCGCCTTTGTCGCCCTTATTAAACGGCAAAAAGTAAGTTTTGTTACCTGCCAACTGGGTTGTCATCCAAACCTCATCGGTATCCACAGCGAAATGTACCAAAGTACGCTTCTTAAATTGGAAAATTATATCCTGTTGACCCCGGTCTCTTTTATACTGAGTAATCGCATTTCTCCAGGTTTGGCCGGTCATAGGATTTTTGAGTTCAGCCGTAGCAACGGGGATACCATTCAGCGCCAGAGTTACATCCAACGTATTAGCATGCTGGGCCGAGTATCGAAGCTGGCGGGTTATTGTCAATCGGTTTGCCTCATATAGGCGCTGTGTGTCGGGATTAAGCCCGCTTGCAGGGGCGAAATACGCCATACGGAAAAGTTTGCCGAAACATTTGAACCCATGCCTTAAGACTGATAGACATCCCCCATACTCCGAATTCAGCGCCCGGCAAAGATCGTCAAGGGGCTTTTCCTCGGCTTTGTCCTTTTGCAGGTTTTCCAGATACTTCCATTTTTCAGGCTGAGTTTTCCGGACGAATGAAATCACATCCGCCGGAAACAGCCCCCGCTCTTGGTCGAAAGCCTCGCGGTCGCCTGTCTCATAGCCGCCAGACTTTATCAACCAGTTCTCAATTGCGGTTTCGAAGGCTTGTTCCGTGTGTCGGCCGGGCATCAGTTTTGTCCCCTCCATTCAAACCGAATAGCCAGGTCCTTGAGCATAAAGAATGTGTCCTTGTACGTTACTTTAAATTGCGTACAAACATCGGGAAGTAAAATTCGATTACGCGATTGCGGGCGAGGTTGTTCATTGGTTACGACAATTACATCGTGAACCATCGCATAGGCCACGAGCCAACCGTCCGCCTCGGTCGCGAATTTCGCCTTGGCCTGAGCGAAATATTGTGCGTTGCGCTGCACCCAAAGCATGACCTCTTCATAAGCGGAAGTAACGTCTTCGTCATCCGTTCCGAGAAAGAAGTCAGAAGGGAGATCGTTTTTCACCCACTGAACCAAATTTTCGGTTTTTCTTCCGTTAAGCAATTCGCCTTTAACTCTGTCGATGCTGAACACATCTCCTTCACCATGATGATGTATCAGGCTGTCCCAGAAACCCGGACATATCGTGAAGGCGTAGTAGCTGTTTTTCGCCGCTATAAACACATCCGAGTCCAGAAAATAGGGGCGCTTTGTACTCATGGCAGGTCTATCCCGAGGCGATAGGCGTATTCCTGAAACGCTCCCCCGCGTAGTCCGGTCAGGTCGTAGGCTTCCTTGAAACCGAGACGACCTTCCTTTGCCGCGCGGATGACCTGCGTGGCAAACAGTTGGCCCACCCGCGTATTCTGGTTGTTGTAGAAGTCGCCGCCGCCCGCGGAAACGGGCCGTCTCCGCTCTCTGTTAATGTATTCCTGGTAGAACGTAAAAAACCTCTCCCGCTCCACCAGGCGCAGGTCCATGGCGCGGCGCCCCGCCACAATGGGACTTACCTTGAAACGTCGCGCAATGGTCTCGAACGGTGACTCTTCGTGCCTGTCATCGCGCCAATACGCTTTCAGCGCATGCGCAGGAACAAGGAACTCGGCTGCCGTCCGATCGCACCACGCTTCGATCTCTTGCGAGGGTTGCGATATCAACCCGGTATCCGTCAGAGCGCTTTCTCCGAGCCAAACGTGAGCCAGTTCGTGTACCAGCGTAAACATTTGTGCCGATTTTGCGTCAGCTCCATTAACGAAAATAAGGGGGGCGTATTTGTCGCTCAGTGCGAAACCTCGAAACTCCTCAACGTCCAGTTTGCGATGCGTGTTATTCCCTACGACGCCATTAATGACGGCCATCACCCCTAACTGTTCGATAGCACGTCTCAGTTCGCTGACTGCTTCCTGCCAGCTGCGGACGTTAGCGGCCCAGCCATCATCGAGGCCGACCATCCGTCGCATTTCACGCCCGACCCCTTGCGGATCGTCTGCTGTCTGGGCGCTTTCCACGAAGTCCAGCGGCTCCGCCTCGCATTCGATCCGGTCCTCTCGGAGCCATGCCTGGCGTCGTTGCATTGCATGGATCGTGTCTAGGAGATCGGGGCTGGGACGGCTTCTCTCCTGATTACGGACTATGCGCAGGTCGGGTATCGGAACCCGCTCTTCTGGCGGCTCGCGCAGAAAGAAATAACCGAACGGCACATGGGTCGCCTTGGCATAGTTATCCAACTGCTTGAACGTCGGAAGCCGTCCGCCGCGCTCCCATTCTTCCAGCTTCGGGAACTTCTTCGCCAGGCTCTCGGCGCTCCGGCCCGAACGCTCCCGCGCCCACGTCAACAGCTCCGGTTTGATTGTTACGCGGGTCATGAGCCATTCCCCCCAATATCTATCTTACCCGTTACTGCCGCCGTTATCAAAGCAGTGCGGTATTCCCGAAGCTTCTCGATGCTCTCTTTGGTTTTGCTTACCAACTCGTCAATTCGACCGGTTTCTCGGTCAAGGAAGGAGGCGATGGCCCGTTGCTCGTCCAGCGGCGGATGCGCCACCGCCTCATTCAGATACTGCTGCGAGTCGATGTTCTGTATTCCAGTCGTTTGCTTGATCGAGCGTGTGTTCACCCCGCCTGCGTTTAGATGCCCATGCAAGTAGGTCAGAAAACGCGATGCGTAGCCGGGAGCCACGGGCATACGAGCAATAAAGTTTGCGCAAACAGCCTCAACATCGTGGTCGTACTGCATTACTGCGCCGACTGGTTGCAGGTCGCCTCCGCCTGATTTCTCCAGTAGCAAATCACCACTTTGCAGGAGTCGGCCTCGCCTTTCATTTGGTGCCACCGCACGCATTGTCGGATCATCGATACGCACTCGAAAGGCAGTTCGATCAAAGTCCGCGACACGGACACACGGGAGATCATTAATGTCGTCTGGTTCTTCACCCCAGATGCCGTTGCGGCAATCGGTAACAGTCCACTTAGCGCGATCAACCTCCCAATGCTCCGGTATTTTCCCCAGCCATTCAATGCCGGAGTCTTTCATAGGAGCGTTGGGGTCGAGGCCTTTTGTGACGGCATGGGTAATGAGCGCCTTCCGCTTCTCCTTGAGCAACTCGATAAACCGCTCCTTCTTCTCAATAAGCCCATCAATCCGACCCGTCTCTCGGTCAAGGAAGGAGGCGATGGCCCGTTGCTCGTCCAGCGGCGGATGCGCCACCGCCTCATTCAGATACTGCTGCGAGTCGATGTTCTGTATTCCAGTCGTTTGCTTGATCGAGCGTGTGTTCACCCCGCCTGCGTTTAGATGCCCATGCAAGTAGGTCAGAAAACGCGATGCGTAGCCGGGAGCCACGGGCATACGAGCAATAAAGTTTGCGCAAACAGCCTCAACATCGTGGTCGTACTGCATTACTGCGCCGACTGGTTGCAGGTCGCCTCCGCCTGATTTCTCCAGTAGCAAATCACCACTTTGCAGGAGTCGGCCTCGCCTTTCATTTGGTGCCACCGCACGCATTGTCGGATCATCGATACGCACTCGAAAGGCAGTTCGATCAAAGTCCGCGACACGGACACACGGGAGATCATTAATGTCGTCTGGTTCTTCACCCCAGATGCCGTTGCGGCAATCGGTAACAGTCCACTTAGCGCGATCAACCTCCCAATGTTCCGGTATTTTACCTACCCATTCAATGCCGGAGGGCTTGTATTTTTTGTAGGGCTTCATATTCATTTTATGCTTTCGCTAAATCATCAAGTCAACGTGTGTCTGTGGTATTCAGGCTCTCCTGAGTCATCCTCCCAAAAGATTTCAATCTTCCAAGGAGGGGCGCATTCATCGCAGGGAGCTATGGGACTCGTCGCTTCTGAATGGGCATCGATTATTTTTGCTTCCCAGTCATTTCTGTACGAGGCGCAGTGATCCTTAAAGGGCTGTCCGTCTAATTTCAATACAATATTACGCGCTTCACTCTCACCGTCGTTTGTAATCATCAATAGATCACGCCCATCTTGAACAATCCGCGCTCGAAGCTGTGCCTTTGACGCGGCCTTTCTTTGAGCTGCTTCCCGGTTCTCCTCCAGTTCAAGAAGCCTCCTCTGAAGTTCGGCATTCTTACGATTGAGGCAGTGGTTTTTCCGGCCGAACCAGACGGATACAATGACCGCGAACAGGGCGATGCAAGCAGAAATTATTTCCACGATCATTCCGTCACCTCCCCCAACCACTCCTCGCCAGAGGGCTTGTATTCAGCATATAGCTTGCTGCTCATTCGGCAACCCCTGGTTCAATGATCTGCCCTCTTTTGATCTCCTCAGCTTCCTTCCGCGTCCTCTCTTGGGCTTCTCGCTCGAAGTTTTCGGCCTTCAATCTCATGAACCCTTCCGGATTCCGTTCGCAATGATAGTGGTGATGTCTCATCCTGAGTTCTTCAGCATCTTTCTGCTTATCAGCCTTGCTTTTCTTGACATAGCCAAGCATCTTCAATGCATGATATGTTGCTTTGCCTACTGCGTAGATGACGATAACAACACCAAGGATAGGATTTGTAAGCCCGATTATTCCTACAGCAGCAGGCACGACAATGCCCCACATCGCTATAACGAAAAATAATTTCCGTTCTGCTCGGAATTGTGCCAATATCTTTTCGCGTCTTTCTTCTGCGGAGGTGTATGGAACATCTGTATATATATCAAGCAAGTAAGATTCATGGAGAGGCCCCCAGGGAAACTCTTCATCCTTTAGCAACTCCCAGTGATAGACGGGCTTCTCGTCTTCCAAAACTCCGATCAGATGGTCACATCCGCGTATTTCCTTAACGCCAATAAGGTTATCAGCATCGTCAAAGGCACTAACCATTATCGGCACTTGATAGCGTTGCATCCATATAGTGCATTCCTGCTCCATTAGCTTCGCAATCTCTGAAACTTCTTCATCTCTTAAAAAAACAAGGGTAAGTAATGCAAAATACTGCCCCGCCCCTGCAGGTGAATAATGGACAAAATAGGTTCCTCTATGCTCCTTGATCTCCTGAAAGACGAGTTTTCTCAATCCGTCAGACCGTTCCAGTGATTTATTGTCAATGGACTTTGTGGGGGCATTTTCCGAATGGCTCATTCCGTAACCTCAGCCAGCATATCGGCGATCTCTTTCTCGATGGTCTTCAAATCTTTCTCTATCTCTTCAAGGGGCCGAGGCGGCACATACTTATAGAAGTGGCGATTGAAATTAATTTCGTACCCGACTTTGGTCTTTGAAGTATCCATCCAGGCATCGGGAACATGCGGATAAACCTCCCGCTCCATATACTCGTCAATATCTTCCTTCAATGGAATGTTTTCATAGTCCCGGAGTTCGGGGTCAGGTTCGGGATTTCCTTTGGTATCTGTGCAAGTATCGGCTGTTTCATCACGTTCACCTAAAGCTTTCAGTATAGCTTTCAGGAGGTTCGCGGGCACTTTTAACCCGGCTTCCTTGACGGCTTCTTTAACCATTTCTCCGAATTGCTCACGATTTTTCATAACCCCTTCTCTCTCCAGAGGTCTTAACGCTTCGAGAATAGCCTGCTGCTTACGTCTACCTTCTTCAATCTCCTTCTCAGCGGTCTTTGTATCTTTCCGCTTTTTGCTGGTAGCAAGATTTACGAACGCTTTTACTTCCTTGAGCCTTTCAAGCCTCTCATCCGTCACCGCAAAGTTACGGCGAAGAGGTCGTTCGACAGTAATGCGCCAATAGCCGAAATCAGAATTATCGAATATACGCACATTTTCGCTTTTCCTGAATTTGCCATAAAGGCGTGTTATATCCACCCGCTGGTCTTCACAGACTTCATGTCGCTTTTGACCGAGGCTTTTGCGCATCTTTTTGAAGTAGCCCGCTCCATTTATAAGCTGGATTTTACCTTTCTGGGCCGGTTCCTTTCGATTGGTGACTATCCAGACATAGGTATAAATACCCGTATTGTAGAATAACTGGTCGGGCATAGCGATAATAGCTTCGAGCCAGTCATTCTCGATAATCCAACGACGGATTTCACTTTGACCCGAACCCGCACCACCGCTGAACAAAGGCGAGCCATTGAAAACAATTCCAAGCCTGGTGCCACCATCCTTAGGGTCCTTCATTTTGCTTATCATGTGTTGGAGAAAAAGGAATGCTCCGTCGTCTATTGGAGGCAAACCCGCACCAAAGCGTCCGCCGAAGCCCTGTTCATCGCGTTCCCGTTTGATAAAATCTGCCTGAGTTTCCCATTTCACTCCGAAAGGAGGATTAGCAAGCATGTAGTCAAACTTATGTTGTGGAAAGTGGTCATCAGTGAAACTGTCATCGAAGGCAATATTTTCGATATTCTGACCTTTAATCATCATATCCGACCCGCAAATAGCGTAAGACTGGTCGTTGTAGTCTTGCCCGAAAACCTCCAGGTGGGCATCCGGATTTAATTCTCGCAAATAATCCTCGGCTACTGATAACATTCCACCTGTACCACATGCCGGGTCGTAAAGAGTTTTCACAATGCCTTCTTTGGACAACATATCATCATCGGGGAGAAAAAGTAAATCCACCATTAACCGAATAACTTCTCGTGGAGTGAAATAGTCCCCGGCTTCTTCGTTGCTTGCCTCGTTAAACTTTCTTATGAGTTCTTCAAAGATATAGCCCATCTCCAGGTTGGATACTGCGTCAGGATGAAGGTTTATATCACAAAACTTTGACACAAGAAGGAACAATCTATCATGCTTATCAAGCTTTGCGATTTGCTCCTCAAAGCTGAAATGTTCGATAATATCACGGGCCGTGGAGGAGAAACCTTTGATGTAGTTGGTTAAATTAGCTGCGATGTTATTGGGGTCTCCTTTAAGCTTTTCAAAGGTGAAACGGCTTGTATTGTGAAAATTAACACCTGCTACCTTGTTGAGGATCTTCTCCGTGTTTGTGACCTTACTTCCCTGGAGTTTTTTCTGTTTTTGCAGTACCTTTTCTTTGGTGGGTTCAAGCACACAATCCAGCCTTCGGAGAACAGTCATCGGAAGCATAACGTCTTTGAACTGATTAGGCTTGTAGGGACCACGGAGGAGGTCTGCAATTGACCAAATAAAGCTTACCTTTTCGTTAAAGTTGTTCATAATCACATCCTTCCGAAATCATGGTCTTTAACTTTTATAACGGAATTTATCCCCTTCAATAATTGCCCTCAACCATCGTTTCTGATGTTTAGCCTTTATTGCTCTTTTTGTCAAGCATTAAGCGAGTTCAATAATTTCGTATTTGTAGTTGCATTAATCCCCACACGCTCCCGGTGCCCATAAGCCCCGTTCGGCTTTTCGGGCCTGGGCTTCGAGGCGGTTGAGTTGTTTGAGACGGGATGTTGGGTATTTGCGATATGAGAAGCCGTAGCCGTCCCGGATGATGTCGGCGTTCAATAGTTTCTTATACCCATCTCCATACCAGACCCATGCCAATATACGCCCATACGGGCCTTTTTTGGAGCCTTCATAAGTGAGTTTGATGTTTTCCCCTTTTACCCGGTTTTGAACATACCTTTTGGCTTCGTGTGCGAAGCATTGAACCGGCTTCTTCGGATGGTGAAGTTCCGGCGTGTTTACTCCGAGTAGTCGGACTTTATTGCCTCCCGATATGACCAGTGTGTCTCCATCCACCACGCGGATTACCCGGAAGACATCCTCACTTTCCGCTGGTGTGGCTACAGGAACAATAAGCAGGAATAACGCCAGCCATAAGGCTATTCTTTTCCTTAGCATGGGTAACTCCTTTCTTCAACCATAGTGAAGGTGGTTAATGACAGATGCGGTCATAAGTTGGTGAGGTATGAGTGATGAGGGCCGACAGGCGGGTGCGGCCGACCCTCGGTGCGGGTTTAGCGGGCGGATATGTCTTGGATGATTTCGCTGGCTTCGGACTTAGTGAGGTAGTCCGGGAGTTTGCCGCATGCATCAACGCAGAGGTCTCTGACATCCTTGTTGGAGATGCCTTTGTCCTGGGCGATGGCGAAAATGGCCTTGATCTGCTTAGTGGTGGCCCTGCCGTTGCCGCCTCCGTTGCCGTTGCCCTTGTCGTGGTGGTTGTGATAGTTGGCGCCGGTGGAGTGGTAGGGTTGATGGCTATGGTATAAGTGGAGGCCTATTCCGAGCAGTGTGGCGGCCTTTTTGAGGGCGTCGGTGGTTGCGGATTTGAGGTCGTCGCCGATGCTGATAACGCTGTTGTCGTCCCTGTTTCTGGTAACCTTCGAGCTGCCGAATTGCTCCTTGATGATACCGGTTGCGGCGAGCCTTCCCATGATGAGGACTTCATCGTCGCCGATGTGTTGCCAGGTGATTTCGAACGACCAGTCGCCCTCAAAGGCCTCGTTCAGCCTCTCGATGACCGCGTGGCCTTCGATATAGTCGAGCGTCTGGCCGAAGTTGCCCTGGCGTTGCTTTATCTGCTCCGGCGCGAAGGAACGCTCCAGTATTTCGCGAGTTTCAGGTTTCATTTTCATCTCCTTCCCTGAAAATGACAGGCCCCGACCTGCGCGATGGCAAGCCGGGGCGCTGTAAGTTGGCTGAATGTTGGATTATGGACGCACTTCTGCCCTTGGATTATTCACCTCCTCTCAATGTATTCGGTTGTCGGGTTTGGTTATTCTTCCTCGGCGGGTTCTTCGTCTTTTGGGAGCCAATGGGTGTGGTAGAAGCCATACTGCATTTTTGGGCAAAGGTCGCCGTTTACTTCCGCACAGCGGCGTATTTCGTGGTTATAGCTTTCCAGGTCCTCGATTGGCTCATCACACATACTGCAGTTGATTTGAGTGTGCATAGAGTTCACCTCCTTTCAATATAAAGTATTTGAGAATTGAGGCGGGTTTATTGCAGGACAGCCTGCTCAAGCATAACGAGTGGGTTTACGTTGGCGAGAAAACACGCGGCGTGGAAATAGGCGATTTCGACCTCTGGTGTATAATCAAAGCGTTCGATAAAGCCCATTCTCACTTGGATTACCTGGTCGTGGTTTTCTATTGTTTCACCGCATCCCTGGCATCTGATGGCGCACATTCCTTCTCACCTCCTTCCTCTGGATAAATGGCGTTGAGAATTTCGCCGGCGGCGCGATGGATGGCTTCAAGCGATTGCTGCAAATCATAAGACCGGTGATACAGGCTCAAGTATCTTTCCGAACCCACCTCCGGCAATCCGATGTTGTTGCATACCACAAACGCCGTGGCTTCCGCTTCCATCTCCTTTTGCTCCTCCGTCAATTCCTTCCGTATCGTCTTGGTGTGGTGTATCAATTCATGTGCGATTTCGTGGATGAGGACTACTGCCTGCTCGGTTGGATTTCTGTTTTCATCAATAATCACTTCTCCCAGCGTGGAATAACCGTAGCAGTTGGAGAGAGGTACAAACCTGACCTTGATAGGTGGTTGTTTGTTATCGCAGTATTTGAGGAGAGTTCGTAGCATGCCTTTGTGGCTATCCCTAAGGTTCAGTGAATGCAGTTCGGGTAGTGGTTCGCCTTCTGTTTGGGAAACATCAAAGACGTGAACAACCCGAAATATGAGGAAGTATTCGTCTTCGTCCTCTTTGTCTTCCTCAAGCGTCTCATCTTTCCTTTTCACACTCATTGGAGCGAAAATAGCAATCCCTTTCTCGCCCTTTTTGACCTGTCTACCGAGTTTCTGCCATGTCTTATAACCTGCCACCCGTGTTGCTGAAGGCATTTGCAAAGCGATAAGAAGGCAGTTGCACCAAGAGTAACGGTGAAACATGGACATGGCCTTGAGTATCCGTCTGAATTCCTTGCTGCTCTGGACATCGTTGATACCCTGTTTGAGCTTTTCAATGAGTTCCTTTGTCTTCTCCTTTCCTTTGGTTTTCGTAGTAGTCATGTTTCCTCCTTTCCGAGAAACTCGAAATTGAGTTGCTCCGTGTTGGTCTCCACCTTCGCCAGTCTGAGGTGGCCTCCCTGGGTGAATTCAATCTTGAAGCCTGCGAAAAATTCGGTTCCGGTCTCTTCCGCCCATTCCATCACCTCCTTTTCCAGTTCCGGGTATTCTTGGAACAATCGTTGTCGGTAGTAGAGGCTGCGAAGTTTCCTCGCCGCCTGCTTCGCCTTCATACTGCACCTCCTTTCGTCGCCGTTTCCAGGCACAAAAAAAGCCCGCTATCCGCTTTTGGATAGGGGCTATAATGGATGCTAAGGACGCCCTCGTTCAGCTCACATTAGGGGCCTCGTTGCACTTTTTGGAGACCGGAAAAAGAAGGGAAGTTTGGGAAGGATGGGCGGTATTCTGTTACAGAATTTCTTTACAGTGCGGTGAATGTTTCAAAATTAGCTCAAATTTCCTGATTGATGGTCAAAAAAGCCTTGTGATGCAGTCTGTTACACACACTTCCCCTGTTCAAAAAGATGCAAAATTCTGTTTCAAAATTCGGGGAGTTCTGGTGCAAACCGAAGATACATTCGGAAAGCCGATGCAGTGATTTTCAGTATGTCTGGTGGTGGCGGTCTTGGTGGCGGTTTTGGTGGCGCAATGCATCTATAAATGCCTGAAATTGCGTGAAATCATGTGAAATAAAAAATAAGGCCTATATCGGCCAATAATACAGTAAAAACAGGCACTTATACGCATTTTTTCCCAGCTTTTTAAGTCCCTTGCGTCTACCACTTCCGCCACCCGGGCTTTTCCTTGCTTTTCAGTAGGTTAGCGCTTTTCGGTAGAAATCACAAATTCCCGTTTGTGCCAGATTTCTGCTGGGAATTTTTTGCCCGCGTCCTACTAAAACCTTTAGATAGCCCGGTTCGGCGATATCCGCACCCTTGCCGACTTGGAAGAGAGCTAAAACATAGAAATGTTTTATTTAAGCCGGGCCATTCAATTCCGGAAACCGGGCAGAGAGGCGGCATAGTTTAGTGGGACGGTATTTTGAATTTGATGTCTATTTATTCGATAATTCCTTCAGGATTTTTTCCATCCAATAGGGGACTTTTATTTCGTCGCTTATCTGATACACGGGCACGTAGGGCTTCACGTCAATAACGGGGCTTCCATCCACGGCGTCCAGTCCCTGTACATGGAGGACGTTTCCTTCTCTGCCCGCAAGCTTAACCGCTGTCAAAAGAATCGGATTCGGTCTGGCCGGGCTGCAGGTGGCGAAAACCCCGGTAAGTGGATTCTTTTTCCTGCCCATGGGATGTACCTTCTTGATTTTCCGGCTTTCTTCGGGAACCTTATGCGCCCAGTATAAAACCTGCAGATGCGAAAAACCTTCGATGCCCTCCAGAAGTTCCTCAAATCCCTCATTAATTATAATCTCCGCTTTTCTTCCGGAGCGCTTAAGGGAACGTTCTTTCAATTTTTCAAAATCGTCCTGAAGGGTTATGTTTTCAACCCCGGCCTGTAGACTTGGCGCTTTGCTATCGCTTTTCACGACACCGACAGGTTTTAAATATAATGTCTTTTGAGTACCGCTTATTTCGTTTCCCGCCACAAATTCCCCCTTTGGTGATGTTGTCATCACGAGATGAACTACTCAAATAGTTTGTGCCGCTCCCCGGGAACGAAACTCGCTCCACCGGCGTTTAGCGGCTTCAGGTGGGCGTCTTGCAGGCATTATGATTCAAACCTCGTTAATTTTGATACCCCATGTAATATTGCTTTCAGGTATTAGTCAGTATCAGAGCAGCGCTTCCAATTTATCCCGTATGGAATCCTCCGGCACCGCTCCCAGGATGAAATCGACTTTTTTGCCGCCGTTGAAGAACAGGAGCAGTGGTATGCTCATCACTTCGTACTCCATGGCGGTTTTCTGGTTATCTTCAACGTTGATTTTGCAAAACTTTACTTTGCCTTCATATTCGTTTGCCAGCTTTTCGGCTATGGGGGCGATTATGTGGCAAGGGGCACACCACGGCGCCCAAAAATCCACTACCACAGGCATATCGGCATTAAGCACTTCTTCTTTAAAATCTTCATCGGTAATTTCCTTTACCATTTCTCCCCTCCATCGAGAAAATTATCCCTCACCAATCGGGTAATATGTATTGCCCATTTTCTTATCGGTAGGCTACTATCCTGACAGAAAGATTTTGCTTTCCACGAGACACAACTTCACCTTCGCAGCTTGTTTGTGCTTTTGCAAGATTACGCTAATCCTAGATTTTGCATATATTAAGAGCAATATGCGTGCCGACAGGAAAGGGGGATGGGCTTTTAATCTCCAACCCACCGGAATAATTGGATTTTAAGGGGGAGGGGATAATTAAGCGGGTTATCTAAGGTCCGGAAGGGTTCGCGAGCTGGTTGCATATTGCAATCATCGTTTCCCTTTTATGTTGCAAAATGCACATATGGGGCTTGCACTTTACCTGGGAGTTTAATGCATGAATGTAGCATTTAAGGGCACTTAACCGGGTTATTTAATTGCTGGCACATAGATTGCTACTTTTTAGCTAAAGTAAGAGGAATTTTGCTTCGGAGCAGCCGAAGTAATTTTCGATTCGTTTGGCAAGGAGGTATAAGAAATGCCCGCTGGTGACAGGACAGGCCCCTACGGCCCGGGCCGGGGCAGAGGCTTCGGTCGAGGCCGGTGGTAATCTAAGCTCGACAGACCCGGTGTTTCTTCACCAAAAAGAAACGAGGGTAGACAAATGAGTTACTTGTTGGCCCGCTTGGAAATGTCCTGTAAATGTAGCCTGATATGAAAGCGATAGCGGGAAAGGCAGTATTATATGCCTTCTCGGGCGTCATATTGATGGCGTTTTTTGCTGTAATGCCCTTCCATGACACCCGGGCGGGATTTAAGGAGGAGGGCCCGGTGAACGGGATTCGGATGAAGCCCGCGGATAAAGTTGAATTAATCACGGTGTATGACAATTATTCCTCTAATTCCGACCTCAGTAGCGGTTGGGGTTTCGGGCGCCTGGTTAAAGTGGACGAACGTGTAATTCTCTTCGATACCGGTGGAAGCGGAGAAGTCCTGCTCGAAAATATGGAAAAGCTGAGAATAAAGCCAACCCGGGTCGATACTGTGGTTCTCTCCCATATTCATGGAGATCACACCGGCGGACTAAGTGAATTTCTCGAAGAAAATTCGGATGTTAAGGTTTGGTTACCCCGGAGCTTTCCCGACAGGATAAAAAATGAAATCCGGCGAAAGGGCGCCGAATACTCCGATGCCTCGGGGCCTGCCGCCATATTCCCGTCGGTCTCTACAACGGGCGAGTTGGGAGTATCAATTAAGGAACAAGCCATGCTGGCCCTTACCCCGAAGGGTCTTGTGGTGATTACCGGCTGCGCACATCCCGGGATAGTCGAGATAGTCAAAGCTGCCAAAAACCAAACCGGAGAAGATATTTATCTCGTGATTGGGGGTTTTCACCTGGGAGGAGCCTCTGAATCCATAGTGATAGACATTATCAACTCCCTGAAGGGGTTGGGCGTAAAAAAGGCGGCTCCATGTCATTGTTCCGGCAAGAGAACCAAGGAGCTATTCAAACATCATTATGGTAAAGAATATATAGACAACGGCGTGGGGAAAAATATCACCATTGAATAGATGTTTATCCTTCAAAACTTGCCTAATCAGTTTCCGTTGCGAAATCGTTATTTTTTGGCATAACGCCTTGATTGGCAATTTAGTAACCGTTTAAAATCAACATGTTAGCTGTTTTCGGGCGGTGAGACACGGTTTTGGAGTGCGGTGGCTCGACACCGCTTTCCACGGCTGTGGCTTGACACAGCCGCCATTGTTGGCCGTCGAGTCATACGACCTGTCAGGGCCGCCCTGAAGAAAAGCGGCGTTAAACCGCCGCACTCCAAATTCAAGCCCGAATGCATCCTAAGCCCGTTTCGCGACAGGAACTATTTAGACCTTTTGGGATTAAGGAGTCCCTGCGCCGCAAGTCATTGATATTGCAGCACAATCGCCATCTTGCCCGGCTCGGGCGGAGGGGATTTCAAAAATGCGATTTTTTCCCGAAAAATAACCCCCTCGGGCCTCTTGAACGGGTGTCGAGCGGCTCTTATCCTTTAAGCATACACACCATGCCTGAGGACTTCTTGCCCGGGATTTTTACATTATGAACATTTTGGAAAGCACCGTAAGGGGAGGGCGTTAAGCCTCCATGAAAAAACAGAAAAAAGTCAAAACAGCCGGCAGGGCGGCCAAAAAATGCCCCAGCACGCTACAGTTCCAGTTCGTCAGCATGGCCGAAAGCCGCCTGTCCAGGCGCATGACTATGAAGCTGGGGCTTCCGGTGGAAGTAAAATTCACCGACAACAGCTCCGTGATGATAAGTTACACCCGCAAGGGGGGCCGCGTCATGGAGTTGCGGCTCCATAGGATGTTCAGGAAAGCCGACGAGCGCATCATCAACTCCATCGCAGGATACGTCCGCAGGCGCGACAGGACGTGCTCCGTCGAGCTTAACCGGTTCATAAAATCCCATCAACACATGGTGAAGAAGCCCAGGTCCCGCTCCGTCGGAAGGCTGATGACAAGCGGACTACATCACGACCTGGCCGTTATCTTCAACAGGCTGAACCGCGATTACTTCGGGGGCCGCCTGGATGCCTCCATCACCTGGGGGCGCAGAAACGGCAAAAAGCCCCGCCGGCACATCCGGTTGGGAAGCTACTCCTACGAGAACAAGCTTATCAGGATTCATCCCTCGTTGGATAAAAGCTGGGTGCCGGCTTATTTCGTCGAGTCCGTGGTGTACCACGAGATGCTCCACGCCTGGTTCGAGGTCAGCAAGAGAAACGGCAAAGCCATGTATCATACCCCGGCTTTCAGGCAGATGGAGCGCCTCCATCCTCACTTCGAAAGAGCCCGCAGGTGGGAGCGGGATAACATTCATCGACTGCTCGGTTAATTTGTACACAAGCTACTTATATTATACCTTCCATTTCCGGAAGGTCGCCCTTTTATGAACAAAGAGTCGCTTCTCGAGCTTATACGAAAAATACAAGGCGGTGAAATCGAACCGGAAAAGGCGCTGGAGCTGCTGGCGGCACTGCCGTTCGCCGACCTGGGCGAAGCCAAGGTGGACATTCACCGCGACCTGAGGCAGGGGTTCCCCGAAGTTATACTGGGCGAAGGAAAAACGCCGGAGCAGATAGCCAGAATCGCCGCCAAGCTGGCCGAAGGGGACGGGCCGGTTTTGATTACCCGCGTGTCGGCACAAGCATCCGAAAAAATTCTGGAAATTTTCCCCGGAGGCGATTACAACCCCTCAAGCCGCACCCTGGTTTACAACGAAGACAGGATAAGGCCGCTGGGAAAGGGCGTCATACTGGTGATAAGCGCCGGAACCAGCGACCTGTCGGTGGCCGAAGAGGCTTCGGTCACCGCCGAAGTAATGGGAAACGAAGTAGAGCGGCTTTACGATGTCGGGGTCTCCGGCATTCACAGGCTTTTCGGACACGTCGAGCTTATCCGGGAAGCAAAGGTCATCATCGTGGTGGCCGGTATGGAAGGAGCTTTGTCCAGCGTGGTGGGCGGAATCGTGTCGGTCCCGGTAATCGCGGTGCCCACAAGCATAGGCTACGGCGCCAGCTTCAACGGACTGGCGGCGCTGTTGGGAATGCTCAATTCCTGTGCATCCAACGTGGCGGTGGTAAATATCGACAACGGCTTCGGCGCGGCAGCTTTCGCCTCCACGATTAACAGACTATAACTCAACGAACTCCATCTCAGGGAGCATTCGGAAAAATTTTACTAAACCGCCCTCCGCTTTGGCGGTTTTTTTTCGGAGGATACAAAATTCAATGAAATTTTTTTTCGAACCCGAAACGGTTGCCCTTATAGGAGCCACGGACAAACACGGCAAACCGGGAAGAAGCCTGCACCGCAACCTGCTTATCAGCTTCGACGACCGCTACTATCCGGTCAATCCGAAAGGCGGGGATTTTGAAGGCAAGAAGGTCTACACGTCATTAGGCGAAATCCCCGCGGACATAGACCTGGCGATAATTTTCATCCCGCCGGTACACGTGCCCGCGGCGGTTGAAGAATGCGCTCGAAAAGGGGTTAAAGGCGTCATCATCGAGTCCGCCGGCTTTTCGGAAACCGGCGAAGAAGGCCGACGCCTGCAGGATAAGATACTCGAAACCGCCCGCGCCGCCGGAATGCGGGTGTGGGGTCCCAACTGCATGGGCGTTATCAACGCCAACCGCCATTACGTGATAAGCTTCATGGCTACGGGCATGTGGAAGGAAAAGCTTATCCCCGGCGGCCTGTCACTGATAGTGCAGTCGGGGATGCTGTCGGCGGGGTTCCTGATGGCCGCCCTGGGACGCGCGCAGTTCGGCCTGGGAAAAGTCTGCTCCATCGGCAACAAGGCCGACGTGGACGAGCTGGACGTTCTGGAATATCTCATAGACGACCCCGACACCGAAGTTATCACCATGTACATCGAGTCCATAAACGACGGGGCCAGGTTCCTGAAAGCCGCAAAGAGCACGGATAAGCCGATTGTGGTGCTCAAGGGCGGCGCCACAGCGTCGGGGGCGAAAGCGGCGGTCAGCCATACCGCCAGCATGGCCGGCAACGCACAAATCGTGGAAGGCGCGCTCCGCCAGGCCAACGTTATAAGGGTGCACGGCTTTCACGAAATGCTGGACGCCGGAAGGTTGCTCTCCCGATTCGGCAGGCAACCCAAAAAATCACCGAAAATAGCGATACTTACGTTCAGCGGCGCCGCAGGGATAATAACCTCCGACATACTCGAACCCATGGGGATGCAACTGGCGGATTTTTCGGAAGAAACCGTTGAAAAGCTCAAGGAGATATACCCGACCTGGATGCCCCCGGAAAACCCGGGAGACCTGTATCCGGCCATGGAAATTCACGGCCCCGAGAAAGTATATATGACCTCCTTCCGGGCCATACTAACCGACCCGGACGTGGACGCCGTTATCCTGCACATTTTCGCGCCACCGGCCAACGTGAGAATAATACCGGTCAACCTGGACGAGTTGCAGGGGCTTATGGACGAGCACAAAAAACCGGTGGTGGCATGGCTGCTGGGCGACCCCGACGCATCACTGAACATGAGCCGCGAGTTCGAGGAGAAGGGCGTTCTGGTCACACCCGACATCCGCCGGGCGGTTTCCACATTGGCCGCCGTCTTCAGCGGCAGGGAAGACTACGAATAACTCGTGTTATGTCCCGGAAATAAATTGGGTTCAATGCACTGAACTATGGGTGGTTGTCCAGTCAATTCCGCTTTCCTGAGGAGGAGTTCCGAAGGGACGACATCTCGAAGGACGCGGAATTGGCCGCCCTTCGAGACGTTCCGATTTCATCGGAACTCCTCAGGAAATCGGCCAACTGTCCTTCTCAGGCCGTATGGCTCGAAGGGTCGGGCTGAACAATTATCTAACCTGTTTCCGGGACACAACACTAATAAACTCCCGGTTCCCTGACGAATTCTCTGATTGACTCCGCGTCTTCAGCGCCGATGTCGGTAAACTCGACCCCCATGCCCGGGTCGTAGCCGCCCCGATTGCCCGGCGGCACCGTCCTGACAACCCTTGCCGAAGCCGAAATTACACCCTCCCGGCCGGGCAGGCTGAACTCCAGCTCCAGCAACGAATTAATCGGGTGAGCCCGCTCGGTCTTCAGGAACATTCCCCCGGCGGAGATGTTGGTGGAGCTGAAATGCTCGAACAGTCCGCTTACCTTTTCGGTCACTTTCACCCTCAACGGTCTCCGAAGGTAGCGGCGCCGGTCGCTTATGTGCTTGTAATATGCAACTTTAATACGCCTGAAGACATTCGGCCTCTTTTTTGAACCGGGGTTATCCATAGTGATGTAATTTCCTCTGTTCTTTCGGGATTGTCACTCTATTCGCCGGATTCGCTTTCCCCGCCCCTTGAGCCCCCGACGGGGAGATACCCCAGCAGTTGCGCCATCGGCATGGCGATACGCCTCTGGTGCCGCGGCTTGGCTCGGCGGGCATAGATTGTGCCCCCTATGGCCACTATCACCCCGCCCAGGAAATCGAGTATCAGGTCGGTCATGGTGTCGTCGAGGTCCAGTTGAGCTTTGGTGCCCGCGATTTTATCCAGGCCGTATTCGAGGATTTCCCAGAATGCCCCCAGTCCCAGCGCCGTCAGGATGATGAAAACCACCATGAAAAGGAAACTCAGCCTCAACCTGCGCGTGTAGTAAAGTGTGAACACGAACATGAAGGCCAGCAACGATATCATCGCCGTGCTCAGAAAATGAAGGAACTTATCGTAGGGAATTATAAGCTCCTTGTGATAGAACCCCATGGCGCTGCCCACGGCCACGTGAAGGTAAAGCACCAGGGTTATTATGAAATCCACTTCCCACGGCAGGGTTATCTGAGCGCTGCGGGACAGGTAACTGGGCGCAAGGCTTATGAGCAGCGCCAGGAAGGCTCCGCCTGCCGAAACAAAGCTGTCCCGCGCCAGCTCGACCTTGCCCGCCTCAAGGTAATCGTGTCCCTCAATAATCAGGTATGGTATGATGGCCACGAAGCTCAGCTTCATGAACCAGCTGAGAACGGTTTCGACCGAAAGGCGCCCGAACCGGGCCCTGACGCTTCGTTTCTGCCAAAGCATCAGACCCTTTCCGTGGGTACCACCAGCACCGGGCAGTGGCTTTCTCGAACCACCTTGTCCACGGTGCTGCCGAGCTTGGACAAATCGGAGCGGGTTTCACCGTGTATCCCGAGAAGGACTATCTGGACTCCCTTGGCCCGGGAAGCCTTGATTATCTCAGTGGCGGGGTCTCCCGCAGCGGTTACACATTCATACTTGATACCCTTCGGCAGGCTCTTTTTGACATGCGAAGTCAGCCGGTTCATGGCTTCTTTCGCCATTTTCTGCTGAAGCTCCTTGACGCCGGAATCCTTCAGGTAATCCTTCGATGCGCCGGCGATATCGGGGGTGACGTGAAGGAAGTAAATTATGCCGCTGGAAGAGAGCATGGACTGGGCCGTATTCATCGCCCGCTCGGAAGCCAGCGAAAAATCCATGCCCACCAATATACGGTCAAAGCCTTTCATCGCGGGCCACCGTTCCCTTTCTCCGGCACACGCCGGATTCCCGTCACGACGATAGTTTTATCAGCAATTTCGCCAGGTTGGCGCCGAAGTTCTTCATTGTCTCGACGCCTTCATCATCCCCTTTGGATTCGCCGGGTTCCATGCCGAAACCGACGTTCCAATAGGTACTTCCGACCAGTATCAGGCCGTTGATGGGATAAAACAGAGCCAGTTGGGTGTAAGTATTAACCGCGCCGGCCCGCCGGGCGGCGGCTATCGGCCCCCCGGCCTTACCGGCCAGGAGATTTCCGTTGACCTTGCTTACCAGCCCCGACCGGTCAATAACGGCTTTGATTTCGGAGCACGGCCCGGCGAAGTAAACCGGCGAGGCCAGTATCAACCCGTCGGCCTTTTTAATCTCTTCGTATATTTCGCCGAAGTCATCCTGAGTGCCGTGGCATTTTTCATCCTTTTTTTCCGCGCACTTGAAGCATGCGATGCAGCCCTTCAGCTTTTTGCCGCGCAAGCTGATGAATTTCGTCCCGGCGCCTTCGGCTTCTGCAGCTTCCAAAGCGGTCTTAGCCAGCGTTTCGGTGTTACCGCCCTTTCTGGGGCTTCCGCAAATCGCCAATATTTCCGGAGCCATATCTCAGGTACCTCCTTATTTCCGGTCACGATAGTTATTACTGCTCCTGCGACAACTCCAGCAGCACGCCGCCGGTGGTTTTGGGATGAATGAAGGCCACCAGCTTGCCGTGAGCGCCCTCGCGGGGCTCTTCATCTATCAGGCGAGCGCCCTTCTCCTTCAACTCGGCCAGCGCCGCCTTGATGTCCGGCACTTTCAGGCAGATGTGGTGCACGCCGCCGCCGGTCTTCTCGACGAACTTCGCCACCCCGCCCTCCGGCTCGGTGGCCGCCACCAACTCGATGCTCGACTCACCAAGCGGAAAGAAGGCCACCTTGACTCCCGGAACTTCCTCCACCCCGTCGTACGGCAGGCCTATCTTGTCCTTCCAAAGCGAAATGGCCTCGTCCAAATCCTTTACCGCGATGCCTATGTGGTCTACAACCGCTTTATCCAGAGAACTCATCCTTCCTCTCCTTTACAAAGTTTCTGATTATTTGCGCATATTCGGGATTTTTCATTGCGTAATGCAAAAACGCCTCGACGTAGCCGGGGAAGTTCCCCACGTCCACCCGCGTGCCGGTGGTACACACTCCGAGCACCAGCCTTTGCTCCGCCAGCTTGCTTATGGCGTCTGTTATCTGAATCTCCCCGCCCACCCCCGGCGGAGTTTCCTCGATGATGTCGAAAATCTCCGGCGGAAACACGTAACGCCCCACTATCGACCAGTTTGATGGGCTTTGGCCGATGGGCGGCTTTTCCACCATGTCCCATATCTTGTAGATGCCCTCCCGGATGGTTTCGTAGTGCACCATGCCGTACAGGTTCACCTTGTCGTCCGGGACGTACAAAAGCGCCACCGACGGCGCATCGAACTCCCCGGAAGCGTTCATAAGCTGCCTGATGCCCGGCGGGTCGCAATCGAAAAGGTCGTCGGGCAACATCACCGCGAACGGCTCATCCCCCACCACACCCTTTGCGGCGCCGATGGCGTGACCCAGCCCGAGGGCCTGCTTCTGGCGCACGGAGATTACTTCCACCATCCTGCCCAGCTCCTCGAGCTTGTCGGCAACCCCGTCCTTGCCCTTCTTGCGCAGGATGGCGTCCAGCTCGAAATGCAGGTCGAAATGGTCTTCGACCGGGCCTTTGCCGCGGCCGGTGACCAGTATCAACTGCTCGATGCCAGCCTCGGCGGCCTCCTCCACCACCCACTGAATGCTGGGGCGGTCCACGACCGTTATCATCTCCTTGGGTATGGCCTTGGACGCGGGCAGGGTGCGCGTCCCCCACCCGGCGGCCGGAATAACCGCTTTCCTCACCTTCTTCATGGTTACTTAAAGTAACAAACCCACACACGAGCATCAACCGGAGGCGAAGGAGGCAGGATGCCCCACCTCGGCGGGATAGCCCGTCCGGGTCCTAAAGATAGCCCACACAACTTGTTGTGTGGGTGAGCGAAGCTCACGGGAGCTGAATGTCCCGGAAAGAATTTCTTGGTGCTTGCGCAACCCCCGACGTACAACGGCCACCCTGTCCGTCAACGGTGAGGGTGGCCCGTATCTGCTGCCGGCAGGCAGCGCTTTTCATGCCCCCCCTTGAATTCCCGGGAAAGCGTGTTATACTCAACATTTTGTAATTCATCCGCAGGAGTTTAAGATGATTGAAATTCGCTTCCACGGTAGAGGTGGTCAGGGCGCGGTTACCAGCGCGGAGATGCTGGCGGTGGCGGCGATAGAAAAGGGCAGATTCGCCCAGGCGATGCCCGCTTTCGGCGCCGAACGCCGCGGCGCGCCGGTTCTGGCCTTCACCCGCATCAACGACGAGCCAATCCTTATGAGGCAGGAAATCCTGGAGCCGGACGTGGTGGTTGTTCTCGACCCCTCCCTCCTGGGCTCGGTACCCGTGGCCGCCGGGTTGAAAGCCGGAGGGGCTATCATCGTCAACTCCAACAAATCCCCCAATCAAATTAAAAAACAGTTGGACATAAACGGCGGCATAAAAATTGCCGTGGTGGACGCCACCAAAATAGCCCGCGAGAAAATCGGCAGGCCCATTACAAACACCACCATGCTGGGAGCATTGCTTAAAACAACCGGTGTGATGGACCCAAGCGACCTGGTGGGCCCGCTGGAAAATCGTTTCGGAAAAATCGCCGCCCGCAACATCGACGCAATGAACGCCGCCTACAAGGCGACCAAAATTACGGAGGGAGCATAAGCCGTGGCACTGAGTGATAAACCCGGTTGGAAAGAGCTTAATATCGCATGCATCATAGACGAGCCGGGCAGCACCCGCCGGTACGAAACGGGAGACTGGAAGAGTATGATTCCGGTGACCGTGGCGGAAAAATGCGCCCGATGCGGCGTGTGCTGGGTGGTTTGCCCGGATATGGCCAGGTTCAGGGACCGGCGCACCGGCGCCTACGACGTCAACACCTTTTACTGCAAGGGGTGCGGCATCTGCGCCCGCGAGTGCCCGACCGGGGCCATCACCATGGAGGAGGTTAGCGAGTGATGGGTAAGCGCGTCGGTATAGAAGTCAGCCTTATGGTCAGTGAGGCGGTTAAGGCCTGCAACGTGGACGTGGTAAGCGCCTACCCCATAACGCCTCAGACCCACATAGTGGAAGAGCTCAGCCAGATGGTCGCCGACGGCGACCTGGACGCCGAGTTCATAAGGGTGGAGAGCGAGCATTCGGCAATGGCCGCCTGCACCGGCGCCGCCGCAGTAGGCGCACGGACTTTCACCTCCACCGCCAGCCAGGGGCTGCAGCTTATGAGCGAAATCGTCCACGCCACCAGCGGCCTGCGCCTTCCCGTCGTAATGGCGGTGGCCAACCGCTCACTGGCGGCCCCCCTTAGCATATGGGGTGACCACACCGATATAATGGCCAACCGCGACACCGGATGGATAATGTACTTCGTCGAGGACGGCCAGTCTACTCACGACCACATCTTCATGGCCTACCGGGTGGCCGAAAACAAGGACGTGTTGCTCCCCGTTATGGTCAATCTGGACGGGTTCTTCCTCACCCACGTCATCGAGCCGGTGGAAATTATAGAAGCCGAGGAGCTGGGGGATTATCTGCCGCCGTTCGAGCCGATGATTCGGTTGAATCCCCGCAAGCCGGTCACCATGGGCCCCGCCAGCACTCCCGGCATGTACACCGAAGCCAAGAAGGCCCAGGAAGAGGCGCTGGTAAACTCCCGCCCCATTATTGACGAGGCGTGGGAAGAGTTCGGGAAAAGGTTCGGAAGACATTACAAAGCCGTCGAGACTTACAAAACCGATGACGCCGAGCTTGTCATCGTTATTATGGGCAGCCTCGCCGGCAACGCCCGCCAGGCCGTTGATGCCATGCGCAACGAAGGCCGCAAGGTGGGGCTGGCCTATCTCAGGCTGTTCCGGCCATTTCCGGAAGAAGATTTGAGGCGCGAGCTTTCCGGCGCCAGCGTAGTGGCCGTGTGCGACAGGGCCATAGCTTACGGCGCTCCGGCCGGGCCGCTTTGCGGGGAAATAAAAGATGTCTTTTACGGTTATCCCGACGCTCCGTACATAGCCAACTTCGTGCTGGGTCTTGCCGGGCGTGACGTCAGGGTCAACGACTTCCGGCAACTGACCAGCCGGGCCGAAGAAATGGCGGCAACGGAACAACCTGCACGCTACGAAATCATCGGATTGAGGGAATAGACCATGAAGAACATGAACATGAACGTTTATGCAGCCAGAATGCTGCCCGAGGCGGAATACTTCGCACCGGGCCACCGCGCATGCACCGGATGCGGGCACACCGTGGCCCTGAGGCTTCTGATGAAAGCCCTTGGGCCGCGCACCATCGTGAGCAACGCCACCGGCTGCGTGGAAATCTTTTCCAGCACCTACCCCCAGACCAGTTGGGAGGTGCCATGGATGCACGTGGCATTCGAAACCGCGGCAAGCGTGGCCGCAGGAATGGAATCGGGCATCAAGGTGTTGCAGCGGAAAAATCGATACCCGGAGTCCGAGCGCGTCACCATACTGGCACTGGCCGGGGACGGGGGAACCGCGGACATAGGATTGCAGGCCCTGTCGGGAGCTCTGGAGCGCTGGCACGACTTCGTGTATGTATGCATGGACAACGAAGCTTACATGAACACCGGCGTTCAGAGGTCCAGCTCCACACCCTACGGAGGCACCACGACCACCAGCCCGTCCGGCATAAAAAGCATCGGGCAGGATACCTGGAAGAAAAACATGCCCGCCATCGCCGCGGCTCACGGTATACCCTACGTGGCCACCGCCACCATAGCTTATTACTTCGACATGGTGGAAAAAATACGCAAGGCCAAGGAAGTCGAAGGGCCCGCTTACGTGCATGTCTTCAGCCCCTGCCCCACCGGATGGAGGCTGGACCCGAGCCAGACGATACAAATTTCCCGGCTGGCCGTGGAGACGGGAGTTTTCCCGCTCTACGAAATCGAGTACGGCAAGCTCGCCGTGACGGAAAAGCCGAAGAAGCTCAAGCCGCTTGCCGATTACTATAAGCCGCAACGCAGGTTCGCTCACCTTCCGGAAAAGGAAATTAAGAAAATCGAGAAGCGCATACGGGCCGATTACAGGGAATTGCTTCGCCGTGAAAAGGAGGGTTGCTGATGGCTACCGCTCAGAGTCAGGCCTCCCGGAGCGTCAGCGATAACGTCAAAAAGATTGTTCGAGCGCACAAGAAAGACCCGGGCGACCTGATAGGCATACTACAGGACATCCAGGCCAAATATCGGTACCTGCCGCGCGAGGCGCTGCAGGAAGTCTGCAAAAGTCTGGACATCCCGATGAACCGGATGTACCGGGTTTCCACCTTCTTCCGCGCTTTTTACCTCGAACCTCGCGGCAAGCACGAATGCGTGGTATGTACCGGTACCGCCTGTCACGTGAGGGGCGCACAGCGTATCGTGGACGAGCTGTCCCGCGAACTCAAAACCGAACCCGGCAGCACCAGCTCCGACAAGCTCTTCAGCCTGGACACGGTCAACTGCCTGGGAGCTTGCGCGCTGGGGCCGGTGATGACCATCGACGGCGCCAATCACGGAAAGCTCACCGCAAGAAGCGCTCGCAGCATTATAAACAGGTACAAAAAGAAAGAGTCCGGGGGAACCAGGAAAAATGAAGCTAAAAAGTCCTCAAGATCTGGAAAATCAAAGGCAAAAGGTACTCGAAAAGCGCGATCCAAATAAGCTCTGGGTCGGTTTCTGCTCGAGCACCAGTTGCGAATCCACCGGCGCGGGTGAAGTGCGGAATGCTCTGATTAAGGAGCTTAAGAAGAAGGGTCTGTCCAAAAAGGTGGAAATACGCAATACCGGCTGCCGCGGATTGTGCGAGCAGGGGCCATTGATGAGCATCCATCCCCGGGGAATTTTCTACGTGGGCCTGAAGCCCTCAGACGCCCCCGAAATAGTGGACCAGACGCTCAAGAACGGCGAAGTTGTAGACCGGCTCCTTTACAAGGACATCGGCACCGGTGAAAGCAAGCTCACCGAGGAGGACGTGCCGTTCTACCAGAAGCAGAACCGCCTCCTGCTGGCCCAGAACGGCCATATCGACCCCACAAGCCTGGACGATTACCTGGCCATCGGCGGATATACGGCCCTGTCCAAAGCGCTGTTCGAGATGGACTCCGACAAAATCATAGATGAGGTGAAAAAGTCGGGGCTAAGAGGGCGCGGCGGCGGCGGATTCCCCACCGGCCGGAAATGGGCCACTTGCCGGGAAGCGCACGGCGACGTCCATTACATCATATGCAACGGCGATGAAGGCGACCCCGGCGCTTACATGGATCGTTCCATACTGGAAGGCAATCCCCACAGCGTCATCGAGGGCATGGTTATCGGAGCATGGGCCATCGGCGGCAACCCCGTCGGATACGTTTACGTCCGCAACGAATACCCGCTGGCGGTGCGCAACCTGTCGAAGGCGCTGGACGATGCCCGCAAAGCGGGACTTCTCGGCAAAAACATCCTCGGCTCCGGCCTGGATTTCGGTATTGAAATACGCCGGGGCGGAGGAGCTTTCGTTTGCGGCGAAAGTACCGCCCTGATGGCGAGTTTGGAAGGAAAAGTCGGAGAACCTCGGGCCAAAAACATCCATACCGTGGAAAGCGGCCTGCATGGGAAACCCTCCAACCTCAACAACGTCGAAACATGGGCCAACGTCCCCCTGATTATAAGAAACGGCTCCGGCTGGTACTCAAAAATCGGCACAGATAACAGCAAGGGCACCAAGGTGTTCAGCCTGGTGGGAAAAATCAACAACACCGGACTGGTGGAAGTGCCGATGGGTATCACCCTCAAGGAGATTATATACGACATCGGCGGCGGCATTCGGAACGGGAAGAAGTTCAAAGGCGTTCAGACCGGCGGCCCCTCCGGCGGAGTGCTGGCCGAGCAGCACCTCGACCTGCCCGTGGATTTCGAAAGCTTGGACGAAGCCGGCTCCATGATGGGCTCCGGCGGTATGATTGTCATGGACGAAGACACCTGCATGGTGGACGTGGCCAGGTATTACACCAACTTCCTGGCCGAAGAAAGCTGCGGCAAATGCACCACCTGCCGTGACGGACTCCGCAGGTTGGGCGAGGTATTCGAGCGAATAACCAACGGTGGAGGTAAAAAGGAAGACATCGAGCTTATCGAGGACTTATGCGAAGTTATAGGCGGAGCCAGCGAATGCGCCCTGGCGGGTACGGCGCCCAACCCGGTTTTGACTACGTTGAAGTACTTCCGCGACGAATATGATGCTCATATATTTAAAAAGAAATGCCCGGCCAAGGTTTGCAAGGGGTTAATCACTTTCAAAATAGACAAACGCAAATGCACCGGATGTCATGTCTGCTACCTCAACTGTCCTTCCAACGCCATCAGGGGCAAAAAGAAGGAAGTACATGAAATCAATCCCGATAAATGCATTCGCTGCGGCGTCTGCTATGAGGTCTGCAAATACGACGCTGTAAACATTAAGTAATCTACCGAGGGGTTTTTTGTTATGGCTAACGTAGTGAAAATCAAGATAGACGGCGAAGAAGTCAGCGTGCCTCGCGGGCGGTATCTACTGCCGGAGCTCTTAAATCGGGGCATCGACATCCCTCACCTTTGCTACATGGACGACATAACGCCCTATGGCGCATGCAGGCTGTGCCTGGTGGAGGCAAAGAAAGGCAACCGCACCAAAATCGTCACCAGCTGCAACTACCAGGTGGCGGACGAGGGCACGGAATTTATCACCAACAGTGAAAAGATTAAGCGGCTGCGCCGGGGGGTTATCGAGCTGCACTGGGCGCGAAATTCCGAAAGCGAAATTATCGAGAAGATGGCGCTGGATATGGGCCTGGAAAAACCGCGCTTCCCGGTGGACGAGGGCCACGAAAAGTGCATACTCTGCGGCGTCTGCGTCAGGGTGTGCGACGAAGTTGTCGGTGTGCACGCTCTCACCTTCAGCGGTCGCGGCATGCATCGCGAGATGGGGACGCCGTTCGGGGAGCCGCCCGCCATGTGCATAGGTTGCGGCGCATGTTACTGGTCCTGCCCCACCGGCTCCATCCAAATGAAGGAAAAAGGCGGAGTCAGGGAGATTTGGGGCAACAAGTTCCCGATGGAAAAATGCCCCGTTTGCGGTGAATACACCGCGCCCCGATACCAGCTCGAATACCTGTCCAAGAAGTACAAAACCCCTCTCAAGGAACTCAAGGTCTGCATGACCTGCCGGAATAAGTAATTTTACTTCAAATTTAACTCAAACACATGGCCCGGCGATTTTGCCGGGCTTTTTATTTCACCCACAGGCTTTTAAAACCGGGCGCCGTCTTTTAACCTTTCAAGTAAAGGCTTGGACATTGGACGAGGAAGAGGTACAAAAAAAGCTCGAACGAATCAAGCAGGAGCGCGACCGGCACAAGAAAGCGGCTCAAGAAGCCGGTCAGCGCCCTTCGGATGAGGAACCTCAGACCAGGGAAAATCCCAGCGAAAGGCGGGGAGAGCCGCTTACCGAGGAAGAAATCGAGCGCCGCATGCGCGAATGGCGAAACTCCACCGACACTACCTGCCAATCGTGCGGTATCTGCACGGACGAAGATGAAGAAGATAAAGACCCTGATTGAAGCTTAAACACATCGCGCTATCTTACCTGTAATGCTGCGCACCCTCCGGATAAAAGATTTCGCAATCATCGACTCGCTGGAAATAGAGTTCGAGCCGGGCATGGGCGTGCTCAGCGGCGAAACCGGCGCCGGCAAGAGCATTATCATCGACGCGCTGGGACTGGTACTCGGAGGCAGGGCTTACACCGAGTACGTTCGCACCGGCGCTAACGAAGCCCGCATAGAAGCGTTATTCGATGTCGGCAGCAGGGACTCTGTCAGGAAAAACCTTGAAGAAGCGGGCGTCGAAACCGACGGCGAGCTGATTGTTTCCCGCACCGTTACCACCAAAGGCCCCAACCGCGCGGACTTAAACGGCAAAATGGTTCCGGTAAGCAAGCTCTCCGAAATAACCGCAGGGCTGGTGGATATTTACGGCCAGCATGAGCATCATTCGCTCCTGAAGCCCGAATCCCACCTGAAAATGCTGGACAGTTACGCCGGGTTGGAGGAGGTTTACGGGGAATACCGCAGCGCGTGGCGCTCGATAAAGGATATCGAAAAGCGCATCGAGGACGCCGGTCGCAACGAAGCCGAAAGGGTCGCACGGCTGGATTATCTGAAGTTTGTGGTCAACGAAATCAACTCCGCCAATATACAACCCGACGAAATGGAGTCACTCAAGCAGGAACGCGACGTGCTTCGCAACTCCCGGAAATTGCTCGAGGCCGCCGGGCAGGCTTACGAGACGTTATACGGCGCGGAAGACGCCGTGGTGGACAGAATATCAGCGGTGGCGCAGGCACTCGAGGAAGCGGCGCAACTCGACCCGCGCTTGTCGGAAATAGCGGAAACCGTCCGCTCCAGCCGGTATTCCCTCGAAGACGCCGCCACCGGCGCCAGGGAATACGCAGCGGGCATCGAGGAAGACCCGCAAAGGTTGGAAGAGGTGGAAGACAGGCTGGAGTTTCTGGGCAGGCTCTGCAAAAAATACGGCGGTTCGCTGGAGGCGGTGCTCGAATTTCGCGACAAAAGCGCATCTGAAATTTCGGGACTCGAAGAAGGCGAGCAATCAACGGAAACGCTTAAAGCGAGGCTGGCCGAAGAAAAGGAGCGGGCCCGCGGCATTGCCGAAAAGCTTACGGAGGGAAGGAAAAAAGCGGCGCAAAAGATAAAGAAGCAGGTTCAGAAGGAGTTGGCGGAGCTGAAAATGAAAAATACCACCTTCAGAGTGAACTTCGTATCTTCCGAAGAAGCCGACGGCCTCGGGCCGGAGGGCGCTGAAACCGCCGAGTTTTTCATATCTCCTAATCCCGGCGAGGAACCCAAGCCACTGGTCAAAATTGCCTCCGGGGGTGAGCTGAGCCGGATTATGTTGGCGCTTAAAACCATACTCGCCGAAGCAGCCGACGTGCCCACCCTGGTGTTCGATGAAGTGGACTCGGGAATAGGCGGCGCCGCCGCGGAAGTGGTGGGCCGGAAGCTCAACTCCCTGGCCCGAAACGCCCAGGTGTTGTGCGTAACCCATCTTGCGCAAATAGCCGCTTTCGCTCAAAGTCATTACTGGGTCGCCAAGCAAGAGAAAAATAAGCGCACCGTCACTCGCGTAAGAAAACTCGAAGGGAGCGAAAGCGTCGAGGAGCTTGCGCGAATGCTCGGAGGCGTGGAAGTCACCGACGCCACCCGGAATCTCGCGCGGGAAATGATAGAAAGCGCTCGGAGTCGAGAATGATAAAAAAAGCCACCATGGCCGATGCAAAACAGTTGCACATGTTCCTGCAGCAAGCGGCAGAGTCCGGAGAAATCCTGCCAAGGCCGATGCACGACCTGTATCAGTTCATACGCGATTACTGGATATACAGGGAGAAGAAAAGCGGCCCCATCCGCGCCGTATCCAGCCTGCACATCTGCTGGGAAGACCTGGGGGAAATACGCAATCTCTACGTGGAGCCGAAGCACAGGAGCAACGGCATGGGTGAGGAACTGGTCGGCCTGGCTATGGAAGAGGCTAAGGAGCTGGGAATAAAGAAGTTGTTCGCCCTCACTTACCGGCCCGAGTTTTTCAAGAGGCTCGGATTCCGGGATGTGGACAAGAATACCCTCCCGATGAAAGTGTGGGCCGATTGCCTCAGCTGCATGAAATTCCCCGAATGCGACGAGCAGGCGGTGATGTTTGTACGGGGCAAAAACAAGTTCACCAGGAGAAAAAAGAAAAACTGAGCCATATTTGTATAAACTTTTTTCGCCGATTGTTGTGTTTTTTTTGGGTAACAAAGGAGTTTGGATTTGGACGAAGACGGAATAATTGAAACCGGGGTTCAAGCGTGCAAAGATGCAGGAGCCGACGGCTGGGAGATATATTACCTGCGAAGCGGACTTTTCAGCGCCGAGTCGAAGGAAGGCGAGCTGGAGAACCTTGAGAAGAGTTTGTCTCGCGGGATAGCGTTACGGGTCAGGTCCGAAGGGCGTACAGGTTTCAGCTACACCGCTCGACTCGAAACGGAAGCGCTTGAAAGAGCCGCCGTAGCCGCTGTGGCGGGAGCTAAAGCCTCGGACCCCGACCCCGAGGGGGACTTCGCGACTCTCGATGGGAATCCGCCCGCGCTGGAATTGTGGGACAAAGATTTCGGGGAAGCGGAGCAATCCGAAAAAATAAACCGCTCCATTACGGTAGAAGCCGCCGCGCGGGATTTTGATAAGCGTATCGACAAGGTCCGCAGCGCCACATACTCCGAAAGCTCCCGCACGGTCAGAATCGTGAATCACGCGGGACTTGACCGCCGCGCGAGGTCCAACTTCTGCTCGGCCTCGGTGATGGCCGTTGCGAAAGAGAGTGATGAAAGTCAGAGCGGCTGGGCTGTCGAGCAATCTCCCACCTACAGGGATTTGAATTATGAAGATACAGGGCGCCGCGCGGCTTCCGACGCGGTGATGCTGCTGGGCGCAGCCGTGATTAAAACCCGGAAGGCCCCGGTGATTTTGCGCAATACAGCGGCTTGCGAAGTGCTTGAAGTGTTGAGCGATTCCTTCAGTGGAGAAATGGCCTGCAAAGAAAAGAGCATGCTGGCGGGTAAAGAGGGCGAAAAAATCTTCAGCCCCCTGCTTACAATCGTGGATGACGGGCTGGCCCGGGAGGGCCCGGCTACATTCCCGTTCGACGGCGAAGGAACACCGCGCCGTACAACCGCGCTGGTTGAGGAAGGAGTTCTGAAGGGGTTTCTGTATGATTTGAAGTGGGCCAGGAAAGCCGGAACTCAATCCACCGGAAGCGCCGCACGGGGCGGATACACAGCTTCTCCCAGGCCGGGCATTTCCAACCTGATAATCAGGCCCGGAAAGGGAAAACTCGAAGATTTGGTGAAAACAATGGGCAGCGGGCTGGTGGCGACCGAGTTGATGGGGGTACATACAGCCAATCCGGTGACGGGCGATTTC
This sequence comes from uncultured bacterium, assembly GCA_964459325.1. Taxonomy (GTDB): domain Bacteria; phylum RBG-13-61-14; class RBG-13-61-14; order CAYWKU01; family CAYWKU01; genus CAYWKU01. Next base: position 9,939 of record CAYWKU010000025.1, on the reverse strand, counting down.
AGTGTCGGGGCAAACGGGTGGTGGTACGAAAACGGTGAGCTTATCCAACCGGTACAGGGCGTCACAATCGCCGGTAACATCATCGATTTGCTGGGTGGGGTGCAAGCGGCAGGTGAAGATTTCAGGTGGCTGGGCAGCGTCGGAGCGCCGTCGCTGCTGGTGCCCGAGGTGGATATAAGCGGCGAATAGCGTTTCGCTTCTTCATCTCGATTAAAGTAAAAAGACAGATTTATTGCATCAGCTGTCCATGGCAAGTGGAATCGGTCGCGTAATTCCCTGAGTTGCGTTACGGTGTCTTGCGCCTTTATTTCAATTGTTATACTATGAGCCAGGCTTATGCCTTATAGCGACGAAATATATGCGTACTCCGGCCGTGTGAATAAGTAGTGGAAATCCCCATTAAAGGAATAGGAACATTTGGTTTGCCATAAAAAAGCGGCGCTTTCAAACGCCGCTTTTCGAGTATAATTCTTAAAGCTAAATTATTACAGCTTCAGCCGGATAGCTCCTTGATTTTATCCAGCATCTCCGATATGGCCTTGTCGGTTTCTTCGAGGTTACCGGCGACGCCTTCGATGAGCCTCAGCCTTTCCCTGTCCAGACCGGATTCCTCTATCAGGTTCGCCGCCCGGTCAATCCGCTTCTGAACACGCTCCTCCACGCCGGGATAGCGGTCGGCGCCTTTTCCGCAGGAGAGCACCAGCACCCCGTCGGCGCCCTGCTCGAAGGCGTAGAGTATGTCGGTCAAATCCAGCATGCTCAGGCTGGGCATATAGATTTCCTGCGCACCCATGGGGCACTCGGGATGCTCGCCCCTGCAAAGCTCGGCCGGAGCCCTGTGCCGTGATGCGAACACCACCAGCTTAGGCTCGCCGCCTTCCAGTGCCGCCAGCGCCTGGTCGGTGCGGTTTTTTATCTCCCTCGGCTCGAACCCCGCCATTATGATAGCGTTGGCCGGGCACTCGGTGGCGCAAATGCCGCAGCCCTGGCAGAGGTAGGAGTACATCCGGGCGATGTCGGTAACCACCGGTATCTCGAACGGGCAGACATGCCGGCAGTTCTGGCACGAAGCGCACTTGGTGTAAATAACCACAGGCCCCGCGCCGCAGTTCATGCAACGGCGGGCTTCGTAAAGCGCGGTCTCTTCCGAAAGCCCCAGTTCCACCTCGTTCCAGTTCTTCTTCCTCTCCTTCGGCGGGGCCATTGGCATTTTCGCCCTTTCGGCCTTCGGCAATTCATCTATAACATGCTGCTCTAGCTTACCTATCGTGGGCGGCTCTTCTTCGTCGAGAGCTATCGGCTTGCCTTGCAGGTACCGGTCAACGGCCTTGGCCACCCGGTGGCCGTTTGCAACCGCCTGCACCGCCGCTCCGGGGCCGGTGACCACTTCGCCGGCAGCGAAAATATCGTCGGCGGAAGTCTGAGCCGTCTCGTTATTGAAAACCAGCCTGCCCCGGTCGGTAAATTCGACGTCCGAATCCTGCGCGAAGTCGTTATCGCTGCGCTGTCCAATGGAGAATATGACGGTATCGCAATCCAGTGTAATTACATCCGACTCATCGTACTCGGGGCTGAACCGGCCGTTTTCGTCGAACACCCGGGTAACCTTTTTGAACTCGATGCCCTTTACCTTGCCGCCGTCCTCGAGGATTGCTTTCGGGCCGCGCCTGTGTATTGTTTCGATGTCCTCTTCGGCTCCCTCTTCGATTTCCCACGGCCAGGCGGGCTGCTCCTCCTCGTTTTCCAGGCAAACCATTCTGACGCGGTCCGCGCCCAGCCTGACCGCGCATCGGGCCACGTCCACGGCCACGTTGCCGCCGCCGATAACCACCACGTCCTTGCCGACTTTCGGCGTTCCTCCCAGGGCCACTTCCTTCAGAAACGGCACGGTCAGAAGCACGCCTTCGGAATCGGCGCCCGGCAGCGGCAGGCTTACGCTTTGCGACAGTCCCACTGCGACAATGATTGTCTTATATCCTTCTTCCCGAAGCTTGTCGATGGTGACGTCCTTGCCCACCTCTACTTCCGTTTTCAGCTCGATTCCGTGGGCCAGGATGAAATCCACGTCCTTCTGTATAACTTCCCGGGGAAGCCGGTACGGGGGTATGGCGGTGGCCAGCATACCTCCCGCTACCGGATGCTTTTCAAAGACCGTGGGTTTGTACCCGAGTTTCACAAGGTCCAGCGCCGCTGTAAGCCCGCTCGGGCCGGCCCCGATGACCGCCACCTTTTCCTTGTCCTGGACGGGAGGCTCGATTTTCGGCGGCTCGGGATAGTCGTACTCGGCGACGAATCGCTTGAGGGTGCGGATATGCGGCGCGGCGTCCACGTCGTTGCGGCGGCACTCGCGCTCGCACGGATGATGGCATACCCGGCCGCAAACCCCGGCGAACGGGAGCACTTCGCGGACGGTGGCGAGCGCTTCGGCGTAGCGCCCTCCCGCTATGGCTTCCAAGTAGCTCCTGATGTCCGCATGAACCGGACAGGCGGCACGGCAGGGGGGCCATTCAAGCTTGAGTAAATCCTTGTAACTTTCCAACTCCGCGCATTCATCGGCGCTGAGCATTCTGCATTCTTCCATGGCTATCGCTCTCCCTTTATCCGTAAGCCGGAATCTTTTTAAAAAACCGGCTGAATTAATATCCGAATATGCCGGGGACTCATCCCTACCGGCTCCGGTTACACGCTCGGTCTCGGGGCGAGACCTGCGTCCTTTACGATGTCCGGCGCCTTGTCCTCCTGGCCGATGGCCATTACGTGCACGCCCTTGATGCCCTCGATTTCCTTCATCTGTTGTATCTGCTCGATGGCCAGATTGTAGCCTTCTTTTGCGGCGTTTTCCTTGCCCGCGTCCTTAAGCCGTTGGAGGATGTCTTCCGGAATGCTGATGCCCGCCACGTTGTTCGCCATGAACTTGGCCATGCCGAAGGAGCGCAGGGGGGTAATTCCCGCAAGGATGTACACCTTCTCGTGCAGGCCCATATCCACGACCTTCTTCATATAATCCCGGAAACGCTCCATGTCGTAAATGCACTGGGTCTGAATGAACCGGGCGCCGGCGTTAATCTTCTTTGCCAGCCTGACGGGCCGGAACTCGAAGGGGTCGGCAAACGGATTGGCCACGGCGCCGAGGAACATGTCGAAGTCGCCGGAAAACTCCTTTTCGTCGCCCAGCAGCTTCTTCTCCTCGCGCATCCGGCGCCCGACCTGCAACAGGTTCATGCTGTCCAGGTCGAAGACCGCCTTGGCTCCCTGTGTTTCCGCCAGGCATGTATGGTCGCCCGATATGAGCAGCACGTTGGGTATTTTGAACGACGCGGCGGTCAGCAGGTCGCACTGTAGCGCCACCCGGTTGCGGTCACGGCAGGTCATCTGAAGCACCGGCTCGAGACCGTTCTGCATCAGCTGGATGGCGCATCCCAGGCTGCTCATCCTGACGTTGGCGCTGGGGCAGTCGGTTATGTTAATCCCCTCGCAATAATCGTTCATGCCTTTGGCGTGGTGAAGAAACTCGGAAGTGTCCGAGCCCTTGGGGGGGCCGCATTCGGCGGTTACGGCAAACTGTCCTGATTCGAGAACTTTTTTGAGCTTGCTCATCTTCGCATGTCCTCCCGGACTATTTTACGAGGCCCGCTGGAGCGGTCTTTCCACCAGTTCCGGGCGGGTTGAACCTTTTGCAGAATATCCAGCATCCCCCTTTCGGTCAACCGCTCGACTATCAGGTGCCACGCGCAGGGGACGTCGGGGTTTATTTCGCAGTACCCGTTCTGGCTTCCGCCGCACGGCCCGTTCAACAGGCTCTTGGCGCATCGGGCGATAGGGCATATGCCGCCGGTCAGCCCCAGCACGCAATCGCCGCAACCGTGGCAGCGCTCTATCCATGTTCCGGCTTCTTCGGCGGCCCCGATAAATCTGGTGTTGACGGCGGGGAGCACGGGTACGTCCTTATAGACTTCAGCGGCCAACTGGATGCCCGCGCCGCACGCCATGCTGAGGATGCAATCGGCGCCTTCGGTGTACTCGCGCATGTCCTCGATGAACTCGATGTCGCACTGGCGCTTCGGGGAAATCCGCCTTATTTCGATGTCCTCGCCCTTCTTTTTGAAGTGCGTTTTTAGCTGCGAGGCCAGCACGTCCACCTCCCGCTCGCCGCCGGCGCCGCATACTGTAACGCATGTGCCGCATCCGGCAAGCATGATTTTACGCCGGTCGCCTATAAGCTCGAGTATTTCCTCGAACGGTTTTCGCTCTGCAGTTATCATATCATGCCACCTCTTATGGATTTCCCGCCCCGTGGTTTCAGCAGGCGGGGATTCATCCCGTATCCGTCGGCGCCGATTGAGCAAAGCAGCGTAAGTGCCTGAAACCGGGGCGTTTTTGGTTTTTTTTCGAGCGGCCCGACCGCTTGCGGCGAATTTCAGGGGCTTGTGACTTTGCCTTGCCGGTTCTACTGGACGGATTTCTTCATTTCAAACGTGTCGGAGGCGCTTATTCTGAAATGCCGCGACGGGCCTAGTCAACTGTCGCTACCAAAACCCGGGCCGATTGGCCTCGGGCTGATTTTCGCTTGCGTTCCGGGTATTTAGATAAATCAGCCTGCGTCCGGATTCGCGGCTGGAGGCCGATGAATCTTAGCCGCCGGTAATACGCCGACGCCGGAATGCATCAATTCTAATCAACAAACCGGCCCTTGTCAACTCGTGCAAAAGGAGCGTGGAGGGCGGTTTTATTCTTCGGAATCAGGCGAGCCGAATCATATCAAACCCGTTCACCATCCACCTGGCGATGGATGGGCCACTCGCCAGCATTTAAAGGGGAGGCGCGGCAGATGTTTATCGTTTCCACTCCATCCTGTAGGCGGAACGGACACCTGCTTTATTTTATTATCCCCCAAGATCTACTTATAGGGCATCAGACTTTAATTGAACAGGATGTTTAGCCCGATGTTATCCTATATAGCAATAAGCTTGGGGACGCGCCTTCCTCAAAAGTTTGGTCATTTTTGACCTCCTTTCGAGGAGGCACGAACGCCTCCCACTAGCTATCTTATAATTAAAAAGAGGTGTAAACAAGTAGATGTTGAGCCTGATACTGTTGCAGAATTGCACTTTGGGGGAACGCCAGCGTCTCTTACAGGTCGTCAGGCTCGCCAGCAAAAGAAGGTTGTTTAAAATCAACAACTTATAAGACGCCGCCGGGACGGTGGCGTTACGATTTTCCGTTGTGCAATGGCCTCCACAAGTCCGAATTCGTATCACTCGTGTCGGCTCACCCCGCCATTTCGTCCAGGTAGCGCATGCTTTTGGGGGTGCGGCCGAGGAGTGCCCGGACGTGATTTTTCCACAGATTTTCGGCTTCGGCGCGGGATTTTTTGCTGAATTTCACCCTATTAAGGTTTTTCTCAGGTGTTTTAAACCCCTCCGACAGCGTTTTTATAACCGGGACGCTCACTTTGACCGGCGGCGTGCCCCTGTCCGCCAGCCGGAACCTTTCGGCTTCGGCGCAACCGGCGCATACCGTGCCGCCCTCGTTGACGCTGTACCATCGCGATGGGCCGAGCTTTCCGCCGCACGATGCGCATACGTCGAGCACGGGCCGGTGTCCGAGTATTCCCAGCAGCTCGAAGGCGTCCAGCACGTACCGGTCGGGGCTTTCGGCGCCCTCTTCGGCCCGGCGCAGGAATTCGAGCAGAAACCGGTAAGGCCTTTCCCCCGGCTCGCCTTCCCCCCATGCCGCCAGCGCCAGTTCCGAGAAAAGCGCGGTTTTACCGAAGTTCACCGGGTCGGAGAATATTCCGGGAAAGGTCTCGGCAAGTTGCGTATCTTCGATGAAATAGAGGTAGTCGTCACTCCGGCGGGAGTAATCGAAAAGTAGGTGGTTAAATAGGAGTATGCGCCCTCCGAACCGGCGGGTGCTGCGGAGCGCTTTCCGGGCCACCGCCCTCACCGGCCCCTGGCCGGGGGTGAATATCCGCAGCACCAGGTCGGCCTCCCCGCTGGGGCGGATGTTAATTATAATCCCTTCGGCCTTACCCCGGCGCAAATTAATCACCACCCGGTAAGCACCACCAGAGCCAGCGTGAAGTATAGGCTGGCTCCTATTATATCCATGAACGTTGTGATGAATGGGGCGGTCGCCAGCGCCGGGTCGGTTTTGAGGCGATGGAAAACAATCGGCAACAGAACTCCGCTGGTAGCCGCCAGACCCAGCTCAATGGTAAGACTTACACCTATAATCAGTGCCACCACATGCGGCCCCTGGCCCCGATAGAGCGCGTAAGCTCCCAGCAATAAACCATAAATGGCGCCCATGGCCAGCCCCAGAAGCATCTCCTTACCCACCACCTTCCACATCAACCTGTCGTCCAGCCTCCCGGTTGCAAGGCCGCGCACCACTATGGTGGCCGACTGAGCGCCCACGTTTCCGCCCATGGCCAGTATGAGCGGCAGGAAGGGGATGAAAATGAGAAACTCGTCGAAGGTCGCCTCGAATTTGGTCAAAATAAGTGCAGTCAACAAGCCGCCGAACCAGGTGGCCAGGAGCCACGGGAACCTCGCCACCAGGCTTTTCCCGAAGCTGGAGAACATCTCCTCCTCTACACTTCCGGCCATTTTCAGGAAATCCTCGTCCGCCTCCTCTTCCATTACGTCCATGACGTCGTCGACGGTTACCCGGCCCATGAGGACTCCGTTTTCGTCCACCACGGGTAGGCTGACCAGGTCGTAATGGCGGAAAAGGTCCGCCACCTCCTCCTGGTCGGCGTACACTTCGGTGCTGACTATGTTGGATTTCATTATGTCTTTGAGCTTTGTATCCGGGCCTGCCAGTATCAGGGAGCGGAGCGGCGCCACACCCTTCAATTTGTCTTCATCGTCGGTGATATATACATTATGCAGCTCGCCGAGTCCTTCCGCCTGAGCGCGGATTTCGTCCGTGGCCCGGGCTACGGTAGTGTTTTCGTTGAGCGCCAGTACCTCGGCCTGCATGATGCCGCCGGCGGTGTCTTCCGGGTAGAGCAGCAGCTCCCCGACCTCGGCCACCGCCTGAGAGTCCATGAAACCCATGACCGCCCGCGATTGCTCCTCCGGGAGCTTGTTCAGGATGTCGGCGGCGTCGTCGGAATCCATGCCCTCGACGAGTTTGGATATTTCCTCGGGGCGGAGTTTCTCGAGGAACTCCTCCAGGTACGGGTCTTCCAGCTCGCTGACCACGTGCCCCGCGATTTGAGGGTCCATCACCTCGAAAAGGCGCTTTCTACCCGCATCGTCCAGAGACTCCACCAGGTCGGCTATATCCGCCGGGTGAATTATCCGCAGGAATGCGCGTATTTCCCGGTCGGCGCCTTCCGCCACCAGGCTGTTCAACTCGTCTATATCGTGCGGCTGCTCCATTGGTATGTTCCCACAAGAAACCTCGGACAAGGGGTTTAAACCCCTTGTCTAATTGAAAACTGAGGCCCTTTTTCTTTTGAACAAAGTATTTTGAAGATTATCACGCCTCGGGATTTTGTACAAACCGGCCTGAAAGCACGCCCTTAAATCCGCCGCTTCCGAATGCACAAACTTGACAGTTTCGCGAAGAGTGGTAAGTTAATTACAGGCACATTATTTTAAGTAATAAAGCCGGCAACGTGCCTCCGCTGACGCAAATATCCCATAACCGACCGATATGTAATTATATTTGTGCCGTTCAGGCGACGGAGACGCTCCGGAAGACAAGTTTTTGTAAAATTTTCAGTATATTCACAGGTGATAGGAGGCGATTATGGAAAACGACCTTACGCGACTATTGGAAATCGACTACCCGATTATTCAGGGAGGCATGATGTTCATCGCCGGCGCCGAGCTGGTGGCGGCGGTCAGCGAAGCGGGAGCTCTGGGCACCCTGGGGCAGAGACTGGACATCGACAACTGGCACGAGCAGATAAGCAGAATCAAGGAGCTCACCAACAAGCCTTTTGCTGTGAACCTGCCCATGCACGTCAGCGACCTCGAACAGAGGATGAATATAATAATTGAGGAGTCCGTGCCGGTGGTGGTCACCGCCGCCGGCAACCCCTCCCCGGCGGTTGAAGCGTTAAAAAGGGCGGGCTCAAAGGTCATGCACGTGGTGGCCTCGGCAAAACAGGCCGTTAAAGTAGAGGACCTGGGTGTTGACGCCATAATCGCCGAGGGCGGCGAAAGCGGCGGCATGGTGGCCAAGGACAGGGTCTCCACAATGGTGCTCATTCCGGGGGTTGTGGATGCGGTGGACGTGCCGGTAGTTGCCGCCGGAGGAATTGTCGATTCCCGCGGACTGATAGCCGCCATGGCGCTCGGGGCTGCCGGAGTGCAGATAGGCACCCGGTTTATTGCAGCCGAAGAATGCGACGCGGACCAGGAATGGAAGGATGCTATTGTCAGAGCGAAGGACACCGACACCCACGTGGTCCCCCGCGGCTCGGCTCAGGGAAGAATGCTCAAGGAAGAGGTCCATTCCGACGCAATGGCCGGAATGGCCGTCGGTATTATACATAAAATCGAGAGCGCTAAGGGGATAATAGACGCCATAACCTCCGGTACGGAGTCGGTTTTGAAAAATATTGAAAGCCGAGTGCGTGGCCAAAAAGGTTAAAACGCCTCAAAGCCCCATACTTCTTCCGACTATCTCCTTCATTATCTCGGTGGTGCCTGCGTAGATTGTCTGCACCCTTGCGTCCAGGAACGCCTTGGCGATGGGGTACTCCATCATGTATCCGTAGCCCCCGTGGAATTGGACGCCTTCGTCCACCACCTTTTTGAGCATCTCGGTAACCCAGTATTTTGCCATGCAGGTTTCCATCACCACGTTCTTGCCCTCAACGTGGGCCTGAATCAACTTGTCCACGAAAGTCCGGCAGATGGCTATTTCCGTGGCCATGTCCACCAGCCGGAACTTCAGCGACTGGAACTTGGTGAGCGGTCTCCCGAAGGCCTTCCTCTCCTTGGCGTAATCGATGGTAATGTCCAGCGCTTTCTCGGCGGCACACTGAGCGCCCACCGCTATCATCAACCGCTCCTGCTGGAGCTTTTCCATCAGGTAGTAAAAACCTTTGCCCTCCTCGCCGAGCAGGTTGAAGGCGGGTACCCGGCAATCTTCGAAAAGCAGCTCCGAGGTGTCCTGGGATTTCATACCGATTTTTTCCAGCTTGCGCAGCTTTACGAACCCCGGCGTGCCGTCTTCTACCACGAACAGTGAAAACCCTCCGTGCCCCTCTCCTTTTTCCGTTTCGGTGCGGCAGGCCACTACGCACAAGTCGCAAAGCCAGCCGTTGGATATGAAAGTCTTCTGGCCGTTTATTACCCACTCGTCGCCGTCCCGTTTGGCGGTAGCTCTCATGGCGGCCAAATCGCTCCCGGTATCGGGCTCGGTCATGGCCACGGCGGTTATCGTGTCCCCCGAAACGCATCCGGGCAGCCATTTCTTTTTCTGCTCTTCACTACCGAAGCTGTGGATGTACGGCACCACGATATCGGAGTGAAGGTTGAGCGCCAGGCCGGATTCTCCCACCCTCGCCAGCTCTTCGGCGATGACTATGGAAAAGTAGAAATCGGCGCCGGAGCCGCCGTAGTCCTCCTCGACCCAGGGGCATAAGAACCCCTGCTCGCCGCATTTCTTCCAGATTTCCCGGGAAACCTGGCCCTGTTTAATCCATTCCTCCTGGTGAGGAACCACCTCTTTCTCCGCGAACTTGCGGAAGGCATTGCGGAAAATCTCGTGTTCTTCACTGAAAATGTTTCTCTCCAGCATATCGGCACTCCTTAAGAAAATAAAAATTAATCGGAGTAAACTTCGCCTACTCCCGCGAATAACGAACGTTATATAGATTAGATTTACGAATTAAGAAATGTCAAGTGAGTTTAATAATAGAGGCCGTTGCAGAATTATGATTTTTCGTTTGGGATGTGTTGACCTTCATCG
>CAYWKU010000024.1:30867-50582 GCA_964459325.1 uncultured bacterium | reverse complement strand
TTCGTTTGAGAAACACGCTCATGCCCGAAACAGGCATACGCTGTCCAAATAAAAATCTTTTATTGGACGGGGTTGATCCCGTCAGGTTTGCAATTTACTCACGAAGTCCCGCGCGCTCCCCACATGGGCTTGTAGGGGCCTCAGCCCGGCCTTTTTTTATATCCTTTTATTTCCTTCCCTTCCAGGTATCCATGGCCTTGTGTGTGCCGGTGGATTCAGTTATGGCGGCGAACGCGTCCGGCGGGTGGCCCATCCATCGAAAGATGGATGGGTGAACGAAGTGAACAGGTTCAACATGAAAACGGCGGGAAAATATTTTAACCGATAAACCCACCCATCAAAGATGGGTGGGCCACCCCGCAATGTAATCCCCCGGAAAAATGCCCGGCAGGAGTGCCGGGCCTGCCATTTATGGAAACCCCGGGCTTTAGCCCGGGTAGCTTCACATTCGCGCCAAAGCCCCGGACTTCAGTCTGGGGGGTGGGGGGATGGGTGGGGGGTGGGCCTGAAGGCCGGGGAGTGTCAGAAACCTGACGCTCGACAGTGTTAAATTTTCAACAGAATTAGTTGTAGAATTCCAAGCCGATTTTCTACAACATTTTCTACAAAATTGTAGAATATTCTACAACGTTGTAGAATATTCTACAGGTGACGGCTTTTGTCGTTTGGTGGAACTATCGGGACGACAAAAATCCGGAGTCGTTACTTGCAGTCATTCCTTTTCGTGCTTCTCGACAAAGTCCCGGGTGTGTTGGGTGGGGTCTTTCACTCCGTTTATTTCGAGGTTTCTGAAGAAGGTAACTGTTCTGGAAAGGTCCCTGTCGAGCACCTCATAAAGCCTTCGGTAAAGCTCGAGCTCGACGAAGTATATCGAGCGGCTCAGGATGGCGGCGTTGTTGAGTTCGCGGCGCAGGAACGAGCGGTAGGCGCCTCTCCTGAGCGGCAGCTTCTCGAAATCCTCTTTTGCCTCGGCGAATATCTTCTTCCGTTCGGCGAGTTTTTCGCTTTCGGATTTTTCCGAGTCATAAAGCTTGTCGAGCTTTTCGTGCAGCTTTTTGAGGAACGCGCTGAAGACACGGTCATTGTGGATGTTGTCCCGCTCTTTTTGCACGTACTCCGAATCCGGCCCGTACTTTTGGGACAGAAAATCCAAACTGCCCCGGTTGCCGACGAACAGGGCCATTCCTTCATTGTAATCGACGTGGCCTTCCAGGAACACTGTGGTGTGTGTCATTTCGTGGATGGTGATATTCACCAGGGTAGGGATGTCGTAGTTCAGAATCGGCTCGAAAATGGGGTCGTTGAACCATCCGAGGGTGCTGTACGCCGCGGCGCCGCGCAAGTAGGTGTCGTAGCCCTTTTGTTTGAGCTTCGACTCCTTCTTGAGCGCTTTCTTTTTATCGAAGTATCCCAGGTAAGGAACTTTCCCGACGATGGGAAACCACCAGGTTTTCGGCTCCAGTTCGAGCGGCGGCGCGGCCATGAGGTTGTAGGAGGCAACGGGTCGGTCGAGTTTTACCACGGTGGTGTAGCTGTCGGTCCTGTTCAGCCCGATGGACTTTTCGGCGTAAGCTTTTGCTTCGAGGATGACATTTATTTTTTCCTTAACCTCTTCGGATACTTGGGGGTCGGCCAGGATTTTCTCCACGGGTTGACGGGATGCGAGGACTTTCATCTGCCCCGCGCCGACGTGCAGGACGTATTTCACGCTGCACCCGGAGGCGATGCCGACGGCGAACGTGGCGACAATCACACCGATTACGGCAATCGCTATAACTTTCCCTTTGCCGGGCCTTTTCATAATTCGCATACCTCTCCTTGGCCGACAAGGGGTTTAAACCCCTTGTCTTGGGTTCAAAAAGTGTTTCGGCCCCTTCATCGGTAATTCCACAGTACCGATAAAAAATTTATCGGCGCCACCCGCGATTTTATCGTTTCGATAAAAGTGAATCAAAAGCGGAGATAACTCAACCAACCCGTCCTGGCCCCGTGCGTGGTATACTCAAGGCATGGTAGGCGAGGTACTCCTGCCGCGCGTTCCAATCGGACGCACCAAAGCTTGCGGTTGATTCTTTCTTTCACGCTACCTAGTATAAAAGTGGGGGAAATGGAAGTACTTTAGGGCCCCTTCAATCCGAGCCATGATGCAGGAAGCCGAACAGAGCATTTTGCTGATTCTCCTTTTGAGGGTTGGCTACATGGCCGCTCTTGCCAGCCTGGTGGTGGCATTCAAGCCCCTCCGGCAGGCGGTGACCGGGGAGAGGCGGGAGCCGCTTTTGAGGTTCGGAAGGGTGCTGCTGGAGATAACCGTGCTGGCGGTGGGGGCCGGCGCCCGGCTCAAGCTGCTCAACCCCGCCGCGGACCTTTCGCTGGAAGGAACTTTCCTTATCGGCTGGAGCCACGGCCTGGCGGCGGGATTGCTGGCGGGCCACATACTCGGGTTCGTCGAAGCATGGGGCGGCCATTGGGCGCCGATTCCGTTTCTCATACTTGTAGGGGTTCTTTCCGGCAGGCTGCGCCGCAACTTCACCGCCGTGGGCGGCTGGACCACAGGCACTCGCGCCTGGGACAGGCGGGTGGCCCGCGAGGCACTATATGTAACCGGAATTTTCGTAATTTTTATCCTTGTCTGGACGTTTATGAGCCGCATAGAGATGGCCCCCGAGGTGGCGCCCGTTACCGGGTACGTGTCCCTGGCGGGCCTTTTGTTATCTTCGATTGTGGCCATTGTGGCGCCTTTGTGGATATGGAGGGGCTTTCGGATGGAGGCGGAGCTGGAGCGGCGCACCCGGCAGATGGAAAAGGTGAGGATGGAGAGCCTGATGGAGAGGTTCCGGCCCCACTTTCTGTTCAACACCCTGAGCACCATAGTCAGCCTGATGCGCATAGACGTGGAAAAGGCCCGCGCCATGACGCTGAAGCTGGCTGGGCTTCTGCGAAGGGCCATGAGCAGCGGCGAGGGGTTCGTGCCGCTGAGCGAGGAGCTTCGATTCGCCCGCGACTACCTGGACATAGAATCCATCCGGCACGGGGAAAGGTTGAAAATCTCCGAAAACATAGACCCGGAAGCGCTCGGGTTGCCGGTGCCGCGAATGCTGCTTCAGCCGCTGCTCGAAAACGCCGTGATTCACGGAATAGACCCCAAGTTGGAAGGCGGCACGGTAACCATAAACGTAAGCAAGCAAAGCGATTACCTGAAAATCGAGGTGGTTGACGACGGGGTGGGCCTGTCGGAACCTAAACGGGAAGGAATCGGATTGACCAACCTGCGCGACAGGCTCAACGTGGCATACCGCGACAACTCCGCCAGGCTGGAACTGGAAGAAAACCCGGAGGAAGGAGGCGCTCGGGCAACGTTATGGATTCCCCTGGAGAAACGGGCATGATAAAAGCACTCGTGGCCGACGACGAAAAGCTCGCCCGCGAGGAGATGAATCACCTTTTGAGCGACTTCGAGGATGTGCGGGTGGTGGCGGAGGCGGCCAACGGGCCGGAAGCGTGGGAAGCCATTACCGAGCACGAGCCGGACGTGGTTTTCATGGACATTCATATGCCGGGATTGTCGGGGATGGAAGTCGCCAGAGCGCTGGCGGAGCTGGAAAAGGCGCCCCGGATAGTCTTCGTTACCGCCTTCGACCAGTACGCGGTCGAGGCCTTCGAGACCGAGGCCATCGATTACCTCCTTAAACCCATCGAACCCGACCGGCTGGCCGAAAGCGTAGACAGGGTGCGCAAGGCGCAGCCCGTTGGAGAAAGCGGCATCGTCAAGCGTATCGAGGAGCTGCTGGGCAAATTGGGCAAGTCCAAAACACCCCTTCATAAGCTGTCGGTCAAGCGCGGCAACAAGGTGCAGTTGGTCGAGCCTTCCGAGCTGATATACCTCGAAGTCCAAGAGGGTGTGGTGAGAGCCGTGGGGGACGAAAAATCGGGCGCCCTGCCTTACAGAAGTCTTGATGAAGCCGAAAGGGACCTGGGCGACGCCAATTTCTTCCGCGCCTCCCGCACTCACCTCATCAACCTTGACCGCATAAAGGAAGTCCTTAAAGGCAAGGAGGGCGCATGGGAGCTGGTCATGGACAACCGCGAGACGGCGCCGTTGAGCCGCGCCCAGGCCAGGAAGCTGCGAAAAATCATTAAGTGGTGACTTTTGGGAAATCCGAACTCAAACCCTGAAGCGGCACGCGGCGGGTTTATTGAGCGGGCTTGTGTTTGCGGCTCAGAACGTAGCGCACGGCCTGCAGGTCTTCCCTTTCCCTGATTCTAAGCGCGTTGAACACCATGAGCGCCTGGTGCAGCAGGCCGGAATGGGGCAGCTTGCTTATCCCGCCGTTGTCCACCAGTCGCTTCACCCACCTTTCGGGCAGCCACGGCAGGGCGTCGAAGAGTGTCTGGTAGCTCTTCAGCTCCTCCTGTAATTTCTCGGCCTTTCCGCCGGGAAACATGAAGGTGTATAAAAAGTCCCGGTCGCCCGATTCTATATCGGCGAGGTCTTCATCCGACAGCAACCCCTGGTCGCGTGCGGTGCGGCCTATGGTGGCGCCCGGGTAGTATACCAGCCAGAAACTGGCGATTTTGTCCGGCCGGGCTTCGGCGTAAAAGCGGGCGGCGGCCGATTGAGCCTCCGGGCCTTCTCCCGGCAGGCCGAGGATATGCTCGACGTTGACCCTCATGCCCGCCTCCCGGGCGGCGGCGATGGCGGTTTTGACCGAATCGGTCTTGCCCGGCCTTTTGAGAGTGTGCTTGAGCACGTTTTCATCGATAGTCTGCACCCCCAGCTTGAGCAGCACGCATCCGGCTTCTCCGAGCGAACGGGCACGTCTCCGGTCGAAAAACACCGGGTGGGCGTAACACTGGAACGGCAGGCCGATTTTTCGCTTGTACAGTCCCGAAAACTCCTCCAGCCAGTCCGCGTCTTTGGTGAAAATATCGTCCCAGAACTCCACGTAGGAGGGTTTGTATTTCCTCCTGGCCTCCTCCAGCTCGGTGACCACGTTGGACGGGCTGCGCCGCCGGACATGCTTTACCTTGCCGTAGAGCCGGTGAAAGATGTTGTTGCAACAGTAAGTGCACTGGTTGGGGCAGCCGCGGGAGCTGATAATCTTGTAGTGTCGCTTCATCACCGGCATGTGCGCGTAGTAGTCGTCCTTGAGCGCAAAGGGCAGGGAGTCGAGGTCGGCGATGTAAGGCCTTACCGGGTTTTTAACAACCTTCCCGTCCGATTTGACCCACGCGTTGGCCACGTGAGGGTTGCGGAATCCGCCTTCGGTTGCGCCTTCGACCAGCTCCGCCAGGGCCTCTTCGCCTTCGCCCAGCACGATGGCGTCCACAACGTCCTGTGTTATAACGCTTTCCGGTACGGCGGTGGGATGAATGCCGCCGAAGACGGCGGGCACGTTCCTGTTTTCCTTTACCTTTTTTACCACGTCCAGCGCCCACCGGTAAATGCCGGTGATAACGCTGACAGCCAATACGTCCGGCTCCAGGGCCAGTACCCTGTCGGCGACTTCTTCGACGGTCTCGTCGAAAAACCCTGCAAGAGACGGGATGTCGCGACCCCGGTCGCCGGAGAATACGGCGGGGTCGAAGACCAGGCGCACCTCATGCCCCTGGGCCTTGATGTAGGCCATGAGAGCTTCCACGCCGATGGCTTCGGCGCCTCTGTAAAGAAAAACCACCCGCATTGAAATGAATCGCAATGAATATGGTAAAGGTTATCGGGAAAGCTTGCCAGCAAAAAGGCATCCTCCGGCATGGTAGGCCCGGCACTCCTGCCGGGCAATACCGGCTCCTGCCGGGCAATACCGTCGGGTGGCACAGGTGGACACCTGTGTTGCATAAGCAACAAGAAATTCTTTCCAAGACATTCGGCTCCCGTGAGCTTCGCTCACCCACACAAGCAAGTTGTGTGGGCTATCTTGTTGTCCTTGCGGACAACCCCGACGTATAACGTCGGGGCCACCCGGCCGGGCAATACCGTCGGCATGGTGGAAGGCGCGACAGGAGTGTCGCGCCTACCATTCGTCTATGGTGGCCTCGCTGCGAGGTTGTGTTAAACTGCATTTTACAGGGGTTGGACAAGGGGGGACAAGGGGTTTAAACCCCTTGTCTTCATGCTCCCCTTAGTAATTCACCTGAAGGCTCAAATGGGGGAAGTTTGCGAGCTGAGACGCGTGAATATCTGTGGCCGGGCGGGATAATCGCCGCCTTCGTGCTGGCCCTTTTCGTGCCTTTGTGGAGCGCGGGGCACAGCGTCTACTTTTCGGTCATCGAGGAAGGCTTTCCGGTGGCGGCCAATTATCCGTGGGATATGTTCGCCGCCAAATGCCTTTCTATGGGCCGGTTTCCGTTGTGGAATCCTTACGCATCCGGCGGCACGGTATTTCTTGCCAACTGGCTGGAAGCTTTTTTCTTTCTGCCCCGCTGGCCTCTTTATTTAACCCCCAACTTCCTCATTCGCGATATATACGTCATAGCCCGCTTCTGGCTGGGCGGGATGTTTCTTTTCATGTTTCTGAGGCGCATCGGGTTGAAGCGGGCCGGAGCCGTGGCGGCGGTTTTGTGTTTTCTGTCGGCAGGTTATTTCACGCGCTACTTTAACGAAAATTACCTGACCATCGAGCTGCTGGCCGGTCTGTGGCTGCTGGCGGCGGATTATCTTGCCACCCGGCGTTCGTTCCGCTCGGTGCTTTTATGCGCTCTTGCGGTGGTGGGCATCATTTTCGCCGGGCATCCGACGGCCGGGTTCCATGCGCTGGCGTTGATGGGGCTATGGATAATATGGCGCTCCGGTCAAGCGCGACCCCGCGCCGTCACATTGTTCATAGCGTCGGGGTTGATAGGGGGCCTGGCGGCGTCGGCGCAACTGCTTACTTTCGCCGAATCGTGGGTCAATTCCGTCAACTGCCACATCCCCGGGCTGGGTCGGGCGCATTATGAGCTGAGGCACCTGGCCACGATGGCCTTCCCGTGGATTTACGGCGACTGGGGCTTCTTCTCAGATTACCACCGCGTGCCGGAGCTTGTGCGGGGTTCGGGATACATCGAGTCCACGATAAGCTGGCTCCCGTTTTACATCGGAGTTGTGCCGTTGCTTCTTGCGGGAGCGTGCCTGGTACGGTTGAGAAAATCCAACCGGTCGGCGGCGTTTTTCGGAGCGTACGCGCTGGCGGGCATGGGGATGATATTCGGCATAGACCCGTTCCGGTTTCTGTCCGGTTTGCCTCTGATAGAGGAGATGGGCAACTACAAGCACCTGTTCACGCCTGTCCTTGTGGCGACATCGGCGCTGGCGGGTATGGGCCTTGACACCCTTTCGAGGGAATCCCCCCGAAACGCCATGCGAACTCTTCTTTTCGTCGGAGCGGCCCTTGCGGCGCTGGGGTTTTATGCCGCGTTTAAAAGCGCCGCTCCGGGCAGGTGGGGGGAGTTCCTGATAACGGGAATATTGCCGCCGGCGGTGGTTACGGGGTTGTTCGCAATCAGGCCGCGCGGCATGGGCGTAGCGGGGGCGATAGCGGCGATTGCCGTGATGGGGCTGGCTTACCCCTCGGGTTATCGTTACCTCCACCAGCTTGAATTAACTCAAATGAACTCCCTGCCCTTTGTGAAGTACCTCGAAAAGCATCCCGAGGGCCGGTTCATGTCGTTGTATCCGCCGCTTTTTCCGAACCTGGGAATGATATGGGGTCTGGCCGACATGCGGGGATTGGACGCACTCCAACCCCAGCGCTACTGGAACAAGCTGCTAGATATAAACGATATAAGCGAAACAGGCATGCACGCATACTTCTTTACCGCCGGGGTTATCGGCCCCATGCCGGAGAAAATAGGCCATCCCGGAATGAAGGAGCTGGGGGTGAGGTACGTGGTCTCCCCCGGTGACCCGGGAGGCACAATGGCCGTCCGGTACCTGGCCAGAAAGGCGGACATAAGGCTTCCCGAGGCCGGACATTTCCACTGGTCTGTCTGGAAAGTCGGGGGCGAGGAAAGGCCCGTGCTTTATACCCACCCGCCCATTTCAATAGAGCTTCCCCGGCACAGACCATCCGGCATCGCCGAACTGGAAACCGCCGTGGCCTTCCACCCCAACACGCCCGCCGGCGCCGACGGGGCTTTCATGATGATAGTCGAGGAAAGCGGCGGCGACCGGCGGGTGCGCTATGCCCGGCACATTTCGGGGAAACCCGAAAAGTGGATAAAAGTCCCGGAGCTGCCTGCAAAGGAAAAGGGGGCAACCGGAAGGCTCCTGGTGCATCCGGGAGCGGACGCCGAAAGGGATTGGGCCGGGTGGAGCCTGCACGGGCCGGAAGAATCCTTCGCGGGATACAGGCTTGTAAGTGAGGGGAAAATAAGGGTTTACGAGGCCGAAAATCCGCCGCCACGAGCGACGCTTATCAGGGAAGACGGCTACCGCGCCGAACCGGAACCTTCCGTGAAAATGCTCTACCCGGATAAATACCTGGTCAACACTCGCGGGATGGGGGGCGATTTGAAGCTGAACTTCCTCGGATACCGCCCCGGCTGGAAGGCGCGACAGGGCGGGAGGGAGTTGAAGATTGGACCTGACCGGACGGTCAATGTCGAAGCGGATTCCGGGCCGATAATTCTGGAGTATACACCTGTAAGCTTCGCCATCGGGCTGTGGGTCACGATAACCACCATACTTCTGGGAATTTTCTCTTGCCGCCGCCGCAAATCATTGCTTCATGGCAAAAAGCCCGGCAGGAGTGCCGGGCCTACCATTGCTTCATGGTAGGGGCGACACTCTTGTCGCCCATGCGATGTGTTATTTTTGGGCGGTCTTTTTTTCCTCCAGCTCCCTGAGCTTGGTGTACTTTGTCCAGGCGTAAAGGCTTGAATTCATTGCGTAAACGAAGCCGGGGTACCCGTCGAGGAAGCCGCCTCTCACAAAATATCGAACGATAAACTCGTAAAAGGGCCGGAAGTTCTGGTGAAAGCGGAATTTTTTGCCCTTTTTGTATCTTTCCTGTGCTGCGAGGGAGGTATAACGGTTGAACCGGGCGAAATAATCCTCGAGGTCCCGGTAGCTGTAGTGTTCAAGGCGCCCTTCCAGCTTCCCCACCTTACCCGGCGCCTTGACTTCGTCGTGGGTAGGCGTTCCTCCCACCACGGCTTTATCCTTGCGAAAAAGGCGAAGATTCCAGTCCGGGAAGGCTCCGCCGTGCCTGAGAAACCGGCCCATGAAGTACAAATCCCGCCGGATGAGAAATCCGTCCTCCTCCGGCTCGTCGGGTAACGCCTTTATCGAGGCTGCCAGCTCGTCCGAAACCACCTCGTCGGCATCCACCCACAGAATCCAGGGGCCTTTTGCCGCCGAGATGGCGTAAGCCCTCTGGTCCCGGAAGCCCGTCCATTCCCTATATTCCACCCGGTCGGTGTATTTTCGGGCTATATCCGGGGTGCCGTCGTCGCTGCCGGAGTCCACCACCACTATTTCGTCGCAGAAGCTCAGCGATTGCAGGCACCTGTCGAGCCGTTCGGCTTCGTTGTATGTTATCACCGTAGCGCTTATGCCTTTCATTACCTCACCCTGCGGTTTATGATTTCGGTGAAGAACTTTTCGGCTTTGCGTGCAAGCGCTTCCCGGGAATAAAGCTCGACGGCCCTCCTCCGCCCTTCCCCGCCCATTTTCCGCGCATCGTCGGGGTCTTCGAGCATCCGTTGAACGGCATCGGCCATGGCGCCCGGATTGGCCGGCGGAACGGTCAGGCCAACGGTTTCATTTTCCACCATTTCGGGCAATCCCCCCACCCGGGTGGCTACCACCGGAACGCCGCAGGCCATGTACTCGAGGGCCACCCTGCTAAGCGCCTCACTGCCGGTGCTCGAGACCACTCCCACGTCCAGCGCGGCCACGAGCCTGTTTATTTCAATCCGCGAATTCACGAAGACCAGCTTGTCGGGAATGTTTAGCTTATCGGCCAGTTTTTTCAACCGCGCCACGGTGATATTTATCTCCTCTCCCACAATAACGAACCGGGCATCGGGCATTTTTTCCGCCACCATTGAGGCGGCTTCGAGGAAATGCTCGTGGCCCTTTACATGGTCGAGCCTTCCGACCATTCCCACCAGCGGCGCCTCCTCCGGCACGCCGAGCTCCCTTTTAATTTCCGCTTTTGAATCAATGGGTTGGAAGAGTTGAGTGTCCACTCCGCCGGGCATCAACCTTACCTTTTCGGCGGGCATGCCCAGGCCGGCGACGTGGCGGTCGGCTATTTCGGAGTTGGGCACGAGCACCCCGTCGGTGAGGTTGTAAATCTCCCTATTGAGCCTGCCGGTCTTCACCGGCCTGGTGTCGAAGCGGGCCCTTACCAGGGCGGGGTTGGTTTTCCTCTCCAGCATTCGTGCCATCAGGGCCAGGTTCATGCTTCCCGCCCTGTGAGCGCATACCACGCGGGCGCCGGTTTCGTTTATGACGCGGGCCAGCTTGCGCACCTCCCCCGGAAAACGGGAAGGAGCGAAGGAGAAGTCGTCTATTACCTCGAGGCCGGCATTGCGGGCTTTGGCGCCGGGCGGCTTATCTTTACCGGAGATGAAAATCACCCGGCGCCCCAGCTCGGCCAGTCCCACCGACAGGTTGACGGCATACCAGGCGCCGATGTTGTACCAGCGTATCTCGTCTACCTGGAGGATGGTAATTCGGCGATTTTCTTCCATAATCTCCCCGTCCAGCCACAAATCCGGATACTGTCTTCGCCCTCTTCTACCCTTACGGCGCCCGATGAGTCCGTTCTGATGATTTTAGCGCCGGTTTGCGAAATTCGCCTCAAGACTTCCCGGTCGGGGTATCTCCGCCTCCACCCCGTGCGTGCGCTGACTACCGCCGCTTTCGGGTTGACCGCTTCGAGAAACTCCTTTGAAATCGCCCCCTTATCGGCGTGATGGGGAACCATGAGCACGTCGGCCCCGAGAGTTTTTTCCAGCCCGAGAATTTTTTCCTGTGTGCGGGATTCGGCGTCGCCGGCAAAAAGAAACGATAAATCCCGATGAGTTACCCTGAAAACCAGGGATGAGGCGTTTACATCGAGCCAATCCTTCTCGGGAGGCCGATAACTTTTCGGAGGCCAGAGTATATCGAATTTCAAGTTCCCGAAGAGCACCTCGCCGTCGCCTCGCGACAGCTTTCTGACGGGAACATCGGCTTTTCGAGCGGGCGCGGTTACTCTTTCGATGTAGTTTGTCGGCAGCGCGGCATCGGCCATCCATATTTGGTCCACCCCGAAATTGTCCAGCAGCCATTCCAGTCCGCCGATATTGTTGTAGTGGGGGTGAGTTACGATTACCAGGTCGATAGTTTTGGTTGGGATGGTCAACAGGTAAGGCCCGATTATCCTTTCTCCGAAGTCGAAGGCGCCGAACCGGTCTCCCGCGTCTATCAGCACGGTTTTCCCGCCGGGCGCGTGCAATACCGTGCAATCGCTTGCGCCCACGTCCAGGAACGCAACTTTCAGACGGTCGCCATAGTGATTCCGGACAAAGTTTCCGCCGGTGAAGGCGGCCAGCAGGGACGCCGATGCCAGCAACCCGGCGGCGATAGCGGTGCGCGGTAGGCCTTTCATGCTGATAAAACGGAGTCCGAAAATCACGAGAGCGAACACCGCCGCCACTTGCAAGAGGGACGGTATGGGTGTCATCGCTCCCGCCCCCGGTGATTTAGCGAACCATTTCGCCGCCTCCACCATTCCGTCTACGAGCCACAGGTTTATCTTGAGCAACATGGTTCCCAACTCGCCCGATATGGAATTTGCCAGGACGGAAACGATTCCCAGCGGGAGAACAAAGTACCCGGCCACCGGAATGAAAATCAGGTTGGTCACCGGCGACAGGTACTGGAACTGGTGAAACATGCGCATAATCATGGGGCTTATCGCCGCCACTATTGCCGTTCCGGTAATCAGGCTGAAGAGGAAGTATCTTTTCGCCCGGTAAGCCTTTCCCGGGTTGTCTTTCATCAGCTTCGGCTCCACCCTGTTCTGAAGCACCGGTATCGTTTCGGCGATGACGATGACCGCAGTAAAACTCAATATGAAACCCGCCGAAGTAATGGAAGCGGGCCACGCGGCCAGCAGTATTATCGCGGCCACGGCTATGGCGCTTCTGAGGTCGTTCGATCGGCCAATGGCCACGGCCACCAGGTAGACGGTAATCATCACCGCCGCCCGTATGGTTGGAATTCTTCCCCCGGCCAGCTCGGCGTAGGCGATAACCAGCGGAATTGTAAGAAGGGCGGCGGCCCGCTTGACCTCGACAGCCAGCATGAGCCTTTCGCTGCGCTTGAAAAGCCACAGGACGAGCCAGTATATCAGCGAGGCGACTATGGCCAGGTGCAGGCCGGAGACTGCCAGCAGGTGAGCCACTCCGGCGCGGGCGAAGGCGTCGTTCACCCGGTCGGGCACCGCCCATCGGTCTCCCGTGATAAGCGCCCTGAGTACTTTTCCCTCCTCCCTTCCCTCGGAAAGTTCGTCGATTTTTGCGGAAATGTTTTGCCGCAGACGCTGTATGTGATAAGAAATCCCGTTTTGATGGTTACCCAACCGTTTGATTTTTTTACCGTTTTTCACGTAGCCGGTAACGAATATCCCCCGGGAGGCCAGGTATCGCTTGTAATCGAACACGCCGGGGTTATTGTAGCTCGACGGGCGGCGCGGGGTGGTGGAAAAGACTATCTCGTCCCCGTAGGTAAGCGGGGGACAATTTTCGGCCACTGTCAGCCTGATTTTTCCTTCGGCGGGGAATCGTTGTTCGTTTTCGATGTGTTCGAGGGCTTCAACGAAAAGATAAGTTTTGCCGGGATATTGGCGGGGAAGCTCGTAAAGCTTTCCCTTCATCGTGATTTTATTTTTTGCAAAGCTTGCTACGTGGGAGGGGCCGAATTCGGGGCTTATCGCCCGGCCTCCCAACCATAAGCCCGCCACGGCAATCGCCAGCCCGAGGGCCGGTTTTGCCGCTCTGCGCAGGTTGAAACACAGCAACGCGAGCCATATTCCGGCGAAAGCCAGGGCCGGCCAGCCAAAAAGTTTTCCGAAGGAAGGGAACTCCACTCCCCCCCATACAGCGGGCGCGAAAATTACGGCCATCCACACCACTGGCCTGCGTATGCGCACAGCAGGCGCCATCAGAAATTGACGCATCGGTGCTCCATTTTAATCCAAACTCAGAGTTTGCGTCAACGGTCTCGGGTAAATATATTTAATGCCCGTGAAACCGGGACTTTTGGATAATAAACCCGGCGACATCACACCCTGACCGCCCCCGGAGTTTTGTAAAGACCCGGGACACGGCTCGGGGGTAAATTGAGTATTCGATACTTTTACGCTCCATAAACCGCCCTGCGGTAAGGGTGTGCTACCCTTAAAAGGGAATTCAGGCATTAAGGGGACCCGGTTATGAGATATTTCGTGTCCGACTGCCACGTTATGGACGGCGGCAGATACGACGAGTTCAACGTCAAGTGGCGATATTTCGTATCCCTGCTTGATAAGATAAAGGAAGACAAGCGACCGGGGGAGAACCAGGAGCTGATACTGCTCGGAGACATCATAGATTTGCTGGAAACGCCTTCTAAAGTACGCAAGCAGGCAGAATCCTATGACGAGGTGGCCCTGGACCAGCTTGAGAACGGAGTGTTCCCGGCACACCCCGAAGTTTTCGAGGCTTTGACGAGGTTTCTGGAGGATGACAACTCCGTTTTTTACGTGTGGGGCAACCACGACTATCCCCTCCGGTTCGGAAACGTCAACGAGGCTCTGGGGCAGCGTATATTAAGCAAAACCCGCGAGCGTTCCGACTACGGCAAGTTTACCGTGGCCGATTATTACCTTAGCCACAAGATGCACATATACGCCGAGCACGGCCACCGGCTGGACCCGTTCAACCTGCATCGTAACGGAGCCCCGCCGCTGGGGGCGATGTTGGTGACGGACCTCATCAGTAAATGGGAAAACCGCCGGTACCCGGGCAAAATCGAAGACGTCTTCGGTGAAAACGCACGGGAAGAGGTGGTAAAGGACTTCGGGGTGGATTGCGGCAACGGCGAAATCATGCCCTTCCTTCTCCTCAGGTCCATACGCCCCCGCAGCAGGGTTTTCGACTACATCGACAGGCTTATTCGGTACGGCGTTCTTCCGTTCGGGGAACAGGAAGAGATGCTGAAGGACCTGATTGACATACTCGAGCGCAGCGGCCATCCGGTAAGGGCCAAGCTGATAGACCTTACAAGCGTGCATGGGCTGAAGAACATGAGGAACAAGTTGTTGAGGCTGGGGGTGGAAGACGAAACTCCCCGGATTCTGAGGAAATGGGCAAGGGAGTCATACAGGGAAGTTCCCCAGCTTCGTGACCTCGATTTCGTGCCCCACGTGTCCATAATGGGCCATTCCCACTTTCTGGATGCCCGCGAGTGGGATGAGGAAGAGAAGTTCATATCCCGACTGGAGAGTTATACGCTGGACCCGGAGAAAAAGTATTACTTCAACCTCGGAAGCTGGGTTTATTTGAACCTGGTGGATGAAGACGGACTTTCCGGGGAGCATTTCAAAACCTGCCCATACCTCAGGCTGAAACAGGAAAACGACGGAAAAACAACGGCGGATTTCAAAGACGCCTCGACTCCCGAGCATAAAATCATAGACCTGGGCGCTCACCGGAAGCATTACATAAAGTTCGGTTCGTTTTACGAATCCAGAAGCGCCATCCGGAAAAGCCTGTAACTAATGGGGAAATCAAATTCAACTGAAGCGGGCGTAGTAAAGACGTTCGCCCGTTCGGCATTGGCGTGGGCGGGCATTGCCTTTGTGGTTATCGCTCTGACCCCCGTTGCGGCGCCGGTTTTACTTTCAAGCGAGAAGGCGGGGCGGTTTTTCGTAAAACGGTGGGCCCGGCTGGTTATGAAAATCGCCGGGGCGAAGCTGGAAGTGCGCAATTTTTCCGGAGAAGAGCCGCCTCGGAAGGGAGCGGTCTATGTTTCCAATCACCGGAGTTACATGGACGTTCTTTCGCTGCTGGCGGGAGTGGAAGGCGGTTTCAGGTTCGTGGCCAAAAGGTCGCTGCTCAAGCTGCCGGGGGTTAACGTGGTGCTGCTGGCCCAGAAGCATTTTTTGATAGACCGGCGGGAAAAACTCTCGGCGCTAAAATCAATAAAGAAGGAAGCTGCCGGACTTCTGACCCGCGGCGAAAGGATACTCATCTTCCCCGAAGGCGGCATTCACGAGGAAGAAGGTCTGGGAGAGTTCACCGACGGCGCCGCCGCGGTGGCCGTATGGTCGGGGGCGTCGCTGGTGCCGGTGGCCATATCGGGC
Source organism: uncultured bacterium (assembly GCA_964459325.1). Classification (GTDB taxonomy): domain Bacteria; phylum RBG-13-61-14; class RBG-13-61-14; order CAYWKU01; family CAYWKU01; genus CAYWKU01. The sequence goes on along the minus strand of CAYWKU010000024.1, from coordinate 35,265 downwards.
GGCAGTCAAGTCATGCCGCCGGATTTCTGGCCCGTAAGGCCGGGTAAAATAACGGTTACCATCGGCCCGCCCATCCCAACCGAAGGGATGACTCTGCGCGACAGGAAGGAGCTGACTTCCAAAGCAAAGCATTGGATAGAAAGCAACATACCCCCCGAATAGACCGGTTTTGAGCTTTTCACGGGGCTGGGTGGCCTCGACGTTATACGTCGAGGTCCCCGTAAGGGGACAAGAAATTCAACCGCGGGATTTCGAATGAAGGAATGCGGTTTTCAATACTTTAACTTCATGGACAATTTTCTTGTTGCTTGCGCAACCCGGACGTATAACGTCCGGGCCACCCTGCCTGCGGCCCCGGCTTGCGCCTTACGGCCACAGCCAGCCCGGCTACCCGCTAATTTGGAGGCAGATAAATAGACGTATGGCCCGCTTGGAGGCAAAAACCCGTATTGTGTCCCCAAGTTTTCTGTCCCCAAGTTTTCACGGGCTGTTGAAATTTTGTGCTTCTTGGTGTTAAAGTATGACCGGCTTGATTCTGCCTTTGACTTTTAAGAAGAGGGGCCAATGGAAGGTCACGGCAATAGCGGATTGAGCAGGGAACAGTGGGCCACCCGCATCGGCCTGGTGCTTGCGATGGCGGGCAACGCGGTGGGGTTGGGCAACTTCCTCCGGTTTCCGGCCCAGGCGGCCCGCTACGGCGGCGGGGCTTTCATTATTCCCTATCTCTGCGCCCTGCTATTGCTCGCCATGCCGCTCATGTGGATAGAGTGGGCGATGGGCCGCTACGGCGGCGCACGCGGCCACGGCACCACCCCGGCCATATTCCCCATGTTCTGGAAACACCCCATAGCCAAGTACATAGGCGTGCTGGGGGTTTTCCTTCCCACCACCATCGGCATTTACTACGTGTACGTGGAGAGCTGGACGCTGGCTTACGCCTTTTTCAGCATAAAGGGCAGCTACTTCGGCATTTTGAATTTCAAGGAGATGAGCGGCTTTTTCAATAATTTCCTGGGCGCTAACATGAGCGAGGGGCTGAGCCTTTATAAAACCGCTTACATATTCTTCCTGATTACCATAGTTATAAACGTTTCTGTAATGTACAGGGGCATCGCCCGGGGGATAGAGTTGCTGGCGAAGGTGGCCATGCCGCTGCTTTTCGTGTTCGCCGTAATCCTGGTCATCCGGGTGTTTACCATAGGCGCCCCCGACCCGATAGCTCACCCCGAGTGGACGGTAATAAACGGCCTCGGGTTCTTGTGGAACCCGAATCTGAGCAAGCTCAAGGAGGCGGACGTATGGCTCGCCGCCGCCGGGCAGGTGTTTTTCACGCTCAGCATAGGCTTCGGGGCCATCCAGTGTTACGCGAGCTATCTGCGGGAGAAGGACGACGTGGCGCTTACGGGTTTGAGCACCGCCGCCACCAACGAGTTCGCCGAGATTATACTGGGAAGTTGCATCGCCATACCCATAGCTTTCGCATACTTCGGGCCGGGGATGACCACGAGCGTGGCCCAGGGCGGGAGTTTCGACATAGGCTTTTTCGCCATGCCCATCATATTTCAGAAGATTCCGATGGGGCAGGTTTTCGGGGCGTTGTGGTTCGGGCTGCTTTTCTTTGCCGGGATAACATCGAGCGTGGCCCTGGCCCAGCCGGGTATAACATTTTTGCAGGACGAGTTGAAGCTGCCCCGCGAAAGGGCGGTTCTGTTGTTCTGGGGTTTCATTTTCGTCTGTGTGCAGCTTGTGATTTTCGGCAACGGCGTGCTCAGCGAGATGGACTACTGGGCGGCCAACTTCGGCATCACGTTCTTCGGTCTTATCGAGATAGTTATATTCATGTGGATATTCAAGCCGCAAAACGCGTGGGATGAAATAAATCGCGGCGCACAAATAAGGATACCCCGGTTTTTCCGGCCGGTGATGACTTACATAACCCCGCTGGCGGCGCTGGCCCTGTTCGTGGCGTGGACGAGCCAGGAGTTCTGGGACAAGCTGATAATGAAAGACGCGCCCGAAGAAAAGGCGCCGTGGCTGATGGCGGCCAGGGGCCTGATGCTGGTAACATTCATTATACTGGTGTGGCTGGTGGCGAAATCCGAACGAATAAAGAAAAGGGAGGGGCTTAAATGACCGCCACGGGTTGGATACTTCTAATACTCGCATGGGGCAGCGTGGTAGCGCTTAACGCCTTCTGCATATACAAAATGATTCAAATAGACGTAAAAGGAGAAAGGCGTTGATGGCCGTATTTAAATTAATTCTGTCGGCGACTCTCCTGATGTCAATGCTTACAGTCTTTGGTTGCGAGGCCCGAAAGACCCACGACGAGTTGGTGGAGTTCGCCACCAGGGTCGAAAGCTCGCGCCCCCGGAAAAAGAAAATCGAAAACAAGTTCAGCGCCCTGAAGCAACACGAGGTGAAATCCCACGATGATTTTAACGAGCTCGGTCGAAAGATTGCGCAGATAGCAATAGACATTAAGGTGATGATAAGGCCCGTCAAAGAAATGGAACCGGAATCGGAGGAAGTACAAAAACTGCGGAAGGAGTACCTGGAAGTTTGGACAAGTCTCCACGAAGCCCTAAGGCTTACCATAAATGCCATGGCCACTCCCGACAAGCAGAAGTCATCGCGAATCATGGAACAGGTTATGGCGAAGAACAGGGACTATCAGGCGGCGTTGCAGAAATTCGGAACCGATTACGCCACGATAATGAACCGGTACGGAATCAAGAAACAAGAGCTGGATATTGAACCCCGGGCCGTTCCCGTTTCTCCTTCGTCGTATACCGAAACCATGCCGCAACAGCCCGGAGCTGCGGGAGTGAAATGAGCGCAATTCGGCGAAAGGGTTCCCGCCCTTTATCAAGGTTTTCCTGAAAAGTTCGTATATTTGGATTCATACGGGAGCTGTTTTATCTTTTAATGAAAACGGTCGGATATGCATTAGTTTGCAACGGAGGAGGACATGTTACGAGGATTCAGAGACAGGTGGGAAATCCCGGTGGCCAATATTCAAAAGGCCCTGGACCGGGGCGTCGAGCTTATAGACAAGACCATAAGCTATCTGGATGACGTTCATGAGCTTACAACAAAGGCCACCCGCCTGGTGGACAAGCTTGATGGGCTGGTGGAGAAAGAAACCGGCCTCAAGGGGCTGGAAGTGGAAAAACTCAAACTTGAAATCGACACTCTGCGCGCAAAAAGCGGTAACAGGGCAGAATCTTCCCACAAACCCGACTCTCCAAAAAATTCCGGCAACAAGTAGAGGCGCAGTTGAAACAGGGTTCCGGTGGGTGGGTTAATTGCACCGGTGGAGTGTCGATAGTATTATTTAATTTTCGTAGCGGTTAAGGGGGGAAGCTCAAAGTTATGTCTCCAATAAGCGCCGTACTTACCTTGGCAATCTGGCTTTTGTTGGTATTTCCGGGCGTCCTGCTCCTGTTCGGAGTGTTGCCCCGAAGGTCGTTGGGCGAGGTGTTTTTTGCCGGCGGAGTGGTGGGGTGGTGCCTGCAGGTGCTCCTGCTCCGCTTCTTTAATTTAAGCGCATGGCCGTTTGTTACCGGATTTTTGTATGTGGTCACACTGGGCGTGGCTCTAAGCACGTTGTGGAGAAGTTCCGAGGAAACCCCTGAGCGCCTTCCGGGAGGATATTTCCTCTGGGTCGTGGCCGTTATGGCTCTTGCGGTTTTTCTTCCCCTCGCAATGGTCGGGGATTTGCCGCCGGGTGAGCATTCCATGTTTCATATGCTGCTGGTGAAAAAAAGCCTCGTGGACGGGTCTCTTCCCCAGACATTGCTTCCTATTGCCGCCATACCCGTCAACACTCCCGCCGGCCCCCATTTATGGGCGGCGCTGGTGGCCAAGCTGGCGAGTGTGGAGCCGCATCAATCCTTCAAGATGGCGTTCCCGATCATTGCCTTTTTTTCGGCGGGCATGATTTACCTTCTTACCCTGGAGATATTCGACCGCGATAAGTACGTAGCTTTTTTCTCTTCACTGCTGTTTTTACTGACCGGGGTTTTCGGTGGCCGGGATATTTTCCTCGGGGGACATCTCCCACATTTCATGGGCATGCTTCTTCTGCTGTGCCTGCTCTGGTTCATGATAGCTGAACCGCGTCTCCGCGGATGGCTGCTGATGGGACTCCTGGGAGCGGGGATATTATACTGCCAGCATCACACCGTGCTGGTTACGGGGGCAATGGCCCTGGGTGTTTTCGTTATTGAGCGAATGATTAACGGCCGCTTCGGGGAATGGAGCAAGTCCCTGGCGGCGGCGGCCGTGGTGGGGATCGGCCCTGAGAATCGCCCGGACTCTGCCCAAGATCCGCCGTGCCGCTCTCTCCGTTGTCCTCCCATCCCCTCAAGCCTGCCCGATTCACCCGCCGCGACT
>CAYWKU010000024.1:0-30857 GCA_964459325.1 uncultured bacterium | reverse complement strand
TTAACGGCCGCTTCGGGGAATGGAGCAAGTCCCTGGCGGCGGCGGCCGTGGTGGCGGTGGTGCTCGCGCCCGAGCAGGCGATAGGAGGTGTGAGGCTTCTGCTGAATCCCGGCGCTACGGATATATATACTTATCGGGAAGTTTTTGTGCCGCCGGGTCAATTACTTCAATCCCCCGGTTCATGGCTGGCCTTCACCGGCATAGCAGGGCTTGCTCTCCTGTTTTTCAGGCTGAAAACCGACCGGTGTCTAATACTCCTGATGTGGTTTGCCATGCTACTGGGCATGCTGGCGGTTTTCGGTTACCTGTACAGGGTCTTTGCTTTCGGTTTCGAGGGCGAATTTTACGCCATGTTTACCCCGAGCGCTCTCATGGAAAGCTTGAAATATCCGTTGTTTATAGCCGGCGGATGGTTCATCGCGAGCAGGGAGGGATTTTTCAAGCTGAGAGCCGCGGGCGTGGCGGTATTCGCAATGGCGGTTATCGCGTTCAAGTTCGCCTCGATGACCGGCGAGGGATTCGAGGCGGGCAAGTTCATATTTAACAGGATGGGCACGATTATCATGGCCGCCGGGATATTACTGTGGCTTGTCGGGGCCTCCCGGGAAAGTAAATCCTTTCAGTTGGTTACGGCGACAATTCTTGCCCTCGTCCTGCTTCTGCCCACGGTCTTCGGCATCAGGGTGGAAATGAAAGCGTTCAGGAATATTATGTCTCCGCTGGAGAAAATAGATAAGCGGATGTTGAAACAACACATACCCCCCGGCGCCTTGGTGTTGAATCGTCCCGTAAATCCGTTCGACCGGACTTTATACGGCTGGGCGCCTTATTTAACTTGGGGTGACAGCAGCACTGTTCCGCTACCTTCCACCGAGCCGCGCAACGCCGACAAGATAATCTACAAAAAAAAGATACTCGAGCGGGACCTATACGAGGCGGAAATCCTGGCGCATTTGGAAGCCAAACCCGTTGTAGTGCTGTCACCACCCGGCGCCAAGTACGACAGGCTGGGATACAAGGGTGTATATGAAAGCAGAAGAAGGAAGGTAAGCATCTATGAGCCGTGAAAATCGCAAAAGGGCGGGCCGGTTGTTTCTGGCAGTGATATTGTTTTCGCTCGCCATAATAATCATAAGCGGTTACGTTTTTAACGAAAAGGGTCTCAACCGGTTGGAACCGCCGGAAAACAGCCGCAAGTACTACCAGACCATGTGAATAAACTTGAAGCTGAATTAATATCCTTTAATTCCGGTTAAAGGGGTACGCAATAAACCGAGTTTTCATTGTCCGGAAAATCAGAACACATTCCCCACCCGAAACCTCTCGTTTACAAAAACCGATTATTTTGCTAAGCTAAGTGAGTTTAGATGAAAATTTGTTTCAAATGCGGCAATAAGCTTGATGTGCCCATGCCGGTATCGCGAGGTGAAATCTGCCCGAATTGCGGCTCTTACGTGAGATGCTGCAGAAATTGCGAATTCTACGACCCCTCATACCATAATGAGTGTCGGGAAACTCAAAGCGAATTTGTTTCCGAAAAAGAGGCAGCCAGTTTTTGCGACTATTTCAGGTTGGCAGACCGCGAACCCGGGACCGAGACGAACAAAACTGAAGAAGCAAAGCGTAAAATAGACGAGCTTTTTAAAAAGTGAGGCTTTTGCCATGAAAATATACCGGAAAAAAATATCGCCCATCGCCGAATCAGTCGTGGACACGCTTGTCAGGGACGGCGACATCGAAATAATGGGCTCCCTGCACAACACAGTGGTCAAGGACATCGCCCGGTTCATGGAAGAATATGCCGAGCAGGAGCAGTCACTTTCGGACACCACAAAGGAAATCATCGAGCGGAAGGGGCTTTCCGAAAGCCAGTTCAACAAGGTGAGAGACATCCTGGCCGAGGAAAAGGGCATCCCGCTCGGGGACGAGGCGATGGAGTACCTCGCCGATAAAATCATCCGGTACATGCTTACAGAGGATTCCATCGACGAAGTGTACAGCGAAGACCTCGATATGCGGAAGAAAATATTCGATATTTTCAACAGGTACATCGACGTCGAGGAAGACATTGACCGCGAAGTCCGCGCCCGCCTGAAAAACATCCCCGAAAACAGCCCCATCTTCAAAATCGAGTACGAAAAAGTACTGCGGGAAGTGAAACGCAAGAAGGGGCTTACCTAAAACCGATGTTTATGGAGTGCGGTGGCTTGACACCGCTTTCGAATCCGCCGGCTTGACGGCGGATTAATATAATGACGAGTGCAAAATAATGCCGGTGTCAAGTCCTGCGACCTGTCAGGGCCACTGGTTCCAGAGCGGTCTCAAGCGACCGCACTCCAAACTAATGACTCCGCATCTCTCTTGCCTCATGACGATAAAAATGCTATAAATAAAGCATCTTTTGTTAAACCGACACCGGTCGAAGTGATATTTTAAGTGATTCAATACACCGCTTTTCGAAAGGAAGAGGCGATGGAAAACGATATTTCCGGGCGCAAACTTTCCGCATCCTACAAAACAAAACGAACCGTAGTCCAAACCTCGCTTCTGGCACTGGCAACGGCCTTCGAAATCCTCTCGAAAAGCAGCGACGAGCTCAAGGCCGAAATTGACGACTGGGAGGAGGGGCGAGTTTTTGCGCTGGGTGTGATGCCCAACGGGCCGGTCGTAACCATGAAGAAGGAAGGCGGCCGGATAAAGTTCCTGGGCAAGGGCTTCAAGGAAAACCCCGAGCTGGTCATCTACTTCAAAAACATCGATTCCGCGCTGCTGCCTCTGACCGGCCAGATGGGCGCTCATATCGCTTTCGCTCAGCACCGGGCCATACTGCACGGCAACGTGGGGGAAGCGATTCAGGTCAACAGGGCCATGAACATAGTTCAGAAGTACCTGATGCCCGGCATAGTGCTGAAAAAAACATCAAAAAGGCCACCCAAATACACATTTTCACAAAGAATGCTCAAAACCCGCGTCATGGCCATGCTCGGAGTCGGGCTGGCCATGAACGCACGCAAATAACGGGGAGGGGTTGAAAATGAAAGTACCGCAATATTACGAGTTTTCGTGTCCGGTAAAAATAATCAGCGGGCTCAAGGCGATTTCCAATATTCCCTACGAGATGAGCCTGATGGGCGTCTCGAAAGCCATGATTGTAACCGACGAGGGCGTGGCAGGCGCGGGGCTGCTCAAGCACCTGGAAGCCGCCTTCGAAGGCTCCAATTGCGAAATAACGGCGGTTTACGACAAAACCCCCCCCGATTCCAGCAGCAGCGTTGTCAACGAGGTGGCACGACAGTTTCAGGATAAAAACTGCGACTGCTTCATCGCAGTGGGCGGCGGAAGCAGCATCGACACCACCAAGGGCGCCAACATGATAGTTACCGAGGGCGCCGACGACCTGATGAAGTTCCAGGGCGCCGAGCGTCTCTCGAAACGCATGAAGCCGTTCATCGCCGTCCCGACCACCGCCGGCACCGGCTCCGAAGTGACGCTGGCGGCAATGATTTACAATGAAGAAACAAAGGTAAAAATGGCCTTCACCTCCTACCTTCTCCTGCCGGATGTGGCCGTCCTCGACCCGAAAATGACCACCACCATGCCCGCTAAAATTACCGCCGCCACCGGCATGGATGCGCTTACCCACGCCATCGAAGCCTACTACTGCCTCCAGAAAAACCCCGTCTCCGACTCGATGGCGCTGGCGGCTATCGAGCTGATTATGGAGTATCTGATTAAAGCCGTGCAAGAGCCCAAGGACGAAAACGCCCGCCTTGCCATGGCAAACGCGGCGTTGATAGCCGGGATGAGCTTTTCCAACTCCATGGTGGGCGTCGTCCACTCACTGGCCCACGGATGCGGCGGAGTGGCGCGGGCGCCTCACGGCGTGGCGAACGCCATCCTGCTGCCCTACGGCATGGAAAACAACCTGGAGAAGTCAGCCGATGATATCGCCGAGCTGGCGCCCTACCTGGGAGCAAGCGCTTCCGGCTCAGCCACGGACAAGGCCAAATCGGCAATCGATGCGGTCAGGAAACTGACCAAACGCCTGAACGAAATGGCGGGGCTTCCCATTACGCTGAAGGAGGCCGGGGTTAAAGAGGAGCAGCTCGAAGACATCGCCAAAGCCGCCATCAACGACGGCGCGGTTACATATAACCCTGAGGAGGTCACCTACGAAGTGGCCCTGGACCTCTTGAAGAAAGCTTTCTAGCCGCCCGCAAGACGGCTTCGGGCGCTAATTTATCTATTAAGGAATCCAGCGCTTGATGTAAATTTCTTCGATGCCGGAAGTGTCATCACACCACGCCACCACCGGATTGTCTGAGACATCAACGGCGATTGAAGAACGCTCCGACTTTCCGCCATTATTCGGTATTCCTCGCCGGTCGCTGAGCATTCCACCTGACGAACACTCAAACCGTGCTGCGGTTACTCCCGCCCGGTGTTCTTGTTGTCGTGGTGGAACTTGGGCCACGGAGTGTCCGCCAGGCCCCCGCCGCCGCCGTATATAGCGTAAAGGTTACAGTCTCGAGACCCCACGTATACCGTGCCGTCGGAGGCTATCGCGGGAGAGGAATCCACATCATCCCCCGTTGTGTATGACCACTTGAGGGTACCGTCGGGGTTGATGGCGTAAAGATTATTGTCACGAGACCCCACGTAAACCGTTCCGTCGGAGGCTACCGCGGGCGAGGACACCACATAATCCCCCGTTGCGTAGGACCACTTGAGGGTGCCGTCGGGGTTGATGGCGTAAAGGTTATTGTCCCAAGACCCCACGTAAACCGTCCCGTCGGAGGCTATCGCGGGCGAGGAACCCACACCCACCCCCATTGTGTATGACCACTTGAGGGTGCCGTCGGGGTTGATGGCGTAAAGGTTATTGTCACTAGACCCCACGTAAACCGTCCCGTCGGGGGCTATCGCGGGAGAGGATTCCACATTACCCCCCGTGGCGTAAGACCACTTGAGCGTCCCGTCGGGGTTGATGGCGTAAAAGTTATAGTCACCAGACCCCACGTAAACCGTCCCGTCGGAGGCGATGGCGGGAGAGGATTCCACCCAATTCCCCGCCGGGTATGACCACTTGAGGGTACCGTCGGGGTTGATGGCGTAAAGGTTATTGTCCCAAGACCCCACGTAAACCGTCCCGTCGGAGGCGATGGCGGGCGAGGAAGACACATCACCCCCCGTTTTGTAGGACCACTTGAGGGCGCCGTCGGGGTTGATGGCGTAAAGGTTATCGTCACTAGACCCCACGTAAACCGTCCCGTCGGAAGCTATCGCGGGAGAGGAATCCACATCGTCCCCCATTGCGTAGGACCACTTGAGGGTACCGTCGGGGTTGATGGCGTAAAGGTTACCGCCGGGGTCGGTGGTGCCAGGGATATAATAGTCATCAGAACCCACGTATACAGTCCCGTCGGAGGCTATCGCGGGCGAGGATTCCACAATATTCCCCGTTGTGTATGCCCATTTGAGGGCGCCCGCCGGCTCGAAGTCCGCAGTAAACCTGACGGAAGCGGCGGGGATATTAAAAGCAGATTGGGCCTGGAATCGGGCAAGCAGCTCCAGGCTGCCTTCGCCGTCAGCCTTTACGCTCAATGCTTGAGCGCCGGAGGTCTCCGTGCCGACTTCCGTGAGAGCATAGGTCGGGTGGTTGGTAAAGTCGGAAATGCTGACGCCTATAGCGCACGCGCTGGATACCGGCTCGCAGTCATGGCCGGAAATCGCCCCGGTGGCGGTACCGCCCACAATTTCCACCTGCACGTTGACGCCGGGCCTGCTTATCCAGTCCCCGCCGCCGCTTTTGTCCGCACGAACGGCCAGTTGGAAGTCTATGAAGGAACCCGCGCCGTTGCCGCTCGAAGGCAATCCACCTATCGACGCCGCCGGGTTGTAAACCTCCCACGAGGCGAAGGATACGCCGGCGTTAAGACCCAGGGTCACATCCGTCAAACCGGGGATGTCGTCTCCCAGGCAACTCAAGTCTCCGTTAATATCACACGTGTTCCACCGCTGATTGGAATTATCGGGCTGGGGCGTGGCATAGTTGGGAGTCAGGCCGAGAGTTTTGTCGGTGTGGAGGGGGATATCATCACCCAGCAGCGATTGGTCGCCATTCGCGTCGCCGTAGAAGGTCTTGTCAACCCCCGGCGCGTCGTAGGCCGGCGTTGATGTTACAGAGAACAGTAAAAAACATCCAATCGCCCCCAGGAAAAAAACATATCTCTTCATTTTTATGCCCTCCAATTCCCTCCAAAATATTTCTATTTTACCACAAGTCTTAAGAGCCGTCAATACTTTTTTCAACAGGAAGTTGTGAATTTTGTGCAATGATATATCAAGAACGTGCAACGCTCCGAGCTTAACCGTCATTCGAGATGTCTATTTTTCAATACTTACGGCACCCGGCGCTTGATGTAAATTTCGGCGGGTGGCCCGTATTGTTAAGAGGCTGGAAACTTGTGAAAAAAATGTCACGGTCCCGTAACTGTCTCGAGCTTACCGGCTCTTGGATACTCCGCCGGCGACGTATTCGAAATCGCGTCTCTGCTTGATGCGGTTGTTTTCGTCAACGAACACTATTTTCGGCTGATGCTCGCGGGCTTGTTCTTCCTCCATCCAGCCGTAGGTGGCCAATATAACTGTGTTTCCCGGTTTGACTTTATGAGCCGCCGCGCCGTTGGCGCAAATCATGCCCGAACCGGAGGGGGCGGGTATGGCGTAGGTGTTCAGCCGCTCGCCGTTGGTCACGTTCCACACCTGTATCACCTCGTTGTCCAATATGCCCGCGGCGTCCATGAGGTCGCGGTCGATGGCGACACTTCCTTCGTAATCCAGGTCGGCGTGGGTCACGGTAGCCCTGTGAATTTTTCCGATGAACATTTGACGCATCATTTTCTCATACCTCGGTTGGTTTTAAAAATATTCTCCGGAGAAAGCACGGTTTCCTTCACACCCTGACCGCTCCCGGCGGTTTCCGGAAACCGGCCTGTAGTTTTGAATGTGAAAACGCCCCTCACTCATTACCTTTCTCCGTAAGCCACCCTGCAGTCAGGGTGTGCTACCCTTAGCCGGGAAACTCGGTTTTGGTTCTTAAGGCGACAGCACCATGTTGTCTATTAATCGTGCCGCGCCTATTTTTACCGCCATCGCCACTACGGCGGGGCGGTCTATGCTGCCTATTCCGCCCAGAGTGTCGGCGTCGCGAATTTCGACGTAATCCACTTCGCACGGCTCTGCGTCCTTGAGTTTTTCCCGAACGATTTCCTCTATCCTGCGGGGGTCCCTTTCCCCCTGCTCTATCGATTTCTTTGCGGCGACAAGTGAACCGAACAACGCCACGGCCCGCTTTCTTTCTTCCGGCGACAGGTATTCGTTCCGGCTGCTCATCGCCAGTCCATCGGATTCGCGAACTGTGGGCAGACCCACAACTTCGAGGTCCATGTTCAAGTCCGCCACCATCTTCTTTATTATCACCAGTTGCTGATAATCCTTCTCGCCGAAATATGCCCGGTGAGGCTTTGCGCAGTTGAACAGCTTGGCGCATATCGTCGCCACGCCCCGGAAATGGTCGGGGCGGCTTACCCCGCACAGTATTTCGCTCAACCCGCCCACCTCGACGTAGGTGCTGTAGCCTTCCGGGTACATCTCCTCGGCAGGAGGATAGAACACCGCGTCGACACCCTCGGTGCGGCACTTGGCCTCGTCGCCCTCGAAATCGCGGGGGTAGGTGTCGAGGTCCTCGCCGGGGCCGAACTGGGCCGGGTTGACGAAGTTACTGACCACCACCACGTCGCAGTCCGAGCGGGCTTCCCGCATGAGGGAAAGGTGCCCCTCGTGCAGGTATCCCATCGTCGGCGCCAGGCCGATTGTCTTGCCTGAGGCGCGCCAGTCGTCCGAGCGGCGCTGCATGTCGGCTATTGTCCTTACGATTATCACTTGTAACTGTGTTCCTCGTCCGGGAAAACGCCTTCCTTGACTTCCTCGATGAAGCTTTTAACCGCTTTTTTGACCGAGCGGTTCACGTGTGTGTACTGCTTTACGAACTTGGCCTTCCTGCCCCACCCGGAATCGACCAGGTCGTGGAAAACCAGCACCTGCCCGTCGCAATCCGGCCCGGCGCCGATTCCGACGGTGGGTATTTCGAGCTTTTCGGTTATTTCACCCGCCACGTCCGACGGAACGCCTTCGATGACCACCGAGTACGCCCCGGCGTCCTGCACGGCCTTTGCGTCGTCGAGCAGCTTTGCCCTTTGAGCCTCGTCGCGACCCTGTACCCGGTGCCCGCCCATGCGGTGAATGCTCTGGGGGGTAAGCCCGATGTGACCCATGACCTGTATATCCACGCGGGTGATGGCGGCTATAAGCTCGGCCACGTTCTGGCCGCCTTCCAGCTTTACCGAATCGCAGCCGGTTTCCTTGACGGCCCTCCCGGCGTTGCGCAACGCTTGCACCGGGCCTTCCTGGTAGCTCATGAAGGGCATGTCGAAGACCACCTGCGCCCATTGCCTGCCGCGCACCACCGCCTTGGTGTGGTGTATCATCTCCTCCATAGTAACCGGCAGGGTGTTTTCGTAGCCCAGCACCACCGGCCCCACGCTGTCTCCGACCAGCAGGATGTCGACCTCGTTCTCATCCAGTACCCGGGCGGTGGGGTAGTCGTAAGCGGTGAGCATGATGATTTTTTCGTCGTTCGCCTTCTTCTCCGCCAGTATCGGTACCGTGATTTTTTTCCGCTGTGCCAAGAGCTTTTCTCCTTCCCGCCCGGAGCCACAAAAAAAGCCTTCCGGGACCGGACCCGAAAGGCCGTGAGCGCATCTTGAGCGTCTTCCCGGTGACCTCCCTTTCGGGTAGGTCCCCCCACATCGGTTGATTGCCTGCGCCGCCTTCCCGTCTCGGTCCCTATCGGGATCCAAGCGGTATGTAGTGCCACTTTCCTTTTCCGGTGGCGCTTATCTCCTTGACCAGGTCTTTAAAATCCGCCTGGTGGTTCACGAAATCGATGTCGCCGGTGTTAACCACCAGCAGCGGCGTATCGTCGTAGTAAAAGAAGAACTCGTTGTACGCCTCGACCAGCGCTTTTAAATACTCATCGGCGATGTCCTTCTCGTACTCTTTACCTCGCCGCCGGATGCGCTCGGCAAGCACATCCGCACTTGCCTGAAGGTAAATCACCAAGTCGGGTTTGACAATCCTGCCCTTGAGAATCGAAAAAATCTGCTCATAAAGGGCAAGCTCGTCACCTTGTAACGTAAGGTAAGCGAAAATGCGGTCTTTTGCAAACAAATAGTCGGCTATCGTGCCCTGCCGGAAGAGGTCGAGCTGGTATATTTCCCGCTGCTGCCGGTAACGGCTCAAGAGGAAATACAACTGGGTCTGCAGCGCGTAACGCTCCGGATTTTTGTAAAAACTCTCCAGAAAGGGGTTGGCTTCGGGTTCTTCGAGGATAAGCCTTGCGTTGAATTCGGGGGCCAGCATCCTCGCCAGGGAAGTTTTGCCCACACCGATAGGGCCTTCAATGGCGATATACCTGGGCCTCGACATAATCGGCAGTCGTTTCTCCCGCGGTGACGGGGTTTACCCGCAGCTCGAGCAGGAGCCGGAGGAGCAGCTCGAGCATCCGTCGCCGGAGGTGGTGGTCATCTTACCGTCTGTTTTGAATGCGACCCGGCTCATGAGCCGCTGCACCCGCTTGCCCCCGCATTCGGGGCAGACGACTTTTTCGGAGGAGTCTTTCACCAGCTCCTCGAAAGCTTTTCCGCATTTTTTGCACTCATATTCGTAAAGCGGCATCGTATATCACTTTCCTTCTCCACCTTTTAAAGTAACCCCGGCGTGGCGGAACTTCAACCGTGTATCTTTTAGACACTGCCGGAAAAGATGGGGATTCGGGCATGATTTAAAGACCGAACCCCGGAGGACGGACATTCCTGTCCGTCACCCCAGATGGACTTCCTGTCCGTCATCGCCGTTCATTGCCTGTCCCCGCCGGAAAAAGTCTTGTATGAAAAATAATATTATGCTCAACCCTGTCCAATAAAAGTATTTGGTTGGACAGCATTGCTCTATTTTAAGCAGCAACATTTTTCGCAGCTTGAGAAGACAAGGGTTAAGCCCCTTGTCCAGGGCTTTTCGAGAGGTTTTTTGGATGAAATCGCGGGAAATTGCTATAGCCTCCTATTTTGGACAACATATGCCCTGCAAAGGAAACCCCTTCCGGTCCTTTGCGTTAAAATTCAATGAAATCAGTGGCTTAACCCGTCCAAAATGCCTGATTTCCGGTTTTGTCGGACAGTACTGATTTCAATTAAACCCTTGGGAGCGGTCAGGGTGTGGAATAAGCTTACAAAGTGAGCGGAAGGATTCGCTCAACCGAAAATTTCGGGAAATTTCTCCTGCACCAGGCGAGCGGTTCTTTCGGCAGCGCCGAGGTTGGATTTTATAAGCTCCCTCGCGGCATCCCCGGCGTTTTTGCGGGCACGGTCGTCTCTGAGCAGTTCGCCGAGCTTTGCTTCCAGTTCCGAGGCGTTTTTGACGGATAAACCCCCGCCCGCGTCGATTAAAAGCTCCGCTTCCCTCGAGTTGGAGAATTTCGGCCCGAATATAACCGGCAATCCCATGCAGGCGGGCTCCATGACGTTGTGCACCCTGTCGGCAAAGCTGCCTCCCACGAATGCAATGTCCCCCAGACGGTAAAGCTTTGCCAGTATGCCAACCCGGTCTACAATTACCGCGTCCGGCCCGGATGCTTCCCCCGATTCTACCTCCGATAAGGTGGCGGGCGGCGCGCCGGGACCTCTTAAAACCTCATACAAATCACCAACTTTCGCTGACGAAGGCTCGTGAGGCGCGATTATCAACCTTAACTCGGGATGCGAGCGTTTTACCGATTTGAAAGCCCCCACCAGCTCCTTTTCGTCCGCCGGCCACGTGCTGCCCGCGATTAAAGTTGGAGCATCCGACCGTAACAACTTTAATAACGGGTCCTGGTCGTCTACCGATTGCGCCTTTTCCCAGGTCTGGTCGAAACGCGGGTCGCCGCCGAGGGTCACTCTGTCCGAATCCAGCCCCAGGCTTTTGAACCTGCGTGCGTCGTCCTCGGAGATGGCCGAGACCAGGTCCAGGGCTTTGAGTCCGTCGCGTGCGAATGCCGCCACCACCGGGTGCAGCCGCCGGGCCGAGGCGGACATGGTGCCCGCCACCAGTGCGGTCTTTACCCCGCGGTTCACCGCCTCCTCCACCAGGTTCGGCCACACGTCGGCCCTCGAGAACATCAGGAGGGAGGGTTTCACCAGGTCAAGGAGCTTCCGGGCGTTGTCGGGGGTGTCGAGGGGAAGTATGGTGTAAGCCACTGCGCGCTCGTAGTTTGATGCGATATTCTGTGCGCTTGGCGAAAAGTAAGACACCACGGCGTCCATTTCCGCATGACTATCGAGAATGATGTCCAGCACCGCCCTGCCTTGCAAAAACTCTCCCACGCTCGGCGCATGCATCATTATCCGGCGGGCGGGTTTTCTGCCGCGCAGCTCGAATTCCAGCCTGGGCTCCCAGTTTTTGCGGGATGCCACGGCGCGCTCGGCCTTGGCGTTGAAAGGCGCCGCCATCCTGAGACCGTAATCCATGGCGGGAATAAGCAGGCTGTCGTATATGAACCGGAACAATCAAGCCTCCGGGGCTACATTTCGGATATTAAATCGTAAGCTTTATCGAGCGCCTCATCGAGCCTGGAAACGTCCGGGCCGCCGGCCTGGGCCATCTCCGGGCGGCCCCCGCCTTTCCCGCCGACGGTTTGCGCCAGGTGCTTGACCACCTCCCCGGCCTTTATGCGACCGGAAACGTCCCGGGAGACTTTGACCACCAGGTTGGCCTTTCCGTCAATTTCGGCGCCGATTACCACTACGCCCTGCCCCAGCCTTTCCATGAGGCGGTCGCTTACCTCCCGCAGCGCTTTGGCGTCCGGCGCTTCCACCTTGGCCGACACCACCTTGGTGCCGTCGACCTCCTTCATGCGGCTCAGCGGGTCGGGGCCGGTGGCGGATTTTTCGGTATGGGCACGTTCGAGGTCTTTTCGGAGCTTCTTGACCTCCTCCTGCAACTTCCGGACTCGTTCCGGTACCGAGAGAAGGTCGTCGGTCTTGACGACCTCGGCGGTTTTGCGTAGAGCTTCTTCCCGCTGCCTGAAGTAGTCGAGGGTGGCCTGGCCGGCAACGGCCACGATACGCCTTTCACCGGCGCCGACGGCGGTTTCCTGGAGTATTTTGAACGGCCCGATGTCGCCGGTGTAATCGGCGTGGGTGCCGCCGCAAAGCTCTTTACTGTAGTCGTCCACCTTGACCATTCTGACCGTGTCGCCGTACTTTTCGCCGAACAGAGCGATGGCGCCCTTCTTCTGAGCCTCGTCGAAGGGCAAAACTTCCTTCTCCACCGGCATATTTTTCATTATTACTTCGTTGACTCGGTCTTCGACGCGTTTTATCTGCTCGTCTGTCATCGCTTCCAGGTGAGAGAAGTCGAAGCGCAGCCTTTCGGGGTCAACGCGTGAACCGCGCTGGTTTACGTGAGGCCCCAGCACTTCCCGGAGGGCCGCCTGGAGCAGGTGGGTGGAGGTATGGTGGCGCACGGTGCGCATTCTGCTGTCGGAGTCCACCTCGAACTCGGCCTCTTCCCCCACCTTGACGGCGCCGGAGCGGATAATTCCCTCGTGAGCCACCAGCTCCCCGAGGGGCCTGAAGGTGTCCTGCACCTCGATTTCGAAGTCATTTCCCCTGATGGTTCCGGTATCGCCGACCTGTCCGCCGCTTTCGGCATAGAAGGGCGTTTTTTCGGCAAAAACCAGCAGCGGAATGCCTTCTCCGGAGGCCTCTTCGGACTCCTCACCTCCCACCAGCAACGCTGGAATACGCGAGCGGTCGGATGTTGTATCGTAGCCGGTAAAGCCGGTGGGGCCCAACCTTTCGGCCAGGCCGGAGAGGTCGGGCAGGTCGCGGCGTTGCAGGCCCAGCGCCGTCGAGATGTCGCTGGAGGTGCGGGCGCGCTCCCTTTGCGCTTCCATTTCCCTCTCGAAGCCTTCGAGGTCGGTTTTGAGGCCGTCTTCGGCGGCGAGTATCTGAGTAAGGTCGCTGGGAAAGCCGTACGTGTCGTAGAGTTTGAATACCACGCTTCCGGGGAGGGTGTCTTGTCCCTCTTCTTTGAGCTTTTCGGATTTTTCCCGGTAGAGGCTGAGTCCGCGATCCAGGGTGTCGAGAAACCGCTCTTCCTCGGTCCGCACAACTTTTTCTATGTAATCCCGGCGAGTTACAAGCTCCGTGAAGAATTCTCCCATGATTTCGATGACCGTGTGCACCACCTTCCAGAGGAACGGCTCGGAGGTACCGAGTAGCTTGCCGTGCCGGATGGCCCGGCGCATTATCCGCCGCAGCACGTACCCCCTGACGCTGTTGGAGGGCAGCTCGCCGTCGGCTATCAGGAATGCCGACGCGCGCGCGTGGTCGGCGATTACCCTGAGAGACTTGTCGGTAGCCGGGCCCGCTCCGTAAGCTACGCCCGAAAGCCGGGAGGCGTGTTCGATAAGGGGGGTAAAGAGGTCACAGTCGTAGTTGGAATACACGCCCTGCTTTACCGCAGCGATACGCTCCAGCCCCATGCCGGTATCGATGCTGGGCTTGGGCAACGTCGTGACGTTACCCTTTTCGTCCTTGTTGTACTGCATGAAAACCAGGTTCCACAACTCCAGGTGGCGGTCGCAATCGCAATAAATGTCGCATTCCGGCCTGCCGCACCCGACACCTTTTCCCTGGTCGATTATTATCTCACTGCATGGTCCCCTCGGGCCGGTATCGCCCAGAATCCAGTAGTTTTCCTTTTCGTCGAGCCTTACTATCCGGTCGGGGTTTACCCCTATGTCCTTGTGCCAGATATCGTGAGCTTCGTCGTCGTCGAGATAAATGGAGACATATAAGTCGGCGGGGTCGAGTTTTAACCTGTCGGTCAAAAATTTCCAGGCGAAGGCTATAGCTTCCTTTTTGAAGTAGTCGCCGAAGCTGAAGTTGCCGAGCATTTCAAAGAAGGTGTGATGTCTCGATGTTTCTCCCACGTTTTCGAGGTCATTGTGTTTTCCGGTGATTCTTAAGCATTTCTGGGATGTGGTGGCGCGTGTGTAGTTGCGCTTTTCGGCGCCCAAAAAGACTTCCTTGAACTGCACCATGCCGGCGTTTGTAAAGAGCAGAGTGGGGTCGTTTGCGGGGACGAGGCTCGAGCTTTTCACCCGCTGATGGCCGTTTTCTTCGAAATATTTGAGGAATGCCTCCCTTATTTCGGCGGCTTTCAATTTTTCGCTCCTGCAAGAAGTTTAAAGTAAATAAGATAACATCCCTTTATCCATTTTAACAAGCAGGCTCGGGGCTTTGATAAAAGAGAAAGCAATTAAGACGGGCGCCGCCGGACTTGATCTTTGCCCAAAACATTAACTCTGCCGCGGAAAATGACCCCCAAATGCTTGATTATTGTAGCAAAATACAATACTATTTAGAGGATTAGTGAAGTTATCAGTTGTCCGGCGGGGGTAAGATTTAGTGAAGAAATGGTTGAAAAGATTTATACCGGCATTGTTGATAAGTATAGCGGTTACCCTCGGAATGGCCGCGGCTTACAAATACCAGGTCCTGATGGAAGCACAACGGAGAATCTACAACGCGAAACTTCGGGTCAGGGGGCAGATTCCTCAAACCGGCAACGTGGTTATCGCCACTATAGATAACTACAGCGTCCGGAGCTCGAACCTGGGCAGGTGGCCGTGGCCCCGCACTTACATGGGGTATCTCCTGGACGCCCTCAACGATTACGGAGCCGAGATTATCGGCTTTGATGTATTTTTTCCCGAGCCGGACGAGAGTGTTCCTCTTTACGGCATGAGAAACTTCCTTCGCACCAACTTCGAGATGATGGGTCTGGACCAGCCCGATTTGAGCGAGGAGGAGGACGAGGAGGAATTTCTTGAGAACCTGAACGAATTTTACGATATATACCTCGGCGCCAAGTTCGAAAGAAACCCTGAAATCGGGAAAATCGGCGACGAAGTGGAACGCGCCCTGAACCCCGACCTGCAGTTGGCCCGGTCACTGGAGCGCAATAAGAACGTCATACTGGGGTATTACTTCGAAGAGCACCTCGCCCCAAAGGAATATATCGAAGAGCTTGACCACTATTACGAAAAAATGGAGGCCAACTTCATAAAAAAGAACATGGAAATACCCGATTACGTGAAAGACGACATGGAGTTGATGGTTGGGTTTCTCGAAAAACTGGGTAACAAACAAAAGGCACATACGCCTTATAAAAGTTTACGAAAAGACGTTGACGATTTCTGGGCACGTTTCGAGCAGGATGCGAAAGAGGGGTTGGAAGAAAGCGCATCGTTGCCGGACGAGTTGGGCGATATGGTAAACGAGTTTTATTCCATGTGCACCGGTTTTGTGTTTCGCGGCCTTTATGAGGATATGGCCTACCTGGTGCGGGAGCCGGCGGAAGAAATTCAAACTGAAATGAGCTTCAATTACGCCGGCATGGAAAAGTCCGCCATAGAATACGAAAGCTCCTCATCTGCGGTCATACCGTTTGTCCATGCGCGAACGCTAACTCCCAACATCCAGAGGTTTACCGAAAGATGCGAGCATTTCGGGCACGTGTCGGTGAAGCCGGACCCGGACGGCGTAATCCGGCATCACTTTCCGGCCGAGTATTACGGCGGACTGTTGTTCCCTTCGCTGGCCATGAAGGCGGCCGAGCTGTACCTGGATGAACCGTTGAAGGCCAGGATGCCCCTTCCGGGCAACCGGCCTCGGTTAAAGCTGGGTGATATAAACGTTCCGCTGGACGGGCATGGCCGAATGCTGATTAATTACTTCGGGCCCAAACCGTACCCTCGGTACAGCATTTTCGACATAATCAGCGGCATGGTGTTCAACATGCCCGCCCAGCAGACCATTCCGGAGTATTTCAGGGAAGTTAAAAATACCACCCCGGAAGCCTATTTTGAAGAGATGTATGGAGAACCGCCCCGGGAGGGCGACATTGGCTTCATGCTGATGGACGTGTACGAAGATAACGCGCCCCTTTCCCGGAAAATTGTGAAATGGGAGGCTGAGCAGCTCTTCGAGCAGAAGTACGGCATAACTCCGCAGGAAGCCTTCGGGGGGAAAGTGGTGCTGGTAGGCGCCACGGCCACCGGCATCTACGACCTTCGCGTTACCCCCTTCAGCGAAGACACGCCGGGTGTGGAAATCCACGCCCAGGTCATAGACGGTATCCTGAAAAAGGATTTTTTCCGCCTTCCCGAGTGGGAGGAGACTTATGTCTACGCCATGTTGATAGGCCTGGCGGTGGTCATGGCCTTCCTGATGCCGCTGATGGGCGCCGTTAGGGGCGCCCTGCTTACTTTGGTGCTCTTGGGCGCCATAATCGCCGTGGATTACTTTTACTTCTTCCTCGACAAGGGAAACTGGCTGCCGGTAGTTTACCAGAGTATCCAGGTGGGTTCGCTATTCCTTTTGATTACCGTTTATCGCTATGCGACCGAGGAGAGGGAGAAGAGGTTTATCAAGGATACCTTCGGCAGGTACCTGGCTCCTTCGGTGGTGGAGCACTTGACTCGCAATCCGGAAATGCTCCAGCTTGGCGGGGAAACCGCTGAGCTTACCGCCTTTTTCAGCGACATTCAGGGGTTCAGCACTATCAGCGAAAAGTTGAACACGGCCGAGGAACTGGTGGAGCTTTTAAACGAGTACCTTTCCGCTATGGCGGGCGTGATAGAGGAGTACGAGGGCACCATAGACAAGTACGAGGGCGACGCCATCATCGCCTTCTGGGGCGCTCCCGTCCACTTTTCCGACCACGCCCTGAAAGCCTGCTACGCCTGCCTCGACCAGCAGCGCAAGCTGGCCGAGTTGAGGGAAAAATGGGCCGAGGAAGGAAAATGGCCGGAGATTGTGCATGACGCCAGGGTCAGGATGGGCCTGAACACCGGCCCCATGGTTGTGGGAAACATGGGCAGCGAGGGCCGGATGAACTACACCGTTATGGGCGACACCGTTAACCTGGCGGCGAGGTTGGAGGGCGCCAACAAAACCTACGGCACTTACATCATGATTGCAGAAGATACCTACGAGCAGGTGAAAGGTTACGTGGAAGTGCGGGAGCTCGACTTGCTAAGGGTGGTGGGAAAGGAAGAGCCGGTCAGGGTTTACGAGCTGCTCGGTCGAAAAGGGGAAATGGACGATACAAAATCGAAGTTGTTGGAGGTCTATAACCGGGGCCTCGGTTTCTACAGGCAGAAGAACTGGGAGAAGGCGATGGAGACTTTCCGGGAGGCGCTCGAGATCGACCCCGATGACGGGCCTTCCCGTGCATACGTGGAAAGATGCCGGCAATACATGGAAAACCCGCCGCCGCCCGACTGGGATGGGGTATACACCCTTACGGAAAAATAAGCTACGGGGAGAGTGATGAGCAGCATGGCACGCAAAGCCGCCAAATACAGAGAAGAAGCTCAGAAGGCTTTTGCAAAAGGAAAATGGGAAAAAGCGCTCAGTGCCTACGGTGCTCTGGCAAAACTCGAGCCTAACGAACCCAAAAACCACCAGAAGGTGGCCGAATTGATGGCCAAGATGAACCAGAAAAAGGCGGCCATCGAAAGGTACAAGACGGCCCTGGATTTGTATATGAAAAAGGGCTTTCTCATACAGGCCATTGCTCTGTGCAAAATAGTCATTCAGATGGACCCCGGCGAAAAGGAAATGGAGGACAAGCTGGCGGACCTGTATTCCAGGAGGGGCATTCCGGAAGGCCCCGGCGCGCCCGGCAAGCCGCCCGTTACCCGAAGGCCGCCCGCCGATACGCCTCGACCGACCGCCGCCGAATCCTCGCAACGACCGCAGCCGGCGGCTCCTCCCCGGCGGCAGGCCGCCCCTCAGCTTCAACAACCGGCCGAGGAGGAACCGAAGGATGAAGGAATCACCCTGGAAGAAGGGGGCGACGAGGAAATGGCGGTGGAAAGAACCTCCTACGAATCCGAGGAAACTGCTCCGGAGCCGGAAGAAACCTCTCCCGATTCGGAAGAAGACATGCCCGAGATGTTTATGGATGAGGGCTATTCTTCGGAAGAAGCAAGCGTCTCACAGGGAACCTTCGATTCCGGAGAGGGCATTGAGTTGGAGGATACGGGCGAGGGGGATATGGAACTGGACACCACCTACGGGCAGGAGGTTTCCGCCGAAGCGCCCGAGGAATCCGTCGAAGAAGAGCAGGCCTCCGCCCCGGATATGGAAGAGGAGCCGGTTGAAGAACAAGCGCAAGAGTCCGAAAAAGTATGGGACATTTCCGAAGGCATGGAGGAAGAAGGGGAAGGGGTGGAAATAGACATCGACAAGGCCGAATCGGAGGAAGAGGAAGAGGAGGAAAAAGAAGCTCCGGTTTACGACCTCAGCGCGGAGATGGAAACCGGAGCCGAGTTTTCATCTCTTGAAGAGGGATGGGATGAAGAGGAAGAGCCGGCCGAGCAAGAAGCCGCCTCTCCTCCGTCGGGAACCGGGCTTCTCGACGAAAGCGACCTTGAAGACGCCACTTTCTTCCCGGAAATTCCGCTTTTCTCCGACCTTGACGCGGACCAGTTCAAAGAAGTCGTCCGCAAGCTTCAATCCCGCTCGTACAACAAGCACGATGAAGTCCTCAAAGAAGGCGACCCCGGGGACAGTATATTGATAGTGGCCAGCGGCCGCTTGGAGGTGTACAAGGAGACAGAGCAGAAGGGCAGGGTGTTCCTGGCAAGTCTCCGGGATGGCGACTTTTTCGGTGAGTTCGGCTACTTCGCCGGAAGAAAGCGGCAGGCTTCGGTGGTTGCCGCCGAAGATACCGAAGTTCTTGAAATCACCCGCAAAGACGTGGAGGAGGTGGTGACGAAATTCCCCGGCGTGGAAAAGGTGCTGGAGGACTTCTATCGCACCCGGGTAATCGAAAACCTCCTGGCCACCAGCCCTCTATTCACGGAGCTGGACGCGGGACAACGCTCCTACATCGCCTCCCTTTTCAAACTCGAGGGCTTCAAGGAGCAAGAGGACGTGGTAAAGGAAGGCGAAGAGGGAGAGAAGATGTACCTCATCCGCATGGGGCACGTGTTGGTGCATACACAGAACCCCATGGGCGAACAGGTGCGTCTGGCCGAGCTCGGTCCCGGCGATTTCTTCGGGGAAATCAGCCTGTTGCTGAATAAACCCCGTACCGCCACCGTTACCACCGCAAGCCCCGTGGTGGAGTTGATGTCCCTGCACAAAGAAGACCTGGACGCCATCGTGAGCGATTATCCGGCGATAGGAGAAAAGTTGCAGCAGGTGATGGAGCAGCGTACGGACGACACTGTTAACAAGGTCTCGTTCCTCGAACTTGACGAAGACAATTTGGAAATAGGAAGTCTTCTCTAGGAGAAAACAATATGGCCGGAAAAAATACGGCGAGGGGAGGAGGCACTTCGGCTCAGGAGTTGAAGAAAAAGGTAAAACAGCTCCAACAGGACCTCAAAAAAAGCGAACGTACCGGGAACGAAGCGAAGCTCAAGAAGGCCGCGCTGGAGAAAAAAATCCGTCTCCTGGAGACGGAGCGGGATATATATCGCCAGATAAGCAGCGTCACTGCCAAATCGTTTAATCTGGACAAGCTTCTCAACAAATACATGGACCTGGTGCTTCATGCCACCAACACGGAAGCGGGAACCATCTATATCTACAACGAGGAACTCGAAGAACTGGACTTCCGGGTGGTGCGGGGCCCCGCCCAGAAAAAACTCACCGGCAGAAAAATGCCCGTCACCGAAGGTATCGCCGGATGGGTGGTAAGGACCGGCGAGCCGTATGTCGCCGTCGAGGCGAAGAAGGACCCCCGCTGGTCAAGCCGTATCAGCAAGGAGATAAGCTACGAAACCCACGATATTCTCTGCGTTCCTCTAAAAAGGCGGGACAGCACAATAGGAGCCATCGAGGTCATCAACAGGGAAGGCGACGACCCGTTTACCAAGTCCGACATGGATTCGCTCACCGCCCTTGCGGGGCAGATATCGGTGGTGCTGGAAAACGCCCAGCTCTTTGAAAGCTCCCGGGAGCAGGCCGAGCAGTTCGCCACCCTGGCACAGTTGAGCACCATACTCAACTCCAACCTGGATACCGAAAAGGTCCGCGAGAAAGCCATGGAAGCCATCACGCGCCTGCTCAATTGCGAAGTGGGGAGCCTGTTGATGGTGGATGAGGAGACCAACGAGCTGTACTTCGAGGTGGCTTTGGGGGAAAAGGGCGAGGCCGTCAAGGAAATCCGCCTGAAGATGGGGGAAGGAATCGCAGGATGGGTGGCCAAACACGGGGAGCCGGTGCTGATACCCGACACCTCCAAGGATAAAAGATGGGCCAGCCACGTGGACAAGAAGAGCAAGTTCAAAACAAAAAACATGGTGTGCACGCCCGTTAAGAGCCACGATAAAATAATCGGCGTGATGCAGGCCATCAATAAGCTGGGCGACGAGACTTTCGATAACTTCGACCTGGAGCTGCTCACTTCCCTGTCGGACCAGGTGGCCATCGCCATCGAAAACGCCAACCTGTACGAAGAGCAGCGCCACTTGTTCTTCGAGACCGCCATGGCCCTGGCGGAGGCCATTGAAAAGCGGGACCCATACACGGGCGGCCATACGCGCAGGGTGAGCAATTATTCGGAGGCCATCGGCAACTACCTGCCGTTGAGCGACGAGGAAAGATACTGGCTGAAGCTCGCTGCCATTCTGCATGACGTGGGAAAAATCGGCGTCCCCGAGCAGGTACTCAATAAAATCTCGAAGCTCGATAAAACCGAGTTGCAGGAAATGCAGAAACACCCGCAACACGGATACGAAATACTCAAGCATATACAGAAAATGGCAACCATTATCCCGGGAATGAAAGGTCACCACGAACGATACGACGGCACGGGTTACCCCACCGGGCTTAAAGGCGACAAAATACCCCTTATAGCGAGAATAATCAGTGTGGCGGACACCTATGACGCAATGACGACCGACCGCCCTTATAGAAAAGGCCTTCCACAAAAGGAAGCTATCAAGGAGTTGGAAAAGCACAAGGGCACACAGTTCGACCCCCAGGCTGTAAATGCCTTCAAAAAGGCGTATAAAAACGGGGATATATTCCCCGAAAAGTAGAAGGTTTGACAGCGCGCAAACCATTGGATATAATTCGCATGGTCAACGCCTCAATTAGTAGCGGACGTTGGCAATTGTCAGGAGGTAAGTGCTAATGGCCAACGAAGAAGTCCTCTTTCAGAGAATAGGCAAGGAATTCCCCGCCGGCACCGTAATCTTCAAAGATGGCGAATCCGGAAAGGAAATGTATGTAATTCAGTCCGGCAAGATTAACATCACCAAAGGCGTGCGCGACACCGAGAAAGTGCTGGCCACCCTGGGGCCGGGGGATTTCTTCGGCGAAATGAGCATCCTCAACAATAAGCCCCGCTCCGCAAACGCCGTGGTGGCCGAGGACGCGAAAGTCCTCGAGGTCGAGCCGAAAATGTTCGAGAGCATGATACGAAACAACGTGGAAATCGCACTCAGGATAATCAAGATGCTCGCCAAGAGGCTCCAGGATGCGGACGACCAGATAGAAAACCTCCTGCTCAAGGACGCGAACTCCCGCGTGGTGCACACCCTGGCAAGGCTCGCCGAAACGGAAGGTTCTCCCGCGGATGGAGGAATTAAGGTAAATATCACCATCGATTCGTTGGCTTCAAAAACCGGACTGGATGCTTCGCAGGTGGAAGAAGTGCTGGAAAAGCTGGTCGGGGCAAAGCTGCTTCGCCGGGAAGCCGACTCGATGGTGGTGGGCGAGGTGGAAAAACTGCGTAAGTACCTGGAGTTTCTGGCGCTCAAAGAGCAGTTCGGCGAATTGTAATTTTCACCCCGCGGGGTTTGGAGTTATATAATGAATATACACGTGCTGGGCTGCTATGGCAGCGAGTACCCCGGGTACCGCACCAGCAGCCTCTTGATAAACGGCGTAATTGCCTTGGACGCCGGCTCCATGACAACCGGCCTGACCATGACCCAGCAGTCGCGGATAAAGCATATCCTCCTTTCCCACGCGCACCTTGACCATCTTCTGGATATAGGTTTTCTCGCCGATAACATCATCGGGAAAATAGCTCAACCCGTGGAAATAGTAAGCACCAGCACGGTAATAGACAACATGATGAAACACGTCCTGAACAACCGGATATGGCCGGACTTCACCAAAATTCCCACGCCCCACAACCCGGTACTGAAGGTAAGGAAAATAAAACAACGCACCTCCTACAAAATCGGGGGATTTACGATTAAAGCCATACCGGTAAAACACACAGTGCCCACGTGGGGATACTTGCTGCATGAACCCGGCGCCGGAACCATAGTTTACTCCGGCGATACAGGCCCCACCCGGGAAATATGGAACGCCGTCAATAAAGCGGGAGACTTGAGAGCTCTATTTATCGAAGTTAGCTTCCCGTCCCGGTTGCAGGAGTTGGCCGACAAATCGAGGCATCTTACCCCAAAGGGGCTGGTTGGAGAATTGGAAAAGATAAAAGGCGCGGATAAGGCGCCTGTTTATCTATATCACATGAAACCATTATATCTAAAGGAAATCAGTAAGGAAATAAAAGGGCTGAATCTCAGGAACGTATCCCTCCTGGAAGCCGGTAAACGGATACAAATCAAATCCTGATCGGGCCGGGCGCATTCCCCGAAAAAAACGGCGCCCGGGTTTCCTCATCTGTAAACCCGACATGGTTGTCAAATATTTTTTAAATAACAAAATGGCGGCGTGCCTGTGCTTGTCGGTCATTTGCGCAGCGTGCCTGACGGCCGCGTGCGAAAAAAACAAAAACAACAGGCCCAACTTGTTGATTATAAGCATCGAATCGCTCCGCGCCGACCACGTCGGGGCTTACGGCTACTCCCGGGACGTTACTCCCAACATCGATAAGCTTGCCCGGGAGGGGGTATTGTTCAAAAACGCCTTTGCCCAGTCGTCATGGACGAAACCCTCAGTAGCCAGCACACTTACCTCGACTTACCAGTCGGTTCACAAAATCAGAAATCCCCGCGCCTACGGAAAGGGGAAAGCACAAGAGCCGAAAAAGCTGCCCGGTTTGAGGGAAACTTTTCCGACAATCCCGGAGTTCTTCTCCTCAAAAGGCTACCGGTGCTACGGATGGACCCAAAATAAACACCTGTGGGGGCGATACGGCTTCGAGCGCGGATTCAGGATTTACGACGCCGCCTCGGGGGAGGATTATGAAATATTGGAAAGGGTAAAAGGCGTCCTGGAATCGGATTACAAACCCTGGCTTATCTTTATACACCTTATGTCCCCCCATTTCGAATATGCGCCTCCCGAAGAATACAGAAAATACGATGAACATCCCGACGCCGTATCCATAACTCCCTCGAACTGGAAAAAAATATGCAATAATCAGCTCGATTTTTCCAAAAAGGACGTTCAACACAACATCTCCCTTTATGACGGGGAAATCGCTTACACCGACCATCTGATAGGGCGTATTATGAGCAAGCTAGAAACCGAAGGTCTGAAGGAAAACACCGTAGTGGTTATATCCGGCGACCACGGCGAGGAGTTTACCGAGCACGGCTGCGTAACTCATGGGACCTCACTTTACGAGGAACTTATCCGCGTGCCCCTGATTATGGCCGGGCCGGGCCGGGAAAAAGGCATGGAAATCGACGAGCTTGCTCAAAATATCGATATTTTTCCGACACTTGCCCGATTGTGCGACCTCGAGCCTCCCGAGAGCCTGCAGGGCCTCGACTTGCTGCCTTTTGCCGAGGGGCAGGTATCGGGCAGACCGGGCAAATATGTATACTCGGAACTGGGGGAGATTCACGCAATTTCCGGCAACCGGTTCAAGTATATATACAACGAGGAAAACGGGCAGGAAGAGCTTTACGACACAATCGAAGACCCCGCCGAAAAGAATAACCTGACCGATGTGGAGTTTTACTCCGGATTAAAACATGGGCTGGCCTCCCGCCTGAAAAAATGGTTGGATAAAAACGAAAAACTGTCGGAGAAGATGGGCGGGTCTCGGCGGGTAAAGACTCCCGAGCGCGTCATCCGCGACCTCGAAGCCCTCGGATACTTTCACTAACCCCGCGAAAACCGGCGCGAAATTGACTTTCAACGGCGCCCCTACTACCCTTCCGGTCTATAATAAAGCGCCATGTTGAAGTTAAGCGATTTAAAGGGAAGCGTCATAAAACCCGGCCTGGAGACCGTTTCGGAGCTGCTCGGAAGGCTGGGGAACCCACAACTTGCCTATAAAACCGTTCACATAGCCGGAACCAACGGCAAGGGCAGCACCGCGGCCATGCTCCGGGACATACTGATGAAATCGGGCTACCGCACAGGTTTTTATTCGTCCCCGCACCTGCATACGTTCAATGAAAGGGTCACCCTCGACGCCGAACAAATCAGCGACTCCGACCTGGAAAAGCTTGAGGAAGAGGTCGGCTCCGTCTGCGACGGCCTGGAGCCTACCTACTTCGAGTTCACCACCGCCATCGCCTTCAAATACTTCGCGGAAAAGCGTCCCGACATCGTGCTGGTTGAGGTGGGCCTGGGCGGAAGGCTCGACGCCACCAACCTCGTAAATCCGCTTCTTACCATTATAACGCCGGTTTCCATGGACCATCAGGAGTTTCTGGGTAATAATATCGCATCCGTGGCTCGGGAGAAGGCGGGTATACTGAAAAAGGGCGTCAAGGCCGTAATAAGCCGGCAGCCTTCGGAAGTGATGGAAGTAGTAAGGGCGCGTGCCGAAGAAGTGGGGGCGCCGCTTATGGTGGAAGGCGCCAACTTCGAGACAACCGAGACGGGATACCCGCTTTTCAACTACCGGGGCGCATCCCTGCATCTCGAAAACCTCCGATGCGGCCTTATCGGGCGGCACCAGTTGCAGAACAGCGCCATGGCCCTGGCTTCGGCGGAATGCCTGACCGAAAAAGGCTTCCAATTAAATGAAAAGGCCGTCCGGCAGGCACTCGTAGAGGTCCGGTGGCCGGGAAGGCTGGAACTTATAGAAGAAATCGAGCCGCAGGTGCTGCTGGACGGCACCCACAACCCCGGGGGCGCGCGCGTCCTGGCGGATGCCCTGGCCGACCATTTTCCCGACAGACCCGTCAGGCTCATCATCGGCATGCAGGTTACCAAGGACCTGAAAACCTTCCTGTCCATCCTCAAGCCGCATATCGGGGGACTGCACGCCGTTCCACTGCGGGATATGGCCTGCTACGAACCGTCGGAAGTGGCCCGGGTTGCAGTTGAGATGGGCATGGAAGCGACCGCTCACCAAACCGTGGCCCAGGCGCTGGAATCCGCCGTGGCCGAAGCCGGGGAAAACGGGCTGGTGCTGGCGGCAGGGTCGCTCTACCTGGTGGGGGAAATCCGGGAACTGATTGACCGGAACGGTTGATATGTACCGAGGAACGCGGACATTCGCCCTTATTTTATTCTTCATTACGGTTGCCCTCGCGACGGTCACTCCCGCCATGAGCCGGCAGAAAACCGGCCCCGTCATCCCGGCACTGGACGAAATTACAGGCCCGGTAACCATCAGGGGCGATAAGGTAACTTACTGGCGGGGGGAAGATTCCTACCGGGTCGAGGGCAACGTAAGGGTGGAAGCTGAAGAGTTCAACCTCACCTGTGACCGGCTCGAAGTGGACAATATCACGGGCCGGGTGGAGGCGAGTGGGAATGTCAAGGTTAAATCCCGGGACTCGGAATTTACCTGCCAAAGGTTCAGTTTCGACAGGAATACCAGGGAGGGGACGGTGGTCGAGGCCACCCTTTACATCGCTCAGAACCACGCCACCGTGGGCGCCGAAAAGATAGAAAAAATAGGCCCCGGCACTTACCTGATAAGAAACGCTACATACACCACCTGCAAATGCCCGGAGGGTGAAAAACCCGACTGGGCGGTAAAGGCCGCCAGAATCAAATTTAAAGAGGAAGGCTGGGCAAGGGCCGAAGGGGCTACTTTCAGAATCAAGGACACCCCTGTTATTTACCTTCCCGTCGCCGGCTGGCCCATGAAAACCGAAAGGCAGACCGGTTTTCTGATTCCGAAAGTGGGTTACTCCTCCCGTAACGGCTTCGAGTTCGCCCTTCCCTTCTACGTGGCCACCGCCAGGTGGTGGGATTTTACCGTCACCGAAAAGTACCTGGAAAAGAGGGGAGTCAAGCAGGAGCTGGAGGTAAGGTGGGTCAGGCGGAAGGGCCGCGCCGGCGAGCTCGACGGCTATTACCTGGATGACCGGAAGGAAGAAGAAAACCGCTGGGCGGGCGTTTACGAGGGCAGGATTCCCCTTTTCACGGGCCTGGAATGGCGGCAAGACGTCAGGCACATATCCGACAACGAGTACATCCGTGACTTCAGGGGCGATAACCTTGTCGAGGAACGCTCCCGGTCACTGGAAAGCCGGATGATACTGGAAAGGCCCTTCAGTTGGGGCGAAATGTCCCTTTTCACCCGGTACGTGGACGATTTGCAGGGCGACGACATCGGAGACCGCTATGGCTACGAAGACCGGGACGACCTCGTGTACCACCAGCTACCCCGCGCGGCGGCGCGCACTTCGCTGATTTCAATTCCCTATCTCCCCCTTCAGGCGGGGATTCGCACCACCGTTGATAATTTCTACAGGCATTCGCCCGAGCATGGCTCCCCTTACGAAGATAACCGATGGGTGCGGCACGGGGACGTTTACCCGTTTTTGACCGCCACCTTGCGGCCCTTCAGCGGCGCGTATTTCTCCCCGGAAGTCGGGTGGCGGGGAACCGGTTGGGAAACCGACGATACCGAATACCACCGCTCCCTGGCAGTCGCCAGGGCCGAAGGCGGGTTGAGGTTTTATCGTCACTGGAGGGGAAGATACAAACATACCGTCGAGCCGCGAGCCGGATATATAGTCACTGACGACGTCCATTCCAATATGCCCCCTCCCACCGACTTTACGGATACGATGACCGATTTGCAGGCGTTCGAATTCAACCTCGACCAGCACCTGTTGATGAGAAAAGCCGGAGAAAGGGGAAAGCTGCGCATCCACGACCTTGCGCAGTTCGAGGTAACGCAGGAATACACTCCCGAGGACGGTGAATTCCGCACCTTGCGGGGGCAATTGCGGGTAAGGGCGCGGGAATGGGTGACTTTCGACGCGGACACCAGCTACGAATTGAACGAGGGGGAATACAACTACGCCATGGC
This sequence comes from uncultured bacterium, assembly GCA_964459325.1. Classification (GTDB taxonomy): domain Bacteria; phylum RBG-13-61-14; class RBG-13-61-14; order CAYWKU01; family CAYWKU01; genus CAYWKU01. The sequence goes on along the minus strand of CAYWKU010000024.1, from coordinate 3,509 downwards.
CGGGGGCGTCTTCCGGGACAAGCGGGGGGACACGGCGAGCGTCTCGTACCGATACCAGGGCGAGGACGACTGGCAATTCCTGAAAAACCGGGCCAAAGTTCAACTTACACCCGCGGTGGCGTTGACTTACTTCAATTTCATAAATATCACCGAGGGCCGGTTCGTCGACCACGGCGGGGGAGCGTTGCTTACCCCGGCTTCCGACTGCTGGTCCCTGAGGGGGGAAGTTTCATACCATACCGACCCCGAGGAGGTCAGGTATCGCCTGCAGGTCAACCTGTACGGGTTAGGCAGCGCGGGACCTCGTTGATTCTCGGAGCGGTCTCCGGGCCATAGCCTATGCCCATGAGCGCCATTTTTTCCCGGGCTTCAACGATTTGCGCTTCGGTCAGGTGGTGCAGCTTCAACGGGTGGAAGTTGGCGAAGTAGTCGGCTTCCGACCAGTCGCCGATATTGTAGGTTTTCTCCAGCCGGGCCAGCTCGTAAAGCTCGGTGCCCGGCGCGGGGGTGGTGACCGAAGGGCTTACGCTGTTGGGCCGGATGCGCTCGAGCAGGCTCATGGTGGCCTCAACGTCTTCAATCGTCTCCTCGGGAGCTCCTATCATCACGAAAGCGTGAGTTCCGATGTTTCGCTCGCGGCACAGCTCGAAAGCTCTTTCGGTTTGCTCGACGGTAATGCCCTTTTTGTAGTAATTCAATATTTTCTGGCTTCCTGACTCGACGCCGAAGGCTATCATCTTCAGCCCCGCCTCCTGCATGGCATCCAGCAACTCCGGGGTTATCTGGTCAACGCGCCCCTGGCACACCCATCCCCACAGCGGTGTCTTCATCTCACTGATATTCCGCCCCAGCTCCCGGAACCAGTCCGGCGAGTGAGTGGTGAAAGCGTCGTCGCGGAAAAGCACCCTGTCGCAAATGTTGCGGGCGATGGCGTCCACTTCCGTCGCCACGTCGCCGGGCGAGCGGCGGCGGATTTTGTTGCCGAAAAGTTTCTCCTGCATCGGCTTGCAGTAGCTGCACCGGTACGGGCAGCCGCGCATCGCCACCACCCCCGCCTGGCCCATGCCGTGAGAAAAATAGCTGTCATAGTTCAGTCGGGAGCGGTCGGGGTGGGGCAGGGAGTCGAGGTCGGCGATGAACGATGTGGGAGGGTTGGTTCGGACGTTTACACCATGGGAGTATGCGATACCGGGAACCCGGGACAGGTCGCCGCCTTTCTCGAGGGCGTTTGCCAACGCCGGCGCGCTTACCTCGGCTTCCCCGATGACCGCCACGTCGAAACCGTCGCTGACCGCGTCTTCGGGCAGCGCGGTGGCGTGTGGGCCGCCGATGATTACCGGCATTTCCGGCTTTAGGGCTTTGATGGCCCTGAGAATCTCAAGCGCCTTGCCGTATAGGGCGCTGGAGCTGGAAATACCCACCATGTCGAAGTCGCCCGGAACCCCGGACAGCTCGGGCGCCGTTTGCGAAAAGGTCATGTCCCATACTTCGGCCCGGTGGCCCGCTTTTTGAAGTGCGTCGGCGATATATAACACGCCGAGGGGTTCCTGGAGACCGCCCTTATGGTGGTAGCCGTAGCGCGGGTAAATCAACAAAATACGCATGGCGAATAATATATAGCAAGCCACACCCCTCGACAATAGGCGCACTGAAAGATTTTTTTATGGTAGGCGCGGCACTGCTGCCGCGCGTTACAAGATAGTATCCGGCTTGACCGACAGGAGCCGGGCCTGCCATCGATAAGGCGTGGCGGACAGAGCAACCAGTGGCACTGATAGTCGGGTCATTATCGCCGCCGGTGATAACGTGCTGACCGCCTCCCCGGGCGCATGTCATGTCTTGAGGCCTTAAAACTTATAGCTCGGGCACTATGGCGAACTGGAGCAGTTGAGATAAAAACCCCGCCAGCCTGCTTTTGGATTCCGGGTCTCCGGTGAAGTTTTCTCCCGGAAACAGGTAATTTCCGCCGCCTATGTGATACCCCATGAATATGAAAAGCAGGCTCGCCACCAAGTGCTTCATGTTCTGCTGCCGTATGTAACCCTCACGGGCAAAGCTCTCCAGGATTTCGGAAGCGCGGTTGAAAAGAGGCCGGGCCACGTCGTCAATAAGATGCTCGGTGCCTTCAGCGTCCCCCATTATGTGCCTGGCTATAATATGGGCGATATAAGGCTGACGCTCCAAAAGCCGGAACGCTTCCCGGATGACGATATTCGCCATTTCCTTTTTGCCTTCATGGGTGTTGAGGTTCAGAGCCTGCACGCCGGAGAAGGATTCGTCCACCATCTTGTTGAAATCCTCGAAAACCCGCTTGTAAACTTCTTCATACAGCGCGATTTTGGTGCGCCAGTAGTAATGAATCATTCCCTGGTTGACCTTCGCCTCGTCGGCGATAGCCCGGAGGGTGGTGCGGGCGAATCCGTAAGTTGCGAACATCCGGGTAGAAACGGTTATAAGCTGTTCTCGACTGGGCGCCGGCTTGGATTTTGCCATTCAATTCTCCCGGGGCATTAAATCGAACGAAGTCGCATCAACGGGGTTACTTTACTTCCCGCCGAGCACGTCCTCCATGGTGAAGCTCTTGAGTGGCTCGGGGAAATAAACGGGTTTGCCGGGGAAGCGGGCTTCGAGCCTTGCTTGCCACTTTTTCACATCCACTGCCCCGCTCACCGGCGGCATCCACAGGTCGAAATGGTGGGCAAGTATCGCCCGGGGCTGAAAACGCTCGACCAGCCGCGCCACCTCCCTCATTTGATGGCGATTGTCGGGAAAGTACGGCACAGCCAACACGTCCGCCCGCCCGGTGGCCGGAGTGACCCGAAACACGTGCTTCGGCAGGCTGCCGAAGAAAAGCATCCGGGAGCCTCGGTCATTGAAATCCATGTGCATGGCGTAAGACGGCCCGTACGGATGGGTGGCGGCGTAAGCCAGGCTCCGCTTCAACCCCTCCGAGCGGGGAGCGTAACTGGCGGCGCGTTTGAGCAGGCTCCATGCACCGGGTGCGTCAAGCCCCTCGCGGGTGGTTTTTAGCGGCGTCGCCGTCAGCTCGCCGGTCCTGACTCGGCCCGTCTCCTCCAGCGAGAACCACTTGTCGGGGTTTCCGTTGCGGGCGGAACTGTGAAGGCTGCGCCAGGCTTTCTTCACATCCCTTTTACCGCATCCGGGCATGTAAACCGGGGCGTCAACGGTAGCGGCAAGGTGCGGCGCATCGGTGAAATGCTCGAACCGGGCGTGGGTGCAAAGCAGCAAACTGTAGTCTTTGAACTGCTGCCGGGTGAGCGACAGGCCCGGGCTTGCGTCGTGAGGGCGGGACAGAAAAGGGTCCACCAGCATAACTTCATCGCCGAAGGTTATCTGGAAGCCGCCCGTTCCCAGCCATTTCAGGGTTATCTCTTCGGGGTGCATGGTGCGGATAATAACCGCCGTTGCTCCTTTTAGCAATAGCCCGGAAAACCCCCAAGCTTCCCGCTTTAGGTAAGTGAAAAAGCACCAACTGGGTGTAATACTTA
>CAYWKU010000023.1:0-53419 GCA_964459325.1 uncultured bacterium | reverse complement strand
CAACATGTCCCCGGAGGGAAAATCCGAATTTCCCCCACAAAGTGGGACACGACCTTTTCCACCTTGTATCTATTAAAAGCCGAATTCATTAACTCGAGAAATCGCTCGCGCTCTTTTTGATCATGCCATAGTGAAACATCTATTTCCTCTAGACTTTTACCTTTATAAGCAAATTCTTCGAGAAAATAATCATTAGTTGCTAATAATTGGCCTTTTCTATATAAAACCATACTAGCCTTGACTTGCAGTAGGCGAGGCAAAAAATCATTCTCAAATTCTTCCCATGTAAACTCTAAACTCTTATATTTCTGAAAGTCTATCATATCCAAATCTCCAAAACCGAAAGTCAATACTTTTTATGACGAGTCATCATTTGCGTTTAATAAAACTATATGCAGCGTCATAAATTCTTGCGCATCGCTCACAACTAGCACGTCTGCATTATTCGCCTGATAATTTGAATTATGCGCAATTATTTAAGTCGTCGCGTATAATAATATAATTCTTATCTGTACCATCGGTTTTAAAGGATATATAATCTTGCTTCGCCTGGCAGAAATAGCATTGCCGAAAAGCACTGAAAACCGAATTCTCTTAAATATGGTATGTATATAGAAGTTATTGTAGTCTGATAAGACTACTTTGTCAACATTTATGAAAAGGAGAGGAAGAGAAGGATATTACAGTATACGTCATCTTACTGTTGTGTCAAGATTAATCAGAAATTATTTAAATAATGACTATGATGTATGGGAGTTTAGGGCAAAGGCAGCATTAAAGCCGCCACCACCATGGCTAAAAATCAGTACTGATTTGATTGCCTTTTGACGAAAGCCTTCTTTAACATAATCCAGGTCGCATCCCTGCAAAGGAGTTTTTAAGTTAATGGTGGGAGGAATAATGCCGTCCCTAATGGATAGTATACCCGAAACGAGTTGGAGCATCCCACCAGCAGCAGATGGGTTGCCGATGGCACCTTTAATAGAAGTCACAGGTACGGAGTCGGCTTGTTTTCCAAATGTTTGACGAATTGCATAACTTTCAGCAATATCCAGGGGCATGATGGAGGGACCATGAGCATTTATGTAATCAATCTGATTAGCTGGAATTTGTTTAAGCACGCTTGCCATTCCCCTTGCCATTTGAACGGCGCTTTTATCAATATATTTGAAGGAAGTAGCATCTGTTGTTGCGGAGAAAGATCCGAGTTCCGCATAAATTCGCGCCCCACGCGATAGAGCATGACATTCAGTTTCCACAACAAGAGCAACTGCTCCCTCCCCGAGAATGTATCCGTCCTGCTCGATATCAAATGGACGGGAGGCACTTGATGGCTCTTCGTTTCTTTGAGAAAGTTCCCCCGTCAGGCCAACACCCAAAAATACCAGTGGACTAATCGAATCTGCACCAACTACCACACCAATTTCCGTTTTCCCTGCTTGTATCTGCCCCACGCACGTCATCAAAGCAAGAACTCCGGATGTGCAGGAAGCTGTGATATTAAATGCCTGGCTCCCTAAGTTAAAACTTTTTAAAGCGGCAGTTGTTACACCAGAAGGATCTATGGAAGAAAACGTATCTTCGGATAAGACGGCAGATTCATCTTTTGTCCATAAAGCTATATACTCCTCAATTTTATCACCTGTTTGGGCACCCGAGCCTATATAAAGGCTTGCCTTTCCTAAAATATCAGCTTCGTCGGTGAGACGCGCATCTTCCAGTGCCATACCTAAAACAGTAAGTGCTAATTTGTGATACCTGCCTGAAATAGAGGAATCACTATCTGAAATCCAAGGACTATAATCAAATTCTGGTACTTCGCTGGCAATTTTGCATGGGTATAGATCATCATCGACCGGAAATTGAGTTATTCTGTTCACTCCGGATTGACCATTGATTAACCCACTCCAAAAAGGTTCCATTCCGACACCAAATGGCGACAATATTCCAATTCCTGTAACCACAATTCTGTTATTTTGCGGGTTCACGCTGATTCCTTTCTCATCTGGATTGTGCTGTATTGACCGCCCCAACCAAAAGATAACGCAAGCCCTTGCCTGAGCTTTGCTTGTCTAGATTCTCCCTTTACGTAGTCCAAATCATTGTGCCCACAGGGTCTCTCCAGATTGCGAATTGGAGGAATTGAGGAGGAATGAAGGGCCAGAACTGTCGAAACTAACTGGAATAAGCCATTGCTTCCACCGGTATGGCCGATGGAGCCTTGAATTGATGTGATGGGTAAGGTACTTGCTTTGTTAGTAAAAGCCAGTTGGATACCTCGGTATAAAGCGTTATCGAGAAGTTTTATCCCCCTTCCGTCCACATGGAGGAAATCCAATTCGTTCAGGTTATAATTCTTTAATAATTTCCGAGATGACTGAGCAACAGAGTCTGAATACTTATCATCGAGCGGCGGAAAAGGAACAGGCTCATTTAAAGTAGTCAGTGATTTTATGTGACCCCAGTTTTTTGACTTCCGTGCCTTGCTATCTCCAGCCCGCTCCAAAATGAGTGCCACAGCTCCTTCACCAGGTACTGAACCATCTGCATCTTTATCAAAAGGGCGAGGATGAGAATTCATATCCGTTTCGGAAGAGAGAATTCCTGCTGACGCTTCTGAATGAAACTGGAAAGGAGTTAGCACATCGACAGAAAGCACTATAGCCACATCAATAACGTTAGTATCAAGCATATGCATGGCGGACTCCAGCGCTTTTATACCCGATTGACAGGAAGCGCAGTATGTCAGAGCTGGCCCATATATGTTATATAAATACGTCAAATGAGCGGCAGTTCCGTTGGGATGAGAAAAATCTACCTGGAGGGGAAGGATTTCATGAACTCGGTTTGTTAACAACTTTCCAAACAAGTATTCTAAGCGATCCACAAAAAAACGACTCAAACCGACAAATAACCCAGTACGTTCAAGTAATTCGCCCTCCAGAGTGAGGCTTGAATCCAACAAAGCAAGATGCACCGCTGCCCAGGCAAATCGCAATTGAGGCGAAGCCCGCCGGAATTCTTTAGAATTACCCGTTAAATCCTCCAACGAAAAATCCTGAACCGTAGCTGCTAAGAGAGATTTACACCATTCCCTGGTGTGAAAGGGAACTAATGATACCGCACTTCTTCCTTCTGCAGTACCTTTTTGAAACGGTTTCAATCCCAATCCAAAAGGTGAGACCAATCCCATTCCCGTTATTACGGTTCCATTATTGTTTAAGGCACCAGTCATCGTTCTTTAGCTGCACCGTGGCCACATGACTTAAAATTTGTAAACAGCGCATCCAACTTGAATTCCCGAAGCTACGTCGATTATTAAACCCGTTTGGCCGGTAGACACAGAACCACTTTCGATAGCATATTGTATACTCATGGGAATGGATGCATTGAATAGATCGCCATCGTCTCTGGTTATATCGACGTATTTTCGTTCATCACATTCTAGCACGCTCATTAATTCTGAGACGAAATAATGTGAAATTTGAGGAGGAAATATTAGATCAAAATCGTCCATCTCCTTTCCAATTTGATTCAGATATTCATGAACGGCAACCGATATCGCTTTAATATATATGGATTGTAATTCCGAATCTTTTTTGAAAATAACCGAAAGCCAGCCATTATCATAGAAACCGTAACTTTTGTATGCTTCTTGATAATCGAAAAACTGTTTATTATAAAAGGAACTGAAGCCAGCACCGTTGTTATTTTTATTATCTAAAAGCATCGCAGCTCCGGTTAAACTAAATCCGGGAGTAGCACCATCTTGATTAATTGGAAAATCTATCACATCACCACAAACCACCATACCTGTTTTAATCTTGTCTGACATAATTATTGAGTTGAGCACCTGACATCCGTTAAAAAATCCCATGCCTCCGTTCATTAAATCGAAGGCAAATGTTTTGGGACCATTGGCATTTTCAATATCGTGATTTATGCCGGATTTGTCCTGAACAAAAGTGGCGAAGGCCGGTTCAACAAAATATTTATCCCTATACGGTGATACGTTTATAAGTACCTCAACGTCTGTTCTGCAATGCTCCGAATTAACGATACAATCCAATATGGCATTGTGAATTAATTCCAAACTGCTTTGAATGGAACCATCTTTATTCTGGAATATTCCAATGCTTTCGATTCCAGCTCCCATACTTCGGTCCTTTCCAAGCACAAATAGAAGTGACGACTCAATTATGGTTTTTCTGACTTATTTTTCGTGGCAAATCATCCAATGTATATACGGCAGCTCCCACAGTAATTCCGGAAGCGAGGATAATAAATAGTATATCTTTACCAGATTCTAACGTCCCGTTTTTCATATAATCCCAAAGAGCCACAAAATGTGAGGTTGAAGATGTATTGCCCCTGTTTTCCAGGTTCATTATTAGTCTGTCTCCAGAAAGCACATGCTTGCCCAGGACTTTGTTGAAAACTCTAGGTATAACGGATATGGCTTTTGTCGATGTCTGATGAGGTATTGTGTAAAAATTATTACCATCCTCCCACTTTGTATCCTTAATCATAGCAGCCGTCAATTCTGAGGAATACTTGATTGCAACTCGATGAGCTTCTATAGAATCGGTGTACATGACATACCCTCCGTGGCTTTCTTTGGTGTTAGTTCCAATACAAAGTTTGCAATGCCGACCAATTGTAAACAGCTCGATGCGATGAAAGCCAAGATCGTGTTTATCTGTTTCTTCGAGTAACAGAGCAGCACCGGAATCACCAACAGTCAGGCTTGCCATTTGGGGATCGATCGGTTGACTAATTTCCTTTTGTGCATTTACCGCGATATGAGAAATGTACTCGCCGCTGACGACAAGTCCTTTTCTTATAAGCCCGGCTTTAATGAAGGAGTCCACTATTTGAATACCCGTGAACATGCCAGCGCATGCACTCGATATGTCGAAAGTAATGGCTTTCCTCATATCGAAATGTGCCGCAAGCCTGGCCGCTGTGGAAGGTTCGTATGAAAATTCATAATTGGGGCCGTTCAACCGGCAGATGTTGGTGCTTATAATCATTTCTATGTCTTCGGAGGAGTGCCTGGAGGTTTCGAAACATTTAGCAATAGCCTTGATGGCGAGGTCTATAGCATATTCATCTTTGCCTACTACGGGGCGCTTCTTTATTCCTGTCACTTCCTCAAGGTCGATTTTAAGTTTATTCCTGCAACCCTCCATGACTTCTTTTGTAGAAAGGTGATTTGAAGGCAGATATACTCCTATGCTCTCAATATACGATTTTTTGGCCATGCTTTCCTCTTCCGGGAAAATACCCGATTGAATGCAACGAACAATAATTTTTAGTAATTGTGTCATAGTAGGCCATGTTTGTCAACCCCTTAAATCATTAAAATTTCCTTTCTCAAGGGGATTATCATGCCATATCATGGTAAGCCATCGATATAAAGAGAAAAGTCACGTGAAGAAGCAACGAAATAATACTTGCTTGTAAAGAGAATTAGCTTTATCTAAAGGCGATAAAAACTTTATTTCAAGCCCATTTTCCTGAGATGTGACCACAGGGGCATTATACTTATCGAAATCCCGAATTCCCTTTGTATTTCACACTTTAGGTTTTCGAGCGTCCATTTGATGGGGTCTCCACGAGCGTTTTGTCCATCTCTATACCACTGAAATATCTGGCGTTTATGGTTGTCGGTCAGTTTAGAAGGATTGTGGCCCTTGGGCTTGTCGCGCAAGCCATCCACCCCTTCCTTTTTAAATCTTTTAATCCAACGGAAGATACTACGTGAAGATACTTTAAAATCCCTTGCCACTTCATTGACTGGCCGATTTCCAGTCTGAATTATGGCAATCAGTCGAATATACACGTTATGATCCTTGAGTTTTTTAAATTCCTCTTCCGCCTTTGCAATCAACTTGCGATCTACAGTTTTTTTGGATGTTGCCATTTTTTATTAACTGTTCTTATCCAAAAGAATAGCACAAATACTCTGACAATACAACTAAAAAATCAGATGTCAAAGGGCTGAAAAAACTTGCCCGCTTCGTTTTCTGGACAGGATAATATATTGAAACTTAAGGATTTTTACAAGAAAGCATGGAATTCATTTTTCGAAGCCTCATTAATTAGGAGAATTTATCGGTGTCGGTGAATTAACAAAAAATCTGAAAGCAAAGAGTTACTACTTTTTGTGGCGATTGGTGGTGATACCTCATACGCTTGATAATAAATTAATGAACATTCGGATATAAAGCGTTTTCGGTGATAAGTTAAAGATAAATTGGAATGTCCCCATAGGCATTTAGGACATTTTTAAGGTATGCGTTAGAAATTCGTTTCAAAAAAGGTGGCTCTAATTGATTCCGTCTTAGATGATTCTCAGGAAATGCCGCTTCTCCATCTTCCGATTTGTACCGGAAATCGGGGAGTGAATTTCAGGGTTTAGTGTCTTTTATGAAAAACGCCTGCACACCCACCTTCTCGCCCTTAGTCCGCTTCCCTTTCCTGATTTTAGGGGCTGAGCGGCGGTTGCGTGTGCCAACAATTTTTTTCTCCGGCCTTTTTGGTGGTCTGAAGTGCCCTTGCATTCCGGCTTTGCGGGTTTTTGAAATGTGCCAGAAATGTGCCAGGATTTTGTGAAATTGGTGGAAATTTTGGGTTTTTGTGGGTTGTGTGGAAGGCGGCAGCCGACCCTTTTTCTTCAATAAATTCAGTAAGTTAGCGGATTTGATTGGTTTTTTGGATTTGGCGGAAAATGGCTCGTATCGCTTTAGAAGTCCGTTGCTCTATCCCCTGAGCTACAGGCGCTAGTTATACTCTCTTATCCCCTTTTCGCCGGATTATGTTAATCTCCGCTTTCTTATGAGTCAATCGCAATTGCGTCATGAGACCGGCCTCTACTTGGCGCCGAATTAAGCCTTGGCTACCTTAATTCGATAATGTCAAAGCCCCTGAAGTTGCAGAGAATATTATTGATACAACTACGCCAGATAGGCGACGTTCTGATGTGCACCCCGGCCATCAAGGCTCTCCGGGAAAATTTTCCGAACGCCCGGATAGACTTCCTTGCGGAGCCCGGCCCGGCAAAGGCACTTGCGGGGAATCCTCACCTGTCCGAGATTATACTCCGGCATCCCGACCGGGGAATTGCCGGAACATTGCGCCTTCTTACTTTAGTCCGCTCGCGCCGCTACGACGCGGTTATAGACTTCCTCGCCAACCCGCGAAGCGCCGTTATCAGTTTTTTTTCGGGGGCGCCTTTGACGATTTCATACTCCGGCGGCAAGCGCAGCTTCTTATACAAGAGAACCCTGCAGACCCACGGCGATTACTCCGCATCCCACAAACTGAGTTTGCTCGCGGCGTTAAATATCGAACAGCCGATTGAAAGCCCGGAAAGCGTGGAGCGCTTAAGGCCGGTTTACATGGTTTCCCCGAAAGCGCGCGTGTGGGCGCATAAGTGGTTGGAGCAAGTCGGCATCGGACCTGGCGAATATGTCGTTATTGACTCCACTCACCGCAGGCCGACCCGCCGGTGGGAGCGGTTCGGGGAGCTAGCGGACATGATAACCCGGGCGACGGGTGCAAAATGCGTCTTTCTGTGGGGGCCGGGGGAGGAGGAGTACGTGGACTCCATATTGCAAGGGTGTTTGCATAGCCACCTGAAAACCCCTTCCACTTCCTTAGAAGAGATTGCTGCGATAATCGAAAACGCCGCCGCGCTGGTGGGCGCCGACAGTTCACCGCGCCATCTGGCTGCCGCGACCGGAGTGCCTTCGCTGGTGATTACCGGCTCCACCGACCCGAAAAACTGGACCCTGCCCGAATCAATCCACGAAACCGTGTCGCTGGGGCTGGAGTGCCGGCCGTGCAACAGCAACGAATGTAAATACGGGGACATCCCCTGCCTGAAGAACCTGGAAGCCGAAAAGGTACTTGAGGCTTTTATTAGTCTTTCAAAAAAATCCCAAAAAAATTTTTTGAAAATGTCGAAGGAGAAAGCATGAGCGAACGGCGGGTGATGTTCGCAAGGACCGGCCCCATCGGCAACGCTCTCGCGGCGGTGCCCGCATTGAGGGCGCTGAAAAGGGCCTGGCCGGAGGCGAAGGTCACACTGGTTACCGAACGCCCGTCGGCCCGGGCGCTGGCGGGATGCCCGTACGTCGAGGAGTTTCTCATCTACGAAAAGAGGGGAAAAAATGCCGGGGCAAAGGGGTGGCTCAGGATGCTCGCCGAGTTGAGGAAAAGGAAGTTCACCCACGCGATATTGAGCAAGCGTTTTCTGCGGATGAGCCTTCTCGCCCGACTGGCGGGGGCAAAAGTAAGGGTCGGGTTCTGGGGTTACGGACACGCAATCAACAAGCCCGTAAAATGGGAGCCGTTTCGGCACGTAATCATGACCAACCTCGACCTCGTCGCGGCTTTAGGAATCGAGCCTTGCGGCTACGAGATGGAAATATGGCCCTCGGAAGCCGACAGGGAAGAGGCCGAGCGATTCCTGAGCGAAAAGGGACTTTCAGACCACCCGTGTCTGGTTGCCATTCATCCGGGCGGGGTGACTCACAAAGAATTCCTGTGGCCGACTGAGAATTATGTGGGATTGGGGAACAGGTTGGAAAAAACCTATTCCGCTCAGCCGGTATTTGTGGGGGGGCCACCGGACCGGGAGCGATTTGATGAAATCCGCGCTTTCGCAGGGGAAAGGTTTCCTATATGCGAAGACCTGAACATACGGGCAATGGCTCACCTGATATCGTTGTGTCGTTTTTTTATCGGTTCGGACAGCGCGCCCTCTCACCTGGCCAACGCCGTGGGTACTCCAGAGGTCATATATTATAATCCCCTGTCCAACCGCGAGGAAAACATGGCTCGCTGGTCTCCCATCACCGGCATTTGTGTAACAGCGGAGCCTGACCCGGATGGCCGTCACCCCGATACGGATAAGATGATGGAGTACGTGGGGGAGCTCATATCGAAAATAAACCGCCCCGAAAGTTACACAAAGTGAAGGTTTGTTTCGTAAACTCGAACCCCTTCTGGGGAGGTGCGGAAAAATGGCACGTGCAAGCCGCATCATATCTGGCGGGCCGGGGACATGAAATTTGCTTTTTCGCAAGAACCGAAGAAGTGGCCGGCCCCGCGAGAGAGGCAGGGCTTGACGTAAAACTTCTGCCCTTTCGCTCCGACCTGGACCCGGGAACGCTGCTTTCCCTGACCAAATCTTTCCGTAAACTTCGCCCCGACGCTCTGATACTCAATTCGGAGAGGGATTTGAGACTCGGAGGTCCGGCGGGGTCGATTGCCGGAGTGAAGGTAAGGGTGCGCCGCAAGGGGATTACCGGAGTCAAAAGCAATAGCCGTTACAGGTGGATGTACCGGAACCTGGCAACTCACACGCTGTGCGTGTCCGAAGCGGTGAAGAACGAACTCGCCCGGCTGGGATGGCTGGAGCCGGACTCGATGAGGGTAATCTATACCGGGGTTGACTTGAGTGAATTCAAGCCGGAAGGCAGCAGAGATTTCCGGGACGAATTGGGCCTTACGGAAGACGAAGTCCTTGTGGGCAACCTTTCCCGGCTTTCGTCGATAAAGGGTCTTGATTACCTGATAAGGACGGTGCAGGGTGTGAGGGAGCGCCATCCCCATGCCCGCTTCGCGCTGGTGGGAACGGGCCGGGTCGAGGGGGAGCTCAAAGCACTTGCTTCCGAGTTGGGAGCGGACGATGCGCTGGCCTTTCCGGGATTCCGGACAGACGCCCCCGATATTCTGCGCTCCTTCGACATCGTGGCGCATCCTTCGGTAAGCACCGAGGGTTTTCCCAACTCAATCGTGGAGGCCATGGCGTGCGGCAAGCCCGTTATCGGCTCCGAAATCGCCGGCATACCCGAAGGCGTAATTCACGGAAAAACCGGCCTGCTGGTATCCCCGCGCGACGAAGGCTCGCTCATGGAGGCAATCTGCGGACTTATATCGGATGTCGACTTGCGCCGTGAAATGGGAAAAGCGGCGCGGGAAGACGCCGAGCGGCGATTCGACTTCAGAAAACAAATGGCCGGTCTTGAACAGTGGTTGGTTGAAATAACCAGCCGATAACCGGTTATGTCATTATCCCGCTTAAGCCTCCATTTGCGCCGTGCCGTCGGTTTTGAGTACCTTAACTCCCTCGGAGGTTGACCGAATGAAGCGCATTTACGCGGGCATCTTTTTAATCTCGCTGGCAACGCTGTCGGCGGAAGTAACACTTACCCGCATTATATCCGTAAAGCTTTATTATCACTTTTCCTACCTGATAATCAGCGTAGCTCTGTTGGGCTACGGAGCAGCGGGGGCTTACGTCGCCGCATCCAGGAGGTTTAGCGATAAGGATGCGCAGCTTCCGCTCGGAAAGTGCGCCCTGTTGTTTGCGGTAACCGTCACGGTCACGCCGCTGATAGCGGGGAGGATACCGTTTCAGGCGTTTCCGTTTGTGCTCAGCCATCCCGCACAACTTATCTCCATAGTTCTGTATTATTTGCTGCTTTTCGTGCCCTTTTTCTTCGCCGGGATGGTAATCAGCATGGCGCTGAAGCAATACCGGCACGAAATCAACCGGCTGTACTTTTCAGACCTTCTGGGCGCCGGGCTGGCATGTCTGGCGGTGGTGTTTGCCATAAGAGGTCTCGGCGGCCCCGGAACGCTGGCCCTCACTTCGGCGCTGGCCGCCGCCGGCTCGATGCTGCTGGCTACGACATCGGGAAAGATATTCAGGAGTTTGAGATGGCTGGTATTGGCCGGAGCGGTTGTATTAACGGTTTTCTTTGCGGTCTATCAGCCCGGTGTAATCAAAACCGGCAAGGGGCAGGTGTTTTTGAAGTTAAGCTCCCGTTCCAGCGAAGTGCCGGATGAATATGATTACACCAGATGGGGAGCGCTTACGCGGGTGGATGTAACCCCAGAGATAACGAACCCGCCGTTGATAATAATGATGGGGCGGGAGCATTTGAATAAGTTGTACAGGATGAGGGTTATTCTCCAGGACTTGCAGGCTCCCACCCCGATGTACAAATTCGATGGCGACTTTGATAAGCTTTCCTTTCTCCCCCACCATGCCCTGGCCGCGGCATACATGGGAAAACGAAATCCCGAAACCCTGATTATAGGCCCCGGCGGCGGTTCGGGGGTAATGGTGGCGCTCAACGAAGGCGCGGCCCACGTCACGGCGGTGGAGATAAATCCGTTGATATGCAATGTGGTAACGGAGGTTTACCCGGAGTACATACACAATCTATATAACCGCCCGGACGTAAAGCTGGTCAACGCCGAGGGCCGCAGCTACATGGCTCGCAGCCCCGAAAAGTTCGACGTGATAGAAATGACCCTGGTGGACACCTTCGCCGCCCTGTCATCCGGCGCATACAGCCTCTCGGAAAATCACCTGTATACGGTGGACTCGTTCGAGGACGTTCTGGAGCATCTGAAGCGGGATGGTGTGCTGGTGTGTTCTCGCAACGTTTTCTCGCCCCCGCGGGAGTCCCTTCGACTTCTTGCCATTGCCATAGAAGCGCTTTCCAGGAAGGGGATGAGACCGGCCCGGAAGCACTTTTTTATGTTCTCCACCACCACCCCGAGCGCCCTGAACACAGGGATAATGCTGCTTAAAAAGAACGGCTTCTCCCGGGTTGAAGCCGACCGGTTGGAGAGCTTTTGCCGCAATGAAGGATTCAGGGTCATATATAACCCATATGGCGAAAAGAATAATCCGTTTGATTATTACGCGAAGTCCACACAAGAGGTTCGCAAGCGGTACAGAGAAAAATATTACTATAACATAACCCCCTCCACCGACGATAAACCGTTCTTCTTCCAGTATTTCAGATGGTCGCAGCTTTTAGACCCGAAATTGTGGGATTTCGGCGGAGGCAAGGGCAACATTGAACACAGGTTCCCGCTGGGCCACCTGATACTGCTGGTGAGCCTGTTTCAGGCCGCGCTGCTCTCGGTAATTTTCATCGTGTGGCCGTTGTGGAAAGTGCGGAAGAACACTTCCCGTTCACCGGGAGGAGACTCGGCGGGTTTCCTTATATATTTCGCCGCTCTCGGCGCCGCTTTCATGACGGTGGAAATAGTGTTGATGCAGAAACTCATGGTGTTTCTCGGCTATCCCCTGAGGTCGCTGACGGTGGTTCTGTTCGCCCTGCTGGTTTCATCGGGCCTGGGCAGCGCGACATCCCGGCGGTGGAGAGGCGCTCCGTTAAAAGCTATCGGCGCGGCGGTGGCGGCCATAGTGGTGTTGATTCCCGTCGAGCTTTACGTCACCGAGACCCTGTTCCCGCACCTGATGGGTTTGCCTTCCGGGGCGAGGTTTGCGATAAGCGCGGCGGCCATCTTTCCGCTGGGCTTCGTGATGGGTATGCCGTTCCCGCTGGGGATAAGTTACATGGGAGACAAAAATCCGGGCCTGATTCCGTGGTACTGGGGTATAAACGCCTGTTTTTCCGTAATAAGCTCTCTGGCCACGGTGATATTGTCCATGAGCTTCGGGTTCAGGATAGCCATGCTCACCGCAGTTGCCGTTTACATAATCGGGTATGTCGGAATAACAAAAGGCTCAAAGAGTCTTAAATCATCCCCAACCTGACCGGCAACCCGATGGGAGGGAATATTTACTCCACCAGCACCACTCCGAAGTACCTGCCCTCGTCGCCGTAATCCTTAACCACCTCTATTTTCCATCCGTTGTTGCGAACGGTACGATAGACGTCTATGCCGCAGGCTTCCATGGAAGGCCTGGCGTCGTAAGGATACCTGCAACCCTCGTCAACAGGGCAGGTTTCGCATATCGAGCATGGGCCGTTGCCCATCGAGAATGCTTTATGATACCCCGCCAGGAAAACTTCCCGTTCCAGGTCGGAGACCAGTTGCGTAAGCCCCGTGAGCTCGCCCCGGATAAGAACGGCGGTATCGAAATCGTCCAGCATCGCTCGAGTGGTTTCAGGGTCGGGGGAATAAGGCGGGCAGGTCAGTTTCTCTCCGTACATGGGGCAGCCGTACCGGCATTTCAACCTGACCCACGGAGCGGTGATTATGGAATCCGCGCGGATGATTTTCGCTTTTTTTGCGCCCAGCTCGATCGCCCGTTTGCGGAATTTTTCGATATCCGACTTCGGTGATTTTCCCGTTTTGCGTTTCTGCGCGGTCATTTATATCCCTTCGGCAGAAACATCCTGTTGAGCCGGTCGGCCCATGGTGGATAGACGGCGAAAGCGGCGCCCAGTATTTTCGGCGTCATCGATGTCCCGGCTTCAATTTTCCCCTTTTTTATGGCTTTGATGATAGCTTTTGCCGCTTGTTCCGGTGTTTGAGAGGGTGTTTTGGCCAACACCGGCTCTTCGTCCACCATGTCGGTTTTTACCACGGTGGGATACACGGTCAGCACCCTGACGCCACTGCCGTGCAGTTCTTGTCGGAGCGTGTGACTGAAGGCCGCCAGGGCCCATTTCGAGCAGGCGTACACCCCCAGGTAAGGAAAGGGGGCGTTTACGATGATACTGGCCAGGTTAACCAGCACCCCGGGACTCTTTTTCAGATGCGGCAACGCCGCCCGGGTGCATCTGACGGCGCCCAAAAGGTTGGTTTCCATGAGGCGGCGGTAATCTTCCGGCTCTGCGTTTTCCATACTCTTTTCCAGAGTGATTCCGGCTATGTTCATGAAAACATCTATCCCGCCCAGCGAGCTTGCGGCAGTTTCAACGAAGGAGTTTGCGGAAGCGTCGTCGGTTACGTCACAGGCTATCGGCTTGGCGGCGGCCCCCGCTTCTTCAACCATTTTAACGGTTTCCGCCAGCTTGCTTTTATCCCTTGCCCCGAGAGCCATCCGGGAGCCTTCCATTGCAAGCATCCCTGCGACGGCTCGACCGATGCCCCGGCTGCCTCCGGTCAAAACCACCGCCTTATCCTTGAGAGAGAATTTCATGGTCACACCCCTTTCCAATGTGGTAAAATAGCCTTCTCCCCATTCGATTGCAAACGAAACAAATAAGGAATTTTTTTGAGGAATTTCATTGTATTTAATGCATAGCCATATAATTTATGTATCATTCTTGGATGGATGGACTATTTGGGCACAAAGACGATACTGTCTTTCGGTGAAGTTGACTAACCGAATTTAAAGGGGAAAAAGACCATGACATGGTTGGCTGTGGCCGTAATATTAACGATAGGTTTTTCCTTCACTTGCTCCATATGGGAAGCGGCCCTTTACTCGGTGCCGCCCGGCAGGGTTGAGAGCCTCCGGCAACAGGGCACTTCACGGGGCAAAAAACTGGCGGCGCTCCGGGAAAGCATGGACAGGCCGGTGTCGGCGATATTGACCCTCAACACCATCGCTCACACCGCCGGCGCCACGGTGGCGGGAGGCCTGGTGCAGGCTCATTTCGGAGGGGAGTACCTCACGGCCTTCTCCATCACCTTTGTGCTGGCCATTTTGATATTGTCCGAGATTATCCCCAAAACGCTCGGCTACGCCCATTCCCATCGCCTTGCGCCGCTGTTCGCCTGGCCCATACAGGTTTTGATATGGGTGTTGTACCCCGCTGTAATTTTGAGTGAGTGGATTACCCAGTTACTTAAACCGAAAAGAGCCGAATCATTTCCCACCGAGGCGGACCTGTTATCCGTTGCGCATCTGGGGGTGCGCTCCGGCGGGATTCTGCCGGAGGAGTTAAAGTGGCTCAATAACGTGCTTCACTTGAACAACATCGAAGCCCGGGACATCATGACTCCCGTTTCCAAAATGCAACACCTGGACGCCGATTTGAAGCTCTCGGAAGTTCAGGAGGAGGCGGGAAGGTGGGCTCACGCCCGCGTGCCTTTAACTCAGGACGACGACACCAATAAAGTGGTAGGCCTGGTGCGCCGGCACGAAGTGATTTCCTCCATTTGCGAGGGCAAGGAGGAGACGAAGCTTTCCGAACTGAAAAGGCCGGTTCAAGTTATACCGCCCTCCATGCGCGCCCACCAGTTGCTCAAGGAGATGATACGAAGGCGCCAGCATTTGTTCGTGATAGTCGAGAATGGCGAGACTATAGGCATAGTTACGCTGGAAGACGTCATCGAGGAGATGCTTGGCGAGGAGATAATGAACGAACCCGCCATGCCGAGAAAAAAGGGCAGACGGCTTCCCGAAACTCCTTGATAAGGCATCTTCGTTTTCATTCCAGTCGCGCGATAAATTTAAATATTTGAAAAGAAATTGAGACCGGGGGGGCACTTCTTCCGTCTATCGGATAGAGCAGTGTATATTTATGGTTGAATTATGAGTGATGGTAAGTTGATAAAGCTCGCGAGGAGAGGGTTCGAAGAGGGATTCAGGGGGTTATTTGAGAGGTATTTTTCAAATATGTACTCCCTGGCCTTGAGTTATGTAAACTACAGGGAAGATGACGCGAAGGACATCTGCCAGGAGGCTTTCGTGAAGGCTTTCAATAACCTGGACACCCTTAACGAACCGTCAAAGTTTGGCTCATGGCTCTCTACGATTGTCAGACGAGCGGCTATCGACCATATCCGTCAAAATTCTACCAGGTCTGAGGTGCCGCTGGTAGTGGAAAAGGTTATACAGGAAGACATGCCGGACGGTGTATCTGAAGACCATGCCATGAGGCAACTGGAAAAACAGGTAATAAAGGAAGTCGTGGAATCAATACCGAACCGGGCGATGAAAGACACGGTAAAAATGTACTACCTGGGCGATGGAATGACAACGGAGGAAATTGCCGAACAGCTCGGGATTCCCAAAAGCACCGTAACCACCCGCCTGGACAGGTTCCGCGCCCGGTACCAGCGGCTGCTGATGAAGCGGATTTTGACAGTGAGAGGAGAAACATAATGGAAAAGTGCCCGCTTAACCTCAAGAAGTGGATAAAATTTCTGCATGATGAGCTTTCGCCACGGGACAAGATGGAGTTGATAGAGCATCTGGACAAAGAGTGCCCACTTTGCGAAGAGTTTTTTCACCAACTGGGTGCGGAAAGATGCCTGGTGGGCCTGGAGTATGTCGGGGGGAAGTTATTATCAAACACGAATCGCTCCGAAATTTCAGAGCATGAGAAGGAACGGATTTATCGCAATGTAATGGCGCAGGTGCAGGTTCCCCAGAAGCTGCCCGGTTCTTTCCGTCGAAAAATATTACCCGCGTTTGTCCCCGCCGCGGCGGCAGCATTGTTTTTGTTCGTGGCAGTAGCTTTCCTTCCCCAAAGTTCAAACTACGTCGGAATAAAAGGCAACTTTGCGGAACAACCCCGGGTTAATTTGAATGTGGCCGTGCTTAAGGGCGCCGACCGGGACAATAAACCTCAAAGGGCGGTCATGGGCGCCGACTATCACCCGAACGACATTCTCCTGTTCCGCTACCGGCTCAATTCCGGCGGGTATTTTTATCTCGCCCGTCTTCACGAGGGTGATATTGAAATGTTGTACCCGGACAACCTGCTTTCTCAAAAACCTCACCGGAGAGGAGTTTATGAATTCAGGGAGGGGAAGAAGCTACAGGGGATACCCTTAAACGGCCTCGAGGGAAAACAGGTATTTGTCGGTCTCTTTTCAAAACACCCGGTCAGACAAAAACGTAAACTCGTCCTCCTTGCCGAAGAATATTTGGAAAAGGAAAGCATTGACGGCGACCCGGAAAAATCCTTCGATAAATTTGAAATTAATGTAAAATAGTATTAAAATTGATTTCACTCGTTGGTGGAGGGGTATGAAAGAAGGGCGAAACATATCTTTATTGGCGTTGCTGTTTATTTCCGCGCTTTTCGTATCCTGCGGGAAAAAGGGTGTTGTGCATAAAAGCAAAATGACTTCGGTGCCGGAAGTGCCGAAGGAACAGCTGGATAAGGCATATTCGCCCCGCAGGATAGCTTTGCTGGTAGGAATTGACCATTTTACCGATTCCAAATGGCGCAAGCTGAGTTACGCCGAAAAGGACGCCCGGGAATTCGGTAAAATACTGAAAACCGCAAACGAGAGTAAAAATCAGGGCTTCGATAGTGTCAAAATTTTAACATCTACCGAGGAAACCCGCCGGGAATCAATACTTGAAAATCTCAAAAAAATAAATCAATTAAACACCGACCCCCGGGATATAGTGGTCGTGTACTTCAGTACTCACGGCACTCTCGACCGGGAAAAAGACGGCGAATTGCGCCAGTACCTGGTTACTTCCGATACCGATTACGAAAAGATTCCCGAAACCGCTCTGGATATCGCCGGATTGCGCGATTGGTTCCAGGGTCTGCGTTCCCGCAAAAAGGTACTAATACTCGCCACCTGCCATTCCGGCCATGGAAAAAGCGAACTCAACAAGCGCATGGAAAGGGAGTTGAGCCGGACCAAGGCCAAGTTTTTCGTGAAACCCATAGACGTTGTCAGCGAGGCCAGCGTGGTGTTGAGCGCTTGCGCGTGGGGAGAAACCGCCCGCGAGGATGAAAAACTCAAGCACGATATTTATACATACTTTTTCCTGGAAGCCCTCGCAAAATTCGACCCCAACGGGGACGGCGCGGTGACCGTCAGCGAAGCTCACGACTACGCAAAGGAGAAAACCTATTATTACACCAGGGGTCAACAACGACCCGCCGCCCGCTCCGACATACTGGGCAGCGACCCCATAGTCCTGGCAGGCAGGATACAGCGAGCGGGAAAACCGGTCATCTATTCATACGATGAATCCCTGGGGGAAATTACCATAAAGGTCAACGGCCGCGAAAAGGGAAAATTGCCCGGCAGCGTGGTTTTGCCGCCCGGAAAGCATGAAATAGCGCTGGCAAGGCCCGGCAGCGACAAGCCGTTTTTCACCAAAAAGGTAAGGTTCATGCCGGGGGAAAGAATCAGCGCCAGAAAATATGTTGAATTTCAAACAGTTGAAAGGGACATCGGGGTGGGCGCCGCGTACAGGTCGTTCTTCTCGCCGGACGTAAACGACGCCGTGGCTCAGGGAACGGTTACCTACGGCGCCAAATTCCGCCGAACCGGGCCGTTCAAAAACACCCGGCTGAGTTTCGGCCTGTCCGGCGGTCAAAGCTCGGGAAATTATGAGATAAACGACGAGGACGAAGACGTGAAGCTCACCCGCCTGGACGCAGACGCGGGCTTGTTTTACCGGTACCGCAGGAAGCCGTGGGAGTTCGGTATAGGCCCGGTGGCTGGACTGAATTACTTTCATCGCAAAGTGCTCTACGACTCCGGCCCGGAAACCGAAGGAATGCTCACCGGCTCCGGGCAACTGGCCGGAAACATGGGCTTGATGATGTTCGATGAGTGGCGCGTATCGCTGGGTGGAAGCATCGGAGTTACCCCCATCAGTGTTAATTCCACCTTGTACTATGAGCCGGACTATTCGGGCTCGGTGCTTATAAGTCGCGAATTTTAAAGCAATTCACAGCCGGGAAAATCACCCCTCAGAGTGCATCATACTTGTCCAAAAACGGTTTTTTAGTCGGAAAGTATATAACCTGATGGTTTTATGCAGACAAAGGAGACAAGGGGCTTAAGCCCCTTGTCCGGCTGATCCGGGGGAAAATCGGCATGACCCTCTATTTGGGACAGCAATGAGTTTGCATAATCAAATAGCGCAGGAAATTTTTATCGGAGGCCGGAAAAATTTCTTGAAATGTTTCAAAAAGTGAGACCGGAAGCAACTATATTCCGTCTACACTGAGGAAAGTAGAATTGGCTTTTTTCTTTAAATCCAAAGCAAAACCTTTAAGGAGGGGAGAATGCGACGAGTTATTTTTTTGGGAATCTTGCTGGCTTTCGCTGCATTTGCAATGAGTTGCGGCGGATTCGACAGCGGCGACGATGATTCATCCGACGTGGTGAAAATTAAACTACCGGAGGGCAAGATAGCGGGAATCACCATCATGGACTCTCAAAGCGCCTCTGCCACCGATGGTACCGCACGCCCCGCTCAACCTTCCGGTACGGAAGTAGTGCCCAATGCCCGGGTGAAGGTGAAAGGCACCAACCTGAGTGCAATAAGTAACGCCGAAGGTGAATTTGAAATAAACAACGTGCCGCCCGGATTGCACCAGATAGTCGCCGAGTACGACGAAGACGGCGACGGCGAGTATGAATATGCCGAATTCCTGGAAAACGTTGAAATGCCCGAAGATGAGGGCCTGCACCTGGGATGGCTAAAACTCCTTAAAACCGGTGAAATCGCCGGGACGGTAACACTAGGCGGCGCAACCACCGGCAATCTGGGTATTACCGTTTTCGTGCCCGGTACCAGCTACATCGCCCTCACGGACGACGCGGGTGATTACGTCATTTCATGGGTGCCCGAGGGTACTTACGAAGTGGCGGCCATGAAGGACGGTTATTGCACCGCTACGGTTTCCAGTGTAACCGTCGAGAGGGACGTCCGCACCAACGGAATCAATATGGACCTCACCGTCTGCTCCGCCACGGGAACCATGAGCGGCAGCGCTTACCTGTCCGGCTCCAGCGTCCATTCGGGTATAGACGTGCGGGTGCTGGAAACCGCTCACTCCACCGCCACAGCCGCCGACGGCTCGTGGAGCATTTCCGGAGTGCCGGTGGGCACTTACCAGGTCGAGTTCTCGAAGTCCGGCTACAACTCGGTAACCGTAAACAACGTGCTCATCATAGAAGGAGCCGGGGGTTACGTGGTGGACAACGTGTACCTGAACTCCTCAACCACCAATGACAACGACGGCGACGGCATACCGGACTCCGACGACGCCGACGACGATAACGACGGCGTGACCGACCAAAATGATGCCTTCCCCCTCGACCCGAACGAAACCACCGACACCGACGGCGACGGCATCGGAGATAACGCCGACAGTGATGATGACAATGACGGATATACGGATGCTGAAGAAATATCAGCCGGAAGCGACCCTCTGGATTCAAATAGCTTGCCTAGCGTTATTGTTTATGCGGCCGGAGAGGAAATATGGCGTATGAATCCTGATGGCACCAACAGTGAAAAGTTGATAACCATGAGTGGCTATACTCTGATGAATCCCCGCATATCTCCAGACGGAACAAAAATCGGATTTTTCAAAAAAGAAGCAGAATTTTCTACCAACAACGGTGTTATGCTAATGAATAGTGACGGGACAGGAGCACAAGAGGTGATCGACACGGGGAGCAACGGCAACGGTAACTTTTGGGGCTTTTCACCCGATGGGCAGAAACTTCTTTTTATGAAAGATGTTTCGAGCGGTTCCCAGAATTACGAGTTATTTGTCGCGGATATTGACGGTACCAATCAGGTGAACTTATCAAACGATGCCGATAACACCGTCTCAGCCGATTATTCGCCCGGTGGCTCAACCATAGTATACGGCAGAGGTGAGCCATTCTGCAGTTCCTGCTCCGACCTGTGGACAATGAAGGCTGATGGTACCAATCAGCAGCTTCTCATCGATACAACAGGCGATGCTGACGGAAGCCCGCGTTTTTCTCCCAATGGTGCGAAAATTTTGTACCGTAAAGGACAAAATGAACTATATACTGTAAATGCCGACGGAACCGGGGCTACTAATCTCACCAATACCTCAATTAAAGAAGCTACAGGAAGCTGGTCTCCGGGCGGAAGTCATATTGCGTATGGCAAAGAAGGAAACATTTGGGTGATGAAATCCGATGGCTCAGAACCCATTCAGGTCACCTCAGTAGGAAATGCCGGCACACCGGATTGGGGAATAATTAACGAACACGATAAGGCTAAACTGTTAAATGGAAGCATGCATTCTTGTGCCCAGATGTCCTACAGTTCCTCAATTGTATGCTGGGGTGGCAATAGTGATGGACAGCTTGGTAATGGAAACACGAACGACTCAAATACCCCCGTGACTGTCTCGGACATATCAACCGTATACAATTTGGGGACAGGAGGGTTAGACTCTTGTGCTGTAATGTCCAGTGGAGAAATCGAATGTTGGGGGGACAATGAATACGGACAATTGGGCGACGGTACAAATATCGACTCTTCCACTCCGGTTACCGTTTCGGGAATATCTTCGGCAGCCACATGTAGCGCGGGAGTTTTCGGTTGTTCGGTTCTTGACGACGGGTCCATTATGTGCTGGGGAAGAAATAATAACGGAAATCTCGGGGACGGTACATATGAGGACTCCAATACTCCTGTTTCGGTGGAGGGAATATCTACCTCATTGGACGTGGATACCCATGGTCACCATGCGTGCGCATTGTTGGACGACGGCTCAGTAAAATGTTGGGGAGGCAACAATGAGGGACAGCTTGGTGACGGCACTAACACAACATCCCCCACACCCGTGAGCGTGGTAGGAATCACAGATGCAATTTCCATCGATGTCGGTGACAAACACAGTTGTGCGCTTCTGAGGGGGGGGTCAATCAAGTGTTGGGGAGTAAACTATTGGGGTCAGATTGGAGACGGTACCAACACTGATACCAATACTCCTGTTTCAGTAACTGGAATATCAAATGCCAATGAAATTTCAATGGGAGCGAGATATTCCTGTGCAATTATTGACGGCGGCACCATCAATTGTTGGGGACAAAACACTGACGGCCAACTCGGAGACGGTACCACGACCTCCTCTAATACGCCTGTCCAGGTTACCGATATATCGGATGCAAACATCGTTGCCACCGGTAAAACTCACACCTGTGTCTATCTCTCAAACGATTCCATTAAATGCTGGGGTAATAACGCAAACGGCCAACTGGGGGACGGAACTAATAACAGTTCGTCCACCCCCGTCTCAGTAATACAACTACCCTAAAGTCCGCATCGTCCTTCTTAAGGTTGTCCGGCTCATCCTTTATCTAGGGATGAGCCGGATAAGCCCAATTCCCTTAAAATGATAAGTAGAAAACATCGCTTAGCACGTTTGTTTCGTTTACCAGACCACTCACAAGAACAAAAGGAGGTAAAATCTAAATGAGAACTTTAAAGATTGCATTAATAGTCATGGTATGCTCTTTGAGCATTTTAGTACAGGATGATGCCGATGCGGAGGAAAAAAGCTATATGGGTACCGGAATGGGGTTGAGTAACCCGACAATTCAATTTATTTCTCCCACAGGTAAAGAAAATTATGATGCCAAATATCCTTTCATTTGGGAAATTTTGCATTTAGGACACGATTATACTGAACATTTCGGGGCAAATATTAATTGGGGTTATGCATGGGGAAGCGGTGAAAATGATTCGGATTGGTCGATTCATTACTTGGTCCCGTCTATTCGTATTACCGGTAATAAAAGCCGCCAAGAATTTTATCCTTATTCTGAATTCGGGGTAGGGGGATATCTGTTTTCTTATAAAAGTGATGCTGCTGCAGCTCGGGGGGATGACAGTATGCAAACAGATTTCGATCCCGGACTACGGATAGCACAAGGGTTTTATAAAGTGTATAAAGGGGTTGATTTCTTCAAGTTCGATGAAATTTACGTAGGCACGGAATTCAGTTATCAATTTGTGAAGTTTGATGATAGCGGAGATTTTCTGGGGACAGACATAAGGTTCAGTAATTGGATGTTTTTAATAAAAGTAGGATGGTTCTCCACAAAAAGTGCGGATGAATAGCTCTAACTGGAAGTGACAGTGTGAATGGGCTAATAAGCCTGTTTTTACCCTTTATTTCGGCATAATCGCACATTAGATTGCCGGGAATTCTTCCCCCGGCTTTTTTCTCATTGAAGGAGTCGATTCAATCGGGGAGAGAGGATTCGAACCTCCGACTTTCTGCTCCCAAAGCAGATGCGCTACCAGACTGCGCCACTCCCCGTTACCTACCTTGGAAAATATCACCACACCCCAAAAGGCGCAAACAAGGGCCGGATTTATCCGCGCTTTCGGCCAGGAGTGTGTTACACTTGAAAAGTTGCGCGGGCAAAAGGCGTAATTGCAATAACACCCGTTATGGTTGTAAAATAGTTCGGCATCGAAGAATTTGCCCGAAAAAATATACTAGTGACTGGAGGAGTGTGGAAATGGCGAATACCAGGGATATTGTTGCCGACATTATGATAGAAGCCGGCATCGAGTACGTTTTCGGAATGCCCGGCGGCTCAAACATGTTCATGTTCGACCCCCTTTTTGACCGGCAGGACAAAATTAAAACCGTCCTGGCCCGCAACGAACAGTGCGCTTCCGGGATGGCGGACATAGTGGCCCGGCTTACCGGCAAGCCGGCGGCCATACTTGCCCAGGGGGCGTGGCTGGCATCGAGCGCCGGCCTGGGGATACTGGAAGCCTTCCACGCCGGCTCGCCGATGCTGATACTGGCCGAGTTCTCGGACTACGGCGGACTGGTGCAGCACATGCCGTACCAGTGCGGCAGCGGCGAATACGGCTCGTCGGATTTCAGAAGCATTTTCAAGGGGATGACCAAGTACACCACCGTCGCCCATACCCCGTCCGAGTTCATCCACGGGGTGCAACTGGCCATCAAGCACGCGGTAACCGGCAAACCCGGCCCGGCGGCGGTCATCGCCCGGTGGAACATCGTCACCTCACAGGTCGAGCCGGAATCCATCACGCCTCCGCTGTGGGGAGCCGAGAGCGTGAAGGGAAGGCTCAACGTCGAGCCGCCGTGCCTCTCCGGGGAGGCGGTGGATAAAATTTCCGATTACCTGGCCAAGGCCGAAAACCCCGTCATGATATGCGGCCAGGGAATACACATGGCAAGGGCTTACGATGAGGTGAAGGAGCTGGCGGAGCTTATCGGCATGCCGGTGGCAACTTCCGTCATGGGCAAAAGCTCCATCGCCGAAACCCACGACCTGGCCCTCGGCGGCACCGGAAACTTCGGACAGCAGGCCGCTAACGACAAGGTTCGGGAGGCAGACGTCATCCTCGCAGTGGGCACCGGCCTGGCGCCCGAAAACAACAAAATGCTCGCCATGGACTGGATAAATCCGCAGAAGCAGAAAATCGTTCAGATGGACATCGAGCCGCTGAACATCGGTTTCACCTACCCCATCGAATACGGCGCCACCTCGGAAGCCAAGAGGGGATTGAAGCTGCTAATCGAGGCCATCAAGGATAAGAAGCCCAAAATCGACGCTTCCGCCCGCATCGAGGCGGTCAAGAAGTTTAAGAAGGAGCGCAACTTTTTCGACACGCCGCAGTACGCTTCCGACGAGACGCCCATCGCGCCCGAGAGGGTGGTGAAGGATTTGAACGACACGGTGGGCGAGGACGAGCTTATCGTGCTGGACGGCGGCAACAACAGGGTGTGGATGGGCAAGCACTTCCAGTGCAAAAGGGCCGGGCAGGTTATCGCCCCCGGCGGGGTTACCCCCATCGGGTGGAGCGTAACCTCCAGCCTGGCGGCACAGATGGCCAATCCCGACCGCCGGGTCATATCCTGCCTCGGCGACGGCGGCATGGTGTTGCAGCTTTACGGGCTGGAGATGGCACGCGATTTCAACCTGCCCGTCACCTACGTCATATACAACAACTCCTGCCTCGGCAACGTGATGGACTTCCAGCCCGATGACCGGCGGCTGGCTACCGAGTACGATTCGCCCCGGTTCGTGGACATTGCAAAGGGCATCGGAATTGACGGGTACAAGGTGGAAAACGCCGAGGACGTGAAGGGGGCGCTGGGCGAGGCCATCAAGAGCGACAGGCCGGCTATCGTGGACATAACCACCAGCCGGCAGAAACATATATTCTCGATAACGCCGTAAGCGTTATTGGGAGATGGTAGGCCCGGCACTCTTGCCGGGCAACATGCGCGACATGAGTGTCGCGCCTACCATGGAACAGGAAACGCGGAAGTTTATTCTCGGTGGGGTGGCGCCGATAGATTTTCTATCGGTGCGGGTGGCTGGGTGGCCCGGACGTTATACGTCCGGGTCGCGATAGCGACAAGAAACAGGACGGCCTTCCGTTCACTGATAGCAAAGCTATCAGTGGCACTCCCGACAGGACACCCGCCTCCTTGTAATGTTTACTTAATCCACCCGCTTCATGGGGAATTCGGTGCGGGGTTTCTTTCCCTTGCCCTTCGGCTTTTTGGCTTTGCCGCCGGGCACGGACAGGTCAACTTCCTCCGCCGCGCCATACCACTGGCCGCCGATGCGCACCTTCACGCTCACCGTGGCGCTTTGATTATCCCCACCGGGCACAATCAGCACGTTGTACGTGGTTTTGCTGTTTCTGCGAAGTCCGCGTGCGGGGACTTGTTCCCGCAAGTAGCCCCGGGCCATTTTTGCCCCTTTGGGGAGATTCCACCGGAGCACCGCTTCGTCCACGTCGCGCCTGGGCATGACGGTGACCACGTAAGGTATGCCGCGCGCGCTTTTCTTCCCCTTGCCGGGGTGTACTTTGAGGTTGACAGGGGGTTGGATTTTCACGTGGGGCGCTTTTTTCTTGGGCCCTTTTCTTTTGGATGCCGCGGGAGGTGGTGTTTTTGGAGGTGGGCCCTTCCTTTTCGAGGACGCCGGCGGAGGAGTTGTGGTCTTGGGGCCTTGCCTGTGGCTCGGCGTCTCCCGTACGTTGATACACGCCAGTGAAAGCGCGATGACAAATACGAAAACCGCTCCGATAATCTTTTCAGCTTTCATCTTTCCCTCCTCCTCGGGAATGGTAGGTGCGGCACTCTTGCCGCGACGGGAAAAGGTTTGTTGAGCCCAAATTGCGCGACAGGAGTGTCGCGCCTACCATGTGGTCGGCATCGGGTGTTTTTCGATACTCCATCAGGGTAAAGTTACCGACAAATCGAAAGTATGTGACCCCTCTTCCCATGCCCGGACGTTGATGATGTACTTACTCCCATCCTCAACAGGACCGGTAATAGACGTGGGGGGGTCATCATCGGGTGCACACCTCTTTGCGCCCTTATCTTCCCCTTTTTTGTAAATGTAGAAGTCTATTATGCCCGTGCAAGTTACCTTAATATTTACTGTAGTCTGCCCGCCACCGCTGGTATGGAACCTGTAGAACTTGTTGGCTTCGTATGTGTTGTAATCCCAGGGCTCATAATCACTGCCATCGTTTCCCAGGCCGCCGTCTATCGGCACGCCGACCACCGAAGCGGGCGGAGTGCCCATTTCCATGATTGTGCTCGCCGGGCGTTCAGACTCGGGATAAGCCACATTCTCCTCGGCCAGTATCGCCGATGTGGCGGGTTCGTTGTCTTCCCGATTGATAAGCTCATCCACAAACGGGTAAAGATATATCAGGTCGGTTTTGCTCTTGTAAGCGGTGTCACCCCAGATGTTACCGAAAATTGAGTAAGGATAGTTGAGTGTATCCCAGCTTTCACCGTTGTCGTCCCATAGGTCCCGCAGTATGGCAAAGACGCTTGCTTCGTTATAATAGCCTTCATTGTCCGATAGTGAAGCATTGTTTTCGATATCAAATCCCACGCAAATGGTTCCGCCATTGACACCGCAAGTGTCCCGATAAAGGCGTTCTTCCAGCGTCATCCCTGCGAAGGCGGTGGCGTAGCCTTCCGACCAGGCAACCCTAGGGTCAAGGCGTTCTTCCAGATAATGGGGCCCGCCGATGGAATCGCTGCGGTAAAGGTTATTGTCCACGAAATGGCCGAACTCGTGCGCCACTATCATGTCGTCGAACTCGTCGCTGTCCGAATCCCTTTTTCCATTGATATATAGTGCATTTTCAGAAGTGGTGTAGTATGTCCCGCCGCCGTAATTGGCGCCCCATCGCACCACCAGGTCGTTCAAATCGGCGCTCGGATGAGCGGTGCGCACCTTGTCGTAAGCTTGCTCGATAACATCAATTATATTGAACGGCCCGGAGGCGCGGTTTGGTGAATCCGGAATCAGGTAGTCTGCTGTCTTGTCGTTTCCGTCGCCCGGCATCTGTATGTTATCGCCCTTGGCTGAATATATGTATTTTTCCGTGAGCGGTATGTCGTCACCGGGGGGGAAGACCATGAATTTGCCGATGACGTTGCCGCCTGCGTCCTTGTCCACCGTTTTGGCGAACACCTTCACATACACCTGTTCCCCGGCGAGCGCGGTGACCGAATAAGCGCCGCTGTTGTCGGTAGTATCTTCCCCCAGGGGCACGTCGTCGCTTGTCCGGTATGAGCGTACCAGTACCCTTCGGGCGGGCATTGGCTGCGGGTTATCGAGGTCAAGCCCCTGAGCGGTAACCGGTATCTTCTCGAACTCGATTGTGCCGGACAACGACGGAGCATCGGCGGGAAGGATTTCCAGTTCCTGCACCACCGCGTCCGTGTGGCCCTCGGGGTCCTTAACCTTCATTTTGACGGAATGGGTGCCTTCGGATTTATAGATACTCGTGGTTACCTCGATATTCGCGGAGCTGTAATCGTTGTCCCATTCCCCGTCGTTCTCCATGTCCCATCGGAACTCGAGGTCCTCGGTAAGGTCCTGAAAATCAAAACTCGCCGAGGCGTCCAACACAAACTCGGCGCCCGAAAAACCCGCGACGGGAGAAACTGTAATGGCGGCTATGGGCGCCAGGGGGTCGGTTGAGGTTGTTGTATCCCCTTCAGTCGAACCCTGGTTGCCGGGTTCGTTGCCGCAGGCCGCTAAAATCACCAAAAACACCGCACAAAAAAGCGCTGCAAGTCTCTTTCCACCCATAACAAACTCCTCGAGGATACAAACCATGATGTGTTATAAGAAGGATAGAAGCCTTTCGCCGGCAAGTCAATCTTCAAGGCGGGGAGACAAGCGGGTAAAGGGGCGCTTTGAGCCGGGCTACCCACTCAAACAGACAAGGGGTTTTAACCCCTTGAATCAAGGGGCTGAAGAGCCTTGTCTACAATTTCAACAGCCTTGCCAAAGCTACTTCTGCCCCGCTTTCTTTTTGATTCTGGCCCATTCGTCCTTTAAATTGACCGTGCGGTTGAATACCGGTTTCTCCGGGGTCGAGTCCGGGTCGACGCAGAAGTAGCCTATCCGCTCGAACTGATAACGCTGCCCCGGCTCGGCTTTCGCCAGCGAAGGTTCAACCGGACAATCGGTGAGCGTCTTCAGCGATTCGGGGTTGAAGTTATCCTTGAAATCGCCGCCCTCCTCGGTATCGTTCGGATTTTCCTTTGTAAACAGCCGGTCATAAATCCTGACTTCCGCGGGTATGGAGTGTGCCGCCGATACCCAGTGGAGGGTGGCTTTGACCTTCCTGCCGTCGGGAGCGGCTCCGCCCCGAGTTTCGGGGTCATAAGTGCACCTGAGCTCCTTTATTTCGCCGGTCGCCTCGTCCTTTATAACGTCAACGCACTTGATGAAATATGCATACCTCAACCGCACTTCCCTGCCGGGAGCCAGCCGGTAGAATTTCTTCGGGGGGTCTTCCATGAAGTCGCCCCTTTCGATGTAAATTTCGCGCGAAAACGGCGCCTTGCGCGTCCCGGCGGAGGGGTCTTCGGGGTTGTTCACCGCCTCCAGCTCCTCCCCGGCGCCCTCGGGGTAATTTTCGATGACCACCTTCAACGGGTCGAGCACCCCCATCACCCGGGGCGCCCGCTTGTTCAAATCCTCCCTCAGGCAATGCTCCAGCAGCTCAATCTCGACCGTGCTCTCGGCTTTGGCGACGCCGATGCGCCCGCAGAAGTCGCGGATGGACTCGGGCGTGTAGCCGCGCCTTCGCAGGCCGCAGATGGTGGGCATGCGCGGGTCGTCCCACCCGCTCACGTAGCCCTCCCGGACAAGCTCCAAGAGCTTGCGCTTGCTCAGCGCCATGTACGTCACATTCAGCGGCGCAAACTCAATCTGGCGCGGATGATGCTCCCCCAACCGCTCCAGGTACCAGTCGTAAAGCGGCCGGTGGTCTTCAAACTCCAACGTGCAAAGGGAATGAGTAATACCCTCGACCGAATCGGACTGGCCGTGGGCCCAGTCGTAGGTGGGGTATATAAGCCACTTAGCGCCCGCATGGGGATGAGGAGCCTTCAATATCCGGTACATTACCGGGTCGCGCAGGTTCAGGTTGGGCGACGCCATGTCTATCTTCGCCCGGAGCACCCGGGAGCCTTCATCGAACTCGCCCGCCGCCATGCGTTTGAAAAGCTCGAGGTTTTCTTCGGGCGACCGGTCGCGGTAGGGGCTGTCTTTGCCCGGCTCGGTGGGGGTTCCTCTCAGTTGCCGGACTTCTTCCATGCTCAAATCGTCCACGTAAGCCTTTCCATCGTTAATGAGCCTGATGGCCCAATCATAAAGCCGGTTGAAATAGTCGGATGCGTAATAAAGATGCTCGCCCCAGTCGTACCCCAGCCACCGCACGTCTTCCTTTATAGAATCGATATATACCTGTTCCTCTTTCAAGGGATTGGTGTCATCGAACCGCAGATGGCACCGTGCGCCTTCGTACTCCGAGGCGATGCCGAAGTTCAGGCAGATGCTCTTGGCGTGGCCGATATGGAGGTACCCATTAGGCTCCGGCGGGAAGCGGGTGACGATTTTCCCGCCCCATTTTCCTTCCTTCAAGTCCTCGTCGATTATGGTGCGGATGAAGTCCTTGCCGCGAATTGTTTCGTCCTTACTCATTTTTCCTTTTCCCCGGGGATTGTGTTCAGGGTCTTAGGATACGGGAATAAGCCCGGAGTCTCAAGCCCGAGCTTTGAATAACTGTCGAAAAAACCGGATGGGTTGCGCGATTTTTTCACGTGCTCTTCGAGCACCCACACAAGCAAGTTGTGTGGGCTGTCAACTGTCTCATCGAACGTAAAAGCCCGGCAGGAGTGCCGGGCCTACCATGTGCCGGAAAGTGCAGCTCAGGCTTTTCCCGACAAGCTTCTATTCTTTTTGCGGGCGAAGAAGGCCCGGAATCGCTTATATTCGCTCATCATGGTCGCAGCCGGTGTACCGTAGCTTGCCGCCGCGACCCTTTTGCAAAAAGGGCCGGTTAGTGCAAAAAGGGCGAGATGGATGTATATACCTTGCACGAGCGCAATAGCCTGGGTTATATTCAAATTTATACCGGAAGGCGGGTGGAGACGCTTTGACCGGGCGGAAGACCTGAAAATTCTGGTAGAATTCCATGAGCCCGCCTGTATCGTTACCTTTGCCCGAGAAAAGGCGGCCTCGGGAGAAACGAGGATTACGTGCGCAAACAGGGCGCGGATTTCGATATTCTACGTAAGGATTATGTAGACTGGCGGAAAGGCTCGCTCCGGCGGCTTTTGCCCGCCGGACAAGCCAAGGACGGCGAACGATGATAACTGTGGTTATCCCCGTTTACAATGAGGAACCCAACATCGATGCACTGATGAACCGCCTGGAGCAAAGCCTTGCCCGGCTCGCTCAGAATCATGATTACGAGGTTATCCTCGTTGATGACGGCAGCAATGACCGCTCGCTGGAAATAATGAAAAGCTATGCCGGGCGCGGATGGGTGAGGGTGGTCGAGCTGGTACGCAATTACGGCCAGCACGCGGCCGTCTTCGCGGGTTTCGAGAAAGCCAAGGGCGATATCATAGTCACGTTGGACGCGGATTTGCAAAACCCTCCCGAGGAAATCCCCCGGCTGGTGGAGGTTATGGAAGAAGGAGACTGGGAGGTAGTGGGAACGGTGCGGGAGAACCGTCAGGATTCTATCCTGCGTGTCCTGCCTTCCCGCGGTATTAACGCCGTCGCCCGGCGCATCACCGGGGTTAATCTTTCGGACTGGGGGTGCATGCTTCGGGCCTACCGCAGACCGGTGGTCGATGCCATGGTCGAATGCCGGGAGCATTCCACGTTTATACCCGCTCTGGCCTGCCTTTTTGCGAAAAATATCACCGAAATTCCGGTTAGGCATGAGGAGCGGGTGTCCAGGAGCAGCAACTATAATCTCGCCAGGCTCATTAATCTCCAGTTCGACTTTGTCACGTCCTTTTCCGCGTTTCCGCTCCGGCTGCTGCTTTACTCGGGGGCGGGCCTCGCGCTGTTGGGCATCGCTTTTGGCGCGCTTATCGCATGGTTTAGGCTTTATCTTGGTTCGGAATGGGCTGCAGAAGGAGTTTTCACCCTATTTGCCGTTTTGTTTTTCTTGGTGGGTTCGCAGTTTTTCGCCCTCGGCCTGATTGGCGAATATATCGGGCGTATCTACCGGGAGGTGCGAAAACGTCCCCGCTACCTGGTTCGCAGGGTTTACGGGGAATGAGCTTGCCCCGCGGACTTTGCCTTGCCTATCATAACCTCGGCGTGATTGGTCTTGAATCCCTGTGCGGCGCGGTTTTGAAATAGCGACAGTCTATTCGCATGGCCGCCACGGCGAGACAGAGACCGGCGCACCCTCCATTACATGGTGGAAAAGGCCGACAGGAGTGCCGGGCCTACCCTGCGCCTTATGGTAGGGGCGACACTCTTGTCGCCGATGCCCGGCAGGAGTGCCGGGCCTACCATTTTGTGTGCGTTATCAGTACTATTAGGCAAACTTTTATAAACTTTCCCACCAGTCCCCGATTGTCCGGGCCGTTTCGGCGGGTTGTTCGAGGGGTAGCATGTGCCCGGCGTCGGGGAATGTCTTGAACGAGGCGTTTGGCATATTGTCCGCCAGGTATTGGCTGTACTTGAGCGGCGTCATGAGGTCGGCCTCTCCGCACAAAATAAGCGCAGGCGTCTGTATGTTTGAGACATCGTTCATAACGTCGAAATTGTCGCAGGCGACGAAATCGCCGGAAGTTACCCGGGGCGGCGCCTTTTCGCCTTCGACCCTGGTCTCTTCCACTACTTCCGCCGGTGCGTTTTTTCCGAACGCCATGTTTTCCATTCCCTGGAGATAGCCTTCGTAGTTTTCTTCGATGGCTTTGAAAATCGCTTGGTTAACCCTGAGCCGGGCGCCGGTGGAGATGAGGACGAGGCCGGCGACTTCGTCCGGATGGGTAAGAGCCCACATTATGGCGATTGCGCCTCCCATCGAATGGCCCATGACCAGTGGGCGGGAGATATCCAGCTTAAAGGCGGCGCTGCGGACTATTTCGCTGTACGACGCCACGGAGCTTTCACCTTCGCCGCCGGAGTTTCCGTGTCCGGGAAGGTCGGGGGCGAGCACTCCGAAGGCGCCTTTGAGCTCCTCGCGCAACCTGCGCCACATCCACGCTCCACCCCCCGCGCCGTGGACGGCGATTAAGGGCTGCTTGCCGTTTTGAAGCTCACCCTCGACATTGACCGAGTTTTTCCCCACATCCACAATAGCCATTTCTTTTCTCCCGCAATCCCGCGATTCCTGTGTAAAAAGATGAGCTTGTCTCACACCTTGACCGCTCCCGGAGGTTACACGAAAACATGCTCTTCCGCGGTAAGGTGATAGCCTAACTTACTCAGGCTGTATACACCCCCTGAGCCACCCTGCGGCCAAGGTGTGCCACCCTAATGTGGAATCCCGGTACCGATATAAATTAAAGGCCCACCTTGGAAAGATGGGCCTCGGTCCGCTTTATTATGCCGGTTATTCTTTCGGGTACATGGACTCGATGAGGTCCTCGTACGTCTTATTTACCACCTTCCGCTTTACCTTCATGGTGGGCGTGAGCATGTTGTTTTCCTGGGTGAACTCCTCGGAGAGCAGCCGTAAGTCCTTGATTGTTTCATAGCTCGGCAGGTCCTTGTTGACGTTCTGTACCGATTTCTTTATCAGGTCGCTGATTTCCTTCTTTGAAACCAGTTCCTTGCGGTCTTGCCATTGTATTCCCTGCTCCTCGGCCCATTGTTCTATCTGGTCGAAGTTGGGTACGATAAGCGCGGTGCAGTATTTGCGCCTGTCGCCCACCACGTTGACCTGCTCGATGTACCTGTCCTGTATAAGCAGGCCTTCCACGTGCTGGGGAGCCACGTACTTTCCGCCGGAGGTCTTTATCAGGTCCTTGAGGCGGTCGGTGACCTTGAGGAAACCGTCGGGGTCCCATTCCCCGACGTCGCCGGTATGGAACCATCCGTCGTTGTCCAGCACTTCGGCGGTCTGGTCGGGGAGCTTGTAGTAGCCTTTCATGATGTTGGGGCCTCTGGCCATAATTTCCTTGTCGCCTTCGCTCAATTTTATCTCGACGGTCTTCAGGGGCTTGCCCACGGTACCGAAGCGATAATCGTCGGGCTTGTTCACCGTAAGTATGGGGGCGGTTTCGGTAAGGCCGTATCCTTCCAGTATCAGTATGCCGGCGGCGTGGAAGAACTCGGAGATTTCCTTGGCAAGCGGAGCGCCGCCGGAAGCGAAGAACTTCAGCCTGCCTCCCATTCGCTCCTGCAGCTTTGAGAAGACCAGCTTCTCGGCGATTTTATATTTAGTCGCGAGAAACGGGGGGATGGACTGCTTGTACATTTTGCGCTTACTCACCTTCTCCCCTACGCCCACGGCCCAGTTGAATATCTTCTGCCGGGCGGGAGGACTCTGCTCCACTCCCGTCTTTACCGTGCTGTAGACCTTTTCGTAAAAGCGGGGCACACTTGCCATGAAAGTCGGCCTGACCTCGCTCAGGTTGTTGATAAGGTGGTCCATATCTTCCGCGTAGGCGATGGTGCAGCCTATAAAAAGCGGGTTGTAATATCCCACGGTTCTCTCGAAGGAATGACTCAGGGGCAGAAAGCTTAGAACTATATCGCTTTCATCGACAAACCCGAGTTCCGCCACGTCCCGGCAGTTGGCCAGGAAGTTGCCGTGGGTGAGCATGACGCCCTTGGGAGCGCCGGTTGTGCCGGAGGTGTAAATGAACGTGGCCATGTCGTCCTCACTCACACCTTCGGTACGCGCCTTGAGTTGATTGTCATCGAGGTGCTTGAGGCCTTCGCTTACAAACTCCTTGAAGCCCATTACCCACTCGGGGTAGGGATAGCTGGCCCAATCGTCCATAACGATGACTTTTTCGACGTCGTCCAGTTCTTCGCGCTTGGCCAAGAGCTTGGCCAGTTGATGGCCACCGGATACGAAGACCAGCCGTGAGTCGGAGTCCTTAATGATATATGAGCACTGGTCGGGTGTGTTGGTGGCGTAGATGGGAACGTCCACTGCGCCGATGGAGAGGCATCCCAGGTCGGTGTATGCCCATTCGGGGCGGTTTTCGCTGAGGATGGCCACCTTGTGGCCGGGCTCGATGCCAATTTTCAACAACCCTCCGGCTATTCCGGATACCTGCCGGAAGGCCTGCTTCCAGGAAACGTCCCGGTATCCGCCTTTTCCTTTTACCTGGAGAAATGTCCGGTCTCCGTACTTTTCGACGCGGTTTCTGAACACGGCTCCTAACGATTTTTCTTCAAGCGCCATTTTATCCCCCTGTTTTCATTAATTTTTTAGGACGATATGGATTCCGAATATTCCGGAACCGGCTATAAAGCATTGCATCATCATATTGTTTTTCAGGAAAGTTGTTTTACGGAACATGCAAGCCTCACCTTACCCACCCACTGACGAAGGTTCAGTATACTAAATCGGGAAAAGGGTGTCAATCGGGTGGTTAGCCAAAATTACCGGAATCATTTTTTAAATATATCTGCGAAGCTGTTTTCCCGGAGCATTCGGTCAAGAACTTCGTACGGGCTCATTTTTCCTTCTTCAACCTGCCTTACATAACCGGAAAACGGCTCGGCTTCAAAAGAGTCTTCCAGCCGGGTTCGGAAGTGATACTCCAGCACTGCGAAAAGCTCCGACCGTCGGATGCGCCTTCTTCTGCTTTGCTCCGGCGGGCATTTCAGGTGGTGGGCGCGGTGGCGGGCTATGGTGGTGTTGATTTCGTCGATGCCTTCGCCTCGGGATGCAATGCTCATCAAAACCGGGGGCTTCCAGCCTTCGGGATAGTCTTCCTTCAGCTCGAGCATGGCGGATATTTCGGCGGCCATCCTTTTAGCGCCCTCCTTGTCGGCCTTGTTTATAACGAAGATGTCGGCGATTTCCATAAGACCGGCTTTCATTGTCTGTACGGTGTCGCCAGACTCCGGCCCCAGCACCACTATGATAGTGTCGGCGATGCTCATGACGTCCAACTCGGTTTGACCTACGCCGACGGTTTCGGCCAGCAGCCAGTCGACGCCGAAGGCGTCAATCAGATGAACGACCTCCTTCGTGGAGCGCGCCAGGCCACCCCGGCTTCCGCGGCTGGCCATGCTCCTCATGAATACGCCCGGGTCGGTTGCGTGGCTGTTCATACGTATCCGGTCACCCAGTATGGCTCCCCCGGAAAAAGGGCTGGAAGGGTCCACCAGCACGGCGCCCACCCGGTAATTTTCATCTCTCCATAGTCGGACCAGGCCATCGGCCACGGTGCTTTT
Organism: uncultured bacterium; assembly: GCA_964459325.1. Lineage (GTDB taxonomy): Bacteria > RBG-13-61-14 > RBG-13-61-14 > CAYWKU01 > CAYWKU01 > CAYWKU01. The sequence goes on along the minus strand of CAYWKU010000023.1, from coordinate 18,253 downwards.
CCCGGCGCCGGGAGGGCCGGTCAGCCCCACCACGTAGGATTTACCCCCGTGAGGGTGGATGGCTTTCATTATTCGGGGGAGGTCTTCGGTGCGGTTTTCGACAAGCGTTATCAGGCGTGCGAGAGACCTCGAGTCCCCCTTCAGCATATTCTCCACAAGTTCCATAAGTTAATCGGCGCCTTCGGTATCCCGGGAGGAGAACTTGAGGCGAGTCTTTCCGATGCGGATTTCGTCCCCGTCCTTGAGCTTCGTGCTCCTTATCCTCATGCCGTTGATGTAGGTTCCGTTGGTGCTGGCGAGGTCGGATATGAAAATCTGGTCGCGGGAGAAGGCTTCAATTACGGCGTGTTTTCTGCTTATCTTGTCGTCGTCGATGGTGAGGTCGGCGTCTGCGCCGCGGCCTATGATAATGTTTCCCTTGGGGAATAAGAATTTCAGCCCTTCTCTCGGGCCGGAATGCAGCGCCAGCTTCAGCTCCTTTCCCACCGGCAGCCCGAGTTCCCTTCCCGCCGGAGGCCCTTCGACCGCCGTGCGCTCGGGGTCGTCGTATGCCTCTTTCCGCAGCTGTTGCACCTTTTCGGTTTCGTCCTTTTTCTGGTTTTCTTCGGGGCTCATCGCTATTTCCTTTTCTTGCGCTTTTTCTTGTGGCCTTTGAGTGTAAACGAGCGTACTTCGGAAGTGATTTCGTGGAAGACCTTGTCTATCTGCGAGATGCCGTCACCGGATTTTTCCCGATGCCGGTTCATGTCGAAGGGCATCCTCCTGCCTTCCGAGGTGGAGTCTCCGCTGCTTTCCTCTCCTGCTTGCGAAGCGTCCCCCCTGGTGGCGGAAGCCAGGGCTTTTTTGACCGCGCGGGCAAATTCACCGGCGGAAGCGTACCTTTTCGAAGATTCCTTGGCTAAAGCCTTTTCCATAACCGGATTGATTTCCGCCGGAAGGTCGGGCCTGAGCCGGGTGACCGGCGGCGGGTCTTCGTGAACTATGCGGTAAACAATATCCGGCACTTCACCGGCCCCGAAGGGCTTTTTACCGGAAAGCAGAATGTAGGTCACAATAGCCAGGCTGAATATGTCGCTGCGCCCGTCCACCGGCTTACCCCGCACCTGCTCGGGGCTCATGTAGCTGGGGGAGCCGACGATGCGGCCTTCGGCGGTGATAGTGCCCAGCGGTAGCTTGGCTATGCCGAAATCGGTGACCTTAAGCAGGTTGTTATCCATAAGAAAAAGGTTGGAAGGCTTGATGTCGCGATGAATAACCTCCTTTGAGTGAGCGTGGTCGAGGGCGTCGGCGGTGGCGGCAATTGCCTCGGCGGTCCATTCGGGGGTGATTTTGCCGCCTTCCTTTATGTGGCGGTCAACGGTTTTTCCCTGCAACAACTCCATGGCGATATAAAAGGAATCGCCCTCCTCGCCCACGTCGTAAACCACCACGATATTGGGATGGTTGAGCCTTCCGGCGGCCAGCGCTTCGCGGCGCAGCCTTTCCAGGTGATTGGCGCGGCGGGTGGAATCGCCCTCGTAACCCACCGGGACGGTCTTTATGGCCACTTCACGGTCTATCATGGGGTCCCTGGCCCTGTAGACCACACCCATGGAGCCGCGGCCAAGCTCGTCTATGACCTCATATCTTCCGAAACTCGCGCCCTTCATTTTGAGTTGAATGATATCACGATAAAGCCTCTTTTCAAACCTCTTTTCACTTTTTCGGAGGGGGATTTTAAGAATCCGGTATAGTAAAGTAAACTCGCCGAGTGAGCCGGTGGAGGTCTTGAGGCCGCAAACCGAATGGGAAGGGGCGGACTTGCCGGTCGAACCGTCCATGAGGGGCGAGCATCCGGGCCGGGTTAACCAGCTGAGAGACCCGGCCATTTTCAGGGAAAACGGGCGTACTTACCTCCTTTATTCCTGCGCCGGTGAGCAGGCGATAGCCATTGCCGAGCTTTTTATGGATTAATCCGCCTGATTCCCGGAACCCTTACGAAACTTTGTTTACTTGAACATATCGGGTCTGAGAACCCATTCGATGCGCATGGCGCCGTCTTCGGCTTTGGAGAGGTTGACCACTGTCCCCGGGGTGAAGTTGACCACCGGTTTCTCCGGGTCGGCGCCGACCATTTTGGACACCAGGCTTCCCACGAAGGGCATGTGGCCGACGAGGGCTGCGCTTTCGCCGAGGGATTTAAGCTCCGCCGCTACGGCTTCCACCGGGTCCTTGGGGCCGATGTCGCCCCTTTCCGAAACCCGGTCGGGGTTGAGGGCCGCTTCGAGTAGTTGGGCCGTTTGAGCGGCGCGAGCTTTGCCGCTGTGGAATATGGCCGCGCATTTATAGTCCATGGGCTTGATGAAGTCGGCTATCCTGCCCACGTCGGATTTGCCTTTTTCGGTAAGGTTTCTGTCGGGGTCCCGGTCTTTGGGGGCCGCTTCTCCGTGCTGAATAACAAATATGCTCATTTTTTACCCTCCCTTTTAAAGAAAAATTTATAGGACGCGCTTTTAATAACAAAATATGCACTTTTTCGGTGCAGTAAAGCCCGGTGGCGTTTTGAATAAAGATTCCCGTATAGGGAGCCGGGCTTATTCCACGCCCTGACCGCTCGCGGGGCTTTTATGAAAAGCATGACCTTTCCGTGAGGTGATAACCAATCTCATCCTTTTTATTCCGTAATGAGCCGCCCTGCGTTCAGGGTGTGCTACCCTTATCGGGGAACCGGGATGATTTTAACCTGTGTTGATTCAGTGGGGACGAAAGAATAAAAAGCCCGCCCCGACCGGGACGGGCCGTCATCCGGGGATGGATAAGCCGGGTCTCAGAAGGCGTAACCCAACCGGAGGGTGGCGGTGTAATAAGTGTAAATCTCCCATTTTTCCTGCCCGGCCAGTTTTTCTTCCTCCAGCGCTGCGGTTTGAACGCTCCAGGCCAATCCGGCGAAGTGGTTTTTCATGAAGTAGTAATCGACGCCCGTCCTCAGTGCGGTGGCGAAGGCGGTTTCGGTGTTTTCGGCCTCGGCGTCGCCTTCTTCGAGAGTGCTGTCCACCGCGATGGCGCCCATGCCGTAGGAGAACCAGACGTTGAATTTCTTGCCGCTCTGCCACCTGAGTGAGGGTATGGCGCTGACCATGGTCAGCCTGGCGTCGCGGTCGCCTTCCAGGCCGTCGTCTTCGTGCACGCTCACCAGCACCGGCAGATGCAAACCCACGTGGGGGCTGAAGTTATAACCCAGCGTCAGGCCGTAGCCGGGGGCGTTGTCCAGGTATTGGTCGACTGGGTCGGTAAGGTATACGTTGCCCACTTCCGCGGCGACTTCGAAGCGTTGGAAATCTTCCTGCGCCAAAACCGTGGCGGGAATAATCAGAATTGCCAGCGACACCGCTATGATTAACTTTTGCATTTTTATCCTCCATTATTGAAAAATCTGATTGTACTTAGATACAAAAGATTGAAGGTTTCGTCAACCCTCTCGGATTTTTCGGATAAAAGGGCCGACATTATCACACCCTGACAGGCCCCGGTGGTTTTATAATTGAGGGGGCGACTCGCCGGAGGTGATGATGCGAATTTACATGTTTCGACATTCCATAAGCCGCCCTCCGGCCAGGGTGTGCTACCCGTGGAGGTGATTGAGGGTTTCTTCAACCCTGACAAGAATTATCTCGGTAAAGGGCGCTTATCGGTTCCGATTGTCCTTCAGACCGTGCGGGTCGGGTCGCAGAAGATTTTTCCGTTAAGCGGGCACCTGGTGCACTTGGGCTTCGTGTTGCAGACGTCGTTGCCCAGCGCCACCAGGCATGCGTGGTATTCGTTGTATAACCCGGGGTCGGGCGCAAGGTACTTCATAAAAAAGCGTTGCGCGGAATCGTAATCGTCCTTAGAGTTAAAGTAACCCAACCGGCCGAATATCCTCATAGTGTAGTTGTCAACCACGAAGATGGGCTTATCCAGGGCGTAAAGCAGGATGGAATCGGCGGTCTCGGGACCTATTCCCCAGCAGCCGAGCAGTTCCTGCCGCACCTTGTCCAGGGAGCGCTTTTTCATTTCGTCTATCGAGTATTCATAGTTTCCGCCGAAATAATCCAGGAAAATTTTTATCTTTTTCGCTTTCTGCCTGAAATAACCCGCCGGGCGAATAAGCTCGGCCAGCTTGTCCTGGCTCATTTTGTGGAGATTTTCCGGTTCCAGGGAATTTTTCTTTTTTATGTTTGTAATCGCCTTTTCCACGTTTTTCCAGGCGGTGTTCTGGGTGAGTATGGCTCCTATCATGACCTCGAACGGCCCGTCGCCCGGCCACCAGTTGCACGGGCCGTAAGCGCCGTACAAAAGGCGGTATATTCTCAACAGGGATTTTTTGTTGAAAGAAGGTTTATTCTGTGCGGCTTCCATTACAAATGTCTTTCTTCCGGCATATCTTTTGCCTGTGTCGTTAATCAACGGCGCGGCTTGTCGGCTATAATAAGTGGCGAGTGCCCCTCGGCTCCCACGTCCAGATTTCTCACGTTTTCCAACCCCGCTCCTTCGCACCATGCCCGGTATTCCGAGAAGGTGAAGGCGCCGCCTTCTTCGGTGTTTACAAGCATGTTCAGGGCGAAAAGGAGGGGATGGAGCGGCCCGCGCCGGTCATCGCCGGGTATCATGTCCGCGATAAGTATCATGCCGCCGGGTTTCAGCGCCCGGGCGGTCTTTCGTATCAGCTTCTCCGAATGCTCGGCCCCTTCGGAGTGGCATATGTGTCCGAGTGTGGCCACCTCATACTTATCGACACCGAAATCCACCTCCCGGACGTTGCCTTCGAGTATCTCGAACCTGTCCCCAAACCCCTTTTCTTCGGCCTTTTGACGTGCCATTTCCAGCACCGGCCCGAAATCCACCGCCACTGCTTTTGACAAGTCGTCCTGCGCCAGGAAGCCCATGCTCCATGCCCCGGAGCCGGCGGCCACGTCGAGGATGTTCAGGTTTTTGAGGCTTTCGCCCACGCCGAGTTTCTCCGCGGCCTTGCGACTGATGTCGAAGTTGCGGTCAAAGAGCATCTCGGCCAGCACGACCAGGTAGCTGGTGTCCCTCGCCTCGGGATGGCGGGACCAGTATGGTTTACCGGTTCGCACGGATTCCGGCAACTCGGCCCATGCCCTGAATATGTGGGACATATGGGTAAGCCTGTGTCCTATGTATTGCGGTTTTCCGGGCAGGAGATGTTCGCGGCTCAAGTCGGTCAGCCTGTAGAGGCCCTCTTCGTTCTTATCAAGAAGTCCCATCGGCAGGAGCGCATCCAGAAGTGGGGGCAGGCCCCTGCGACTGAAATCGCCTTTTGAGAGAAGGTCTTCCACCTTGGCCCCGTTATCGCCTATCAGTTCAAATACTCCCAACTCCACCGCCGTCATCACTGTCCGAGCAAGCCAAACATCCTGTCCAAGGTTGAGTAGGTCCTGAGCGGTGAATGATATCATTAATTGTCTATTTTAGCTTGTAACCGAGCGATTTGCAATTGATGGTATTTACACGCATAAACGTTTCAGGCCAACAAGTAGTAAAACTTCCGGTTTCCGTGCTGAAATATGCTTGTTACCGGAGTATTTGTTGTTTATGCAAGTGCTTAATATTGCACATAAATCCTATGGGGTTCCAGGTATTTGAGCCTTTCGGGTTGACAGGCACCCACTCGGGCATAAAAATCAATAAGATTAATCCATCTGTAGTTTCGAGGTGAAAAATTGGCGGAACAAACCGTTGGTGATATAGACATTCTCTTCAAGCCCCGCGCCGTGGCGGTGGTAGGGGCCAGCGATAAACCCGGCAACCAGGGCAAGGCCTTTGTCCAGGCGATGTCCAACCCTCGCTTTAAGGGCAACCTGTACGCCGTTCACCCCAGCTCCGACCTTTCCGGTTATAAATCCTACCGAAAGGTAAGCGAAATCCCCGGCCCGGTGGACCACGTGATTATCAGCGTGCCCGCTGAGGTTATCAATGACGTGATAAAGGACTGTGGCAAAAAGGGCGTTCGCAGCGCCGCTATATTCTCCAGCGGCTTCGCTGAAGAGGGCACACCGGAGGGAAAGGCTTTGCAGGAAGAGCTTATAAAGGCTGCCCGGGAAGGGGGCGTCCGAATCATCGGGCCAAATTGCATGGGGTTCCACTGCCCCTCGACCGGTTTGAGCTTCCGGCAGGACCACCCCATGCGCGAAGGGCCGCTGGGCTTCATATCGCAGAGCGGCGGCGTTTGCATGACCGGCATATTCATCGCCGACTCCAGGGAGCTGGGTTTCAGCAAGGCGGTCAGCTACGGTAACGAAAGCGACCTGGGAAGCGCCGAGCTTCTCCGATATATGGCGAAGGACGATTCCACCAGGGTCATATTGCTTTATATTGAAGGAGTACCCGATGGGGCGGAGTTTCTAAAGGCCCTTAAGTACGCTTCCGCGCGAAAGCCGACGGTCATGCTCAAAGGCGGCATCACCGAAGGCGGCGCCAGGGCGGTTTCCAGCCATACCGGCGCAATGGCGGGCTCGTCCCGGATGTGGGAAGCCGCAGCCGCCCAGGCCGATGTGCCCGTTGTTCCGAGCATGGACGAGCTTATCGACTCCGCCCAGGCTTTCGCCAGGCTCGAAAAACCGAAAGGCAACAGGGTGGGACTGATAACCATAAGCGGCGGATTTGGAGTGTTTGCGACCGATGTGTTGGCCGCCGCCGGGCTGGAAACGCCCTCTTTTTCAACCGACACCACGCAAGTGCTCACCCGGCTGATAAAACGCGCCGGCACAAGCATCAAGAACCCGGTGGACATGGCCACCACGTTTTTTCACATTAAAAAGTATCCCCGGATTTTCAGCTCCCTCGATAATGACCCCGGCATAGACCAGTTCGTGGTGCTGCTGGCGGTGGAGTACCTGACTTATATGGACGAAGAGGTGGCGCCGTGGGCGAACATGTTCGTCAATCAACTGCTTGAGGCTTTCGGAGTGATGAAGAAGCCCGTTTCCGTTGTGTTTTTCCAGACCACCTTTCACGAAAAGCGCATAGAGCTGGAAAAAATGATACATAAGGCCGGCTACCCGGTATTTCCCACCGTGGAAAGATGCGTCGCCGCAATCGGCAGAAGAATGCGCTGCGTCGAATAATTCGCGCTGAAATCGGGGTTTATTGTACGTAGCCCAGCGCTTTGAGCCTCTCTCTGGTCGCCTCGTCAAGCTCGATTTCTTCCTTGTCGAGCGAGGGCATGGCGGCCAGTTCCCTGAGTTGGGAGAGTTTCTTTTTCAGTTCCGTCTTTACCGGCTTGTAGTTTTCGTCGAGCAACAGGTTCTCTTTTTCTTCCGGGTCTGCTTCGAGGTCATAAAGCTCGTAGCTGACCTCTCCGTCCGCTTCGGTGCGTATCAACTTGTTTTTATGCTTGTCTATTACGGTGAAGAGGTTATGGGTAGAGAGAAGCTCGGAATATGCTTGAGGAGCGAGTTTTTTGTTATTTCCCAACAGGTAAGGCGCCAGATTCTGCCCCATAAAGGCGTCTTGCGGAGGTAGTCCCGCCAGGGAGAGGATGGTGGGGGCGAAGTCCACCATGGACACGGGATGCTTGACCTTCATCCCCGCCTTAATTTTGCCCGGATAATAAATAATTCCCGGCACCCGCACCAGTTCCTGGTATAGCGATAGCCCGTGCCCGTACATGCAATGCTCGTAAAATTCCTCCCCGTGGTCGGAAACCAATATAAAAAGCAAATCTCTCGGGCGGTTATCAGTGTCCACAGTCTTCACCAACTTGTGGATTAGGGTGTCGACGTAAGCGATTTCACCATCGTAGAGGGCCACCTGTCTTTGCTGTACGCGAGGGGGCCATTTTTCATCGCACTCTCCTGCTTGGTGAATGAAACGCACTTTGAAGTCGAGCTTTTCGTTAGATTCGGTAAACATGCTTGAATAGGGAGCCGGAGGTTCATAGGTGGTGTGGGGAGCGTTGAAGTGCAGATATGCGAAAAAAGGTTTTCCTTCCAGTAAGCCGTACCATTTAATGAATTTATTCAAAAGACTTCTGTCGTCCTCGATGTCCTTCCCTTCCGACCTTATCCATTTGTTTTCATTTGCCCATTCCGAAAAAGGTTTGATAAAGCCCGTTGTAAGACGATACAAGCCGGTAAACTTTATCATTGACCTCCATCGGGTCTGGAAGAAATAATCCACGCCCTGCTCAAATCCGAAGGTAGGGCTGATATGTCCGTTGGCGCTGAAGATGCCGGTGACATATCCCTCCCTTTTCATAACCTCCGACAGACTGACGACTCCTTCCGGAAGACGGCTGTTCATCTTGATAGTTTGATGACCGGAAGGGTATAAGGAAGTCAACAGGCTGGCGGTGGAAGGCCGGGTCCACGAACTTGCCGCTATGTGGTTGGTGAACAAAACCCCTTGCCCGGCAAGCTCGTCTATGAAAGGCGATGTTTCTCTCGAATAACCGAAGCAGGACAGATGGTCGGCGCGAAGGGTGTCGATTGTCACCAGGATTACGTCCGGGCCGGTGACATTTCCGCTTACCCGCTCAGGAATTTTGCCCGACGCTCCGATTGGAGTCCGGTAAAGGAGCAGCCCCCCGGCGATTAGAATAATCGCTACCGCGCCCGCCGGTATCCAGGGCGAAATACGGGAAAATAAAAAACCCCAGAACCGGTACAGCAGGTATCCAAGTCCGGCAATTGAAAGTATAAGCCCCATGTTGCCCAGAATGCTGCTGAGTTCCTTCAACTCCGGAAGAAATTGCATGTTGATGTGCATAGTGACTACCACAAAAACGCATCCGGTGAGCAGGACGCTTAACACGAGTTGAAGCGTCGAGTGGATTTTTCCGCTGAAAACTCCTCCTAGGTGCAACCCGGACAGCAACAGACCAAACGCCACAGCCGGAATCAGGGTTAGGAAGGCATAAAGTGGATATACCGCTAGCAGGAATGCTCTGGAGTTGAGCGGACGACCCTGTAATCTTACCACCGCGTATTCCAGGAATACCGGCAACAGTCCAATAATCAATGCACTTACTATACAAATAACAAGGATTCTCAGGATTATTATGAGCCGCCAAAAGTCTAAATTGTGGTTTTGCATCATTTCACCGGACTTTTAGTAAGTTTAACTTAATTTAGAGTTTCCCTTAATGCTCCTAATGAAATTCGAGAGTAAAACAACCGTATATATTGTCAAGGTTTATGCCCGACACGTAGGGCCAGTGCCCCTTTTTTTGCAGATGTGGGCTATTGTATGTAACCCAGCGCTTTCAATCTTCTTTTTGTTTCCGGGTCCAGCTCCACTTCGACTTCTTCAAACTGGGGCAGGGATGCATACTCCTTCATTTCCGACATCTTTTTTACAAGCCGCTCCCTGACTTTTTCGTATTTTTCATCGGCATAAAGGTTTTTCTTTTCACCGGGGTCCGAATTAAGGTCGTAAAGTTCATAGACATCTTTATCGTTTAGTTCCATTTTAATCAGCTTATAGCCGCTTATTTCAAATATGCTCCGCACGTTTTCGTCCCCCAGCAGTTCGGAATATGCGTACGGCGTAACTTTGTCCTTTTCATTGTGCAGAATGGGTTTAAGGTCTTCTCCCATGAAGCTCTTTTGTGGCGGCAAACCGGCCAGGGATAATATGGTGGGCGCTATGTCCACGGTGGAAGCCGGACGAGAAACTCGCAATCCCCTCGGCACAACGCCGGGATAATAAATTATGGTTGGCACCCATATTTTCTCGTGGTAAAGCGACTGACCGTGTTCATACTTGCAGTGTTCGTAAAACCCTTCTCCATGATCCGCCGTAATTATAAGGATTACTTCCGATGAATTTTCCGAATATAAGGCCTCCACAAGCGAGCTTAAAAGGTTGTCTATAAAGGCAATTTCCCCGTCATACAACTCTATAAGCGTTCTTTCCGTACTGTCGGGTAATTCTTTATCGCATTCGGTAACTCCCAGCCCGATGTTGTCGTGAAAGGAGCCGGCTTCATAAATCTTGTCGGGAGGCGTTGTCAGGAACTTGTCGAAATACGGAGGGGGCGGGTTATAGGAAGTATGCGGGGCCATAAAATGGAGATAAGCGAAATACGGCTTTTTACCCAGTGAGTCCCGCCAGCTTAAAAACCTCTTCATAAGGAGTGCATCTACAGGAAGATTTTTTTCGCCCCTCTCCATTGTATCAATTTTCTTGAACCGTTTTTCCAGCCCCGGCAGAAATTTCATTGTTGCATGAGCTAATGCGGTGTAATTTATCATGGTTCTTCTGCGGGACATAAAATAATGGTCAACTCCCTGCCCGAATCCGAAAATCGTACCCACCTGCCCGGTATTGGTGAATAAACCCGTTACGTATCCGTTTCTTTTCATTATCTCCGGCAAAGTTTCGATTTTTGAGGGGACTCTGCTACTCGCAGTTATGGTATTATGTCCGGAGGGGTAAAGTGATGTAAACAAACTGGCCACCGAAGGGCGGGTCCACGATGAAGTGGAGACGAAGTTGGTGAAAAGCGTTCCCCGGCCGGCCAATTCATCTAAAAAAGGCGAAGTTTTTCTGTGGTAGCCGAAGCAGGATAAATGGTCGGCACGTATTGCATCTGCGACCACCAGCACTACGCTGGGCCCCGTCGTTCTCTCCCTTTTGAAGGAAACGCCGCTCGATGAAGTTAAACTCGGTGAAAAATAAAAGACCGCCCCCGCCGCCAAAATCACAAACGCCATACCGCCGAAGAGCGCCCATTGCGAAAAACGCGAGGAAAGGAAACCGAAAAAGCGATACAAACCGTATCCGAGCGCCAAAAAGACTGCAATCAGGCCCAGATTGCTTACTATGCTTCTGACGCTCTCTATAAGCGGAAGGTAAAGTATGTTTATAACGCCGGCCACCACGAAAAACAGCCATCCGGCGACCATTATGCTCAACACAATACTAACCGTCGCCTCGCCGGTGCCGCTGAAAACCCTCAATGAGTACAAAGCGGACAAAAGTGTGCCCAGTAAAAGCCCGCCCAGTCCGGAAATTATCAAATATGGGAGTATGGCCGCATTCATAAAAATTTCCGGGCTGGCGGGAATGCCCCGAAAGGATAAACCCGCATATTCCAGAATCACCGGCAGAACGGCGAAGATTATGCCGCCGATAACGCAAACACCGAGAATCTCGAGAACAGTGAAAAACCTTATCCGCCCGGAATCCTGCCGGCGCATTTCCCCCTCCATAAATATTTATTCTTCCACTTCGTGCTTGTTACCGGATACCTTTTCAATCGACCAGGCGAGCACCGCGAAATCAGTTTCAATTATTATTGGGTATTCAATTTGTGATTGTCAAACGAAGCGCTCCTTCACTCGCCGGTAACCTCCTTCCACACCAGCTCGTATATCTTCACCTCTTCCTCCGCGCCTTTTACTTTCGTATACCCCAGGTCCACGGTGGGAAAACCCTGTCCCAAACGAGCCCGGGTGGTTTCGCCTATGAGCACCTGGTTGGGCCGGGCCATCGACTGGATGCGGGAAGCTATGTTCACCGGCGTGCCGATGACGGTGTATTCGAGCATGTTTTTGCTCCCAACGTGGCCCGAAATCACCTTCCCCGTATTGATACCTATCCGGATTTTAAACCACTTGTCACGCTCAAGGCGCTTGAGCATCCCATACAGCGACCTCATCATCTCCGCCGCACACCGGGCCGCTTTTTTCGCGTCGTCCCCGTGACTGAAAGGCGCTCCCCACAGGGCCATCACCGCATCGCCAATGAACTTGTTAACGCTGCCCGAGTGGCGGAATATTATGCCGGTCATCTCGTCGTAGAATGCGCTCAGAAGCGCCGCCGTATCCGTGGCGCTAAGGCGCGATGCTATGGAGCAGAAGTCCACTATGTCGCAAAAAAGCACGGTAACTTCCTGCTCCCTTGGCGCAAGCTCCATCTCCTGGCTGTCCCCGGCCTGCCTGAGCAGAAAGTCCACCATGTCCGGCGAATGATACCTTTCGAGCTGGTGCCTCAACACCGCTTCCCGCTTCGCCTTTTCAATCGTCTCGTAATACTTGAATCCGAGTGCCAGGTGGTGGGCTATCGCTCCCGTTATGTCCAGGTCCGCTTCGGTAAACGCTCTGTCCACCGCCAGGTTGTCCATGTAGAAGACGCCCCGGGCTTTCCCGGATTCCCATAAAGGCACGCAAATGGCGCTGCGGATGTCGTAAGCGCTTATGCTCAACCCCTCGAACCGGGGGTCGTTGCGGGCGTCGGCGCTCAAAACGCCTACCCCCTCTTTCATTACGCGGCGCGTTATGGTGCTGCTTACGGGCACCGACCCCGCGAACTCACCCCGGTGGGCCTTCATCTTCCGGGGCGATAACACCCCCGCCTCTTCCACAAGAATCGCCCCCCGGTCGGCTTCCAGGGATTCCAGAACCGTCTCCAGGGTCTTTTCCAGAAATTCATCCAGCGAGGGGGCCGAATTGAGCAGCCGGGCTATTTGAAGCAGAAGATAGAGATGCTCGGGAGCGCGGGCATATTCGGGCGGCGGGGCGCCGGGCGTGACTGCGTAGACGGGTTCGTCAACCCTTAGTTCACTGACAGATTTTACAACGTCACCCTCGCTGAACGGGCCGGCATCTTCTCGGGAATGCGGTGCTTCTTCCTCCTGCCAAATCAGCTTGTTGTCGCCGATTTTGATGGCGTCGCCGTTTTGAAGATTCCGGTTTTGTACCCGCTCTTCGTTGACCCGCGTGCCGTTGAGACTGTCCAGGTCGATAATCCGGTAGTGGTCCATTTCCCGGCGGATTTCCGCGTGCCACCTGCTGACTTTGCTTTCCCGCAAAGGGAGGTCGTTGTCCGGGTGGCGACCAATCCGGAAAACATCGCCTACCTCGAAGGTGTATGTTCCCATATCGTTTGTAAAAATTAGCTTAGGCACTGCCCAGGCATTGTACACAATCAACCGAGGTCACTTCAACTGTATTTTTAACTTTCTTGTTACCGAGACCTTAAAAAAATGCACGCCGACCGATAACCTGTATGGCGCATGCATAAAAGGTTGTGTTAAATTATTAAATTCCGGTTTTTCCATGAAACGCTCTAAATTCGAGACTTACTGCGAAGGCGTGCCACTTCGCGGCGAGGTGTTCATACCCGACGGGCCCGGGCCGTTTACGGCGGCGCCGCTTTGCCACGGCATCCCTCGAGGAGTGCCTCGCGAAGGCGACCCGGGCTACCTGCCGGTGGCCGAGAGGTTGACGCGGGAAGGCTTTGCGGCGCTTATCTTCAACTTCCGGGGATGCGGAATCTCCGGCGGTAACTTCGATATAGAGGGCTGGGGACGCGATGCGGTGGCCGTCGCCGAGGCCCTGACCGCCTTTGATGAGGTTGAAAGCGTAGTGCCGTGGGGTTTCAGCGGCGGCGCCGCCGCAAGCGCATGGGCCGCCGCCCGGTGCGAAAAAATCCGCGCCGCGGCCCTTTTTGCCTGCCCGGCGGAATTCTCAGCCCTCGGTTCCATACCCGCTCCCTCCGAGTTGGTAAATTTCTTCAGGCAGGTGGGCATCATCCGCGATGCCGATTTCCCGCCGGATAAGGCCGAATGGCTGGCCGGTTTCGAGCGGATAAACCCCGAAAAGCAGGTGGCCATGATAACGCCGAGACCGGTGCTTTTTGTGCAGGGCTCGGAGGATGAAACCGTACCCCCTGAGCACGCCGAAAGGCTTTACGAGGCCGCCGGGGAGCCGAAGGAGCTTGAAATTATCGAGGGAGCGCCGCATCGGCTGCGAGAATTTCCCGGGGCACTGGAGGTGGCTTTCGATTGGATGAGGCGACATCGTGACCTGTTTTGAAGCCAACGGCATCCCGATTTCCCCTCGATTTTCAAGGTCCCCATGTGGAAAAGGGGCCGCAAATGTGTTAAAAATTTATGGAATTTTATTCACGGCTGATAAACGCATATAAAACACTTCGGTTAATAATGAAGACAATCCCCGAAATTAACCCGATTTAAGTCGTATTTACCGGTATCAACCGATGGAAAGGCGGAAAACTGAAATTGGCCAAAACTGAACGTAAAAACCTGATGCTGATGAGCGGCAACGAGGCCGTGGCACGGGGCGCATGGGAAGCCGGATGCCGGGTGGCAACCGCATACCCCGGAACACCCAGCACCGAAATCCTCCAGAACATGGCTACTTATAAGGAGGTCGACGCCGAGTGGAGCCCCAACGAAAAGGTGGCACTCGAAGTGGCCTCGGGAGCCAGCTACGCCGGAGCGAGAACCCTTGTAAGTATGAAACACGTGGGTCTGAACGTGGCCGCCGACCCCCTGTTCACCCTCTCCTACACCGGCGTCAAGGGCGGCCTGGTCATTATCAACTGCGACGACCCGCAACTGCACAGCTCACAGAACGAACAGGACAACCGTCATTACGCCCGCTCGGCCAAGCTGCCGATGCTGGAGCCGGCGGACAGCGACGAGGCTTACCGTTTCACCAAACTGGCCTTCGAACTCAGCGAAAAGTACGACTGCCCCGTCCTGGTGCGCTCCACCACGCGCATAAGCCACGCCATGGGCCTGGTGGAAGTGGGTGAGCGCGCCGAGAGGGAGATTCCGCTGGAAATCAAAAAGGACCCCGCCAAGCTGGTTATGCTGCCCGGATTCGCGCGGCCCCGGCATCCGAAGGTGGAAGCGAGGATGAGGGAGCTGGGGGAGTTCGCGGAAAACTTCGAGGAAAATCGCATGGAAATGGACGACACGGACACGGGCATTATCTCTGCCGGAATCAGCTATGTTTACACAAAGGAAGCGCTGCCCGGGGCGAGCGTGTTGAAGCTGGGCATGGCCTGGCCCATGCCGAAGAAACTGATAAGCGATTTCGCTTCAAAAGTTAAAAACCTGTACGTGGTGGAAGAGCTGGACCCTTTCATAGAAGATTACGTCCGGACCCTGGGCATCGAGGTACAGGGTAAGGATATAATCCCGACGTGCGGCGAGCTGAACCCCTCGATAGTACGGGGGGCAATAATGGGCGAGGAGGTTAAAAAGGCCGGGTTCGACCCCGAGCTTCCCGCCCGGCCTCCGATTATGTGCCCGGGTTGTCCCCACCGGGGGCTCTTCTGGGTGCTCAGGAAGGCGAAGGTTTTCGTCTGCGGCGATATAGGATGCTATACCCTGGCCGCTCAGAAACCGCTCGAGTCCCTCGATACCTGCCTGTGCATGGGCGCCGGGGTGGGGCAGGCTTTCGGCATCGAAAAAGCGCTCGGCGAGGAAGCTCACGGGAAAGTTGTGGCGGTCATAGGCGACAGCACCTTCGCCCACTCCGGCATTACCCCGCTGGCCGACATCGCCTTCAACAAGGGCCGGGCGCCGGTGATTATACTGGACAACCGCACCACCGCCATGACCGGCAGGCAGGGCAACCCCCTGAGCGGCCTGACGGCACGGGGCGAGACATCAGCCGCCATAGATATAGAAGGCCTGGCCGGAAGCCTGGGCGTGCCGAACGTGTGGGTGGTCAATCCGTACAATATCGAGGAGACCTCGGAAGCGGTCAAAAAGGCCCTGGCCTCCGAAGAGGCTTCGGTGATAGTCAGCCGCGGCCCGTGCGTGCTGATACCGGAATTCAAGGAGGTCAAAAAGCCCCCTCTATCGGTTGAAGTGGAGCTTTGTGACGGTTGTCGAACCTGCCTCAATGTCGCGTGTCCCGCGATAACGTGGGTGGCCGAAGAGCGCGAGGTGAAGGGCAAAAAACGCAAAGGCTACGCGCTGATTGATGAATATATGTGCACCGGGTGCGGAGTCTGCGCGGCGGTTTGCAAGGAAGGGGCCATAAAATGACCGTTACCAACGTTCTCATAGTGGGAGTAGGGGGACAGGGAATTATCGTGGCTGGCGAAGCTCTTGCCAAAGCGGCCATGATTTCCGGGCTGGACGTCAAGAAAAGCGACGTTCACGGTATGGCACAGAGGGGCGGAAGCGTGATGAGCCACGTGCGGTTCGGCGAAAAGGTCTACAGCCCGCTGATTCCAGACAAGGAAGCCGATTTTCTCATGGCCACCGAGAGGCTGGAGGCTTTGCGATGGTTGCCTTTCGTAAGGGAAGGGAGCAGGCTGGTGGTGAGCACTCAGGCCATAGCGCCTCCCGACGTCACACGGGGTGTCAAGAAATACCCGGAAGATATAATGGATAAGCTGAAGGCCGCCGACCCCTCGATGGTATCTTTCGATTGCCTGGAAACGGCCAAGGAGGTCGGCAACCCCCGAACCGCTACCGTGGTTCTGTTGGGCGCTCTTTCAACATGTCTGGATTTTACCGAAGATATATGGGAAAATGCGCTGAAAGAAGCGGTTCCGAAGAAGGTTATGGATGTTAATATGAAGGCCTTTGAAGCCGGCAGAAAAATGGGGAAAAATTGTTGATGCCGGGAACGTAGCGGTTCCCTGAAATAAGCCCGTTTTTGTCCGAACATCCCGGCGAGAGTGCAATAATGCCGGTTTATGAAGTTTAAGGAAAGGAGGAGTTCAATTGTTTTACTCCGAAGAAGAGAAACTTTCCCGGAAAAAGCTCGAGGAGCTCATGCTGGAGCGCCTCAAGGCTCTGGTGGAGAGAGTTTACGAAAACGTCCCGTTTTATAAGAAGAAATTCGATGAGCTTGGCGTAAAGCCCAAGGATATCAAATCGTTGAACGACGTCTCCAGACTGCCTTTTACCACCAAGAACGACCTGCGGGACAATTATCCCTTCGGCATGTTTGCCGTGCCCATGGACCGGGTGGTCAGGATTCACGCCTCCAGCGGCACCACCGGCAAGCCCACGGTGGCCGGTTACACCGCCGGGGACATTGACATGTGGGCCACGCTGATGGCCCGCTCGTTCGTAAGCGCCGGGGCCACCAGGGATGATATAGTCCATAACGCTTACGGTTACGGGTTGTTCACCGGGGGGCTGGGCGCTCATTACGGCGCCGAAAAGCTGGGGACAAGCGTGGTGCCGGTATCGGGCGGAAACACTCAGAGGCAGGTCATGTTGCTCCAGGACTTTGCCCCAACCGTTTTGTGTGCCACACCCAGTTATGCTCTCAACCTGGCCGGTGTCATGAAAGACGCAGGCGTGAGTAAAGACAAGATAAAACTGCGGGTGGGCGTTTTCGGCGCGGAGCCGTGGAGCGAGAACATGAGGGCACAGATAGAAGAGGCTCTGAACATCGACGCCGTGGACATTTACGGCCTCAGCGAAGTCATGGGACCCGGGGTTTCCTGCGAGTGCGTGGAAGCCAAGGCGGGGCCGCATATATGGATGGACCACTTCCTGCCGGAAATTATCGACCCCGACACCGGGGAGCCGCTGCCGCCCGGAGAGAAGGGGGAGCTGGTGTTCACCACCCTCACCAAGGAAGCCTTCCCCCTCATACGGTACCGCACCCGGGATATATGCATCCTGGACGACGAGCCGTGCAAATGCGGCCGCACCACGTCCCGCATGAGCAGGGTTACAGGCCGCACCGACGATATGCTCATTATCCGCGGCGTGAACGTCTTCCCCAGCCAGATAGAGAGCGTGCTGCTGAAGCATCCCGAAGTGGAGCCGCATTACATCATCGAGGTCGACAGGGAAGGGGCGCTGGACATCCTCACGGTCAAAGTCGAAGTTACCGAAGAGGCCTTCAGCGACGAAATCAAGAAGATGGAATCCATGGAAAAACGGCTGGTTAGCGACATCAAGGACCTTCTGGGCGTCAGCGCGAGCGTAAAACTGGTGGAGCCGAAAAGCATCAAGCGCAGCGAAGGAAAGGCCCGGCGGGTCATTGACCGGAGAAAGTATTAACCGCCGCTATGGTTCGAGGAGGTAAATGAGATGAAAGTAAAGCAGGTCAGCGTATTCATGGAAAACGTGCCGGGAAGGCTCGCGGAAGTGACCCGCACGCTCGGGGACGCGGGGGTCAACATGCTGGCTATCACCATAGCCGAGACCGGCGAATTCGGAATTTTGAGGATGATAGTGGACAACCCGGATAAAGCGGTGGAAGTATTGAAGAAAGCGCAGTTCACGACCACCACCACCGAAGTGCTGGCCGTGGAAATTCCTCATAAGCCCGGGGCTTTGGCGCAAATTGTGGACGCCTTCGACAAGAAGGGGATGAATATCGAGTATGTCTATGCCTTTGTCGCCCACGACCGCGATGAAGCCGTTATCGTCATGAGGTTCGAAGACCCGGACACGGCGATAAAGGTGCTGGAGGAAAATAGCGTCAAGGTGCTTACGAATGAAGAAGTGGTGAAGATGGAAACCTGAGAAAAA
>CAYWKU010000022.1:0-53720 GCA_964459325.1 uncultured bacterium | reverse complement strand
CTCCAGACTTATGATTTTACGACCTCAAATTTCCCCCACAAGTGGGACACGACCGATGGTTCGATTCTCCGCTTGGCGGCTATTTGGCCAGAGCCAGATAATTTAGAGCGCTTAATGCGAAAAAGCTATCCCGTATTTGGGGATTCCATGACCTCTCTCGTATTTAATAATAATAAAATGTTTTGGTCATATGATATCGAGAATGATCCAAGAAACTCTCACACTTTCGACGACCCAACTGAAACAACGCCTACTGATTGGATAGGCGTTCCTATTGCGACACCAGGCAGCAGCGTCATGGGAGTGCTACGTGTTAAAAATTGCAGGAAGTTCTATGAGGATGATGTGTGCCATTTTAGTTCCATTGACATGCATAATTTACAGGCGCTAGCGATTGAAATCGCAAGTATCTTGCACCAGTGCGATTTATTTTCGGAGCGAAAAAAACTTGCAGACCAACGAGCCCGTGAAATACGGGAGTTAGAGGATTTTCTAAGAACGTTCCGCCATGAAATTAGATCTCCTATCCAAGCGGTCTGCTTTGCACCCGAGCGAATCGGAATTATTCTCCGTGATGAGGGCATAATAACACGCAAATCATCGCCTAAAAAATTATTAGAGTATCTTGCAGATTTCAAAGCCACAGGAAATAAGTTAGAGATGATATCCAAAGCTCTTACATTGAATCCTGATGAAATAGTAAAGGATTTTAGCTCTCATAACATTTTCAAGGAGTGTGTGGCCCCTGTTCTTGCCTTTAGTAAACCATACGCCTATAAAAAAGGACGGATTATTATAGATGTCGATAAAGATTCACTTCTAGTCAATATGAATTGCGATGCTATAGCATTAAGCATGGCTTTCCATGCACTTATAGACAATGCAATTAAATACTCAGATAATAACACAAGAATCAAAGTCTATGGTGAACCAACTGATATTGGGCATCAGATTTTAATTGAGAATGAAACTCGAATATTTAGTATCACTGAGAAGGATGCTAAAAAGTTAATGAAAAAAGGAGCGCGTGGTGAAATGCCTACAAAACAAAAACTTGAAGGAAGTGGAATAGGTCTTTTTATTGCAAGTAGGATCATGGAATTGCATGGCGGCAGCCTTGAATTACTTAGTTGTAAGTCGCCTATAAAATTTGCTCTTAGACTTCAAAACTGGGAGGTTAATTCGAAATGAAAATAACATTAATCGAAGACGAACCCGACTGCTATGAAAACTATCAGGTAATGTTGGAAGAGCACGGCCACGAAGTGAAAGTATACAAAGAAGCGGATAATGTTATTAATGACTTAGGAGTTATATGTGAATCTGATGTCATAATTTTGGATCTAATGATCCGACTTGGAACAAAGATAAGTCCTGATGAAGCATCAGAAACAGGGACAGCAATTTATAGGCGTATTCGAAAAATGGCTCCTGATGTACCTATATTATTACTTACGGCCAGATCGCGCAGTGATATTTGGCATGATTTTAAAAATGATAAAAAGGTGAAATACCTTGGCAAACCAGTGACCGATCTTGAAAAATTTTATGAAGCCATAGAGATTTGGAGCTGACATGAAAAGCCATATCATCCGACCTATTTTGACTATTGCGATAATAGTAGTTTGTGCCAGTAGTATCTTGAGCGATGGCAACAATTCGCCAACCCCAGCGCAAGCAAAACCTGTAGCAATAAATAATTCTACTTCACCACAACAATCGGGCATAGTAGATAAGGAGCTTGTTGTAGTATCTAAAACTCCCGAGTTTTTCACTTACGTTTTATCAGCTATTTCTGTTGTACTCTCTATTCTTATAATTCTAGTTGGAATTATCACCGGGCTTGGGCTCACTATCGTAATAAAAGCATCCCGCGACAAGAAAGAAATTGAAGACAAAAGAGAATCTTTTGTCAAAGAGCAGGAAAAAATGCGCCAGAATCTCAAACATGAATATGAAAAAATGGTTAAAGCCTTACAGCATAAAACATTTACTCAAGCTCGTGTTCAACGTGCAAAACGATCTTTACGAGATGCTCTGTCTACAGATAATCCTTCACATGGAAATGTATATATGATGATCGAACGAACAGTTAGCTATCCCGATGCAGAGTGTCTATCACTGTATGCTAAAGCTCTATCTATATTCGAGACAAACGTGGATATAATTCGAGTCGTCCGAAATGGGATTTTAGAGTTCTCAAGAAACATAGAACTAAAAGGATGATCTAATTAAAATAAAGAGCTTAAGTGCGCCGCCGGCTCCGTACGAGCTTATGTCGGGTATGGTGATTAAATTGACAGCAGTTGGATAAGCGGCCCGGCCTGTCCCCAACCCGCCTATACGTGTTATTTGGTTGTTATTTCCCGGATAAGACCGGCGGGAACTTCGATTATCTCTTCATTTTGTCCAATTTTATCCAAGAGACCACTTTTTTCGGGAGATTCTACCTTACTCCCGATAATCAGAAAGGTGCCTCTATCAGTTTCGTATATCACAGGGCACCCTCCACACCAACAAGAGAAAGCCAGCGGTGTTACATCTTTCATTTTCATAATTCTTTCTCCTTTCTTATGGATTCTATGATTTTTTTCCTAACCTCTAGGCTGAGGTCAGGCCAGGCCTCGATGATTATTTGCAGGTCTGACGGCATGTCAGGCATATTTGCTACTTCCAGGCAGTGCATACATTTAGCATACTTTTGGCGCAAAAAAGTGGCTTGAACGTGTATTAATTCTGTTGTTGAATCGTGTTTTTGGGGGGATGGTGTTAGGGAAGAAAAATCTTTATTTGTCGATAGTTGCGAGGTTTTTGTTTGAGGAATGTCGGGCAGGTGTTCGGAACCGTTCTTTTTGTCAGATTCGATTCGACTCCCGCCGCCTCCACTTACTTTTTCTTTCGCGAGAAAGAAAAAGTAAGCAAAAAGAAAGCGTATTTGCGCGAGCGAACGGAGAGGTGGAAATACCGCAAGGTTATGCGCTCGCGCAGTGAAGGGTGCAGGGACGAAGTCCCTGCCTTTCGCGAGAAAGAAAAAGTAAGCAAAAAGAAAGCGTGTTTGCGCGAGCGAACGGAGAGGTGGAAATACCGCAAGGTTATGCGCTCGCGCAGTGAAGGGTGCAGGGACGAAGTCCCTGCCTTTCGCGAGAAAGAAAAAGTAAGCAAAAAGAAAGCGTTTCTGCGCCTTCGGCGCCTACTTTCTTTTAGAAAAAAGAAAGTAGGCAAAGAAAACCTGTATTGCGCCTTCGGCGCGTGAACTTTTTCTTTGGACGAGGGTTAAGCCCCTTGTCTATTCCCACATGCGCATCTGTGCCTGCAACGGGGCTGGGATTTAACTACCCGACGGATTCCGCCGGGTGAGGCAGTTTTCTGGGCGGGCGGTTTTTAAGGCGCCATGCGAATCCCTCAAGCCGCGCCTCGTCGATAACTTCGCCGTCGTTATAGACAAAAATCAGGGGTATTTCGGTCTTTTTGCGCAGTTGCGCTTCGGAAATCAGGGCCGGGCCGCATCCCCAGGGGCTGACCACCACCACTCCGTCTATGGGCTTGGTCTTCCAGACGTGTAGCGCGCTGCCTATTGTAAGGATGGATTCGGTGAATGGGGTGCCGTCCAAAAGTTCCCTGCTTGCGCGTTCCACGTCACGGACATTGTCCCATTTTATCCAGGGATGCACTTTATTAACCGCAGCTACCATCCGATTGGTGCCGTAATCCATTGCAAGCCGCAGCAGGCGGTTTCTCAACCGGCGGCTTTCCATTTCGACCAGCTCCTTCGACCTGTAGAGCGCAAGGAACTCGAACATATCCCCGAAGGGCTCAAGTAACACGTGCAGGCCCATTTCGTTCAGCTTTCGGGCCAGGTCATCGCTTCCCCATTCGTCGATTCGCAGGTATATATCGCCGCACAGGTATACCGTTCTGGTTTCGTCGCTGTTGCCGTTGACGGGAAGTGCTTTGAAATCCAACGCCGCCTTTTCGAGCAGGTTTTCGACCGGCTCAAGTTTTTCCATGATGGCTTTGAATCTTTTGTTTGTATTCGGCCTTTCCAGGATTTCTTCGACCCCTTCGGAGTATTGGGCAAATAGCCTGTCCGCGTCCCCGCGGTTTTCTTCAATCGCCCTGTATCGGCATCGCATCTGGTTCAACAGGTCGGTGCTGACTATGGAAATCCAGGTGCCACCCAGGTTTTCGAGTCTGGAGTTTGGCGAACCGTAGGTCATGATTTTCACCCGGTCGGAGAGGCCCATTTTCTCGAGTGCCATTTCGTTTGCCAGGGTGAACATGCCGTTGCGGCACGGGCCGTAGCCGGTGACGTTGAGCAGAATGGTATTTCTGCCGTTCTCGGGCGGATGCCGCTCCAGGAATTTGCAGAAGGAGCCCCATATCAACTGGTAGGGCAGGCATTCTTTGCCCGAGCATGTTTCGCGCCCCATTCTGAATCCCTCGGGGTCGGTGAGTCCCGAAAATTCGGCGTCGTAACCGGCGGCCCGCATCACTGCCGCCGTGTGTCTGCCCAGGTTGGGGCCGACGGCGAGGGTGGCGATTTTCGAGTTTTCCATCTCATCGGCGCCGGGAGCCGGGAAGGTGTCGTACCTGTCTATCTTCTCTTGCGGTATCGCTTCCTTTTTCCCCCTTTCGTAATTTCTTGCCGAGTGCAGGAAAGCCTGCACCCGCGTTACATAACCCGCCCGGCCTCCGTGGCCGTCGCTTTCCAGCACCGTATGCGGGTATTTTTCGAGCAGGTCGTTGAAAAAATGCTCCAGAAACGAGCTCGGGCCGCAGCCGTAGCTTATAATCAGCAGCGGAAATACCGAGCCGTCCCGGGCGGCCGCGATGGAGGCGCGCAGTACCCGATTGGATACGCCCCAGTACACCCTCTCCAGCGGAGGGACGGAGTCGGGAATGGGAAAACAATCGAGAGGAAGCGCTATCGCGCCGTTTCGCGTAATCAGCTCGTGGATGCCCGCGTTCATTATCGGCTCGTGAATGACGTGCGAGTTGCCGGCGACCAGCACTACCGGGTAACCGTGCTTGTGCGCGAAATTTATCGCCTTCTCGCCGATTTCCCAAAGCTCCCGCTCGAAAGCGCTCTGTCGCCTGAGAGCTTTATAATAAGCGCGGGTAAAGTCGGGAAGGTTGAAGCCGTTACCTTCCGCATTACCTGCCGGCTCCTTGCACGCATTTCTGAGCTCGGCGAAAACCCGCAGTGAGCCTAATCCTCCCTTGCCCGGGCGCAGTATGGGCCTCAATACTTTCGTCTTTTCCCCTTCCGCCTCGAGGGCTTTCTCCACCATTTCGGGCGTCGCCTGCGTCAGGGGGCAGGTGCTTGTTCCCGACTTTTTTATCAGCCGGGGTATTTGGACAAGCTTGGGCATAAACAAGTAATCCACGTCAGCACTTGCCAGCCCGTGCATTATTTTTGTGGGCGTGCAGGTATTGTTGGCCCCGCACCTTCGGTTGCCCGTGGGAAAGGTATATGAATCGGAGCGAATGACCTTTACATTCATGCCGAGTTCAGTAAAGAGCGTATGGAAAAATGGAAGGTAATCTATAAGATAATGTCCGTGCGGTATGCCTGCCGTGGGAGCGCCGTCTTTAATTTCCTTCGTGTCTGCAAAGGCGTCTATAAGCTCCTGCCGTTCCTTGTAGGGGTTGGGAGCGTCCTTCGGCAGCTTTTTCCAGCCCGCCGATACGGCCTCGTACTTGGGGCAACTCCCACCGCTCACTATTTTGCGCTGCTCGTCCAGCACCCGGACGGTCGCCGCTTCCACCCGGCACATGTTCCGGCACTTTGAATCCTTGCACCGGAAGTTACGCCTCTGGGTAATCCTCGCGTCGAGTATTCTTCTCAGGTCGAAGGGGATGCAATCCTCCGTCCCCCGGGTCGCCTCACCGGCCAGCAGGGCGATGCCGATGGCGCCCATGGCTCCCGGGTTCGGCGGGACGTACACGTCTCTGCCGGTGACGTCCGCCAGCGTGGCGGCCAGCGACGGGTTCGTGGCGGGCTTGCCCTGGAAAAATATACGCTCCATGAATTGGCGATTGCCCATAACCCGGTTTTTGTAGTTGACGATTACCGAATACTGGAACCCGGCGAATATGTCGGCTACGGTGTAACCCTCGTTCAATGCCTCGGCGGCCAGGTCGGCGACAAAAACGGTGCACATCTGTCCCAGGTCGGGCGGGTTTTTCGAGGAGGCGGCGATTTCCCCGAATGCGGAAATGTCCTCGTGCCCGTAAAAAATGGCCTGCTCCTCGAGAAACGACCCGGTTCCGGCGCTGCACGCCCGGTTCATGTCCGATTCGAGTATCCGCCCGTCCTGTACATTGATGAATTTTGCATCCTGGCCGCCGATTTCGACGATGGAGAGGCTTTTTCCTTTACCGGGGTCGTACCTGATAGCCGTAGTGGCATGCGCCACTATTTCATTCCGGACGAATATCCTCGAGCTTTGTTCCGAGTAAGCCGCCCTGAAGACGGTAGCGGCGGCGTCCCGGCCGGAACCCGTAAGGCCTATCGCCGTCACGGGGTTGTCGGTCATTTCGGCAAGCTCGGCCACCAGCGCCTTCGCCGCCTCCACCGGGTTGCCGTTTGTTTTTCTGTACACGTCCGCAATTACCGCTCCCGTAGCGGCATCCACCAGGGCCGCCTTCGACCCCGTGGAGCCGAGGTCTATGCCCAGAAATGCCGGCGAGTCGGGAGCGATTTCGGGGCGTTCATCCTCAAGTCGAATAACCGACCCGGACTTATTCTCATCGGGGTTCAGGCTGTAAATCCGTTTTCTCTTGACCTTGACAAGGAGCTCGGGGTCGAGGGGCCATTCTATGCTCTCGTCCCATGTTTGTGTTGCGGCATAGTGAAGCGCGCCCAGGGCCTCGAATTCGCCTGATTGCCCCGACACTTCGACGGGCCCGGCGGTCATTTCGTCAAAGGCCTCGCTGATGGGGCCTATGAGAGCGCCGTTGCCGATGAGCACCACCGGCCCCGCAACTTTGCATTTCTCGTAAAGGCTATACAGGTTTCGGGCCACGCTTTCGAAGTAACCCCGGAGAAGTTGTTCGTGAGGCTCGTCCTGATTGGCGAAATGGGTTATTTCGGTCTTGGCGAATACCGAGCAGCGTGCGGTGATGGGAATGCTTTCGGAAGCGCTCATCGCGGATTCCACCGCTTCCTCGAGAGATACTCCCATCCGGCCGCATATTTTCTCGATTGTCTCCCCGGCGCCGGCGGAGCATTTGTCATTTTCCTCGTAATTGAACCGCCCCTCGGCGTCGCGCGTGAGTATTGAAAACCCCCGGCCTCCGAGCCGGAATACGTTTATCGGCCCGTTATCCGGATAAAGGTAGCGGACGGCGTATTCCTGAGCTATTTCCTCCGGAATTCCGGAAATAACGGGCTTTTCGAGGCGGTTGCCGTATATCCCGGTGGCGGCTATCCCGATAATCGAAATGGGGTCGAACTCGCCGTAGCGCTGTCCGAAAAGCTCCAGGGGTTTTCCGAAGTGGCGCTCGCTGCCGGTGCGAACCACCTCCAAGCCACCGTCTTCGGTCTTTACCCCGACGGCGACCGAAAGGGTGACTTTACCGATGTCGAGGCCGATTATTATACGGTCTGACGGATTCAAAGTTGTTCCCCCCTCGGATTTTTACGGCCCGGATAAAAGCCGGATAAGCGGCCGATGGTATATCGTAACTTTAATCAAAGGTTCGGTTTAAATCAAATCCCAAGGTAAATATAAGTAATACTATAGAAGTACCTATCTTGCTTAGTTAAACAGATAGTTACTTAAATGTCAAGCCCTTGTTCCCTTCAGCTTCTTTTTTCTATCTGCCTGATGAGGTCGGTGAAAATAAAACGGTGGAAGGGGAGAAAAATGTACCAGTAGGCCTTCCCGAAAATGTTTCTGGTATAGAAATAGGCGGTAGTGCTGAGTCGGCGTCGCCCGTTTTCTTCGTTTATGTTGAATTTCAGCCACGCTTTTCCGGGCAGCTTCATTTCCGCTCTCAAAAGCAGCCTTTGGTCGGACTTTAAGTCCTCGACCCTCCAGAAGTCAACCACATCGTTGACTTCCAGCGTGGAATGGCTCCTTCTGCCCCTGACCGAACCGACGCCGAAGAGGATGCGGTCAATGCTTCCCCTCAGCCGCCATATCCAATTATTGTTGAACCAGCCGGTTTTGCCGCCCACCCGGCATACGGAGTTGAAAAGAGCGGTTGCGGATTTGTCGGACAGCAGGGAAAAGGAGGCAATGTAAGTGGGTTCGCCCTCGAGCTCGTGAAGCTTAATGGCCAGCTCGTGGGCCGGCGGATACGCGTCGGACCATCGAGTGTGGATATTGTCCTGCTCCTCCCGGCTGAGGGCGCGAACCACCGCCTCCCTGTATGTAAGGGGCTCGAAGTCAATATACTTTCTGATGTCCTCGTTTCTGCACACCGCTTCGTCCTCCAGCCCTTCCATAAGGCAGGAGGTTATGGATGCCGGGACGGGTGTAAGGAGGCTTGCGAAGTAGGAGAAAATCCTGATGTGTGAAATGGGTGCGGGCAGGAAAATTCTTTTCCGTTTTGTGACATCGGCGAAGGTCTTGAGCATCTGCTCATACGTGAGGGTTTGTTTGCCGCCTATATCGAAAGCCTTACCGGTGGTCTCCGGCGTCTCCAGAACGCCCACCAGATACTTTATTACGTCGCGGATTCCTATGGGCTGGCATTTATTTCTCGCCCAGTGAGGTATCGGGAGGACGGGCAAATTGGTAACCATGTGGCCGATAATTTCGTAGGATGCGCTGCCGGAGCCGATGATTATGGCCGCCCTGAGGCAGGTCACCGGAACCTTTCCGGCCTGGAGCTCTTCAGCCACCAGTGTCCGCGATTGCAGATGCCTAGAGCGGCTGGTATGAAGGTCTCCCAGTCCCCCGAGATATATGATGCGCTCGACACCCCGCTCTTCGGCGGCCTCCCGGAAGTTAACGGCCACCCTGATGTCCGCCGCCTCGAATTGCCTGGGGCCGAGCAGCAACGAATGAATCAGGTAGTAAGCGGCGTGGATGTCCCTGAAAGCCTCCTTGAGGCTGTCTTTATCCAGAGCGTCCGCGACCACCACCTCCGCGCCCGGCCACCTTTGCTTGTATGCTTCAGCGCCGCCGCGCACCATCACCCTGACGTTATAACCGCGCGCCAGAAGCTCGGGCACCAGCCGCCCGCCGATGTATCCGGATGCGCCCGTAACCAGGATTTTTCCCAAGTCGGGGCGAGGCGCCGTGGGTAAATCGTGACAAAAAAGGCTGTCGTCGTTAGTGGATGTGAATCGGGCTCCCCGCTGCTCGCTCATCGGTTACGCTACCCCCGGGAGACGCTGTTTACCGGGGTAATTACCCCGTCCCTGCATAAATATGATACCACAAAGACTTTTTTCTATATGTTTCTGTGCTTTTCCAGTACTCGTACTCGAAGGGCCACTCGTCCTTGCGCCACAGCATGAGGGATTTCATCCTTTCCCGAAACTCATTCATCCGGGATTCCCATTCGGGGTAAGTTTCCTTGTTTTTCCAGGCCTTAACGAGCCTTTGCCCCAGATTTTTCGCTTCATTTTTTATGTCTTCGGTGAAAGTGTAATCGGGAAGCTCGCTCATAGTGGCCCATATCGAGCCTACCGGTGTGATGCCGGTGGTCATGAGGAAGTGGTTCATGTAATCTGCGATTGGCTCCTCGTTGCCCCCGCCGGAGGTTATAACCGAAGCCCCGTATTTCCCCTCGAACATCATGCAGTGGATAACGCCGCAGCACCTGTCCAGAAAGGCTTTCAACTGGGCGCTCACGCTGAATATATAGTTGGGGCTGGCCAGCACGAGGGCGTCCGCGTCGAGTATTTTGTCCCTTATGTCGTAGAACTCGTCCTTTTGTGCGCAATATCCCTTTTTGTGGCAGAAATCGCAGGCCCTGCACGGTTGTACCTGCCCGCCGGACAGATGTATGGTTTCGGTTTTTGCGCCCCGGTTTTGTGCGCCATCCAGAACCAGGTTCAACAAGGAGGCCGTATTTCCTTTCTCACCTCGAGAACTGCCGGCTATGGCCATGATTTTCATCGGTTTCTCCTTGTATATTATGTTCATCCGCTATAAGCGCTTTGCGACCGGTATTGAGGTTGCCGTACCTACCGATTGGCGTTCATTCCCCGGCGGGCCTTTTCCATCATCCTTTTGTACAGTTGGTTGTCCGGTTTCATCCTGTGAGCGGCGGAGTAGTGTTCATAAGCCCGGCGGTAATCGCCAAGGTTGCCGTAAGCGGTGGCGAGATTGACGTGGGCCTCGAGGAAGGTCGGGTAAAGCTCCAACGCCTTCTCGAGCGGCGGCACGGCTTTCGCATAATCACCTTTTTTGTCGTAAGCATAACCTATCAGGGTGTAAATGTGAGGATTCTTTTTATTGCGCTCCAGGAATGAATTTGCCAGATTTAACGCTTTTTGATATTCCCCTTTATCCACGTAGAGGTAACCCAGGTTCACAATAGCGGAGACGAAGGAGGGATTAATTTCCAGAGCTTTCTCATACAATTTTATGCCTTTATCGGTTTTTCCATCCCTGCCATATAAAAGGGCCAGTTTGTGCATCAGGAAAACGCCGTTTGGATTCTCTTCCAATGCATTTTCCAGTAGCTCGATTCCTTTTTTAATTTCTCCGTCGAGTTTGTGCCTTTCCGATTGGTCAATTATTCTCTGTATCCCTATTTTATCCTTGGGGTCGGGCCCGGACATTTTATTTTCGCCCGAGCGGTCAACGGGCATATACCCCAGGCTTTCCAGACGGCGGCGGGATTTTTTCGTTACGTAGATTTTAGCGGAGGATTTCAAAGCCGAGGCGGCGTATCGGGCTCTTGTCTTTTTAAGAGCCTCGGATAACTCTGAAGCTAGGGAGGGTTGGCTTTCTATGATATTATCCAGTTCGTCCGGGTCGGATGCCAGGTTGTACAACTCCGGCCTGGGCGATTTGATATACTTGTAACCGTCGCTTATGATGGCGTGCGACGGGCTGAATCCGTGTTTATACCATGGAAGGTGAGTCTCCATTATTATCGGGTCGCGCTCGTACTCGGCGCCCTCGGAAAAGATCAACTCCGTAAGCGATTTGCCCTGTACGCTTTCGGGAACGGAAATGCCGGCAATGTCGTGAACCGTTGGCATAACGTCCATCAGGGATACTTTTTCTTCTATCCTTTTGTTTGGGGCTATCTTCCCTTCCAGCGACATGATGAGTGGCACGTGTTGGGTAGCGTTGTACAAGAACATCCCGTGAGTGTGTTCGCCGTGTTCGTCAAGGCTTTCCCCGTGGTCGGAAGTTACAACTATGAGCGTGTTCGACCGCAGGCCGTATTTTTCCAGTGCATTGATTATCCGTCCCAATTCCCGGTCAACGTAGGCAATCTCGCCGTCATAAAGATGCTCAAACTTTTCCGCGAATTCCCTGGGAGGCAGGTATCCCGCGTGGGGGTCGAAGTAATGAAGCCACAGGAAAAATCTGTCTTCGCCATTCTGTTCGATAAAGTCTATGGCCCTGTCGGATACAACCGACGCTTTCATCTCATCATAAGGAGCGGTGTTGGACTTATCTTCGGTCAGTGTGTCATCGTAAGAATCAAACCCTTGGTCCAGGCCGTACTGCCGGTGAAGAACGAAAGCGGATATAACAGCCTTTGTGGTTATACCGTTATCCTTAAAGCACTCCGCCATAGTTTTGGCTTCCTCGGGCAGCGAAAACAGGCCGTTATCGAGCACCTTGTGGCTGGCCGGGTGGGCGCCGGTAAATATGGTTGCGTGGGAGGGCAGGGTGATGGGTTGGATGGCGAAAGCCCTTTCAAACAGCACTCCTGATTCGGCAAGCGAGTCGATAACCGGAGTTTGCGCCTTTTCGTATCCGTAGCAACCGATGTGGTCGGCCCGGCAGGTGTCCACGGTTACCACGATAACATTCAGGTTCGAGCGCAGCAGTGCCTGTTTCAATCCCTCCGAGCCGCCTGTAACCGCGTAAACAATCGCCGCTACGGCGCCGGTGATTGCAATTATTAGGGCCGCTTTTTTGAACCGGTTCATCTTTCTCCCCGATAATCTATTTTATAGCCGATTGACGGTTTCGTCCATATCGAGAGGCCGTTGCAGAATCAGTTAACGTAGCGCCGCCGTCCCTGACAGGCCGTATGGCTCGGCGGCATTTTGTAAGTTACTGATTTTTAATAGCTCACTTTTGCCGGCGGGCCATGCGGCCTGAGAAGGACGCCAGCGTTACTGAAAAGGCGATTCTGCAACGGCCTCTTTGAGTTTTTCAGTTGAGCTTGATTCCGTAAAAATGGTGCTTTCAAAACGGATTTTTCTGTTAAGAGAAGCTCGAAACTACTCATGCTTGATATTTTGGGACAATTTTGATAATTTGTAAAAAAAGGCAGTTGTGGCAATTTAGACTAAATTAAAGCGGGAGATTCCAAATGTCTGACCAAAGCAATAATTTCGACGACCCGAACAAACCGCCCCCTCCTCCTCCGCCCCCCGGCGGTGATTTCATGGCGTCCACGCCGCCTCCCCCTCCGCCCGGCGCTCAACCTTCCTCACCGGAGCAGGAGCAACAGGGCGTATTTCTGGAGCCGGAGCCGGCACAAGTCCCGGAAATAGTGCCCGAAGGACAGGGGCAGCACTTCCAGACTCCTCCACCTCCCCCTTCACCTTCCCCTTTCGAGGAGGAGGTATATGCCGAAGCGGTGGCGGAAGAATGGGATGACGCCGTGGAGGAGGCGGAAGCGGTGGAAGAGGTCGAACCGGCGGAAGAGGAGGGACAGAAAGTTAAAAGGGAGCCTATAGCCATCGAGGCTGACCCGCAAGTAGCGGGCGCCGAGATAATACACGAGCGCAAGGCGCTCAAAAATGAATACCTCGCCCCGACACTCGATGATGAAAAAGCCATCTTCAACGCCATGCTGAAGGAAATAAAAGGAATCCGCGAGGAAATGGAAGGACTCAACAAGACTATTGCCGGTTTGTTGAAAAAGCTTGAAAATAAGCTGTAAGAGCAAAGGGTGTCTCATCATGAAAGTTATAAAGACTCCCGAAGAACGTTTCAGGGATATGGCCGATTTTCCCTACCCGCCGAAGTTCGCGGAGGTCAGCGGGGTGCGCATGCACTATGTCGAGGCGGGCTCGGGGAACGAAGCCGTACTGTGCCTGCACGGCGAACCCACCTGGAGTTACCTCTACCGGAAGATGATTCCTGTTCTATCGAAAAAATACCGGGTCGTGGCGCCCGATTTCATCGGCTTCGGGCGCTCGGAAAAGTTCACAAGCCGGGAAGATTACACATACGCCATGCACCGCGACTCACTTGTGGGCTTTATAGAAGCCCTTGACCTGAAAAACATAATCATGGTGGTTCAGGACTGGGGAGGACTGGTCGGATTGAGAGTAGCCGGCATGGTGGCCGAGAGGATGTCGCGGCTGGTGATAATGAACACCGGTCTTCCTTCCGGCGAGGGCGAGATGCCGGAGGCCTTTATGAAATGGAGGCAGTTCGTGGCCTCGAGCGACGATTTGCCCATCGGCATGATAATGCAGGGGGGCACGGTGAGCGAGTTGCCGCCGGAGGTGCTGGCGGCCTACGAGGCGCCCTTCCCCGGCCCGGAACACAAGGCCGGGGCGAAGATGTGGCCTCTCCTGGTTCCCGTAAGTCCGGAGGACGAAGCCGCTCCCGAGATGAAAGCCGCCCGGGACGACCTGGCCGGGTGGGACAAGCCCGCACTGGTAATGTTCTCCGACGGCGACCCCATCACAAAAGGAGGGGATGGCTTCTTCCGCGAGCTTATCCCCACTGCCAAGCAACAGCCGGAAATCATCATACAGGGGGGAGGGCACTTCCTGCAGGAAGACAAAGGCGAGGAAATAGCCGAAAATATTGTGGAATTCATGCAACGCACGTCAGGATAAATCGTGACGGGTACCCGTCCGTTCCGACGAGGAAAACGAAATTGTTGAGCGTGAATGTGGATGTTTTGCACGTTGATTTAATCGGGCCGAACGGTTATCGTTTTTCTTGAACAAAAACCTTTAAAACGGAATTGAAAAAGGAGACGGCCATGTGGAATAAAATAATCGCGGGGTTATTGACGGCTTTGTTCGCGGCGATTTTCATCCTCCCGGGATGCAGGGCCACCGTCAAGGAGATGAAGCCGGGCGATGAGGTTCGCTACGGAGCCGAATACAGCTACACGGACTTGCAGGTGCTCTCGGAGGAGATGGCGAGCCGGATACTCGAGAGCAATATCGGCCGCAAACAGAACCCGCCGGTGATGCTCATCACCGGCCTGGAAAACCGCACCGACGAGCATATCGACATGAAAGCGCTGGCTTACGCAATACGCAATCACCTTATAAAATCCGGAAAATTCCGGTTCATAAACGAAGCGCAGCGCAAAAAGCTGATAAAGGAAATGGAGTACCAGGAGCAGGGTTACATTTCCCCCGGGACCCGGATAAAAATGGGGCAGCAGGTGGGCGCCGATTATATCCTGTCCGGCCAGCTTGTTTCCATAACCGCCGAAGAGGCAAGGCAGGTGCGGGTTAAAAAGAAAGAGCTGCGCTACTACAGGCTTACCCTGGAAATAACCGATATAAACACGAACCTCATTGTCTGGGCGGATGAGCAGGAAATTGTCAGGGAAGAGGCCAAGCCGTTTGTCGGGTGGTAAGGTTTCCGGTTGCCCCGGGTGGGCCGTTTCCCTGTTGATAATCGTCGCTTTAGTGGGCGGTTGCCTGTCCGGTAAGATTATAAAGGGCAGAAAGCAGTTTTACGCGGGAAATTATTCCGATGCGGCCTCCACCCTTTCCGGGATAAAGGATGAAAAGGGCAAAAACCGTATTCTGGCCCTCATGGAATACGGAGCGGCCATGCACGCTTCGGGCAATTACGGCGCCGGCACGGACGCGCTCCTCGAAGCGGCGAAGCTGATAGAAGCCACCGAGACCATCAGCGTCAGCGAAAAGGCCGTCAGCGGGGCGGTCAACAAAATGACCACCACCTACCGGCCCGAGCATTTCGAAAGGGTGCTCGTGCACACTTATCTCGCCATGAATTTCATGATGAGTGACAACTTTTCCGCCGCCCGCGTGGAAGCTAAAAAGGCCCTGAAGATACTGAACTCGCTCGATGAGGAACTTCAGAAGCAACCGTTTACCCGCTATGTGTGTGGACTGGCCTACGAACTCGTGGGCGATTACGACGATGCTTACATCGAATACAAGCGGGTGGTGAAATCGGTCCCCGGCGCATTGCCGGTATACCGGCACTTGTATCGAATCGCCCGGAATGAGGGAAAAAGGGAGGATGTAAGCAGATGGGCCGACAAGATTTCCAAACTGGGCGGCAACACCGCCGATGAGCCGAAAGGGTTCAACTTCGTGGCCTTCGCGGGCGCCGGACGGTCGCCGGTCAAGCGCGAGATAAACATAATCTTACCTCCCAAAGCCAACAGGTTCGTGGTACCGGATTACGTATCCAGCGGAAGCCGGGCTCATCACGCGGTGCTCGATTTCGAGCGCAGTGCCGATTTGAAATCGTTCGTGTTGACCGACCTTAATCCGTTGGCCGAAAAGACTCTCAAGAAGCGCATAGCCAAACAGATAGCCGCCGAGACATTGAGGGTAGGGGGGAAGGAGGCGGTGGCCCGCGCGGTGGAGGAGCAGGAGCCGTTGCTGGGTATGCTGCTCAGGCTGGTGTTTTTCGCCACCGAATCGGCGGACACCCGCTCGTGGGAAACCCTGCCCCGATACTTGAGCGCCGCTTCCGCGAAACTGGAGCCGGGAAATTACCGGGTAAGGGCACAATTTTACACCGCGGAAGAAAGACCCATAGGAAACGCTCGCACCAGGGACGTTGTTATTACAGGCAACCGGAAAAGCTTCATATCGCTCAGGTGTGTGCAATAAAATGTCGAATATCCCGTTGGTAACTTTAGCAAGGTGTTGAAAAATGCTATTTTTCGTAACGCCCCTACGGGCAAAAGCCGCCTTAATAAAATCAGCTACTTGCGAGTGTCGCCAGGGATGGCGACGTTACGTTTCAGACTTTTTCAACAGCCTGATAGAGCCAAAAATATAAAAATAAAGACAAGCACGAGATGTGACCATGCCCGCTTTCTGGAGAATCGGATAACAAGTAAAAAGAAAACAAGCACAAGAAATATCATTACCGGGGTAGATATCATAGGTACCACTCCACCGGGGCCTGTAATGTTTGCCCAAACTTCATAGTTGCCGCTTCTTTCATCACCCCATACGGAAATAAACGAGTTGACTCCAGCGGGCGCGTTGTCCGTATAACCGCTATTGACACCGCTGTGTAACTCAAAATCGTCGTCAAGAATATTGCCGTTGCTATCAAGATGCCTGCCATAGTGGTTGACCGTGCCACGAGAATCATTCCATGTCATGAGTGCTCTTCCAGAAGGAGCGAAAGATATTCTCGGCATTCCGGCGTTTTCTCCGGATGTTTCAGAATTGACCTTAAAGTCGTTTCCGAGTGCAGTTCCTGTCGAATCAAAGGCTCTGGCGAACACATCAGACATACCAAAGTCGCCTTCCTCTCGATAATCATCCCAGCCTACTATAAAATTCCCATTCGGGGCAGTGGCAATTGTTCTGGAATCGACACCATTTGTAGATTGATCCACCCGAAATTCATTACCCAGTGGATTACCGGAGCTATCGAATAAACGCGCATAGATTGCCGTTCCCGGACTCCCGAATGTCCATGCTATGCATATTTGACCTGTCGAGCTTGTGGAAACTCGAGGTAGACCATTGTCAGTTCCGCTTTGATCTGCTTGGAATTCCTTAACCAGTGAACCACTGGAGTCATATATTCTTGCGAATATTCCACCAGTTTCGTGGATTAAAACAAATCCTCCATCCGGCATGAGTGCTATGTTGCCTCCTGTGGCTGACAAGAGAAATGTATCAGGAGTAAGAGGATTTTCGTTGATGTCAAATTTCCTACTATAAATATCCCCATTGTAACTAAAACTGAAAATCATATTGCCGTCAGGGTCGATTATCACGTCTGTGCAACCCGTGGTTGCGCTCTCGGGAGCGGAGTCCACCCGGAAGGCATCTCCTAGTGAATTACCGTTAAGGTCGAATCGCCGTGCCCAACAATCCCCTTCGGAGGGACTAGGGGTGGCGGAACGATAAAGCACCACAAAGTAGTTATATGTCAATGATGATGCAACACCGCCGACCGATTTTACGCTGGAGCCTTGATCCACTCTGAAATCAGGAACCAGAATCACGTCCGCGTGCGCGACGGAGCACCAGGCGATAACCGTCGCCAATATTGCCACTAATATCTTGATTCTCTTCATTTTTTACTCCCCTTTTCCGATGACTTTGTAGCCTACCTTGAGCCG
The DNA here is from genome assembly GCA_964459325.1 of uncultured bacterium. GTDB lineage: Bacteria > RBG-13-61-14 > RBG-13-61-14 > CAYWKU01 > CAYWKU01 > CAYWKU01. The sequence continues at coordinate 36,290 of CAYWKU010000022.1, read as the reverse complement.
AAGGGGCCGGTTGGGCCCGTAGAGCAGGGAAAATTGATGGCTTCGCGATTAAAGCCCCGATGTTTTTTTCTCTCCTCGCATAATCGAAAAACGCTCCTATCGATTATCCTCACCTTCGGGGAAGTGTACGCTCCCTTATGACATACAGTATATATTAATTAAGAAGTAATGTCAATAGATAATATAAACGCCAAGATTTCCCGATAATGGTACCGGCTTGTTTCTCACCTTGACCGCATCCGGGGGTTTCAGAAAGACATGCTCGGCACCGAAAAGGTGATAGCCGGGCTCCGGTCTCTTTTTTCGACCCAAGCCACCCTGCGGTCAAGGTGAGCTACCCTTACAGGGAATATTTGAATCATTAAGCGGGAATCTTGGATAATATAAACGGCTTTAACCCTTGACATGTAATAAAAAGAGGTTAACCTAACCGTCATCTGATTATTCCGGCTTGTGGATTATCAGAAATTTTTCAGAAAGAAGAAGGAGAAAAGAGGGGACGATGAACATTTACGTGGGCAATCTCAATTATTCCTCCTCGGAGGAATCTCTCCGTGCGCATTTCGAGCCGTACGGCGAGGTGGAATCGGTGAAAGTAATCACGGACCGGGAGACGGGGCGTTCCCGGGGTTTCGGTTTTGTGGAAATGCCCAACTCCGATGAAGGCAAGAAGGCCATCGAGGAGTTGGACGGCAAGGAGCTGGATGGTCGTGCATTGAGGGTGAACGAGGCGAGGCCTAAATCCGATCGCCCGAACAAGAAGCGTTCCTGGTAATATACCCGCCCGTTAATTAAATCCCCGAAATAACGGGTCCACGCCAGAAATGCCACGGGAAGAAAATTCCGTGGCAAAGAGTTCGGGTGCGAGCTTTCCCGGGGATTACCCGGAGATTACATTGAAAAGGGCCCGCCCCCGGCAATGGAGCGAGCCCTTCTGATTGTAGGCTTTTTGCGTTTTTATTCGCCCATATACTTGAAAGATACCTTTACCCGCGCGCGGTATGCCGCGATTTTGCCGTCTTCGATTTTCATGTCCAGCTCCGAAATCTCGGCAATCCGCAGCTCCTTGAGCGATTTGGAAGCTTTGTCCACCGCGTTCTTGGCCGCTTCCTCCCAGGACTTGGGGCTGGTGCCCACCAGTTCGATAATCTTGTACACACTACCGTCAGCCATGCCTGCCTCCTTTGAAAAAGTTTAATGATATAAAAGCCGTTGGGGCTTTTACGCCCTTTGAGTATTAAAATACCGTTTCCCCTGAATAATTACCCGTACGTAAAAATCCGCAATAAACGGCAACTGTCTCAACTTTATTATGATTATTTAATCCGGTTATGTCCAGATACTGATAGTCATAATAATTATTATAGAGGGTGGGGCCAAGCAGCCGATATTAAAGGTAATGGCACTTAAATTCCACAACCCGGCTGAACCCGGTGAAAAAACGAAAAAATTATCTGGTTGACCATTCCCGTAAGGTCGAAGTCGTATTTCTGAGCCGTATAGACCGCTTCCGCCACCATCTCCCGGGCTTTTTCCCACGCCTCGTTGGCGTCGTCCTCACCGCAGTCGGTGTAGTACCTGAAACACCGCTTGAGCGCCCCCAGGGCATCTTCGTAAGAAAATTCCGAATGGCTCGATATATGCCCCGCCTCCCGGCCCATCTTTTCCGCTATTTCTCTTGGTACATTCATGGCTGCCGCTCCTTTTTTTAGTCTTTTTATTGTCTTTTGATGAGCTTTTTATGGAAATGGGTTCATCAGCTTGTTGTAAGGCGGCCCGAAGTGCCGTAAACTTAGTCGTTACAAACTTAATTCCTGAGCCACGGAGGAAAAAGATGGGGATAATCTTTGAAAAGGACGGTCATATCGCCAAAGTAGGATTAGACACACCGGAAACCAGAAACGCCCTCGGGCCGGATACCCTGAAGCAATTGTACGAAGCATGGCAGGAATGCGGAAACGACCACCAAATCAGGGTTGCGGTATTTTACTCCGCCCTTGACGACATCTTCTGCTCGGGCATGGACTTGAAAACCGTTATCCCCGTCCTGACCGGAATGAGAAAACCCCAGACCGACGACGAGGAGTGGCTGGTTTCCAACTGGCAGGCGGTGAGCGAGGCCATGCTCAAGACCAAGCAACTGGACAGGCCCGTCATAGCGGCGGTGCACGGGTACTGCCTGACCGGCGGGTTCGAGATGGCCATGGGCTGCGAACTGAGGGTGGCAAGCGAAGACGCCGTATTTCAGATGAGGGAGACGAAGCTGGGCATCATGCCCACCGGCGGGTCCAACGTGTTTTTGCCCGCTCAGGTAGGTTCCGCCCGGGCCATGGAAATATTGCTGACGGGGGAGAACTTTCCCGCCTCGAAACTGTACGAATGGGGTTTTTTGAACAGGCTGGTGCCCCGGGAAAAGCTGATGAACGAAGCCATGTCGCTGGCCGAAACCATAGCCGGAAACGGGCCCGAAAGCGTGCGGGCCATGGTGAGGTGCTCGCGGCAGATACAGGGAAAATCGCTCGAAGAAGCCTTCGAGACAGAAACCCGCCTCGGCGGACCGGTGTTCGTCAGCGATGATGCGAAGGAGGGCGTCAAGGCTCAGAAGGAAAAAAGAAAGCCCGACTTCAAATAGCCTGCGAAAACGGCGCCTTATCATTGAAGTAAGGCCATACATGGCACATCCCAGGCTGCAAATGGTAGATGACGTGCCGGGGTGGCGGTGGGAGGGAAACACTTCACTGCTTGACCTTCCTATGACCGCGGTAATGCTCTCCCGACAATCGCGCCGCCCTCATCCTTCCGACTGGTGGGTAAGGGCAGCCCCGGTGGTTGTCAAAAAGATAGCCGAAGGAAATCAGGCATTTATTTGCGGCGGGGGCATCATCCAGTTGGATTACGTCCGATGGGCCGCTCATAAACATGGAAAAGCCGTATACCTGAAAACTCCCGAAAGCAAGAGGGGAAACAGACGTGATGACGACGTTCCTCCATGGAACCATTTGGAATTGAAACCGTGGTTGGAAATAAAGCCGGCCAAAAAGGAGGCGATGGTTATCCGCGACCGGCTGATGACCGCTCTGGCCGACCGGATCGTGGTCATAGCCTGTCGCTCCGGCGGGAATATGGAGGAGGTTTGCCGGAATGCCATAAAGTCGGGCAAGCGGGTTGCTGTTTTGGAGCCACCGTTCAGAAAACGGGAGGTTGAGGGGAATTTCAGGCTTCTGGAAGTGGGGGCCGAAAAGCTCGATTTGGATGTGCCGGAGCTTGAGCCGACAGGGTCTCCTTTACCGCCATCGGAAAGCGATCCCCTGGCTTTGCCCGACCTGCAGGATTACCTGTGGCATTTCACTCGCGAATACCCCGGCCCGTGGCCCGGACAAAGCTGGGAGGAGTATTTCGCTTCGCTTGCCTCCGGCGACCCCGCTTCCGCTCACGATGCGGTACACACCCTCGAATATATTCTTCAAACCGGGGTGGTTAAAGCTCAAAGCGGGATGGTGCGCGGCGGATACGAAGTCTCCTGCTGGAGCGCGGTTTCCCCGATAAAACTCGCCCAAAAACCGGTATATCGAAAAACGCTCGGAAGGTGGAACTTCAAGCCTTACGCAATCGGAATCCGCAGGGATATGTTAAACCGCATGGGCGCGCGGGAGGTGATTTATTCGTCGGATGAAGAATATATGAACATCCCGGAAAGCGACCGCTATCTCTTTCAGCCGGCAAAAACGAAAACCGCCGACTGGCGGGCGGAGAAGGAGTGGAGAATAAATTCGGACGTTGTCCTGAATAAAATTGAACCGGAAGACGGCCTGGTGCTCGTCGGGAAGGCGGATGATATTCGCCGGATTGAGGTCGTCTGTCCCTTCCGGGTCATCTCATTGGATAATCTCATATAATTCTTAAAGCTGTATTTTGCGGAGTGTCAGCCAACGCCTTTTTCCAGCACCGGTAAAAACAGCATCATCATAGCGTCCTTTATCCACTTTTTGTACTCGCTGCTCTCCGGCTCCAGCCCCATCACTTGGGCCTGGCAGGATTTGGCGCCGAGCAGGGTTATTATCAGGTTGTTGAAGCAATGAATGAAGGTTTTTATCTCGGGAAGATTTTCAAAGATGGGAATTTTATTCTGTAAAGTTTTCTGTTCCCGCTCGAGGTGGTAGATAATGTATTGGAATCCCGGCACTTCCTCCGGCGTGCCCGCTTGTGCCATATTGAGCAATATAAGCTGCATCGGCTGGGGATTTTCGAAGTTGTAGTCAAGCAACCTGTCCAGGTAAAGCGAAAAGCCTTCTCGGGGAGGCAGCTTTTCCAGACCTTCCAGCCACGAGAGATTAGCCTCATGGAACTCGTTGTAAATTTTTTCCACAATCGTATTGAAAAGCTGCTCCTTCGAGTCGAAGTAATAATGGATAAGGGGATGCTCCACTCCCGCCTCTTTAGCTATCATACGCGTAGTGGTGGCGTTGTAGGGGGAGGTGGCGAAGACCTTCCGGGCGGCCCTGATGATTCTTTCTGCAGTGCTTTCCCCTTTATTATTGTTCAGTTCATAGTAACGCCCTTTCGGTGTTCGGGCTTGTTGATTTTGGGCTTTTTTATCTGATTTTTTCATCTCTTGCTTTGAATTTTAGCAGATATTTACCAACTTGTAAAGCCTATTGACAACTTGGTAAAATGTGCTAGTGTTAGTACGTACTAGCTTCTTATTTAATGTTGTAAACATCCGAGAAAGGGGGATTCTATGGACGATTCAAGTTACATTCGTATAGCTCAAAACATTGACGAAAACGCCATCGGTGCGCCGAAATCGGGGGGAGGGTACTCACCGGCTTTCATCGAGTACCTCGAGCTGCTTTACACGCCCGAGGAAGCGGAAGTGGTGCAGCATTTGAAGATGCCGAACAAATTCCTCCCGGCTTCCGAAATCGCCCGCCTTTCCGGCCAGGATGAGGAGACCGTCAAGCGGCTGCTGGGTAGCGCCGCATCGAAGCGTGGAATCATTGCAGTGGGAGACAATTACGCCCTGCCCCAGGTGCCGCTCCTGGTAAACATTCATCAGTTCGTGGAAGAAATAAACCCCGACGACCTCAAGGCGGCTGAGCTTTACCGGCAGTTTTTCGTGAAGGAAGGCTTTTACAAGTACTATGAAAGCTCCGAAAAGGGCACTCCCCTGATGAGGGCCATACCGGTGAAACGAGCCATCGAGGGCGACCAGAAAATACTCCGGACCGAAGAGGCTCATGAAATCATAGACGCCGAGCCGAACCTTGTCATGATTCCCTGCCCCTGCCGCACTCGCGCCGAAAAAATGGGGCAGCGCGAATGCAGGGACCGCAACCCGGTCGGCGCGTGCATAATGATGGGAACGAGCGCGTTTTACTTCGAGTCCGTTGGCATGGGAAAAAAGGTCACCGCCCAACAGGCGAAGGGGTACCTGGACGAAATGCAGGATATGGGGCTGGTGGCCACCACCGATAACTTCGAAGCCGACAAGCACAGCGTCATCTGCCTGTGCTGCGAATGCTGCTGCTCCCAGACCCGCGGAAGAACCCGGTGGGACAATCCATATGCAATTGCTCCCTCCAACTTCGTGCCCGAAGCGAACGAAGATTGCATCATGTGCGGAACATGCGAAGAACGATGCTTTTTCGGGGCGATAACCATGGACGAAGAACAAAACCGCGCAGTCGCCGACCCCGACAAGTGCATCGGCTGCGGGGTGTGCACCATCGGCTGCGAGCAGGAGGCTTTGAGGTTGAAGCGGGTCGAGCGCTCGCAGCCTTTTGCTACGCCCGGCGAGCTTTTCAAAACCGTGGCCGCCGAAAACAAGGGAGGCAGTAGATGAACAATGATAATGGACCGGAGGAATTGGCCGGGAAGGCCGGAAGGCTGGCCGAAGAGTATGAAAAAACCTGCACCGGTTGCGCCCAGTCCGCAGTAGCGGGGCTGTTGGATGCGCTTGGGGTCGAGGACGAATCGGTTTTCCGGGCGGCCTCCGGCCTGGCGGACGGAATCGGCCTTTCGGGCCAGGGCTCGTGCGGAGCATTGACCGGCTGCTCGATGGTGATAGGTCGCCTGTTCGGTCGCGAGCGCAAGGACCACAAGGACATGATGAAGCCCATGCAGAGCTATCTGTTGTGTAAGGAACTGGTGGAGGACTTCATGGAAAAGTATGGCAGCACCCGGTGTTACGATATCCAGATGAAAACGATGGGGCGCACCTACAATCTGCTCGACCCCGAAGACATGAAAGCCGCCCTGCAGGAGGGGATGCTCGATAACTGCTCGCGCGTGGTCGGTCTGGCCGCAAAGAAAACCGGGGAAATTATACAAAGAGAAAGAAATAAAACGGACGCCTAGTGACGGAAGACCCGGAAAAGGAAAGGAGATGACAGTAATGTCTCTTGAAAAATCAATCGAAGAGTTCCTTCTTGAAAGGGGAGCGATAAAAGTTCGATTCGCCAATGCCGAATCCCTTGCCGGAGGGCCGCCCAGCACCGACCTTACTTACCAGATTGAAGAAGCTAAGTCGGCGGTGAGTTTCGCATTTCCTCTCGACCGCGATAAAATCCGGCCCTACCTGGCCAAGGAAGACCGGCTCGGCTACGACGAGGAGCAGGTGGCCAAATCCATAAAGTCCTCGAAGGTTTCCAAGGAGTGCGCCAATTGGCTGGACGGGATGGGCTACCCTTCGGCGCGTGTGCACGGGAACAACAAGTATCGCACTGAAACAGAGGGCTGGCAGCTTCTCATGCCGCCGGATATTTCTCACCGCTACGTTGCCGTGGCTTCCGGTCTCGGCTCCTTCGGATGGTCGGGCAACGTGGGCATCGAGGGGTACGGCACCGCCATCATCCTGGGCACGGTGGTTACCACCGCGGATCTCGAGCCTACCGACCCCATTCCGGAGGAGGAGTCCTTCTGCGACAAGTGCAAGCTGTGCGCGACCTCCTGCCCGGGGGGAATGTTTTCCAAAAAGGAGGAAACATCGGTAACACTGGGCGGCAGAACCTTCACATTCGCCCGCAGAATCGACTACACCCGCTGCATGTTCGTTTGCGGCGGATTCACCGGATTGCACAAGAGCGGCAAGTGGTCTACTTGGTCGCCGGGCCGTTACACCATTCCCGAATCCTCCGAAGATGTGTTCAACACCATGCTGCGAGCCATCAAGAACTACTCCAATTGGCCTGAACTGCCCACGGAAGGGGGATATCCGGCCACACCGCTCAGCGGGATGAACATCAAGCTCACCTGCGGCAATTGCAATTATATATGCTGGGGAGATAAAGACGAGACCCGCGAAAACTACCGGCTGCTTACTACATCCGGCTGCGTCATCCAGCGTGAGAGCGGTGAAAAGGTGGTGCTGCCGCCGGATGAGGCCAGGGAGGAGTTCGAGAAGATGAACCCGGAGCACAGGGAGTTGTACCGCTGAGGCCCTATTTTCCTTCTCCGGATTCTTCCTCCTCTTTCAGCTTGTGGCGGACGATGTTTCCTTCCACCATGTAGATAACGTCTTCGGCTATGTTGGTAGCGTGGTCGGCGATTCTTTCCAGGTGCCGGGCCACCAGCATGTATTGTAAGAGACCGTCCACTTCGTCCGGCTGCTCCGGTATGACTTTCACCACGCTCTTGAACATCCGACGGTTCATTATGTCCACTTCGTCGTCGGCGGCGCAGACCTCCCTCGCCAGTGTCGGGTCCATGTTGACCAGGCTGTCCAGGCTTTTTTTGAGCATGTTTCTGACCAGGCGACCCATTTTGCGGAAGTCCACGTTTATCTCGGCATGTCCCCTTCCGGCGAGGTAAATGGTTCGCTCGGCTATGTTTACCGCCAGGTCGCCGATGCGCTCGAGGTCGTTGTTTATCTTCAGCGCCGACACGATGAACCTCAGGTCTATGGCAACCGGCTGGTGAAGGGCGAGGATTTTCAGGCAGATTTCTTCTATTTCCACTTCCTTCTCGTCGATTTCGATGTCCGAGTCTATTACCTTGGTGGCGGCGTTGGGTTCCATGTCGTCGAAGGACCGGACCGATTTCTGGACGCTTTCCTCGACCATTGTTCCGAGGCCGAGAATTTCCTTTTTCAACTTTTCTATTTCCCTTTGCAGGTGTACCGGCATGTGCTATTCCCTTTCTATCCGAAGCGCCCGGTTATGTAATCCTGTGTTTGCTTATTGGCGGGGTTGGTAAACAGTTTCTTCGTCTGACCGAATTCCACTATGTAGCCCTCGTAGAAGAATGCGGTGTAGTCCGATATTCTGGCCGCCTGCTGCATGTTGTGTGTAACTATCACTATGGTGTAGCTCGATTTCAGGTCTTCTATGAGTTCCTCTATTTTCGAAGTGGCCACCGGGTCTATGGCGCTGGTCGGCTCGTCCATAAGCAGCACCTCCGGCTCCACCGCCACCGCGCGGGCTATGCAGAGCCTCTGCTGCTGCCCGCCGGAGAGGGCCGTGGCCTGCTTGGAAAGTTTGTCCCTGACCTCGTCCCACAGTACCGCCTGCTTGAGAGCTACCTCCACCCTGTCCTGCATCTCGGAGCCGGACATTCTGTAATGAAGCTTGAGGCCGTAGGATACGTTATCGAAAACGCTCATTGGGAAGGGCGTTGGGGTCTGGAAAATCATACCCACCCGCTTCCTTAAATCCAGCACGTCCATCTCGGGGGACAGGATATTTTCATCGTCCATCCACACTTCCCCCTCGGCGCGCTGGTCGCGGTAAAGAAGGTATATGCGGTTATAGACGCGGATGTGGGTTGATTTGCCGCATCCCGACGGGCCTATTACCGCCGTTACCTTGTTCTTTGCGATGTCCAGGTTGTTGTTGTGCAACGCCTGAAAGGAGCCGTAATAAAAGTTGAGATTGCGCACGCTTACCTTGGGCGAAGTTATCTTCTCGGGCGGCGGAGCGCCCCTGTCTTCGGGGTCGAACATGGCGGTATCCGCAAGGTTATTGTCGCCCGTCGATGTCATTGGCTCCTCTCCTTGAAAAAGAACCTCGTAATCAACGTCATAAAGAGCACCGCCACCATTATGATTAATGATGCACCCCACGCTATCTGTTGCCAATCGGGGTAGGGGCTCATGGCATAATTGAATATGGTGACCGTCAGGTTGGCGGTGGGTTCATCGAGGCTTCTCGGCCAGTATGGCCCGTTTAGAGCTGTGAACAAGAGGGGCGCCGTCTCGCCGCTTACCCGGGCCACCGCCAGTATCACTCCGGTAATCAGGCCGTTGCGGGCGCCCCGGAAAACTATGCCGAGGGTGACCTTCCACCGCGGAGCTCCCAGGGCCATTGCCGATTCCCGCAGCGTGTTGGGCACCATCGAAAGCATGTCCTCGCTGGTGCGGGCCACTATGGGCAGCATTATTATGGCCAGGCTTACCGCCCCGGCGTAGCCGGAAAAATTGCCCATCGGCAGCACCATGAGTGTGTACACGAAAAGGCCCACGATAATCGACGGTATGCCCATCATCACGTTGCCGGAAAATCGCACCGCGCCCGCCAGCCGGCTGTCCCGGCCGTATTCCGACAGGTAAATTCCGGCCGACATGCCCACCGGAACGCCGATGACGATTGCCAAAAGCGTCATGAGCAGGGTGCCCACGATGGCGTTTCCCACACCCCCGCCTTCCACCCCGGGCGGCGCTGTGGTCTGGGTGAAGAAGTCCCAGTTTATCGCCCTGGCTCCCCTCAAAGTGACCTCGTAAATAATCCAGAGCAGGAAAAAGATGCCCACCAGGGCGGCCAGCGTGGAGACGCCTTTAACAAGGAAATTGGTTACCAGCCTGGTTGTGTGGGAGCGGTTCTGCAATTTTCTATCCTAACCGCGACTTAAGCCGTTTCAGCCAGAGTTGAGCGATGACCTGTATTAAAAAGGTTATGACGAATAAAACCAGCCCCAGCTCGATGAGGGCACTGCGATACATAGGCTCCGCCGCCTCGGTAAACTCGTTGGCCAGGGTGGAAGTGATGCTGTTGCCGGGTGCGAAAAGCGAGGCGCTTATCCGGTGCGTGTTGCCGATGACGAAAGTCACCGCCATGGTCTCGCCGATAGCCCGTCCCAGTCCCAGAAACGTGGCTCCGATAAGACCCCGGAGACCGTAACGCACCATGACCTTGCCGGTAACCTCCCACGTGGTGGCGCCCATTCCGAAGGCCGACTCCTTCAAAACCGGCGGCACCATCCGGAATACGTCCCGCATCACGGCGCTGACAAACGGAAGAATCATCAGCGCCAGTATTATTCCCGCCGTCAGCATCCCCACGCCCATGGGAGGGCCCTTGAAGAGCGGAAGAAAACCCAGCCAGTCCGACAGAGCGGGCTGGATGTGGTCCGCCATGAACGGCGCGAACACGAAAAGCCCCCACATGCCGAAAACAATGCTGGGAATGGCCGCCAGCAGTTCAATAGCCTGTCCCACTATCTTACTGAGAAGGGGTGGAGCCAGCTCGGCCAGGAAAAGGGCAATCACCAAGCTCATGGGCACCGCAAGCACCATGGCGATGGCGGTGGAAACCAGGGTGCCGAAAACGCTGGAGGCGGCGCCGAAATTCTGAGTAACGGGATTCCAGGCGGTGGAAGTCAGAAAGCCCCAGCCGAATTTCATGATGGCGGGGCCGGAATGGCGAGTCAGCTCGACGAAAAAACCCGCCATCAGCGCCAGAATCAGGACGGCGCAGGCGGCGTTAATCCACTTGAAAATCGCATCGTTGCGCCGATGGGCGCTTCCTTTTTTCTCGGCTGGTTTCATCTCAGTTTTCGTTAAAATCCGCGTCCTTCGAGACAGGGTCTTACGACCCTTCCTCAGGAACGCGGATTCCGTGATTGACAAGCAGGTACCGGTAAGGGGTAAGGCCGTGTTCCTGAGGAGCGAGTGAAACGAGCGTCTCGAAGGACACGGCCTTTAATGTGATTTCCAAAAACATTCAATCCGATTCCAAATCAATCGGGTTACGGCCAGACGGATTTTCCGTCGGCGCTCAGTTTTCTCTTCCACTGCTTGTGCACCAGCTCCACCACGTTATCCGGAATCGGCACGTAATGCAGCTTCACGGCGATGTCATCCCCGTGCGAGAAGCACCAGTCGAAGTATTTCAGCATGGCCCTCGCTTTCCGGGCATCCTTCATTTCCTTATGCAGCAGGATGAAGGAGGCGCCGGTAATGGGCCAGCTTTTCTCGCCCGGTTGTTGTGTAAGAACCATGTAAAATCCGGGAGCGTTTTCCCAGTCGGCATTGGCCGCGGCGGCCTGGAAGGTGTCTATGGTGGGGGCCACGAAGTTGCCGGCCTTGTTTTCGAGTTTTACCCACGGCAGCTTGTTCTGTAGCGCATAGGCGAACTCGACGTAACCTATGGAGCCGTCGACGCGCTTGACGTAGTTGGTGACGCCTTCGTTGCCCTTGCCGCCGACTCCGACGGGCCACGAAACAGCCTTCCCGGTGCCGACTTTTTGTTTCCACTTATCGGATACTTTTGATAGGTAGTTGGTGAATATCCATGTTGTGCCGGAGCCGTCGGCCCTGTGGACGATTGTTATGGACTTGTCGGGCAGATTCAGGCCGGGGTTTGCCGATTTTATGGCGGGGTCGTTCCATTCGGTGATATTGCCGAGAAAAATTTCCGCAATCAAATCGGGGGTAAGCTTAAGCGCTCCTTCTTCGATTCCCTCGATGTTTACCACCGGCACCACGCCGCCCATTATCATGGGGAACTGTACCAGGCCCGCCTCGTCGAGCTCCTTCTTTTCCAGAGGAGCGTCGCTGGCGCCGAAATCCACGGTCTTGGCCTTTATCTGCGCGATTCCCCCACCGGAGCCTATGGACTGGTAGTTGATTCTCACCCCGGTGAGCTTGTTGTACTTATAAGTCCACTGGGAGTAGACAGGATAGGGGAAACTGGCCCCGGCGCCCTGTAAGGAAATTCGCGGCGCCGCTATAACGCTCAAAGCGGTGGTAAGCAAGAGTATCAGTCCTGTGAGCAGCCCCTTTTTCATTTTCCTTTCCTCCTTTTTTATCCAACATCAATAATGCCGGATAATTGTTAAGATTGTGTTAAGATAAGGTAACGATTTTGTAAGGGTCAGAATTTGAACTGGAACACCACTTGGAACCTCTCCTCCTCTCCCAGGTCGTTATCCTCCACCGGGGTCTTGCCCCCCTTGCCGCCGGCATCCTCTTCGTAATCGGTGGTTTCGTACACGAAAAGGAGCATGTTGCTTTTATACAGCCTGAAAGCCAACCCCCCGATGTACATCTGGTATGCAGTGCTTTCGGCCATCATGTCGTCGACGTCGGAGTCGAAGTAATCGTACCGGGCGAAAACAGAGGGCCTGTCGTTGAATACCGGCAGGTTGAGGTCTGCGAAGGCGGAATACCCCATGGTCTCCAGCGCATCCCCGTCGGCTTCGGCGAGTGTGCCCTTGGCGTTGCCCCAAGTAGTAAAATACTGCCCTGTGAAAGTAAATCGCGGGTGCTCGAAGCTGAGCATGCCGAGGTGCACTATGTATTCCGGCCACACAGTGTCGCCATCTATGTCGGGATAGGACCTGTTGCCCTCGCCGTAAATTCCAAGGTAGCTGAGCTGCAACCCCGGCAGCGCTCCCGGCAGAGGTCTAAGTGTCAACCTTCCTTCCGCCACCTTGTTTTGATTTTCCTCCACGGCGTGGTAGCCGGGGCCGTTGTATCCGCCGATGTGCCAGCTTCCCCAGCGTCCTGCGTAAGATTTGTTGCCGGTTTTTTGTTTTGCGTTCGCAAGCTCGCCGCCGAGATATCCCATCAGTCCAACCCCGGCGTCCGCGGAGTTGAACATGCCTGCCCGTTCGACTGCCATTTTACCCTGGCATCTGTATGGATTGATTTTCTGCTCGAAGTCCAGCCACGGCATGTGGCCGATGCCGATTTCGCTCTTTATCGAGGTTAGGGGACCCAGGTCGGGGAAGTGAATTTCCCCGTAAAGGTATTTCAGGCGGACTTCGTAATCGCCCTTGTAGTCCCCGTCATGGTGCTGGTGTACATCGGTGGTCATGCGGGCCTTCAGCCAGGGGGCGATTTCCTTCTTGAGGGTGAAGTAACCACGGGTTATGGCGAAGCGGTTGAAATTTTCCTCAGTGCCTCCCGGTAAAGCCGATTGGCCGACCGAGTAATCGAAGTATGTGAGGATGCTGAACTTCAGATTTTGCAGGCTGATGTCGAGGTCGTGCCCTTCGTCCTCTTCAGCCTTGAGTTTGGTCGGCAAAAACGCCATTACTGCGACAAGACAAAAAATTAGGAGCATTTCATACAGCCATGAGAGTTTAATTTCCTTCATTTTTCTCCTCCTTTTTGAAACTCGTTTATCGGCATAATACCCGTTGAATACAAGTTGGAGCATCAGCTTTCGATAAAACATATTTGCCGTATCGTTGTTTGTGGAATTTGTTTAAAACGTTAGGGAAGTATTAAGAGTGAATATTAATGGAATTATAACAGTGTATAGCGTAAGGACTTATTCCGGAGGGAATTAGCAGGGTGTTGAAAAATGCTATTTTTCGTAACGCTGGCATCTTTCTCAGGCCGCATGGCTTGCCGGCAAAAGGCGCCTTAATAAAATCAGCTACTTACGAGTGCCGCCAGAGATGGCGGCGTTACGTTTCTGACTTTTTCAACACCCTGTTAGGACAAGACTACAATTCCCAGAAATCTCTTGGTTTGCCGGCATAATCCAAGGTGGCCATCGCCTCGTCGCGCAGTTGCTCCAGTGCCCATTCTTTTGTCTCTTCATCCCACTTGATGTCGCCGGATATTCTAACCTGCAACCTTTTCTTCATGATGCCTCTCAGACGGTCGGGTATGAGGGATTTTAGCAGCTCTCTCCCGGGCAGGTTCCGTGTAGCGTTCAGTAAAGGGCCGTCCTTCATGTGGCCCTTGCTAGGATTTTTGGGTTTGGAGACGTCCCGGAACTCGAAAGAGCGGTCTACTCCAATGAAATCGCACAATTCGGACATGAACTGCTCCGGGCCGCTTTTAAAATCCTCAAAAAAAAGAACCCGGAATTGCTCTTCGGAAAAATGTTTCAGGTAGTTACTTATGCAACTCCAGTAAAGGCTGTATTTTAACAGCGGCGGGTACTCCTTAACGGCGCGATTGAACGACGACGGCATTGGTTTCTTGGTGTAAAGGCCCTGGAAAAAGTTGGATTCTATCCTTTCCAGCGGATGGCGCACCATGTACACGATACGTGCATCGGGCAGGTGGGAAGCTATACGCTTGGGGGCGTCCGGGCAGAAATGGGTAGCCGAGTAGGCGGGGGAGATATCCGCTCTTACCGGGGCGTTTTCCTTGTCCCGGAAAAAAGTATCGTACCATGACCATCCTTTGGAGTAGTTTTCGTCGTGGCTGAAAAACTCCGGCTCTTTCGGCATGCATACGCTTATTTCCGGATGCTGCATTAGAAGATTCCAAAAGCTTGTGGTCGCCGCTTTCGGAGCGCCTATTATGAAAAAGTAACGTGCCATCGCATCGCTCTCGCCAAAGAAACGAGTTTCTTATTACAAAAGGTGGTGTCCCACTTTGTGGGGGAAATTCGGATTTCCCCTCCGGGGACATGTTGACATTACCTCCATTAAGCTGCCTTGTCAAGTCCTTTAGAATCACCGGACTTGTTAACATTATCTGACGTTTTTATCAATCCCATTTGTGCGCGTTTTTGAGCGACGGCGGCGGGTAGATCGCGCCACCCGTGGATGCGCTGCATGGATATCAGGCCGCATGCGAACAGGCCGAAGAGCAGTTTGAGTCCGGCGTCGGTGTTGGGCAGGCTGCCCTGGGTCTTGACGCGCCTGCGGAATTCGCCGTTGAGACCCTCGATGCAGTTGGTGGTTCGCAACGCCTTCCACATAGATTCGGGATATTTGAAAAACGTGAGCAGCTCGTCGCCGCCTTCGTTGAGGGACTTGACAACGTCGGGGCAGTCGGCGCTCCATTTCTTCTCAAAGCGCTTCCACGCCGCACAGCGTATGAAAAGCAAACCGATATCGGCCCGCGGAATGAACACAACGCCGGTAAAGGCAAAGTAATACTGTCCGGGGCACGGCTGTTTCTCGATTCCACCAATTTGCAGCAATTTCTTTAATTGACAGTGATAGTTAATTTATGAAATCCGGGAAACTGTTATTGAATAGCGGTGACTTAATGCCCCGGCTCGCCGCGCAACACGTCAAGCGCGTGGGGCAGTGCTTCCCGGACAGCCTCGAACGATTCCACCGCCCCCTTTTCGCTGCCCGGAAGGTTTATAATGAGGGTGCTTCCGCGAATTCCCGAAGTCGCCCGCGACAGCATGGCCCTGGGGGTATTTTTCAATCCCGCCATGCGCATTGCTTCCGAAATGCCCGGAGTCAGCCTGTCCAGAACGTCTATTGTGGCTTCCGGGGTAACGTCCCTCTCCGCGAAGCCCGTGCCGCCGCAGGTGAAGATGATGTCCGCCTCTTCGGCCCACTGTTCGAGCTTGTCGGAGATAAGGCTCCTTTCGTCCGGTACTACCTCGTAGCGACTGACGGTCCATCCCATCCCCCGGCAAAGCTCTTTCAACCGGACGCCGGCGGTGTCCTCGCGCTCGCCCTTGAATCCCAGGTCGCTTACGGTGAGTATGCCCGCTTTTACTTTCGTCATCCGCCTATCTCCGACATCCACCTGCAATTATCTTTGAAAGCCGGGGACTTGCGCCGGGGCTTGTGGGCCACCGCAAGCTCGAAAAGCTCTGTAAGCTTTTCGTCCCCGACACCCTCCCGCAACGGCTCGAATACGTTCACTTCATTGTTGGAGAAAAGGCATCCCCTGAGTCTTCCGTCAGCGGTAAGCCTCATCCTGCCGCATCCTGTGCAGAAAGGCTCGGTAACCGGGCTTATGAAACCAACCTTGCCCCTCCCCCCGGGTAGCGAAAATATGCGAGCCGGGCCGGCGGGGGGATTGTGGTCTTCGGCTTCGCCGGCGCTTTCAATTTTCCCGAAAGCCTCTTCGATGCGACTCTTTATCTGTGCCGAAGGCACGAGCGCGTCGCCCTCGCGGTTGCAGCACAGCGTCCCGGCGCCGGGGCTGACAGGCATGATTTCGATGAACCTTACCTCGATGTCCTTGTCGCGAGCGAGCGCGGCAAAATTCTCGAACTCGGAGTCGTTGACCCCTTTCATCGCCACCAAATTGACCTTTACCGGGCCCAGCCCGGCCTCGATGGCGGCCTCCAGCCCCTCCAAAGCGTTTTCAAGCTCGGCGCCCCGGGTGATTTCCCGGTAGCGTTCGGGGTTCAGGCTGTCCATGCTCACGGTCACCCTGCCCAGTCCGGCGTCTTTCAATCTCCGGGCCATTCTTTTCAGCAGGATGCCGTTGGAGGTCATGGCCAGGTCCCGAAGGCCATCGAGACCCGCCAGCATCTCGACCAGGCGCTCGATGTTTTTGCGCACCAGCGGCTCGCCGCCGGTTAGTCTTATCTTGCGCACCCCGCAACCGACCGCCGCCCGCGCAATCCGGGCGATTTCCTCCAGCTTCAGTATCTCCTCGTGCGGACGGGTTTTTATTCCTTCCGGCGGCATGCAGTAGATGCAGCGCAGGTTGCATCGGTCAGTTACCGATATGCGTAAGGTGTCAACAACGCTCGATTTCATCGCCGGACCTCACGGCGCCGCCCTCGAGGACTTCGCAGAAAATGCCTTCCCCGGGCATGATGCAATCTCCTGCGGCGTAGTAAATATCGCACTTGGTGTGGCATTCCTTTCCGATTTTGGTAACCCGTAACTTTATGCCGTCGCCCACCTTTATCAAGTCCCCCAGCTTGCATTCCTCCAGCGCCAGCCCGCCGGTGGTGAGGTTTTCGGCGTAAACGCCGGGGACAATTTCGACGGGCTTGGTATCACCGGAGTTTGCTCCTTCTTTTTCGACTTTGCGTTCGAGCTCGCTTCTTTGTCTTTCAATGGATTCAACTTTCAGCAGGCTCACCTGCCGCTTGCCGAAGCCGAAATGGGCGTCGCCCGATATTCCCTTGCCGGGAATCAGCTCGGCCTCCTCTACCGGTTTCTTAATGACGTGCTTTTCCTCCGAGATGTTTACCGATACGATTTTTCCCATTATTTCATCCTTGAGTCAGCCGCTCCTTTTATAATCGCCGCTCCGGCCGCCCGATTTGCTCTCCAGCATCAGGTCGGTAATCACCATGGATTTATCCACCGCCTTGGCCATGTCGTAAACGGTAAGCGCGGCGACACTCGCAGCGGTTAGCGCCTCCATCTCCACGCCTGTTTTGGCCTCGACGGACACCTGCGCCCTTATCAAAATGCCGCCGTCTTCGAACTCGAAGTCCACGTCGGCGTGGTCTATATTGAGCGGGTGCGCCAGCGGTATCAGCCCGGCCACGTTCTTTGCGGCCATTATGCCCGCTATTTTCGCCGTGCCGAGCACGTCGCCTTTTTTCAGTTTGTTTTCGCGCACCGCTTCCAGGACTTGGGATGACATTTTCACCCGGGCGGTTGCCGCGGCGGTGCGGCGGGTAATCTTTTTGTCGCCCACGTCCACCATCGCCGCCTTGCCGTTCTTGTCGGTGTGAGTAAGCTCGTCCATGGTTCACTCCAGGTAAAGGATGTTCACTTCCGTGCCGGCGGGAAGTTCGCTCACCCCGTCCGACACGTCCACCAGCACGTCCGAGGCCAGCATACTTCGCAGCACCCCCGACTCCTGCGATTTGAACAGTTCCACCTTCCGGGTCGCGCCCTCCTCGACGAGCCTGCCGCGCAGAAACTTTCTCCGCCCCGGCTTGATGCGCAGTTCCTTCTTCAGCATGGCCTTGCCCTTTCGGGGGCCGATTCGGGTTTTGCCCAGCATCCTGTCTATGATCGGCCTTACGAATAGCTCGAAGGTAACCATGCAGGACACCGGGTTGCCGGGCAGTCCGAAGATGTACTGCTTTCCCTTTTTTCCGGCGAAGGTGGGTTTACCCGGCTTGATGGCGACGCTCCAGAAAATCCGCTTGACGCCGCCGCCCAGGAGGATGTCCTGCACCAGGTCGTAATCGCCCACGCTTACCCCGCCGGAGAGCACCAGTATGTCGAAGTTTTCGGTGCTTTTTATTTTTCGCTCCAGCGCGCCCTTTCTGTCTCCCGCAATTCCGATGAATTTCGCGTCGGCGCCGCGCGAAAAGGCCATCCCGGTGAGGGAGTATCCGTTGGAGTCGTAAATCCGCCCCTTTTGCAAATTTTTTCCGGGCGCCGCGATTTCGCTGCCGGTGGACAGTACCGCAACTTTCGGCCTCCGGGTCACCTTAATCCGCGTGCGGCCTGTGGAGGCTATCATTCCCATCTCTGCGGCCCTGATAAGCGTTCCCGATTTTATGACGGTCCGGCCCTTTTTCACGTCCTCTCCGGCGGGGGCCACGTTTTCACCTTTTCCTGCGGTGGTCATGATGCGCACGCCGCCTTCGGCGGTTTCGGTGTACTCCACCATCACCACCGAGTCCGCGCCTTTCGGCATGGGCGCACCGGTCATTATCCGCGAGGCCGTGCCCTTCTTCACCGTATGTTGCCCGACTTTTCCCGCCGGTATGTCTTCCAGCAGCTCCAGCTGTACCGGCTTGGCGGTCGATGCTCCGGCCACGTCGGCGCTCCTTACGGCGTAGCCGTCCATGGCGGACTTGCTGAAAGGCGGTATCGAGTGGGGGCTGGTAATACTTTCCCGGATTACCCTGCCCATGCTTTTGAGCACCGGCGCGGTCTCGGTTCCGAGGGGTTTCACTCCCGGCATCAGTTTTTTCGTGGCGCTGTCCAGGGGAATCATTCTTTAATGCTACCTTTCACTCCAGTATTTTTATGGACTCCGGGGGGATAATGGCCGCGACCCGGCTTCCTACGTTTACATTATTTTTCCTTATCTTTTCCGGTTCAACTTCCGCCTTGAGTCGAAGGTCTCCGTCAATCCTGAGCCTGACCTTGCCTCCCCTCATTTCCAAACGGGTAACGGTTCCCTCGAAGCGGTTTACGTGCCCCGAGTCGTCGGAGACGGGGAATACGTCAACGGCGTTGGATGGTATCATGAATCGCAGCCTGCCGTTGCGGGAGCCCTCGAACGCCAGCCTTTTTCCTCCGCTGATGACCAGATGCCTCCCGTCCGGCGATTCTTCAGCCTCCCCGTGGAAAACGTTTTCTATTCTCTCGTCCACGATTCTGCCCGCCGACATGTGGATTACGTTTTCGGTCAGGTTGTAAGCCTGCGCGAAGTTGTGGGTGGAAAACAGCACCGTCGCCCCGAGTTTGTGATTGGCTTCCCTGATGATTTCGTCCACCATCTCCACCCTCATAGCGTCCACCCCGGCGGTGGGCTCGTCCAGCAGAATCACCTCCGGCTGAAAAACCAGCGCTCTGGCGATGGCCACCCTTTGAGTCTCGCCGCCGCTGAGTTCCCTGACCGAGCGCCGCTCGAAGCCGCCCAGGTCCACCATGTTCAGGGCTTCGGCCACCCGGGCGGGCCATTCGGTTTTAGGCACGCCCCTGACTTTCAGGCCGTATGCCACGTTTTTGAAAACGTCGCCCCTGAACAGAAAGGGCGACTGTCCCACCAGCGTAACCGTGCGCCGGAGCCGGGGCATGTCGGAGCTTTTTACCTTTCCGTCCTTGAAAAATATATCGCCCTCGTCCGGCTCCTCCAGAAACGCCATCAGCTTGAGCAGGGTGCTTTTACCGGCGCCGTTCGGGCCAACCAGCGCCACCAGCGCTCCGGCTGTCACCGTCATATCCTCCACGTGAAGGATGGGCCGGTCGCCCTCGGCAAAACGCCTGATGCCGCGCAGCTTGTATATTTCCGAAAAGCTCATGCCTTTTTCCCGAGAAACGAGTTAGCCGCCAGGTTGATTGAAAGCGCGATGGCCAGAAGAATCAACCCCAGCGTAATTCCCAGCGCGAAGTTGCCCTTGGCCGTTTCGGTGGCGATGGCGGTGGTCATGGTGCGGGTGTAGCCGCGAATGTTGCCGCCCACCATTATGGCCGAGCCGACTTCCGATACGACCCTTCCGAAGCCCGCAATCACGGCGGCGATGATGCCCAGCTTCGCTTCCCGGAGCACCATCCACGCCGATTGAACCGGCCCCGCGCCGAGCGTCCGGGCGGTAGCCAGCACCCGTTCGTCCACGCCGCCGGCTGCGGCGTAAGTAAACGCCGTAACTATAGGCAGGGCCAGTATGAACTGCCCGACCACCATGGCCGTCGGGGTGTACAGTATCCCCAGCTCCCCCATCGGGCCGGAGCGGCTGAGGAGCATGTACACCAGCAAGCCCACCACCACGGTGGGCAGGGCCATGAGGGTGTTTATTATAGCCACCAATGTCCGCTTACCCCGGAAATCCCTCACGGCGATAGTAAATCCGGCGGGAACACTGAGAGCCGTCGCCAGCGCGGTGGCTGCTAGCGAAACCTTAAGGGATACCCCCATTATCTCGAATGTCTCGGCCCCCAACTCCATAATAATCAGCCTTTGCTTTCAATCCTCTTGAGGTATCGCCGCAGGTCGGAAAAGTACTGTGTTTCGCACCTTGTAAGCCCCTATCTTCGCCTGTCCCTCCGGCGAAGTAAGCCACGCTGTAAAAGCCATCGCTCCCATGTAATTGACATGGCCATGCCGGGCGGGGTTGACGGCTATCGCCGAATAAGGGTTCTCAAGCATCGGGTCTCCCCGGTATACCACTTCCAGGTCGAGTTTATTCTTAGCCGAAAGGTAAGTGCCCGTATCGGTAAGCGTGTATGCCCCCTTATCGCCTGCTATGCGCAACGTAGCTTCCATTCCCTGGCCGGTCTCGAGGTAGTTATCGCCGGAAGGCCTATCACCGGCAATCTCCCACAGCTTGCGCTCTTTTTTGTGAGTTCCGGAATCGTCGCCGCGGCTTATGAAAGTAGCCCCGGATTTTATCAGGCGTTTGAGTGCGCCTTTCAGGTTGTCGGCTTTCTTTATCCCGGCGGGGTCGGAAGCAGGCCCCACGATTACTAAGTCGTTAACCATGACGGCCCGGCGGTTGACGCCGTAGCCCGCTTCCACGAACTGTTTTTCGGCGTCCGGAGCGTGTACCAGCACGGCGTCCACGTCGCCGCGTTCCCCCAGTTTGAGGGCTTTTCCGGTTCCGACGGGTATCACGTGCACTTCGATGCCGGTGCGCTCCTTGAACTCGGGAAGGATGTACTCCAGCAGGCCGCTGTTGTCGGTGCTGGTGGTTGTGGCCAGCCGGAGGACGTCATCATCATCGGCTGCGTTTGCCTGAACGGACAAAGCCATGAGGGTTACGAAGGCGATAAAACAGGCGATAGCGTAAATTACAGTTCGTCTCATTTTTTCTCCTGGTCTTGAAAATAAAAAACCGACCCCGTGCCGGAATCGGTTGGCGCTCGGTATCGTCGAGCCAATCTCCTTTCCAAGCACGGGAGGCGTGGCCGTTTCCGGCCGCACCCTGTCGGCTTGCCTCCATAGGCTTTGCGAGACCCGCAGGAGGACAAGCTCGGAGATTAAACTTAAGATAACTACCCGGGAGTTCGAGGTCAAACGATACGAACCCCGCGAATCCCTTTTTTGGGAAATCCGGAATCTCATAACACGGATTCTCTATCTTAGATTTAAAGAATTAACATTGTGAATGAAGCGTGGTATGTTAATATCCACCTTTCAAAGGGAAACACGGTGATGGAAGGACTTGTCGAAAGCGCACACCTGGCCGTATTTTTGTTCGGCGTATTTTTTATCAGCTTCTCCGGCGCCATGATGCCCGGGCCGGTGACGGCGGCAGCGATAGTCAAGGGCCAGGAATCCTCCCGCTCCGGCATACTCGTAGCCCTGGGACACGGCATCGTCGAGTTTCCTCTCATTATTTTGATAGCTTTAGGGTTGAGCAAGCTCTTCCAGATGGCCGCCTGGAAAATGGCGGTCGGAATCCTGGGCGGGGGTTTTCTCGTATGGATGGGCATGGCCATGATTCGCGAGCGCTCCGCCCTGGGGGAGGGCGCCAAAAACGTTCCCTTCGGCAGTCTCCAGGCCGGTGTTATAACCACCGCCTCCAACCCCTACTTCTTTATATGGTGGGCCACCATAGGCGCGGCGCTCATCACCAGGAGCCTGGCGTGGGGAGTAATCGGCGTGGCGCTGCTCATGATAGTACACTGGTCGGTCGATTTGGGATGGGACTGGCTCCTGAGCTTTATGAGCAACAAGGGCAAACGGGTAATGACCCCGAAGGTGCAGACGGCGGTTTTCGCCGTTTGCGGGATAGTGCTGGTGGCCTTTGGAATCTACTTTTTTATCGACGGAAGCGGGCTCCTCCGGCTTCTGGGTGAAAAACTCGCCTGAAATATATATCCTAATATGAGTGTTCACTATGTTCGAAACGCTGATTTCATTTGCGGAGGGAGTACTGCGCGGATAGGGGCGCGGAACCGGGTACATGAAATTTCTCAAGATTATCGGCCTGTTGATTATAATCGCCATCGCTTTCGAGGCCGGGGTTATATACCAGAAAAGACAACCCGCCGTCGAGTTAAATAATCCCTCCAATCCCGGTAAAGACGTCGTGGTCGGTATAACCGTCCGGGCAGCTCATCCACAAAGACGCGACATGCGCCGGGTCATAAGGGCCACCGGAACGCTCGAACCGGTGGACAAGGCCGACGTGTACGCGAAAGTACCCGGAGATATTACCGAAATTCACGCTGAAGAGGGCGATAAAGTACTAAAGGGGCAGTTACTTGCTAAAATAGACGACCGGGAGTTGAAGCTCGCCGTCGACCGGGCCGAAACGGCGCTGAGCCAGGCTCTGGTGAGCAGCGGCAATATGGAAAGCACTCTCAACCGCAACAGGAGGTTGTTCGAGAGAGGTCTTATAAGCGAGCAGGAATTCGACTCGCTACGCACGCAGCACCGGGTTGCGAAGCAGCAGGTGCAAAGTGCCCGGACGGCGCTCGAACAGGCCCGGCTCAAGCTTTCATACTCGGAAATCCGCTCTCCATTGGAAGGAACCGTTACCCGGAAGGATTGCGAGCTTTACCGGAAAGTTTCCTCCGCCGAGCGGCTTTTCCGGGTAGCAATTCTCGACCCACTGCGGGTAAGGGTAAGGGTGACGGAGAAGGAAGTATCTCGCATAAGCGTGGGCGAAAACCCGGTTACGCTGGAAGTGGACGCCCTTTCCGATACCAAAGGAGGAGGCGAATTCACGGGTGATCTGTCATTTGTCGGCCCGGTGGTGGATTCCCGGACGGGCACGGTAGAAGTGCGGGTCAGGGTTTCCAACGCCGACGGCGCGCTTACTTCCGGCATGTTTTCCAGAGTGTACATACAGACCGACGTGCATCCGGCCACCAAAGTGGTGTTGAAACAGGCGCTTCTGGGCGAAGAGGGCGCACATTACGTTTTCGTGGTAAGGCCCGGCGACGGAAATCGCCCGGTGGCGCATCGCGTCGAGGTCAAGGCCGGAATCTCCGACGATAAGTACGCCGAAATCTTAAGCGATAAACCCTCCTTCTCCGATTGGGTGATTGTGGAAGGGCAGAACCTGCTTTCCGAAGGCGACCGCGTTGTCTTCGCCGGCTCGTCCGAAGAAGGCGAGCCGATGCCCAAAGGTTTCACCCCCGCCGCTTCGCTCGGAAGCGAAGCCGAAAACCCTTAAACAACCCGGCTAATGGTACTGAGCGATTTCAGCATCAGGCGTCCGGTCAGCATATCGATGATAGTGCTGGGCGTGCTCCTGTTGGGCCTGGTCGGCGTGGCCGGGATTCCCGTTAACCTTCTTCCCGAGATAACCTTTCCCCGGGTAACCATCCGCACCGAATACCCCCAGGCCGCTCCAAGCGAAGTGGAGAACATGGTAACCCGCCCCGTGGAGCAGGTGGTGGGGGTTATCAACCGGGTGGTGACTATATCCAGCGTCTCCCGCAGCGGCCTGTCGGACGTGGTGGTCGAGTTCGAGTGGGGCGCCAACCTCGACCTGGCCACCATGGAGATGCGCGAAAAACTGCAAATGCTCCAGTTCCCCGACGACGTGAAAAAGCCCCTCATCCTCCGGTACGACCCGTCCCAGGACCCCGTGATGACCCTGGGCATTACCGGCGACATGCCGCTCTCGGAACTCAGATACTTCGCAGAAAACGACATTCAACTGCCCCTGGAAAGGATAGACGGGGCGGCGGCGGTGAAAGTGCAGGGCGGCCACGAGGAGGAAATACTGGTCGCCGTCGACGAGGCCCGCGCGACACGGTTGGGAATAACTGTCGGGCAGGTTATCAATCGCCTCGAAAAGGAAAACATCAACCTCGCGGGGGGCACGTTAACCGACGCCGACTCCGAACTTGCCGTGAGAACCACCAACGCTTTCACCGGCATTGACGACATCCGGGACCTTGTGATTGTCGCCAAAGGGCAGGTTTCCACCGCCGGAGCCGACACCGGAGGCGGCTCCCTTGAATCCGGCGTCGGGGAAGCTGGCGCGGCGGTATCGTCGCTGAACGGCTTCGCCGGCCTGCCGTCCGGGCCGATGGTCGGCGGCGTGCCTTCGGCGACCTTCGGGGGAGGTGAAGCTTCCCGGGAAGGGCCGGTCGGCTCCGTGCGGCTGAAGGATATAGCGGACGTTACCCGGAGACCGAAAGAGCGCGATGAAATCGCCCGGCTCAACGGCAAAGAATGCGTCCAGGTAAGCATCTATAAGGAAGGCGACGCCAACGTGGTGGCCGTCTGCCGCCGCCTGAGAAACACGCTCGATAAATTGAAGGCTTCGCTCGCCCGTTCCGGGGAAAAGGAAGCGATACCCGCGTGGGGCGAAATAGCCGACATCGCCAAAACTTCTCCCGCCGAAGCTCTGGGATGGACGGAGAAAAAGCTGCTGGGCGACTCCGACGGTGAGGAGCCGTTGGTGTCGAACCTTAAAATCATTCCGGTGGTCGACCAGGCCGAATATATCGAGAACGCCATAGGCGCGGTTTACACCACTGCGCTGTGGGGCGTTCTGATTGCTATTATCGTGCTGTACTTTTTCCTCAGGAGCGCCCGCAGCACGTTTATAATCGCCGTGGCCATTCCCACCAGCATAGTGGCCACCTTCAACCTGATGTACTTTTTCGACATTTCGTGGAACATCATGAGCCTGGGCGGGCTGGCACTGGGTATCGGCCTGTTGGTGGATAACGCCATCGTGGTGCTGGAAAACATATTCCGTATTCGCGAATCCGAAGGCGGGGAGGCCGAGGGCACAGCGTCGAAAGGCGCATCACAGGTCAGCACCGCCATCACCGCCTCCACCATCACCAACATCGCCGTGTTTTTCCCCATCGTGTTCGTCGTCGGCGTCGCCGGGCAGATATTCCGCGACCTGGCGCTGACCGTAACCTTCAGCCTCATCCTGTCCGAGCTGGTGGCGTTTACGCTGGCGCCGATGTTGAGCGTTGTTTTGAAGTCGGGCATGACCCGGAAAACTGCCTCATCCGTCGAAAGCGGCGAGGCGGCGAAAATCGGCCCGTTTACCGCGTGGGGAGCAAGAACCGTAGCCCGGGTGTGGCGGCTGCTCCTGAAGTTTTTCCACTTACTACTGTCGCCGGCGCTGGCCGCTTTCGACCGGGGCTTCGAGCTGGTTAGGGCCGCGCATCCGTGGGTTCTGGGGAAGGTGCTTTCGCGGGCCGGGTATTTCGTGGCCGGCTCGGCGGGATTGTCGCTGGCGTCACTGCTGGTGGTTTTCATACTCGGCTTCGAGCTGTTGCCGCCGGTTGACCAGGGCAAGTTTACCGTGAACATGGAGCTTCCCACCGGCGCCCCGATAGAGCGAACCAACCGCAAAGTCGAGGCTACCGAGGAGGCCTTCAATTCCCTCCGGGAGGAGGCTTACATCGACCACTTGTTCAGCAGCGTGGGTTACGGCGTAAGCAGCGCCGCGGGCGCGGAAAAAAAGGCGGAAAACCTGGCCGAAGTGCAGGTGACACTCGAAAGACAAAGGCCAATCGGCGACGTGCGGGTCATGGACATGCTCAGGGAAAAGCTGCACAAGGCGATTGCGGGCGCCGAAATTAAAATGACCCGCCCCACGCTTTTGAGCTACAAGACCCCGATAGAAGTGGAGATAATCGGCAATAACCTCGAGCAACTCGGGAAGCTGGCGGACAGGGTTGCCTCCGAAGTTTCGGAAATTCCCGGCATTCACGACGTGGAAAGCTCGGGCCGACAGGCCAACCCGGAAGTGCACGTGCTCATAGACCGCGACAGGGCGGCTTCCATGGGAATGACACCGGCGGGGATAACCGACGAAATCCGCAAGAAAGTCAAAGGCGAGGTCGCCACCGACCTGGACGAAGGCGAGCGGCAGGTGGACATCGTGGTGAAGGTGCGCGAGCGCGACCGGGCCGACGTGGGCAGACTGGGCGAGTTGAGCGTATCCCCGCCGGGCGGCGACCCGATACCGTTGAGGGTGCTTGCCGACCTTCAAGTTGCGCAGGGGCCGGGGGTGATAAACCGCTCCGGGAACAGCCGCGTATCGCTGGTCACCGCGGACCTTTCGGGAAGGCCGCTTGGCGACGCCGTCTCCGACATAAGGGCAAAGCTCGCAAGCCTGAATTTTCCGCCGGGATATTACTGGAAAATTACCGGCCAGAACGAGGAGATGCAGCGGTCGCTTGCAAGCCTGGCGGGGGCGACGTTGCTGGCCGTCGCGCTGGTTTATATCGTGCTGGCCAGCCTGTTCGAGTCGCTGGTTCACCCCTTCGTGATAATGTTCACCGTGCCGTACTCGCTGGTCGGCGTGGCGCTCATGCTGCTTTTGACGGGCACCACCCTCAACGTATTCAGCTTCATCGGCATAATGATGATGGTCGGCATCGCCGTGAACGACGCGATAGTGTACATCGAGCGCATCAATCAGCGCCGCCGTGACGGCATGGAGCGCAAGGATGCGATTATTCAGGCCGGGGCGGAAAGGCTGCGCCCCATCCTCATCACCACCCTGACCACGGTGTTGGCGATGGCGCCCATGGCGCTGATAGGCGGGGAGGGGGCGGAGATGCGGGCTCCCATCGCCATCGGGGTTATAGGCGGCCTGCTCAGCGCCACCTTTTTCACTCTCACCTGCATCCCGGCGGTTTATCTGGTGCTGGACAGGCTAAGGCCCGGTGGCGGCCTCCAGCCGCCCAAGTCGCCGGGTGAAGAAATCGAATGAAAATCACCGACTACAGCCTCAAAAGGCCCGTCACCACGGTTATGATTTATGTGGGCCTGCTGATTCTGGGAATAATTTCCATCCTTAACGTTCCGCTGGAATTCATGCCCAAGGCCGATTTTCCTGAAATCGACATGGAGATACCTTACCCTGCAAGTTCCCCCCTGGAAGTGCAGAAAAGAATCACCAAAAAGCTCGAAGACGCCATCAGCACCCTGCCGGGTATCGAGAAGATGACCAGCCGCTCCAGCCAGACCGGCGCTCACATGCATATATGGTTCGAGTCAGGCTCCAACGTGGACTTCGAGGTGCTGGAGGTGCGCGAAAGGATTGACCAGGTAAGGGACGAGCTGCCGGACGACCTGGACAGGATATGGCTGTGGAAGTTCGACAGCGAATCCATCCCCATAATCATCATGGGCGTCAACGCCGACAAGTGGACGCCGGAGGTCAACGAGTTCGTGGACCGTACCATGGCCCGCGACCTGCGCCGGGTGGACGGGGTGGCCAACGTTGAGATATGGGGCCAGCAGAAGCGCCGGGTGCTGGTGGAAGTCGACCGCTCCCGCCTGGACAAGTACGGGGTCAGCATGGTCGAGCTTTATCGCGCCCTGCTGGCCAATAACGTAACCCTGGACTCGGGTCAGGTTCATCATCGCGGCCTGAAGTATGACGTGCGCATCGTGGGCCAGGCTCACGGGCCGGAGGAGATAGCGGATTTTCCCGTCACCGAAAACATCAAGGTGGGCGACGTGGCCGAGGTGGGCTTCGATTACACGTCCACCATGTTCCGGGGCCGCATCAACCGTCGGCGGGCGGCGGTGATGCTGATAAGGAAGGAATCCGGCGCCAACACCGTGGAAACCTGCCGCAGGGTGAGAAGGACGCTGGACAGCATCTCGAAAAACCGGAAACTCCGGGAGTTGGGGGTGGAGACCAAGGTTTTCTTCGACCAGTCCACGGAAATAACCCTCGCCGTCAGCGGCCTTCGCAAAACCGGCATCGAAGGGGCGGTGCTGGCCTTTTTTGTGCTGCTGATTTTCTTGAGGGACGTGCGCTCGACGGCAATAATCAGCATCGCCATCCCGAGCAGTATCATGATAGCCGTCCTGGTGATGTACCTGGTGCTGGACATGAGCTTCAACATGATAAGTCTGTCCGGGTTGATGCTTGGCGTCGGGATGCTTGTGGACAGCTCCATCGTGGCCATGGAGGCGATATATTCGCATCTGCAACTGGGCCGTAGCCCGCCGCAGGCGGCGAAGGAGGGATTGAAGGAAGTCGGCGCCGCCATCAGCGTGGCCACCACCACTACGCTGATAGTCTTTCTGCCTCTGCTTTTCGTGTCATCGGGCAGCGAGACGGTCATCATTATGAGGGAGTTCGGGACGGTGCTGTGCCTTTCCATAGCCGCGAGCTTGCTGGTGGCGCTCACCCTGATACCGCTGCTGGCCTCGTTCCTGGGGGCGAAGTCGGCCAAGGTGCAAACTCCGGGTTGGTTCGCCGCTTTCAGGAAAAGGTACATGGGAATGGTGGGCGCCGCTCTCGGCCATCGCAAAAAAGCCCTGGTGATGGTGGTGGGTTTCCTGTTTCTCACCGTGCTGCCGTTTTCGCTGACCGAGAAGGAGTATGTGCCGCAGACGGCGATGCGCGTGGTGCGGACGCTGGTATGGGTAGACCGGGCAAAAACGCTGGATGAAATCGATGAAATGGTGGACAAGATAGAAAGCAGGCTCTGGAATCGTCGCGAGGAGTGGGGTGTGGACAGCATGACGGCTATTTTCAACCGTAACTTCATCGAAATAAACATGTTCCTTCCCATCTACGAGACTCCCAAGCTGTTGCGCAACGAAGTGAAGGAAAGAGCGAGGAAGGTGCTGGAAACGGAAGCAAACTGGCCCGGCGTAACCTACGACATGGAAAACATGGGTTTCGAAGGCGCTCCCGCCGGCGGAGTCAACGTCAGAGTGCTCGGGGAAAACCCGGAGAAGCTGTACCGTGTGGCCGAAGACCTGCGCGAAGAGCTAAAGGGCGTAAAGGGTATCACGGAAATAAAGCCGCTTACCAGGAAAGCCGAACGGGAAATCGACATCAGCATGGACCGCGAGCTGGCCGCGGTTTACGGCGTTGACCCAACCCTGGCGGCTTACGAAATAGCCTACGGAATTCGCGGCACCCGGGCCGGGTGGGTGCAATATCGCGACCGGCAGGTGGACGTGGTAATGCAGTTGCGGGAAGAAGACCGCGAAAACATACCGGCTCTCCAGAATTACCCCCTTCACAACGAAAAGGGGCAGACCATACGGTTGAGCAGCGTGGCTACCATATCGCCGCGACCTATTCCCCGCTCCATCCACCGCGAAAACCGCCGCACGCGACTGAAAATACCGCTCGAGTACGAAGGGCGCGACCTTTTCCGGCTGAAGGAAAGAATCACCACGGCACTCGAAGATTTTCCCATGCCGCGAGGGTACAAGTGGACGATGGGAGACCGGTTCGACAAGGTGCGGACGGCGTTCGTGGTGCTCTTGATGGCGCTGGGTCTGGCGGTGGCGCTGGTGTTCATTGTCATGGTGGCTCAGTTTGAAAGCTTTTTTCTGCCGTTCGTTATAATGTTCAGCATCCCCTTCGCTCTGACGGGCGCTTACTGGTCGCTCTATCTGACCGGTAACACCCTGAACATCATCTCGGGCGCCGGAATGCTGCTTTTGACCGGTATCGTGGTGAACAACGCCATCGTGCTGGTCGACCACGTTCACAACTTGAGGAAGAAAGGGTACAGTGCCCGCGAAAGCCTGTTGCAGGGCAGCCGCGACCGGTTCCGGCCCATCCTGATGACCGCCATCACCACCATGGTGGGCTTGTTCCCCATGGCGCTCGGCGCCAACGACCAGGGAAGGATGATTTATTCGCCGCTGGCGATAGCCGTGCTGGGCGGATTGCTGACTTCCACGCTGCTAATCCCCGTTGTAATTCCCACCATATACAGCGTCTCCGATAGCGCCGTTTTACGTTTGAGAAAATGGTGGGCCGGGGTTACCTCGGCCGCCCGGAAATAGCCTTCCCGATAACATGCGACGCTGAAGTGCCGTTCTCCAAACGGTTTTGGCCGACAGACAGGAGTTAATTATTTCGCGCCGTGGAGTTTTTCGCCGATGAGCATCATCATTTTGCGGAGCTGTTCGCCGTATCCGGGCACGTTACCGTATGCGAAGGGCACACCGAGGATGTAAAAGTCCCCGTTTGTTGACGGCATACCGGGGACGTTGGGCCGGACCACCTGAATCATCGGGCCGAAGATGTGAGTCATTTCGCGGGCGCGCATGTAATACTTGGTTCCCGAGGGGTTTTCTTCGTAGCGCAGGATGCCCTTGTATTGCGGGTCCCTGCTGGATTCGATGTAGATGTCCTGCAGCACCTTGCGGCTGACAGCTTCGCCGTGATTTGGCTGCATGCCTATCAGCATCACCGCCACGCTGGTCTTTTCGGTAGGAATGCGGCTGGAGAAAGCCATCACGCCGCCCATGGTGTTTTCGAAGAAACCGGGCGCGGCGACGACCTTCTCGAAGCCGGTGGTGGTGATTGCGATGTTGTCCAGTATCTCCTCCTTCTTCGGGTCGCGGCCCTTGTTGCCGACGTTCTGGGTGTTTGTCTTGGAGTGCAGCATCACCACGCTGATGAACTTGAAGGCGTCCTTGCCGTAATGGTCGGCCAGCGGGGACAGGGTTAACACCCCCGCTTCTCCGCCGCAGGAGCTGACGGACAATATTTTGTGCATGTCGGGGTTGAACTCGTCCTGGTTGTAGCCGGGGATGACGGTGGTGTCCACGGCGTCGCTGTTGGAGCTGCAGACCACGTATTTCGCCACGCCCGATTCGAGGAACGGGGTCAGGTTGGCGCGGTCTTTCATCAGACCCGCCACCGCAACGAGACAGACATCGGCCTTGATGTTGCGGCTGTTGAGATTGGCTATGATTTCGGTGATTTTACCGGTGGAGTTGAGGTACAATATTTTCTGCTCGTTGTGGGGGGTATCGACAATTATGTAATCGCCGTCCACCGACACGTCATCGCTGAACAGCCCGTGGCTTATGTACGAATCCTTCCACAGCTTGGAGGCGCTGTCGGCGCGGCTGGTCCCGCGGTTATCCAGGTAGGGCACTTCGATATTGTGGTAATCGTTTTTGATGCCTCCGATGAAGTCGTTACCGATTTCGCCGCCGCCGATGACAATCACGCTGACCGGCTTGGCGGGAGTTCGGATTTCGGTGATTTCCCTCTTGCGGGTGGCCTCCGGGCCCGGCGCCATCGGCGCTTCGAGTTGCGGAAGCTCGCTGGACCAGTTCTTGGCTATTTCGAGGAATTCCTCCTGAGCGCTGGGTGAATCCACCAGGAACCCGGCAAAGTGCTCGTTTTTCTCGCGCAGGTCTTTCAGTTGGGGCAAGGTGGTTCGCGTGAGGCTGCCGGCGTAAAACAGCTTGTAGTTTTCCAGGTCGGGATAATCCTCATCGATGAGTTTGGAAATAATGTTTAAGCCTTCCACTACCTCGTCGTAGTCGGGCATGTAGTCAGCGCCGGTGGTGCCGCCGGCTTCGTATGCGAAAACCACCCCTGTCTTGTTCAGCTCCTTGAAATCCAGTCCGTGGAAAGCTATCCGCAACGCGCCCAGGATGACGGTCTCGGTAAGCTCTTTTCCCGCCTGGGGACCGAGGCAAATGACCGGGGCGATGCCGTGCTGGCAACACATTGTAATCTGCCGGTTAAGGTGCCTGTTCTCCTCGCTGAAACTTAGCCTGTCGGAATGATGCAGTATGGCGAAGTTTACGCCGTCCTCTTTGAGAGCCAGCGGGCTGATGCCCCCGGTGTAGCTGCCGAGCGGCGTCCAGCCCATGACCTGTGTTCCCAGCATGGCCCTGCTGCCCTGAAACACCTTGGTCACGTCGCCCCGGAAGTCGGCGGAGGGGGCCCATCCGAGCTGCGGGTTCGATATGCGCTTGGAGACTTCGGCTATCATTTCGGCCAGCCGCACCGCTTCGGCCCTGGTGGGAACGTTCTGCTTGGGATTGCCCCACAGGTGAAAACGCTCCTCTTTGTTTTCCGGCGCCATTTTTTACCCCTCATTAAATTTTTTATGGCGGTTAAGTTACATCTTCCAACACTTGCATCAAATGAGACTCACTACCCGAGCTTTCATTTAAAGGGTGCAACACTTATCATGCGTTTAACATAACCCGGGTATTAACACGGAAAATTTAAAGTCTTACATTAAAAAATTTAAGCTTTCCCTCCCCGTTTGTCAACAGATTCGGAAGGGGGCTAAGCTGATGTAATGTCCCCGAAATTGCGATAGTTTTCCCGGTATTTTTTGCGTCTTCGTTCCCTCACGGAGTTCCTACGCATAATCCCCGGACACTGTTCCTTATCCGACCTTCGGTGAAAGCGATTCAGACCCATTAAGAAATCCGGGCAGGTCGGCCACCGCCGGGAGAATGACGTCCGGGTTATGTGGCCGGAGGGCTTCTTCGCTTTCTCCGCCGGTAAGCACGGCAATTATAAGCCCAAAATCCGCCTTGCGTGCGCTGTGGATGTCTCCTTCCCAATCGCCGACGTAGGCACATTCGGCGGGAGCGGCGTCTACGAGCCGGGCGCATTCGAGCAGTTTGCCGGCCTTGCTCATTCCCTTTATGCCGTCGTCGTTGCTCAAAATGACCGGGAAGAAGCGCCCGATTCCCATGTAATCCAGCTCCCGCCTGATTCGCTCGGGGTCACTTGTCCGCCCGGTAACCACGGCGATTTTGTATCCGTTGGCGACCAGCCAGTTCAGGGCTTGCTCCACGCCGGGAAAGGGCGTGCCCAAATTCGTGCCGTCGGCCATCGAGAAGTGATTTATGAACTCGAGCCAGAAGTTGGCCCTTGCCTGCCCCACGTCGGGGATTGGCTCGCTCAACTGCCCCCGGCTACGCTTGTCCTCGTAGGTTCCCCGCTCCAGGGGTTTTATCCCGAAGCTTTCCAGTGTCCAGTTATAATAGTAAAAGAAGCGCTCCTCGACGTTAACCAGCGTCCCGTCAACGTCGAATATCACCGTTGAAATATCCATATTCTTACCTTACTTCGCCTATATATCAAGATTCCCGGATAACGAACGGGGTTTGTTCCACCTTGACCGCTCCCGGTATTTTCATGACAATATGCTCGTCATTTGGAAGGTGAGAGCCGGTTTCAGTTTTTTGCCCGCCATAAGCCACCCTGCGGTCAAGGTGGGCCACCCTTAACAGGGAATCCTGGCTATATTCGCCGTGCCCGCATCGGAATTTTATTGTAACATTTTAGCCGTGAATTCGTGGCGGGTAAATAGGCCCTTCCGATTGTTGCTCGCAGCCGCGCTGGGGGCGATGTTATCGGTGTTCGGTTGCGAGAAAGAGGAGGGCCGGAAGCCCCGCGGCCCTTCCGAATCGCAGGAAAAATCCGCACGGGCCGATGAGGAACCGGAGCGGGTTATAAAATCCCGCGACGGCGCCGAGATGGTTTACGTTCCGGATGGAGTTTTCATAATGGGCGCCGACAAGGGCCGGGCCATCGAAGGGCCGCGCATGAAGGTATTCCTGGAGGGGTTTTACATCGACCGGGTGGAAGTCAGCGCTGTGAACTT
Source organism: uncultured bacterium (assembly GCA_964459325.1). GTDB lineage: Bacteria > RBG-13-61-14 > RBG-13-61-14 > CAYWKU01 > CAYWKU01 > CAYWKU01. The sequence continues at coordinate 2,462 of CAYWKU010000022.1, read as the reverse complement.
CCACAAGTTCCTGGAGGACACCGGATACAAGCCGGAGGGCGGATTTTCTTACGCCCCCGAGAATAAACACCTCCCGGCCCGGCAATTGACGTGGCAAGACGCCGCGAAATACTGCGAATGGGTAGGGAAGAGGCTGCCCACCGAGTACGAGTGGGAAAAGGCCGCGCGCGGCCCGGGCGGGCTGAAATGGCCCTGGGGAGACGAACCTAAAGAGCCGCCCGCAACGGGCCCGGAAAAACCTCCGTTGATACGGGTTTACGCCGACCCTGCGGGCCAGAGCCCCTACGGCTGCCTCAACATGGCGGGTAACGTGTGGGAGTGGTCGGACGATTGGCTGACCGCATACGTGCTTAATCGGCAAGATGACAAAAGGTTCGGTAAAAAGTATAAAGTCCTTCGAGGGGGGTTGGAACGGGGAGAGGGCAGTCACTCCTATTCACCATCAACCCGGAGAAACTACCTTCCGCCCGGCACCGCATCCGAGCTGACCGGCGCGAGGTGCGCGATGTACCCGCCGGGGGATTAACTTCTGTCGATGTAGATGTTTATTTTCTTGGCCCCTTCGGTGCCCCTGAGGGAATCGACAAGCGCCCGCACCACCCTTTCCACCAGGTCGCGTACGAAATGCTTCATGGGCACAACTTTGCCGTCCACGAACATGTTCACCCGGCGGGTGGGATTTTCATCCACGTAATTTTCCCTGATGAACTTCGCCAGGGCGGCGTAATCGTCGAACGAAAACCTGGGCAGCTTCCCGGAGTCCGCGTCATAATCGGCGACCACCGCCACGGGTTTTTTTATCGCTTTGAGGTCGACTTCGCCCGCCTCTTTCCTTGCTACGACCACCTTGGGAAAGGCGCCGGCCTTGTAGCCTTCGGCGAGGACCACGTCGGCGTCGTACAGGTATCGCTCCGCCACCTCGTTGATGTCCGGCTCGCCGTCTTCGGAGCGAATTACCGCCGTTCCGGCGGGAGTGACTATCGCCACCGCCGCGGCTCCCGCCCGCTTGTGACGCCGGCTGTCCTTGCCCTCCCTGTCCACGTCGAGCTCTTTTAGGTGATGCTTGACCGTGGCCACGCGCACCCCTGCGGCCACGAGCTCTTTGATAACCTTTTCCATTAGCGTAGTTTTCCCCGAGCCCGAGGGGCCGGTAAATGCTACAAGTGGAATCATAATTAAGCTACTCCGAGTCAATGATGGCCGAACTCCGGCTTTCCTTATACTTCTTGGAAGGAAATTCGTAACCGCAATGCTGGCATACACTCCGGCGGTGATGAATCACCCTTTCGCACTGTGGGCATTTCTTACCCATGCGCTTGTGCTTTCTCGACTTGGAACCGGAGCTACTTTTTTCTTTTCCGCCGAAATGCCTGAGGAAGAATTCGTCCCGCCGCGCCCGCTCCCGGGCGAACATGGTTATGCCCGTCAGCAGCATTATTAAAAACACGGCCAGAAGGAATCTTCCGCCCGTTCCTGTAACGTAACTGTACAAAGAACCTAACGCGCCCGCCAACACCAGTAAAAAGAAAATAAACGACCCGTAAAATGCAAGAATCTGTCTCCATGCTTTCATCGTTATGCCCCTTACCGGATTTTAGCCAGCCTTTCCTCGATGAGCTTTCGGTTGTTGACCATGTGCTCGTCTATACTCTCTATCATGGAAACGCTTATTTCCGCAAGTCTTAACGTTCCTTCCTTTATTATCCACTCATCCCGTTCGCCCTTTAATTTTACCCGCACCGGCTCGTCCAGCTTTTTGAGGTTATCGAGGTTCAAGTAGGATTCCGCCCTTCCAACAAGCAATCCGACGCCGGTTGAGTAATGATACAGCTCCATTTGAATTCCACCCCACATCCTCGGGGAATCCGACCCGCCGGTACGGTAACTTATCCACTTAACCCTGAGCACCAAATCTCCGCCGCCGGTGCTGACCGACGAAAACCTGTTCTTTTTCCTCAGGTAAGCTACGAGCGCATCTCGAAACTCCTCCGTATATTCCCCCGGAAATGCCTCCGCCGGTTTGAACTTACCCTTCGGCCTGCACTCCTTTACGACGGGCTTAACCCACAGGGAGTGCTCGAAAGTGGGCTTTTCCCGGGAGACCGGCTCCACGAAAACGTTTACGTACTCCGGCAGGGAAACCTCCCGAACTTTCGGTTTCAGTCCCAAAAGCGCGCAGGACGAGCACAGAATTACTGCCGGCAGCAGAATCGAAGCGGGTATAAGGAGCAAACGAAGGGGCATTTTGACATGAGAATTCACCGTGCTTCCTATTTTAACCGTGATTTTCTCTCCTTTCCACCGCCTCTTCCAATAAGGCACACCGGTGGAAACCGTAACCGCTACTGAGTGTGCCGAAATAATGTATATTGCTAGGATTATATTCCATAGCATGGATTAATTCAAGATTCCAAGATTCCCGCTTAACGAATTGGCAATGCTTTTTAGGGAAGATTTTTGGT
>CAYWKU010000021.1:25783-56569 GCA_964459325.1 uncultured bacterium | reverse complement strand
TTCCTTCGCGCAGTAGCATGGGTTGAAAAAGACAAGGGGCTTAAGCCCCTTGTCCTGTTGCTCGCAAAAGTGCATAGGTGGCCGGGACGTAATACCTGTACCTTGCGCGGCAATTCGCGGATAAGCCGCACCCGCCCGATGATGGACGCTCCCTCACTACGGTTCAGGCGGGTTCCAGGTGGGTATATTTGAGCATTATGGTTTTAAATCCGACCGAGTGGAAGTAGACCTTCACTTTGGTGTTTTTCCCTTCTCCTTCCACCGAATCAACGATACCCGGCCCGAATTCGGGATGCCGAACTTTCCTCCCGCGCTTTAAACCGTCTTCGGCCTCGTCGTACTGAATATCGGTTTCCCCGTATTCGGTAGCGCTGAGGCGGGGAGGTTCGGATATTCCTTCCAGGCGGACAAGCTCCGGCGGTATGTCCTGCAGGTAGGGGGAGGGCCGGTTGAACTGCTCCTTTCCTCTCAGTCTCCTTGTGAGTGCCCTTGTAAGAAACAAAAAGTCCTGCGCCCGGGTCATTCCGACGTAACAGAGCCTTCTTTCCTCCTCCATCGAGGCGGGGTCGGTTTTGCACAACTGGTGAGGAAAAATGCCGTCTTCCATGCCCACCAGGAACACTGCCGGAAATTCCAGGCCCTTTGCGGTATGAAGGGTCATGAGGGTGACGCTTCCCGAATCGGAGGGCGCCGAATCGAGGTCGGAAAGGAGGCCGGCGGTATCCAGGAACCCCGCGATTCCGCCTTCCTGATTCGAGGTTTCGTACTCCTCCGCCGCCCTCAACAGCTCGTCCAGGTTTTCCAGCCTGCTTATGTGCTCAATCTCGCCCTTTTCATGGAGCCACGCCCGATAGCCGCTTAACTCCAGCGCCTTGTCCACCGCTTCCATTACTCCCGGGTTTTGAATTTTTTCCGCGATGGAGGCGATAAGCCCGGCGAACTCCTCGAGCGCTTTCTGCCTGGAAGCGGCCATGCCGGGCGGCGCTGATTTGGAAGCTTCGAGCAACGAGATGCCCCTTTCGGCGGCGTAATCCCTGAGCCGGGACACCGTGGTCTCGCCTATCTTGCGGGGCGGGACGTTTACGATGCGCCGGAAGCTTATATCGTCCTTCGGGTTGAGGGCCAACCTGAGGTAAGCGAGGGCGTCTTTTATTTCCTTGCGCTCGTAAAACCTTAGTCCGCCTATTATCAGATAAGGGATATTCCGGGAGCGGAAGGCGTCCTCGAAGGTTCGGGATTGGGCGTGGGTGCGGTAAAAGACGGCTATCCCGCTCCATGAAAGTCCCCTGTTAACCATCTCCGCCGATTTTTCGGCTACATATTCAGCTTCGGCCACCTCATCTCTGGCTACGAAGTGGAGGATGGGCTCCCCCTCGCCTCGCACGGCGACCAGGTTTTTGCCGAGGCGGTCCTGATTGTGTGAGATTACCGCTGAGGCGGCGTCGAGGACGGTGTTGACCGAGCGGTAATTTTTTTCCAGCCGGATGAGTTTTGCATCGGGGAAATCACGCTGAAAACCCAGGATATTCCGAATATCGGCGCCCCTCCAGCGGTAGATGCTCTGGTCCTCGTCCCCCACTACACAGATGTTCTGCTCCGGCCCGACCAGAAAGCGCATCAGGTCGTATTGAACCCGATTGGTGTCCTGGAACTCGTCTATGAGAATGAAGCGGAATTTGTTGCAGTATTTTTCCCGGATGTCCGGATTTTCCGAGAAAAGACGGTATGTCAGGCCCAAGAGGTCGTTGAAGTCTACCGAACCGGTTTCGAGGAGCCGTTTTTCGTAATGGGTGTAAACTTTGGCAGCTCCCTTTTCCTTAAGCCCCCGCGAGCGTTCTTCCATTTCTTGAGGGGTTACCAGGGCGGATTTAGAGTTTTCTATGTAATATTGCAGGTATTTCGGAGTCCAGGTGGAGGGGTCGAGGTTGAGTTCCTTTGTGCATTGCTTGATGAGGCTCAGCTGGTCTTGTTCATCGAGTATTGCAAAGTTAGACTCCCTGCCCAGCCGGTCGATTTCCCTTCTCAGGACGCGGTTTCCGAAGGCGTGGAAAGTACACACCCACAGTCCTTCCGCCTTGGCTCCGAGCAGGTTTTCCGCCCGTTTAAGCATTTCGGCGGCAGCCTTATTGGTGAAGGTAACGGCGAGTATGTCGCGGGTGTTCAATGTATCGGCCAGGTATGCGAGTCTGTAGGTGAGGGCGCGGGTTTTGCCGCTGCCGGCGCCGGCCAGTATGAGCAGGGGGCCGTCGACGGTGGTGACCGCCCGGTATTGTTCGGGATTTAAGTCATTAAGGTATTTCATGTACACGGGGATTATAGGTCAGGTGATTTTTCTAAGCAAATTGCCGTGAAGTTGAATTTTGCACCGAAAGAAGCACTAAAGGAATTCTGCCAATTGAATAGCAGTAGTATCATGTGAAAAAAGTGCAATAGTTTGATATGGAAAGATAATGGGAATAAAAAAAAGGAATTTTTTTGCCAAAGTGCTTGACAAACGCCCTTTTATGTGTTTATAATGGGGGTACTGATTTGGAGTGAAGGGGTATTAAAAGGGAAGTTGATTTCTGTCTTTAGCTAAGCTTGTTTAGAGAGTGCGTGTCATTATCCTTTGAAGAAGGCTTTTATAGGGAGTGATGAAAGGAAGCGGATTGGATGATAAAAGGGTAAGCCCGAATCCGTCGGTTGTCTTTACGGACCTCGAGGATGGGAGTGCGGTATTGCTTGATTTGGACAGTAAATTCTACTATAGTCTAAATGACACGGGTTGTTTTATGTGGAAGGTTTTCGAAGAGAACGGGGCAATTGAGGCGGATAAACTTGTTGAAGAGCTTTTAAAGGAGTACGATGTAGACGAATCCCAGGCCAGGAGGGATGTCGAGGAATTTATAAGCGGTCTTGCGAAAGAAGGGCTTATTAGGTTATCTTAATTCTTAATGTGGATTTTTAAAATAAACCGACCGAGAAGGAGGTGATGGGAGTTGTAGTTTTCCCTTGCTTTTAGTCGCGGGGGACATTTTTGAGAAACAAGGGAGTCCTTATATTTTTTGAGGAGCAAACGGGGCTTCCGAAAAGTACCCAGAAAATAACGCAAGGTAAGGTAAAGGAATTAAATTTTTCAAAAGTAGTGAAGGATTGAAGAAGAAAGGAGAAATTGCTATGCGGAAAACCCACGGGTATCGAAAGCTGGCTATGGCGCTGGCGCTCGTCTTTGTGACGGGGCTTGCGCTGGCGGCCTGCTCGTCGAGTTCCTCCAGCGTGGATGACGCCTTGAGCCATCCGGGGGAAGGATTGCAGGGTACCTTCAAGATTACGCTAGACCCCTCCGGTGACCCCATCAATATCAGTCAGCCGGATATGGCTGCTTCGGTGAGTGTGGCTGAGGGCGTCCAAGTATGGACGTGTCCTGCAGGGGTATCATGTGAACCCGGTACGGGTACAGGAGAGTGGGACGGTGTCGACACCACCACCGGCGACATATACTTCAAGTGGAAGGACACGGCTACTCGCCTGGAAAACCTGTCTTTCGAGTTATATGATGCCGATACGGAAGGTCAGGACGCTTACCTTAACGAGGACGACATTTGCGGCGGCGACACAATTTCCGCCTGCGCCGACAACCCGGGTTACTTCTACGTGGCCGAGACGGCGGCGGACGACCCGGAGACGGAAATCGAGTACGACCCGAGCGGTTCCCCCAGGGCCAGCAGGTATTTGCGCGCCATGCCTCCGAAGACGTCGGTAAAAGTGCCGTGGTCTGTCGTTGAAACGAGCGGAAACAAGTACAACATGTACGGCATGATTATGGCCGACAAAGTGGCGGCAACAACCGCTAATGACGACTCGAGGTACGACACGGATACTGCCACTTTTACTATTCAGGCTTACGATTTCGACCACACAGACGCTAAAAATCCCGACATTCTAACCAACAGCCCCATCACTTCCGTTGCCGAGGGGCAGTGGTTCTACACGGTGGTCTGGGTGGACTATCCGGGAGCTAATTCCACCACCGCCAGCGGTCAGGGACTTTGCGCCGACGGTGGAAATAACGACGGCGGTTGCAATGTCGACGAAACGGCAGCCAGTTACGACTACTATTTCACCGAAAGCGAGGATAACTTCACTCAGGAAAGCTACGTGAATCTACGAGATTGGCCGTCATACTGCTCCTATTACAACACCGGTTTCACTTTCCTGGGCGGCGGTTATTTCGAAATGCGATGGGACCCCTCCGTGCTTACAACTAACGATTCCATCGTAGACAGCGATGAGAGTTTTACCACCTCAGAGGGCACAACCCTGCGGGCTTACTATGATGCCGACCTGGGTGATCAACTCGGTATTAGCATAGCTACTACCTCCAATACTTTCAATCGGGCTGTCGTGGTAACTACTGCCTCATACGATTGTTCTCCGGGTAGTGACCCTATAGTGACTCCGCCCATGCCCGACGGGAAGAGCGACGGTTACGGCGACCCCACCATTTCAGGTAACTGGGTGCAGGGCGATTACGCTCCAGCCAGAATTGCCTTAAAACCGCTCGCCGGGACAACCGGCCAGGGGTCGAGAATGGCAATGGCCAACAACGGTAACACAAGCGTATACGTGGGCATCGGGAAAAAGAGCACAAGCGGCGGCAGTTGCGCGGCTTACGCGTGCGCCGTTACCGAAACCAGCCCGAATTACCCCATGTGGTCGGATAATACCGGCACCAACACCGGCCAGGGCGACCGCGTGGGCGCTTACAACGAGCGTATGGGCTACGTGGAGATTCAGTAAAAACGATTTCTTCTTCCCGGGGGAGTTTTTCAGGCTTCCCCGGGAAGCTGCTTTAAAAATCGAGGAGCAAATTCAGGATTAACCCGCTTTGGGGGTCCGGGAAAAGGAGTAGTGAATAATGGTGAAGAGAGGTTTGGGTCCTGAGGCCAAAAAGGCATATGTAAAACCCGAAGTGAAAAGAAATGAGCCCTTGGTTGACATTACTTTTGGTACCACAAACGGTACGGGCGGTACTCTGACCATGACGGGAGGCCCGACAGGTACGCTCACAAACACCGGCAAGCCCTTGGGTGGAACCCTGTCGGTAGGCGACGGTCTGGGTACCGACGGCATGAGTGATTACGGCACGGGTGAAGACTACGGCGAATCCGGTACGATAACCGGCGCCGGTACCGTTATTCCCGGAACCGGTGGAGCTCCGGGCACTGTGTTGTAATAGTTTCCAGGCCCATTTCGAAAATCGAAAAAATCCCTTCTTTAAGGGACCTAAAATCCAAGGCGAAGGGAGGGTGCGCTCTCCTTTCGCCTATTATATATTTGCACCCAACCCTGTCCAATAAAGATATTTGGTTGGACAGCATTCGCTCGATTATGAGCAGTAACATTTTTCGCATCGGAGGAGACAAGGGGCTTAAGCCCCTTGTCCGGGGTTTTTCGAGAGGTTTTTTGGATGAAATCGCGGAAAATTGCTATAACCTCCCATTTTGGACAGCATATGCCCCACAAAGGGAACCTGTTCCGGGCCTTTGCGGTAAAATTCAATGAAATCAGTGGCTTAACCTGTCCGAAATGCCTGATTTCCGATTTTGTTGGACAGTATTGATTTGCACCGGACGCTGATTTGTTGTGAAATGGCATTGGACCGAATGCCGAAATATTAAAAGTTCGGGGCACCGCGTCGTATTAATCATTCGAGAAGCGATATGAGTGGTCGGGAATTAGAGTGGTGGCCCTGGCGTCCCGGCCGCAAATAGCCCCATAATGTATAATGTATGTGGTGAGACGGCCCGATTCTGTTTGAGAACGTTCTACTTAGATGACTCTTCGTTCCATAAGATTGAAGTTACATGACCCGGTCCTTGAAATAAATTTCGATGACCCGCACGTGGAAGCAATTGTCCGGGATTATCTTTTTTCTTATCTCGATGAGGAATCTTCCTCCCCTTCTATCTTTTTCCAGCTGAGAAGACATTTCGATACCTTGCCGGAAGTACCGGAGGGAGCGGACTGGTTTTTTAACTATCTGGGAATTGCGGGCTTCAGGTTTGGCGCCAGGTATTACTACGTAACCTCGGAATCGGCGTTTGTTTTCGATAGCGAAGCGGGCCGGGTGGATGCCGCGGTTGCGGACGATTTGCTCGCCGTTCCTCATTACTTTACTCACGGGATATTCAACATAGTTTTGATGGAGGTTTTGAGGTATCACGGTTTGTATTTTCTCCATGCCGCCGGGCTTACCTCGCCCGGCGGAAAGGGTGTGGTGGTAACCGGCGATTCCGCATCCGGCAAGACCACGTTTGCCGTCTCACTTATCAAGCATGGCTGGAAGTGGCTCACCGACGACACGATACTGCTCAGGAACGAAGACGGCGGAATCAGGCTTTTGCCCTTTCTTACCGAGTTTCATATTCCGCCGGCTCTTTCCGAGAAGATGGGGGAGTTGAGTTTCCTGGCCGATACCGAACCGTATTCTCCGGACAACGATAAGCGGGCTATTTGGGGTGAGGAGGTGTACGGAGATTTGAGGATAGGTTACATGAGCCCTCCGGATGTGATATTATTTTCCAGGATAGTGGATAATCCCGCGAGTAGAGTTGAAGAAATGGGGACACTGGAAGCGCTTAACGAGATAATCAGAAACAGTCCTTACGTATTGTTCAGCAAACCTCCGGCCAAGGCTCATTTGGAAGCTTTGAAAGCTGTAGTGCAGGGAGCGCGGTGTTACAGGCTTTTTTCCGGCGCCGATATTTATGATAACCCCGTAAAGGGCGTAAAACGTGTGTTGGAAACGGTGGAATTGGATTTCTGATTAATAATAATAAAGAGGAAGAGAAGTGAGCTTTACCAGAATTTCCTTTGATGTAACCAGCGCCTGCAATCTTAGTTGCAAACATTGCCTTCGTCTTGACAGGCACAATCCCACCCACCTGCCGGTGGACGTTTTTGAGAAGGCCATCGAGCAATGCGGGCGTTATGGTACGCGCAGTGTTATTTTTACGGGCGGCGAGCCCTTTATGCATCCCCGTATTTTGGAGATGGTGGATATCGTGGCCAGAAACAAGTTGCACTACTATATCGTCACCAACGGGGTGAAGAAAGAAAGGCTCGCCGAGCTTATCAAGGACAAGGAACGTAAGAAGTGCCTGACCGGCATATCCCTCAGCATTGAAGGCGCTACCGAACAAACAAACGATAAAATCCGGGGTGAGGGAGTCTACAGGAAGGTGATGGCCACCACGGCCTTTCTCAAGTCTAACGAAGTGAGCGTAGCCTGGAAAATGAGCGTAAACAAGCTCAACGTGCACGAAGTCGAGCAGATTGCCGTGGAGGCGGTTAAAATGGGTGCGGAAACCGTTGAGTACAGCCACATGCATCCGACTCCCGACCTGGTGAGGAACGACATGATATTGCCGCGGGAGAAGTGGCGTGATGTCGACCATCAGGTGATGAGGCTGAGCAGGATGCTGAAACTTCACGTGGTTATGTGCGCGGGGGGGTATTCCCCCCTGGCTTTTTATCAATGTTCTTCCATGCAAATGGGCGATGCCCACGTGGACTGCCACGGCAACCTCGCCGTCTGTTGTATATTGCCCTACTTTACCGCCGGGGACGGAAACGATAATAACGTGATTGGGGGGAACCTTGCCGAAATGGACCTGTGGGACGCTCACAAGCGCCTGGTTTCCATTATCGCCGGGTTGAACCAAGGCAAAATACGGAAAATAAAAGAAGGGACATTCGGGGAAATTGACTATTATCCTTGCATGTATTGTTTAAGATACTTCAACAAGTTAAAGTGGCTAAAGGAGCTGGCTCCCGACAACGAGTGGGTCTGCGAGTGAGCGATATGAGCCGAGGGGAGGCAAAAAATATGAAATTGCGGGTAAGATGGCATATGATAGCGCCTGCTATAGCCCTGTTTTTTGTTTGCTTGTGTGCTTGTTCGGATTTCGGCGTAGGAGATGAACGTGAAGGGCTGAAGCCGACTTTCTACAGTATGGAGATAAGTATTGACGGGGGGGCGGCGACCCACCGGTTGAATCCCCCTCCTTTTTCGGGCCGTTCTTTTTTCGACACTCCGGCGGTAACGCTGGAATCCGTGAACGAAAGGGTGACACTGGAAGTAGTATCGGTGAACGTGGTCGGAAATGAGGTTCACGTTACTTTTAGGGTTACAAATGACGGCAACGAGACGATTGAAAGGGTTTGGTTAATCGCTCAATCTCAAACCGGCGGTGTAAGCGTAATGCCGAGCTCCGCCGACGGCTACATAGGGGAAGGAAACTATTATTTTCTGCAAAATCTTGGAGTCGATGAAACCTCGGGCGATATTACAGTGATGCTGGATAATGCCTATGGGGCCGGCGAAATCACAGTATGGCTTGATGTGGTTTCGGTGGGGGACCGGATTGTGTTTCAATATATTATTCCCGGCGGCTCTTCCGAAACGTGGTCATCCTCCGTTGACGGGTCCGAAACCGCGGCGGTGGTGAGTACCGGCGATTATTCATTTTCTCCCATTACCTCACCTGACGGCGGCTGGATTGCTTTCTCATGGGGGCATCCCTCGGAAGCGGATATAGGACTGGCCCGGGCGGACGGTGGCGGCGCTGTAAGACTTACATGTTTCCCCGAAGGTTACCTGCTTCCGGGTGGATTCACAAAGGACGGAAAGAAAATATATGTAAGATATGTAGACCCGGCGCTAGGCGCCGCCGACGTTTATCTGCTGGACATACTTACCGCCTTGCAGGACTGTTCTTCCGACGCCTCCCTCACTCCCTTGACTACCGGTGACGACAGGAGCGAATCCCTGCCCGTTTCGTTTCCCGACGGAAGGCATGTTTTGTATGGGAGAAGGGTTGATGAAGAAGTGCCGCCTCCCTATCCCAAGGGGGACCCCAACCCTTATGCCGGCAGTTGCCCCGATTGGGTCCACGGCACCGAAGGAAAAATTTTGAAGTTTAACTTATATCTGAAGCCGACGGACCCGGCTACGGGGACGAGCACAGGTAATGAGATGACATTCTGGGACCAAACACTGGCCCAGGGAGGTATAAGCGTGGCTCCGGATTCAAAGGGAGTGCTTTTTAAGGGCGGCGGGTGCCTGATTTACAGTTATCATTGTAGATGTAACTATACCGACGAAAGCGTCGACTGCGACGGGCAGACCGTTTACGAGTATCGAGTTTCCGCTGTAGACGCAGACGGTGAAAGCGACCTTTCCTCTCCCGCCACAGTTACCTGCGGGCGGGTTCAGTCCAAACCATCACCGGTTTCGAGCAAGGTTTCGAGTTCTAATGACGGTGAAAAGACGGTTCGGAACCGGGAGGGGATTTTTAGTTTTAAACCCAACAAGCCTGCCGCTCCAACTGCCACGGGAACTGATATTAACGTGCGGTTGAGCTGGCCGGCGGTGGAATCGACTTCCAACGTGGTCGACCATTATAAAGTTTACAGGGACGGCTTGGTGATAGATACGGTCCCGAGTTGCCAGTGGAAGGTCGTATGCGACAGGTCTTTCCCCACCAGGCTTTTCCGGTTGGAGGCGCCTTCGGACCCGGCTTCGGCGCCGTTACCATACGAGTACCTGGACCCCGGGGTTAAGCAAGGAGACGAGTTTAAAACCTATGTCAACTTCAAGGACTATTATGACCCCTGGAAGTGTGGCCAGACCGGCAGGGTGGTTTTTACCAGCTTTAAGCACCACGTCGGGGATGCCGATTGTACATGGGGGGACTCCGCGCCGCCGGGTGTTTGCGATGACCATCGGATTCTCATCGACATGAAGGGCATTAAGACGGACGCACATTGTACTCCGGCGGTATATGACCGCTGATTGAAATACATTGCGCGGCGCCATTCAAAAAGCCCTGAAGTATTTCGATACTCCGGGCGATGTAGTAACGTTTTTCCGAATACCCGTCTGCATAGCGCGCTTACCCATACTTAGCCGCCGCTACGGGCTGGAGGAGCTTATTGAAAAGCTTACTCCCCGTCGACGGAACGGCCGCGTCGGTCACGATAAGATAATCGTTTACGCCAATTGGTGGCTTAACCGGAAGGTGGGCATGTTCCAGCCCACATGTTTCAAAAGGTCGCTGATTTTATACAGGTTTCTTCGTGAGAACGGGTTTCCCGTCCGTATTCACTATGGCATCAAAAGGGCTCAGGAAAAAGGTAATGAAGGGCATAGCTGGGTGTCGCTCGATGATGTTCCCCTGCCGCCGGACGGGGATACTGCATGGGAATATCATCAGACTTTCGTATATCCGCCGGAGAACGCCGGGTAAATGAGCAACGGGAATCAAACCCTACTGGCGTGCCTGAAAGCGTGGCTGGCCGGCGAGAAAATTTCGCCGGAGTACTTCAATACCGGTGATGAAGAATCCCTGCTTACCACCGACGGCGGCTTGAACCCCGCGCTGGGATACCTCGTTTCCGTTTCGGAAGGCGCCGACCGCATATCTCCCGGGAACAAACAGAACCTGGATAAGTATCGTCATTACGTCGCAGCCAACAACGCGATTATCTTCAGGGAGCTGGACGGCTTATTGGAAAAGGCCCGCCTGAAAAGTATCGATATACTGTTGCTGAAAGGACTGGCTCTTATAAAGGACGGGGTGTATCCGCAGAAGGGAATGCGCCTGCTTTCGGATATGGATATTTTTGTAAACGCAAAGGACCTGGCAACGGTGGAAAATCTAATGGACGAGATGGATTGGAATGCCGCGGAAGCCGAAAGCGAACTGCACGAAAACCACCACCTTCCCTTGCGATACACCCCGGGCGGAACTCCGGTGGAAGTTCATTTCGCCTTCTCCAGGTTCCCGTTGAATATAGACGAGGCTAAGATATGGGGGCGCGCCCGGAGATTGAGCGACCGGCCGGCGGGTCTGCTGCCTTCCATCGAAGATACGCTCCTTCATCTTGTAATAAACGCCTCCCTTCATCATCCGGAAAAACTGGTTCCCATGCATTTTAAGTTCGTAATTGATTTCGCTTTCATCTGGCGTTATCTCGGAGGAAATCTGGATTGGGACTACCTGGCCGGCGCCGCCTCCGAATGGGGTATAGAGCCGTCTTTCTGGAACGCGATAAAGCTGTGCGAGATACTTCTTGAACCGCCGGGTCTGGAGGAAAAGATAAAACTTTATGGCGGATATAAGAAAGTGGACAGCGGATTGGTCGGGATGCTCTCCGACCGGATTTACGAAGGCCGGCGCCTGCCCGAGTTGAGCTGGCTGGTGGCGCTGGCCGGGGAAGAAAAATCCCTGACGGGTCGCTTGTACAGAATGTTCAGGGCGGTATTCCCTCCTGAGTCGTACATGACCCGGGCTTATCCCGATTTGAAAGGATTTCCACGAAGTTGGTTTGCATACCTGTTGCGAATAGTAAAAGTGCTTCGCGGTTTCGATTTGGCCGGCCACCTTATGGCTTATCGGGCGGGGAAAGCGGCTCGTAGCGCAGCCGCTCGTTCCAGGCGCGATTGAACTTCCAGCGGTTCTTTTCGGTAAAAACCGCGAGCGCTACATTCTTTTTATCGGCTCTTTTCAAAACATCCTTCCCCATTACCATGGCGGCCGTGGCCCACCCGTCGGCCCCGGCGGCGGTATCGGCTACGGCGGTGGCGCTGATTACTGAGGTTTTTATGGGCTTGAGTGTGGAAGGGTCTAAAATGTGCGGATATTTCTTCCCGCCGGCGGTTAAGCGTCTTTTGTCCAATGCGGAAGTAGCCACCCCTGCATTGCGCAAAACAAGCTTTAAGTTCCCCGTTTCGATAGCCACGCTCCAGGGCGTCTCGTCTTTTTCGGAATACAGGCGGATATCCCCTCCGGCATTTACCAGGGCCCTTGTGCAGCCGAGTTTTTTAAGGGCCAGCGCCGCCCGGTCGGCGGCATAACCTTTCGCTATTCCGTCGAGGTTCAAGGACATGCCGGGCTTCATGGATACATTCCGCCCGTGAGACAGCTTGACTTTATCCCAGCCGGTGAGCTTTTTGATTTCGCGGAGTTCATTGCCGGAAGGAGCGGAGGTTTCGCTCTCCCACAAATTGAAAGCGGGGGATATGGTCGGGTCAAAGCCGCCCCCGGTGGATTTATGTATGCGCTCCGCCGTCAGGAGCACCTCCCATATCCGTTCGGAAACCTCCACCGGTTCTCCCCGGGACCTGTTGAGCCGGCTCAGCTCGCTTTCCGGGTCGAACCGCGACATCAAACTTTCAACGCGGCGGATTTCTTCGAAAGCGGTGGAAAGAGCGTCCTCACCGCAACCGTCGGCCTTGATGAGTACAAGAGTGTCCATGAGAATTTCCGAGCGTTCGCGAGAGGGCTTTGATTTGTCCGGGCAGGCCGCGAGTACCGTTATGGCGGCAATGACTATTGCGGTTGACACCCTCATATACTTGGGCGATATTTCCGGAATCAAAACCCTCATCGAATAAAAGGATAGCACAGTGGACATAAAGGTAAGAGAGGCCGGAGAAGGCGACCTGGAGAAGGTGGGAGAACTCTTCGCCGGTCACCTGAACGAACAGTTTTCGATGGACCCGTTCGCCCGGCCCAATTCGGCTTTTGACCCGCACTGGTTTATACGGGCCATGATGAACCCTCCGATGAATCATATACTGTTGGCTTGTGAGGGTGAGGATGTGATAGGGTTTGCCCGCATGGCCATAGTCTACGGCGAGGGCCTGGTTCCTGTGGCGCCTGTGAAAGTTAAACGCGCCGAATCCAGCTACCTCAAAAAACTTCCCGTGACCTTACTCAGGAAATTGCGGGACTTTATGGAGATATTGATATCAAAATTTGAACAAAGGCGCACTATATCGCAGATAGCGTTACCTGCCAAAAGGGGATACATCGCCGATTTTTATGTTCTTCCCGAGTATCGTCGTCATGGAGTCGGTGGCAAGCTGTTCTCCGAATGCAAAAAATGGTTCCTTTCCCGCGGATTATACATGGTGGACCTGCAATACCTGGCGGTTAATGAGGCCGGGAAAAGATTCTGGGAAAAAATGGGATTCGAGCCTTACAGGTATTATTCCAAGGCCGTTTTCCCGCCCGAAGAGAGCAAATAAAAAGACGCCTTTGAAGGCGTCCGGCGGAAGGCGGCACCCGGATTCGAACCGGGGAATCAGGGATTTGCAGTCCCTTGCCTTTCCGCTTGGCTATGCCGCCGCAAATTGTGAAAAGCAGGAGACGGGACTCGAACCCGCGACAACCACGTTGGCAACGTGGAGCTCTACCAGCTGAGCTACTCCTGCTTCCACCCATTATACTATACAAGCCTTGCTGCCCTGTCAAGGTAGTTGGCCGGTTCGACATGCGCGTTCCCTTTCGGATTTTGCCGATTTTCGTCGCCTGTATCGCCACTTATACGATTGACTTGCCCGTCAGGCGATGGTAAATTAACCAATTGATGAGAGTCCCAACGGAAGCCTCGGAAAGCGGCCAAATCCTGGTCGTGGACGATGAAAAGGTAATCCTCGACATTATCTCCGATTTCCTCGGTTCAGAAGGATACCGCGTTGTTACCGCTTCCAGCGGTGATGAAGCCATTCAACATCTGGACAATGAGGAGTTCGACCTCGTTCTTACCGACCTCAAGATGCCCGGGATGAGCGGTATGGAGCTGTTGGAAGAGGTAAAATCCCGCTACATCCGCCCATACGTTATTGTAATGACCGGTTACGGCACCGTGGAGAGCGCAGTCGAATGCCTTAAAAAGGGCGCTTTCGATTATATACAAAAGCCCTTCAAAATGAGGGAAGTGGAGTCCATCGTATCGAGAGCGCTGAAGCAGCATCGGCTGGAAGAAGAGAATATACAGTTAAAGGAAATCGCCAACCTCTATCGCGTAAGCGAGGCCATGAACTCCACCCTGAGCCTTCCGGAAATCCTGGACACCATTCTGGACACAGTGATACATGAAATCGACGCCGATGCGGTAGCCATTCATGAGCTTACCGAGCAGGGTGAGTGGAACTTTATGGCATGTAGAACCGCTCCCGGCATGGGGGAGCATGAGGGCAATAAAATCATCGGCGAAATTAACGGAAACGAGGTAATCCACGGTTTGACCGAGGGCTCCCACCTTCTCCTGCCCGCAGAAGAAGCGGAAAAGTATTTCAGGCGCAAGCCGGAGGTGGAAAAGTTCTACTATTTCCTGTCCGTGCCTCTGCGCATAAAATCCCGGATTACCGGTCTGGTCTCGGCCTACTCTTTCAATCCCCGGCGGAAATTCCTGAAAGGACACGCCGTGCTCCAGGGCATACTGGCCGGGAGGGCGGGAATGGCCATCGAAAACGCCCGGTTGTATGAGCGGATGAAAAAGGTTTTTCAGGAGACCATTCAGTCGTTGGCCATAGCGCTGGAAGCAAAGGACCCCTACACTTCGGGACACACCAAAAGGGTTACCGAGTACGCCGTAATGATTGCAAAGGGAATGGGCCTTTCGGAGGAGGAAGTGGAAAGAATCACCCGAGCCGCGCTTCTGCACGACATCGGGAAAATCGGCGTCAGGTTGCATTCGTTGAATAAAAAGGACGGTCTAACCAGCGAAGAATACGAAATGTTCAAGCAGCACACTATCCAGGGAAGACTTATACTGGAGCCTATAAAGTTTCTTTCGGACATAATTCCCATGGTGGAGCTGCACCACGAAAAGTATGACGGCAGCGGTTACCCCTACGGGCTTTCAGGCGAAGATATCCCCCTGGGGGCCCGCATATTGAACGTTGCTGACTCGTTCGACGCCATGACCAGCGACAGGCCTTACCGGCGCTCATTAAGCCGCAAAAGAGCCATAGAGGAACTGCACAAAAACGCCGGCGCCCAGTTCGACCCGAAGGTGGTGGAGGTGTTTATCGAGGAGCTTAAAAAGGCCGGATGAGGCTTTAACCCCCTACTCCCCTGAAGTAATCAAAACCGCTATTATCCTGGTTTCCTTTTCCCCGTGAGCGCCCACGCGGTGGGGGGTGGTGCTTTTGTAATAAATGGAATCGCCCGGATGGAGAACGTCCTTGTGTCCCCCGAGCGCCACTTCCATCTCGCCTTCCAGGACATATATGAATTCTTCACCTTCGTGAATGCTCAGGCCCTTGTCTTCGAAAGGCGAAGGCTTCAGGGTTATGAAAAACGGCTCCATCTTCCTGTCGGCGAGGTCGTAGCCGAGCGATTCGTACTCGTAGCCGTAGTTCACGCCCTCCTTGCTGGCCACGCGGCTTACGCGCTTGCGCTCGTCGTGTCGCACCAGGCTGTAGTTCACGGGTTTACCCTCTTCCGGCCGGAAGAAGTAACCGGTGTCCACTCCCAGCGCCCTGGCAAGCTTTATGAGGGTCCCGAGAGGCGGGCTGACCATGTGACCTTCTATCTGGTTTATCACGGCCGCGCTTATGCCCGTGCGCCCCGCCAGCTCATCCAGGCTGAGCGCCTGGTCTTCTCGCAGCTCCCTGATTTTTTCTCCGACTTTGACTTCCTTCTCGTCAGACATTTCGCCCGGCTCCTCTTGTGAAAGTGTCAATAGTTCTGGGCAAGCTCCATCCCCCGGCTGATGGCTTTCATGTTGTCGGGGATAAACTTGTGGTACTTTTCAGCTATGGTGTTGGGGAAGGTGGCCTCTATGCTTTCAAACTTCACCGTGTTTGCTTTCGCCAGGTAAACTCCCAGGGCCACCATGTTCAACCCGCGCGGGTTGCCGATTTTTTCCGCTTCTTCCCGGAAGTTTACCGCTATAGTTTCCAGGTCGTCACGATTCAGGTTACTCGGGTCGGCCATGGCGGTGTTCACAATCAGGAGTCCTGAAGGCTTGACCCGGGGGCCGAACTTCTGCATGGCGACTTCGGTGAAGGCGATAAGCGCCTGTGGATGCTTTACCACCGGGCTTCCCACCACGCCGTTGGAAATTACCACGGTGCACATGGCCGCCCCGCCGCGCTTCTCCACGCCGTAGCTGGGCATGTAAGCGACGCTCTTGCCCTCGTCCATTGCGGCGTGGGACAAGAGATTTCCAATCAGAAGCACCCCCTGCCCGCCGAAGCCGCTTATAACCAGGCTGGTTTCCGCCATCAGTAATGGTCCATTTCTTTCTTCTCTTTAAATACTCCTAGCGGGTAAAACGGCATTATTTCCTTCCGAATGTGCTCCCTCGAGGCCTGCGAATCGAGCCCCCAGTCGGTGGGGCACGGGCTGAGCACTTCCACCAGGCTGAAGCCCAGCCCCTTGAGCTGGGTGTCGAAGGCCTGCCGAATAATCCGCCTGGCTTTGCGGATATTCGCCACGGAATCCACCGAAACTCTCGCCACCAGCGCCGGTGCGTCCATGAGGGCTATCATTTCGGTGATTTTTATCGGGTAGCCGTCCCTGCGGAAATCGCGGCCGTAGGGAGTGGTGGTGGTTTTCTGGCCGAGCAGGGTGGTGGGGGCCATCTGGCCGCCGGTCATGCCGTATGTGGTGTTGTTGATGAAGATGACGGTGACGTTTTCCCCCCGGTTGGCGCAGTGGATGATTTCGCTGGTACCGATGCCGGCCATGTCGCCGTCGCCCTGGTACACCAGTATGGGGTTGTCCGGCAGCGCCCGACGCAACCCGGTGGCCACCGCCGGCGCGCGGCCGTGAGGCGCTTCCACCACGTCGAACTTGTAGTAGTTGTATAGAAACACGGCGCAACCGACCGGGCTGACCGCCAGCATATCCTCCCCGATGCCGAAGTAATCGATTGCTTCCCCCACCAGCCGGTGAGCGGCGCCGTGGCCGCAACCGGGGCAGAAGCTGAAAGTGACGTCGGTCATACACTCGGGCCGCGAAAATACCTTGCGTTCCTGTTTTTGCGCTTCCATTTATGTCTCCCGCAAGTCTTTTTCCTCGATTTCAGCACTTTTAAGAATATTGCTGATTATCTTCGGGTGCAAAGTTTTTCCTTTGTGGTAAGGAATTGTAATTCTAACACCTTCATTGTTTCTGTATATCTTGTGACTTCCCGATTGGCGCGCAAGTTTGAATCCCTTCTTTTCAATTAACCTTATCGCTTCGTCGGCAGTCAATCGAGGTAGCTTGGGACTCATACACTCACTTCCACCGCCGCTATGCTCAAATGTTCCGGCTCGGTGACCGATTCGCCATGAGACAAGCGGTCTTCCAAGTGAAGTTTCATAGCATCTTTTATATTTTCTATGGCCTCTTCATAAGTATCACCCTGGGAGTAACATCCCTGCAAAGCGGGACAGGTGACGAAATATCCGTCTTCATCTTTTTCCACAACTATCGGGAATAGATATGATTTCATGGCTTTTATCTCCTCTTATCCCTATCCCTGGCATTTTGACCATTGACGGTTTAATCCCCCGCGTACTTTTCTATCTGCTCCAGCACTTCCTCGGCGTAGGGCAGGGCGCCGGTGCCCGGTGGGCGGGGGTAGAGGAATATCTGGGCCTTGTCGCCCACGGCTATCCTTATGTCGTCCACCATCTGCCCCAGGCTCAACTCGACGCTGAGGAACTTCTTCACCCGGTCGGCAAGCTCGTTGAGCCTCTTGTACGGGTACGGCCACAGGGTTATCGGCCTGAGCATGCCCACCTTGACGCCGTTCTCCCGGGCCATGTCTACGGCTGTGCGGGAGATGCGACTGGCGATGCCGAAGCTGACGATGACCATATCCGCGTCTTCGGTCAGGTACTCCTCCCAGCGAACTTCGTTGGCCTCAATCCGTTTGTATTTCTCCCCCAGCCGGAAGCAGAACTCGTCCAGCTCCCGCTCCCCCAGGCGGAGGCTTTTGATTACCTTCTGCGGCCTGCTCCAGCCCTTATTGCTTCCCACTACGTAATCCTTTGGAGGTAGCTTCACGGTTTCGGGCCTGCGCGTTTCCACCACCTCGCTGGTCTGGCCCAGAACGGCGTCCGCGAGTATTTGCGCCGGGTTGCGGTACTTGTCCGCAAGGTCGAAGGCCAGGAACGTCAGGTCCCACATTTCCTGGGCGCAGTTGGGCGCCAGAACAATCATTCGGTAGTCGCCGTGTCCGCCGCCGCGGGTGGCCTGGTAGTAGTCGCCCTGACTGGGGCTGATTCCGCCCAGGCCGGGACCGGAGCGCATGATGTTAACCGCCACCACCGGAATTTCGTCGCCGGCGCAATAGCTGAGACCCTCCTGCTTGAGCGAAAGGCCGGGGCCGGAGCTGGATGTCATGGCCCGCTTTCCGGCTGCGGCGGCGCCCAGGCACATGTTTATGCTGGCGATTTCGCTCTCGGCCTGCAAAAACGTTCCGCCCACCAGGGGCAGCTCGCGCGAGAGATACTCCGGTATGTCGTTCTGGGGCGTTATGGGATAACCGAAATAAAACCGGCAACCGGCTTCGATGGCCGCCCGTGCCAGCGCGTCGTTACCCTTTATAAGCTCCCGGGCGGGGGCCTCTTCCATGACAGACAAAACCTCCGATGCAGGGTAATTACATATGGTAGATTAACTGCACGGCCAGTTCAACCGCCCGCGGCAGGGACTTCGTCCCTGCACCCTTCACTGCGCTCACGCATAGCAACGAGGCAGCTCCAAGCGCACGTTCGTTCGCGCAGGGCAGGGGTGGAATTGATTGTGAAACAAGTCCGCTTCCTTATCCGGCAATCTTGGAATTTGAGGGGATTCGGGGAGTTTTACTCGTTTACTTCAAAGGCGCCTTCAACGTGCTCGATCTGGGGGCTGCGCATTCGTGCGAAGAGGGTGTTGCCCTTGATGCTGACGGCCACTACGTCAAACCGGGCGGGCTTGCCTTCCTTTTTCTTCTTTTTCCTGTACTCGTTCGCCACGCTTGATATATGTTTCCGCTTCCGGCTGTCCACGCCTTCCTTGGCGGAGCCGAAGGATTCCGATGAGCGGGTTTTAACCTCCACGAAAACGATTGTGTCTCCGTCCTGGGCCACGATGTCTATCTCGCCGCTTTTGCCTTCCCAGTTCCGGTCAAGTATCTTGTATCCCTTCCTTTTCAGGTAGGATTCGGCCAGCGCTTCTCCGCGCCTTCCTATTTCCGACTTATGATTCATATCTCCTCTATTATAGCATCTATTTTTCCCGCTCCGTACTGAGCGGCAAAGGCCAGATGCTTTACGTCCGCCGGCTTTTTGCCCCACAACCCTCTGTCCACCTGCGCCAACAGCTCCATTCCCCGCACGTCCAGCGCAACGGGGTCGGTTCCGGCCAGCATGTGTCCCAGGTGAGTTTTCTTGCCGCCGTGGCGGATTTCGTTGGCGCCGATAAGAGTTTCCACTGCATCCATTATAATCACCCCCGGCGGGCGTAGCAAATTTATCTGAGCTATGGCCTTGTGGATGTTCTTGACGCCGGAGTGCATCTTTATCCTCTCGGCCTTGGTGGTGAAGCCGAACTGGTTCTTGAGCGCCCCGGTAATCGTGCAGACCGGGTGGGATTTGAGCACCGGCAGGCTGATAATCAAATCGAAATTGAACGGCGTCTTGCTCAGGTCCACGCCCAGGTTAATTTGGGAGGATTTGTAGGTGGAGTGGGGCGTCTGGTGCAGGTCGATAATTTCGGCGCCGAACTTTTCGCAGACGTGATTGAGCCTGTGCTGTGTCAGCGTGCGGTGTGTTCTGAGCAGGTCTACTGCGCACGAGTCCGCGACCTTGTAATCCTTGCCCTCCAAAAAGCTCAAAACGGTCCTCAGAACGTCCGGATGAGTGGAAGTGGGGTATTGCTCGTGGCTTACCACGTTGGGCTTCACAAGCACCCTCTTGGCGCCTCCGATGAGGTCTCGGTAGAGACCCAGAACCTCCTCGGTAAACGCCACCCTGTCGGTTGTCCTGCGAATGTATCCGGCGGGTCGTTGGGTACTGGACATCTGTAGTCAGCCTTGAGCCGAAAAGCTCAATCTTCTTCCGTATCGGGCATTACCCCGTGAAAGCTGTTACGGTGCACCGGGCATGGCCCCAGCCTGCGCAGGGCCTCCAGGTGGCCGCCGGTGGAATAGCCCTTGTGCTCTCTGAATCCGTAACCCGGGTGGGCTTCGTGAATCACTTCCATCATCCTGTCCCTGCTTACCTTCGCCACGATGCTCGCCGCGGCGACGCTGACGCTCCTCGAATCGCCCTTCTTTACCGTACGTTGTGGTATGAATGTGGGAATCCGGCTGATGCCGTCCACCGCCAGCGCCTCCGGCTGGGGGTTCAACCCCGCCACGGCTTCGCTCATGGCCATCAGAGTGGCCTGGAGTATGTTTTCGAGGTCGATGTGCTCGGGGCCGACAATGCCCACTCCCACGCTGACCGCGTGACGCATTATTTCTTCGTAAACCGCCTCGCGCCTGTGGGGCGAAAGCTTTTTCGAGTCGTTTATCCCCTCGATGTCGCAGGGTTGAGGCAATATGACCGCCGCCGCCACCACCGGCCCGGCCAACGGGCCCCTTCCGGCTTCGTCCACGCCCGCCACCAGCCTGTAACCGCGCGATATGAAACCTCTCTCGATTGAATCGTCGGGCCTAGAGGGCAACTCCAGAAGCCGCCCCTGGCCCTTGTTTTTCGATTTTCCGGCCATTTTCGGAGTATATTATCGACCATCAGCGGAGTGAGGTCAAGGCTTATCCTCCGTCCTTCATGATGCCGTAATACTTCGGGTCTTCCTCCTCGATTATCCGCGCCACGTGCCCCTTCATCCTGCGCTTGATTTCGGCATATGCCGCAAGGTTTTTGCCCGCCAGCATGGCCGCCTGCTCGATGCTTTTCGGCAACACCTCGTCCTTTTCGTAGACCTCGTCTATGTAGCCCAGCTCCTTCGCCTGCGGCGCGGAGAACTTTTTTCCGGTCAGCGCCAGCTCCCGCCACGGCCCCGGCGCCATAACTTCGCGGAATATGGCTATCATTCCCGGCAGGAAGGGGATGTTTATGTCCACCTCGGGCAACGAAACCCAGCCCCGGTCGGCTCTCATGTAGCGGAAATCCATGTGCGCCGCCCATATCGCCCCCGCCGCGATGGCGTGGCCGTTTATGGCCGCCACCAGCGGTTTCGGGAAGACGCAAGTCCGCGCCAGCATGCCGTTGAAGTACCTTATGAACTCCACCAGGTCCTCCGGAGCGAGACCGGCCATGAATTGGAGATGAAGGCCGGTTGAGAAGAATTTTTCCGCTCCACCCGTCATTACCACGGCCTTGATTTCGTCATCGGCTTCGACGGTGTCGAAGGCTTCCATCAGGTCGCCCACGAAATTGCGGTCGAAGCGGTTTTCGGCCTCGTAATTCATGGTCAAAACGCCCACCGGGCCTTCCCTGGTCAGCTCTATCCACTGCATTTTCAGTCCTCGCCTTTTTATTCCGAAGCATAGCATAAACCGGGGCGGAGCGGGATACCCCTGTTGGATGAAAATTCCGGGTTTTTCGGTCCAATGCCGGATTTTTTCCTTAAATTTTGAATTTAATCCCTTTTTGGGCTATATGGACGGCGCTCAGGTGGACAGTTACCGGTAAAAACGTAGGCCATAAAGCAACTTATAGACCGCGGGAAAGCGGGGGGCCACGGCGGCCTCCCGCTTTTTTCTTGAATATTGACGGAGGTGAGTTAGACAAGGGGCTTAAGCCCCTTGTCCAGGTTGAAAGAAACCACGGGATTTATCCCGTGGGTGGCCCATCCATCGAGAGATGGATGGGTGAACGAAGTGAACAGGTTAACGTCATGTGTAACCCATTCTATTGTTAACCGGTAAACCCACCCACTTTCAGTGGGTGGGCCACCCTGCTCCTGCCATGCTGAAAGAAACCACGGGATTTATCCCGTGGAGCTTCACATTTGATTTGTAGCCCCGGGTTTTAACCCGGGGATTTTTTCCCCCGGGCTGAAGCCCGGGGCTGTAAACAGAATTGTGAAACTCCCCGACCTGAAGGTCGGGGTTTCCAATCGGACAAGGGTTAAGCCCCTTGTTTAATTCAGCGGGTAGCCGGGCTTAAAGCGAAGCGTAAGCCCGGCGCCGAAGGCGCAGGAGAAAAAATTTCCTGTTGCTTACGCAACCTCGATGTATCACGTCGAGGCCACCCTGCGGTTTCTTTAACACCCGTGGCAGGATTTTCCGAAAAGTGTATCAGGGGCGACCTGCTGACCATTATGTCTATGGAACCGTGGATGCCTCGGGTGGCGACGGTGACGGCGCAGGAGACGGCGGCGACGCCGGATGGCTGGCAAGCTGGAAGGACACCAGCTACCTTGATGCCGACGACGGCTCCGTTATAACAAGGGGCGCCACCATACTGCTGAACGGCGGTGACGGCGCCACCGGCGGAGACGCCTATGATCTGAGCGTAGAGGGGTATTATCACTGGTACAATACTGCAACCATAAAGGGCAACGGAGGAAACGGCTCAGATGGAGATGGCGGAGACGGCGCGGACTTCTACTTTGAAGCCTATTACGGAAGCATTTATTCCAAGGGGCTCATCCAGGCCAACGGCGGAGATGCCGTCAATGGAGACGCGGGAGATGCCGACGAGATAGATTTCTATCCCGGCTATGATGAATACATGGGCGAAATGTCCGTGGCCGGCAGGATTGAAGGGCTCGGCGGCAACGCCACCGACGGCGACGGCGGAGACGGAGCCGATATCGAGTACTACATGTACAGTTCCGGCGAAATCCGCAGCACCGCCAAGATACTGGCCGACGGCGGCAGCAGCACCGGCGCGGGCAACAACGGCGGAAACGGCGGTGATTTCTATATCTACAAGGAAGTCGGCTATGATGCGGCTTACGGAAGTGACGAGGTCAATCCGGGTTCCATCCTGATAACCGGAAAAATCTCGCTCAATGGAGGAGACGGTTATTACGGCGGAGATGGAGGCGATTTATCTGCGGAAAGCAGTTATGACGCGTATGCAGACCTACCCGACCACGGTATCTTCTTCTACGGCTACAGCGCCATTCAGGCCGACGGCGGCGACGGCTATGTTGCCGGTGGCCGAGGCGGTTACGCTTACCTTGAGACTTATTACGCTTCCAGCAATTACACCGACTACTGGCCGACCGGGCCTATAATCGACCAGACGGTCTTTTATGGTCGCGGAGGAAACGGTGAAACCGGCTCCGGCGGGAATGGAGACTACTACGGGGCCGAGGCCGGAAGTGGAAATGCATCTGTCGGAGAAACAAACTTTATCCATCCCCGAAATATCGTCATCGGCGGCGGCGACGGCGCCACTAGCGGCGGCGACGGCGGCGAAGTGGAAATTTACGCCTTTGACCTGCTCAAAATAGGCGGTAACATCGATACCTCCGGCGGCGACGGCACCGCCGGGAACGCCGACGGCGGCGACGGCGACTATGTAGAGCTCTACTCCACTTACGACGTTATTCTCAACGGCAACATCAATTCCAGGGGCGGTAACGCCACCGGCGCCGGCATCGGCGGTGAAGGCGGAAACTGGCATTACATCGAAGCCGGCGCTCAGGCAAAAATCAACGGCAACATTGACATGCGCGGCGGCGACGGCGACGACACAAGCGGCACCGGCGGCCAAGGCGGATGGGCATGGCTGACCTCCGAATGGAAAGGCACAAAGCTCAACGGCAAGGTCTATTTTGCCGGCGGCGAAGCCAACACCGACGGTGACGACGGAGGATATTACCTGGACGGCGCCCTGGTGGACGGCTACAGGTAATACCTGATTCCGAAAAGCAACTTTCAGACCGCAGGAAAGCGGGGGGCCACGGCGGCCTCCCGCTTTTTTCTTGAATATTGACGGAGGTGAGTTAGACAAGGGGCTTAAGCCCCTTGTCCAAGCTGAATGAAACCACGGGATTTATCCCGTGGAGCTTCACATTTGATTTGTAGCCCCAGGTTTTAACCCGGGGATTTGTTCCCCCGGGCTGAAGCCCGGGGCTGTAAACAGAATTGTGAAACTCCCCGACCTGAAGGTCGGGGTTTCTGACCCAATTGCGGTATTTGCGCGAACGAACGAGCAAGTTGAGCAGACTCGATGTTAAGCGTGAGCGCGATGAAGGGTGCAGGGGCGAAGCCCCTGCCCTTGTTGACATCCCGGCCCGAATGTTCTAGATATATCTTGCATGCAAGATAATGGCATACTAGATAATCCCGAAGACCCCAGAAGCTGCGTCTGCTTCCTTTTGTCCCGGGCGGCACAGGCTGCTCAGAAACGCCTCCGCACCCTGCTCGAGCCTTACGGGATTACTCCCGCCCAATACCTTATTCTTGAATGTCTCTGGCTGAACGACGGCCTGTCGCCCAAATTCCTCGGCGAGCTTCTCAAGTTCGACTCCGCCACCCTTACCGGGTTGATAGACCGGATGGAAAAGGCCCGGCTTGTCCACCGGGAGAAGGACCCCGCCGACAGGCGCGCCATACGCATAAAGCTTACGGACAAGGCCCGCGAGCTGAAATCGCCCCTGCGCAAGCTGCGTATGCAGGCAAACGATGAGATATTGCAGGCCTTTTCTCTTGACCAGCGCAAGGCGCTCAAGGGGGCGCTGGTAATCGTCATATCGGAAGAAGAAGCGATTCGCTCATCATAATCGCGAGGAGGACGTCATGGACGTATACGAACAATTGCGGCAACTTCATATCCATAAAAATGATGAAAAAGTAAGGTAAAAAGGAGGCGACATGGCACAGTTCGAGAAGTTGTTTGAGCCGATAACCATAAAAAGCATGACCATCCCCAACCGGATGATTATGCCCGCCCTGACGGTCAACGTGGCGATGGGCGAGGTTAACGAGGCGGCCGTCGCTTATTACGAAAGACGCGCCCGGGGCGGCGTCGGCCTGCTTACCGTGGGCATCAGCGGCGTGGTGCCGGGGCTGGTGCAGGGGATGGACATGGCTTCCGACGACCGCATCGAGGGCCACAAAAAGGTGGTGGAAGCCATACAGAAGCACGGCGCGAAGACCAATATTCAGTTGTGGCATCCGGGCCGGTACGAGCTGACCTTCCTCACCAAGAGGCAGTCGGTGAGCGCGTCCGACGTGGCGCCTCCGATTTTCTCGCGGGAGCAGCCCCGGCCCCTCGAAGTGGAGGAGATTCATGAGATTGTGCAGGCCTTCGCCGACGCGGCGGCGAGGGCACGGGAAGCGGGGTACGATTCCGTCGAGTTCATCGCCAGCGCGGGTTACCTTATCAGCCAGTTCATGAGCCCGGTTACCAACAAGCGCGAGGATGAATATGGCGGAAGTTTGGAAAACCGCGCCAGGTTCGGCAGGGAAATAATGGAAGCCGCCCGCAAGAAGCTCGGCGACGACTTCCCCATCTGGATTCGGATGGTGGGGGACGAGCTTATCCCCGGCGGCAACCGGATAGAGGATATGAAGGAGTTCGCCGCCATCTGGGAAGAGGCGGGGGCCGATGCCTTCAACGTGACCGCCGGCTGGCACGAGGCGCGGGTGCCAATGCTTACGATGAATGTCGAGCGCGGCGCTTACGTGTGGATGGCCGAGGAAATAAAGAGCGCCCTGAAGAAAGCCCCGGTGGCGGCCTCGAATCGCATAAACGAGCCGGAGCTGGCCGAGCGGGTTTTGAAGGAGGGCAGGGCGGACATGGTGAGCCTTGCGCGGGCCCTGGTGTGCGACCCGGACTTCCCCAACAAGGCAAAGGAAGGCAAACCTCACCTCATACGACGCTGCATAGCCTGCATGAACTGCCTGGACAGCCTCTTCACCGGGGCCCGGGTTTATTGTTCCCTCAACCCCGAAGCCTGCCGCGAAGCGGACGTCGGCGAAATCCGGCCGGCTTCCGAAAAGAAGAAGGTTGTGGTAGTCGGCGGCGGTCCTGCGGGATGTGAGGCGGCGCGTACCGCAAAGCTGCGGGGGCACGAAGTTGTGCTCTTCGAGAAGGAGGACAAGCTGGGCGGACAGCTCAATTTGGCCGCCGGCACCCCGGATTTCAGCGAATTTGCGCTGGCGCCGGAATATTACAGGGCCATCCTCGATGAGTTGGGGGTGGATGTAAGACTCGGCGCCGAGGCGAGCGTAGATTTGATTAAATCGGAAAACCCCGACGCGGTTATTTACGCGGCTGGGGCCGAACCCGCTTGCCCCGAGTTTCCCGGCATAGACAGTGAGCATGTGACGGATGCGTGGGAGGTAATGCGCGGTAAGCCGGTAAAGGGTGAAAAGGCGGTGGTCATCGGCGGGGGCGGCACCGGTTGCGACGTGGCGATGCACCTGGCTCACACCGGCAAGGACGTCACGCAGGTGGAGATGTTGCCCAAGATGGGGCACAACATCGGGCCCGGCTCCAAGTGGGTGGTATTGCAGACCCTGAAGAACCTCGGCGTGAAATTCATCAATAATTTCAAAGTCTTGCGGATTGAAAAGGACGCGGTCGTCGGAGAGGTGGACGGAAAGGAAGAATCAGTCCCCGCCGACGCGGTAGTCAAGGCCGTGGGCTCCGCTCCGCGGAGAAAACTTTACGATAAGCTTAAGGAAACCGACTTGTATCTGATAGGCGTCGGGGACGCTTTGGAGCCTCGCAAAATAGTAAGCGCGGTTCACGACGGGTACAACATGGCGCGGGATTTGTAACCCCGCCTTCCTTGTAAGGGTGCGAAAGATGCCCCGATAGCCGGAAATCAGGAGGGCGGTTGTAACCGCAAGCGATTGCCTTTAGCTTTTTAGCCGTGATTAAAAAAGCACTGAAATGGTTGGCTGTTGTCGCCGGAGCGCTCGTGGGAGCGGTTGCGCTCATAATCGCGGGGGTGCTGGTGTACATAAACATCGAAGGTCCGAAGACCGAAGTGCAAAAGAAGAGCCTGGAAATTATACGAAAAATAAGTAACCGGCCGCCCGGGCCGGATGCTTTTACGGGGGAGCTTCCGAGTCAGAAGCCGGAAATCTACGAAGACCGGCTCGGGCCGGAAAGCTACAGTACCCCGGAGGAAAAACTCTGAACATGCGCCGACACTCCGGAATCGTAATCGCCCTCGTTACCCTGTTCTGCCTGCTGGTTGTCGCCGATGTGACCGTGGGCAAGAAAAGGGGCGACGACAAGTACTACGACCTTGTTATTTTCGGAATAGACCGTGAAAATTCCGACGAGAAGGGTCGGAGCGACGTTATCCTGATAATCCACTGCGAATCCGACAGGGTTACCCTGTTCAGCGTGCCCAGAGATACTTTGACCCGGGTTAACGGCAGGGCGGATAAGCTCAACCACGCCTTTGCCTACGGCGGGGTTAAGACGGCGAAAGCCGTGCTGGAGGATTTTCTGGATTTCAAAATCGACAACTATATTGTGGTGGATTTCAAGACGTTCCTGACCACGGTGGACGTTATCAAGAAACTGACGGATGACGGCAGGTTGATAGGAGCGGAAAATTTCCTGGCCAGCGGTGAAAACCTGCTCAAGTGGCTCCGCTTTCGCAGCCTCCCACGAGGGGACAGAAGGCGGTGCCAGAGGCATCAGCTGTTTATGAAAAGGGTGTTCGCTTACACGCGGGACATGTTCCTGAGGAGGCCGGTGCTGTTCAGCCAGTGCATGAAAGCGGGTTTGAAAATTGTGGAAACCGACCTCACTTACGACCATGCCGAAAAGCTGTATGAAACCTATGAGACGCTCGATTTTGAAAAGGGGTTGGAGAGGTTTGTGCTGCCCGGCCGGTCAGTGGGACGCTACATGGCCAACCCTTTCTACGGCAAAAGGACATTCGAAGAGAAAAACATGCCGGATTTCGAGAAGAAAGTTAAAAAAGAGGATTATAACGACCCGGAAAAGCGAAAGAAGCGCATAGCTGAGCTCGAAAAAGAATGGAAAAATAGTCATACTATTGTAAATTATTACATACCTAAGTATAAATGGTCATTATCAACCTACATCAGGTGGTACCGAAAACACGGCTACAGTATGAACTACAAGGAAGTGGACACGCTTAGAAAATAGGGGAAATAAATGAAGAAAATCTCCCCGGCGTTCGGGCTGAGAAACTCCCTCCGGGCAGTCGCCCTGATAGTCGCGGCCCTGTTTATCTTCCGTTCGCTTCCCCCAGCCTCCGATGAAACTCTCTATCAACGCACCGCAAAGGAATCCATTGCCCCCGGCGCGATATACTATCACTTTGCCGACCCTTTCAAGCCGCTCAATTTGGATGTCATCAGGCTGTCGCGCGCCAATAAATATATAGTTGTAAGGCCGGTCATAGGGGACGGTTTTCTGAAGGGTCTGGAGCCGGTAAGCGTTCAGGCGGCAATACTCACTTCCCGGAGCGCGTATCCGGTGGCGGCCATAAACGGAGATTTTTTTCTCAAGGGCCGCTGGGAGGGGATACCCGTCGGCGTCATGGTGATGCGCGGTGAGATAATAACCTGCCGCCGCGACAAAAAGGGCGACCTGCCCCGCCCGGCCTTCGTTATATACGAATCTGGGGAGCCGGATATCACCGGAGTTGGATTTGAAGGCAGGCTGAATATCCCGGGCAAAAGCTCTGTCCGGATTGACGCCGTTAACCGTCCCTTGTGGGAAGAGGGCGTTTGTCTTTACACGCCGCGCCTCGGAAGGAAACTTCCGCAACTGCCGGATGCCACGGCGGTTGTTTTGAAACTTTCAGGCTCCCGCGGCGCCGGTCAGGGCTGGAGGCTCCGCGCAGGAACCGGATACGGCGCCGAAGTTGTGAAAGTGGCACACGGCTCGACGAACATGAATTTCGATGGAGCGATAATTTTGGCAAAGGGGGCCCCGGCGCAATTGCTCGGTCGCCTCGAAAAGGGAAATAAGGTGTCCTTCGGTTTCGAGCATGTGGGTACGGAGGCCCCGGTTCGCTCCGCCGTCGGTGGAGGCCCGTTACTGGTGGAAGGGGGTAGAAATCTGCAACGGCCCGGTGGAGACAGGCATCCCCGCGCCGCGATTGGATATAACGACGAGGAAATTTACATGGCGGTGGTGGACGGCAGGAGTGATGAGTGGAGCCGGGGGATGACCCTTCATGAACTCGGGGAGTTAATGTTGAGAATGAAATGCGACAAAGCCCTGAACCTCGATGGGGGCGGCTCCGGCACAATGTGGATACGGGGGGAGCTTTGCAACCGGGTCAGCGACGGCGTCGAAAGGCCCGTGTCCAACGCATTGGCGGTAATCTCCTCCGCTCCCCGGACGGGCAAACTGGAGCGGTTGTTCATCAGGCCCGGCGATTTCAGTATTTTAACGGAGCAAACCGTAAGGCTCGAAGCCCTCGGCAAGGACAGAAATTACAACCCCGTTGGTCTGCCCGGTGACGTCGTCTGGAGGGCGGATAAAAAGATAGGCGATGTCTCGCCGGAAGGGGTTTTCACAAGCGGTTCGCTTCCTGCGAAAGGAAAAATAACGGCGCGGATAATGGGCATATTGGAAGAGATAAATGTCCGGGTGCATAAAAGTCCGCCGCTTTTTCGGATTTATCCTGAAAACGCCCGCCTGTTCAGGGGTGATAGGCTCAGGTTCCGGTATGTTGCCATGGACCAACGGGGATTGCCACTTGTGGGAGATTACGATTCCCTTCCGGACTGGGACGTCGAGGGAAATATAGGCCACGTGGACAGTTCGGGCCGGTTCAGGGCGAACAATCAACTGGAAAAAGGCCGGGTTATTGCGAGGTTGAGAGGTAAATCCGGGGTGGCGGAGGTTACCGTAGGCGCCATCGGCAATCTCCTCGACGATTTCGAGAAAATGTCGGTATGGCGATTCGACTCCTACCCGGACGAGCTTGTAGCAGGCTCTTTCAACATCACCGGTGAGGAGGCTCACAACGGGCGCAGAAGCGGAAAGCTGAAATACCGTTTCAGTGAAGCGGACCGGACCGAGGCCGCATATTGCAAAACCAGCCTCGACCTGGGGGCGGCGATGGGGGTGCGGGTATGGCTCATGGGCGACGGCAGCGACAATCGACTTCGCCTGGCATACAGAAACGCCGACTCGGTTCGCCGCACGGTCGCTTTCGACAAAGGCACGTTGTCCATCGGTTACTGGCACTGGGCGACGGCGAAGATAAACGCGGAGGAGAAATTCCCCGTGACGCTGGAGAGCATTTACGTTCTAAAGAATTCCCGCCGCTCCGACGATGTTTCGGGCACGATTTATCTCGATGAAATCACCGGCTTGTATCCTCCCGATTGATTGTGCCTCTCACGCAAAGTGGCGGCTGAAATAAAGACCCGGGAACAACTGAGTGCGTATATGGGTTGCCGGCGTGTTTTTTTCTTTTTTTTCCCGCATAGAAAAAATTTTTTTTATTGTGCAAAAATGAGAGTTTGTGAAAAAAACAAGTTCAATTCACTCCTTGTTTTCTTTTTAAAGTTCTTGTAAGGAACGTCGTTATAAGCCTGTTTCACGCAGGTTTCAGAAGCTCGCGACTTCAAGTTGGAGTGTTTATAAAGTCATCGACTACCGTCTGAGCTTTTGAGGAGTCAAATGGGTCTGTGAAGAAAAAATCAAGATATGGTGGATTTAGGTATTGACATACAAGATATGGTATGTATAATTGCACACTAAATGGGGACGGTTTTAAGAAAAGGAGACATTAAAACTCGCCGGTTGAATTAGAAAATGTCTCCTTGTCCCGCAAAACCAGAAAGGAGGATGCAGTATGGCGGTAAAGAAAGCAGCAAAGTCTTCAAAAAAGTCACCAGCGAAAAAGAAAACCGGTGTAAAGAAGACTACCGCAAGGAAAACTGCAGCGAAGAAGGCGACGGCCAAAAAGACAACGGCCAGGAAAAGCCCTGCAAAGAAGAGCACGGCTAAGAAATCCACGGCCAAGAAGAGCCCGGCTAAGAAGACAACAGCCAAGAAGAGCCCGGCTAAGAAGACAACAGCCAAGAAGAGCCCGGCTAAGA